>NZ_VENP01000099.1 GCF_006351005.1 Miniimonas arenae | reverse complement strand
ATGGTTTCGAGGGTGGTCAGGGCAGCGTCCAGGTCGGCCTGCGCGTGGTGCGCGGGGTCGATCAGGACGGGTGCGGCCATGCGTCCAGTCTAAGATACGAATGTGCGACCTACAAGCCCTGACCTGCACGAACATATCCACAAGCCCACTCGAACAAGCGACACGCCAGCCACCTGGGGACAACCCACGAAGACGTCTGACGCAGGGAGGCTCAAGAGCTCTCGATGCCTGCCACTGCTCGGCTCAGGACGACACCACTGCTCGGCTCAGGACGACGCGAGTGCGAGGAGCTCCCGTTCGTCCTCGTCGGAGAGACCCGACGTCGGCACGCCGCCGACGGTCTCGTGCCACCGCAGCGTCGCGGCGAACGTCTCGGCGAGCGGGCGAAGTCGGAGCCCGGCGGCGAGCGCGGCCACGTTGCTGCGCGCACCGAAGCCGGCCCACTCCGGGTCGTCCAGCCACAGTGGCATGGAGCGCGGCCCCGCCCACGGAGCGACCTCGTGCGCCGCGAGCCATGGTCCGTCCACCGCGACGAGGGTCGGCTCGCCGGGCTGTCCGCCTCCGCAGTCAGGCGCCCCCGCCTGTTCGCCGCCGCCCACCGCGAGCGCCGCCTCGTGCGCGGCGCTCAGCGCCGCGGGGAACGGCGTCGCGTGCCCGACGGCGTTGAACACTCCCGTTCGTCCGCTGTCGAGCAGATGGACGATCCACGCCGCGAGGTCCTCGACGTCGATGAGCTGCACGAGCAGGTCGGGCGCGTCCGGGACGAGCACCGCCGGCCCGCTCGGGTGGGCGAACCGCCACGGCCAGTAGCCCGATCGCCCCGAGGTGTCGCCGGCGCCCCCGATCAGGCCGGGCCGCACCACGGTGGCGCGGGAGGCGCCGTCGAGCACCGCCCGCTCGCACGCGACCTTCGCGCCGCCGTAGTCGGCCATCGACTCGAGCGCGTCGCCCGCGAGCGCAGGCAGCAACGGCCCGTCCTCGGTGAGACCGGGCGTCGCGGTGTCCGCATAGGCGCTGCCGCTCGACACGTAGAGGTAGTGCGCACCGTCGGTCGCGAGCTGCGCGACGGCGGAGCGCACCTGGCCCGGTTGGCTCGAGACGTCGACGACGGCGTCCCACGCCTCGCCCGCCACGCTCGCCAAGCCGTCCGGAGCGGTTCGATCCGCGCGAACGTGCGTGACGCCGTCGGGCACGGTGCCGTGCAGGCCGCGGGTGACGGCCGTGACGTCGTGGCCGGCGGCGAGCGCGTGGCGCACCACGGCGGCGCTGACGAAGACGGATCCACCCAGCACGAGAAGGCGCATCGTCACACCGTAGGCCGAGGTTGGCATGGACGAGGTGCCCGCAGAAACGCGAGAGGCCCCCGGCTCCGCGTCTCCGCCGGCCAGGGGCCTCTCCTCAAGGGTGGGCGATACTGGGATCGAACCAGTGACCTCTTCCGTGTCAGGGAAGCGCGCTACCGCTGCGCCAATCGCCCGCTGCGAGGTGGGTACGGGATTCGAACCCGTGTATACGGCTTTGCAGGCCGCTGCCTCGCCTCTCGGCCAACCCACCACGCTGAGATCTCTCCCAGCAGGATGACCCATCAGGTGGGTGCTTCCGAGCGGATGACGGGACTCGAACCCGCGACCCTCACCTTGGCAAGGTGATGCTCTACCAACTGAGCCACATCCGCATGCTCCGTGCGACCTTTTCGGCCGTGCGGCGCGGATAAGACTCTAGACCAGCCTCGCCGGGATGACCAAATCGGCGCGCTGGCGCCGCTCGCGGGCCGCCCCTGGACGCGGACCCCCTGGGCCGCAGTGCGCTGGCCCGCCCCCCGACCCGGACCGGATCCGTCCGCGCCCCGATGGCAGGATCGAGCCATGACGACGATCGCGTGGGCCCACGGCGCTCTCATCGACCCGACGACCCCGCAGCTGTCGGTCCTCGACCACGGCTTCGTCGTGGGGGACGGCGTCTTCGAGACCTGCGAGCTCATCGACGGCGCACCCTTCGCGCTCACACGGCACCTCGAGCGGCTGCGGGCCTCGGCGCTCGGCCTCGGGATCGCCGCGCCCGACGACGCGGTGGTGCGCGACGCCGTCGCGCAGGTGAGCCAGGCGTGGCACGCCGCCGAACCGGGCACGACGGCGAGGCTGCGGATCACCTGGACGGCCGGTCTCGGCCCGCTCGGGTCGGACCGGTACGACGGTCCGGGGACCCTCGTCATCGCGGCCTCGGCCGTGCCGTCCCACGGAGAGGTGCGCCTGCACGTCGTGCCCTGGACGCGCAACGAGCGCGGCGCGCTCGCCGGGCTCAAGACGACGTCCTACGGCGAGAACGCGATGGCACTGGCCCGGGCTCGTGCGCACGGCGCCGCAGAGGCGATCTTCGGCAACTCCCGAGGAGAGCTGTGCGAGGGCACGGGGACGAACGTGTTCCTCGAGGACGCCGAGGGCCTCGTGACCCCGCCGCTGTCCTCGGGCTGCCTCGCCGGCGTGACCCGCGCGCTCGTCCTGGAGTGGGCCGTCGAGGCGGGCGTCGCCGTGCGCGAGGAGGCCCTGCCGCTGCGCGCGATCCACGAGGCCGAGCACGTGGCGATCACGTCGAGCACCCGCGGGATCGCGGCCGTCGCGGCGGTCGACGGCGAGCCCAAGCGTCCGGGTCCGCTCACCCTCGCGATGGGGGAGATCTTCGCGGCGCGGCGGCTGGAGCGGATGGATCCGTGAGGTTCGGCGGGGCGACGTCGGTCCGGACGGGCTCCGTCAGGGTGCTGTGCCGGTGAGCTCCGGCGCACCGCGGCGCACACCTGCACCGTCGCGACGGCGAGGCGACGGGACGGACTCGGGCTCGCCGTCGCGCACGATCCTGCCGATTTCGGCTCGACGCGTTCCTCGGCTAGTATCGTCAGGCCGCGGTTCGACCGGACCGCACGGGCGATTGGCTCAGTGGTAGAGCGCCTCGTTCACACCGAGGAGGTCACTGGTTCGAACCCAGTATCGCCCACCCGATCCGAAGGCCCCCTGACCAGCGCGAGCGCTGATCAGGGGGCCTTCGTCGTGCTCGGCCCGTGGCGACGCGCCGTGCTTCTCGGGCTCGACACCGCATCGGCCGGTGCGCGTGTCACCGGGTCGTCGTAGCGTGCCCCGCATGGGTGAGTTCACCGAGCTGACGCTGTCCCGGGTGCCTCCCGGGCTCGAGGTGCCCGAGCCGGTGCGCCTGCTGCTGGAGTGGGTCGAGGCGCAGGGCTTCGTCGAGCGCGGCAAGGACGGCGACCTCTACGGCTCGCTCAACGGCCGCTGGCCCACCGGTCCCGGGACGAACGTGCTGCTCCGCGGCGATCGCCCCGACGAGGCGGATCGCGTCGCCGCCTGGCTGGGCTCGACGCTTCCCGACACCACCACGATCTGGCAGTTCTGCCGCACGGGCGGAGACGGCTCGATGGCCGCGCTGTGGCGCGCCCCCGACGGGCGCGTGCTCGTGGTGCACCTCGGCTCGGGCAGCGGGTCGAT
>NZ_VENP01000098.1 GCF_006351005.1 Miniimonas arenae | reverse complement strand
CGCGATCGTCATCATGGACGAAGCGACGGCGGAGGCCGGCTCGGCGGGTGCAGGCGAGCTGGAGGACGGCGCGTACGAAGTGACGCTCGGCCGCTCGGCACTGGTGGTCGCGCACCGGCTCGATCAGGCGGCGCGCGCGGACCGGGTCCTGGTCATGGAGGGCGGCCGGATCGTGGAGCAGAGCACGCATGCCGAGCTGATCGAGCGGCAGGGGATCTACCACCGACTCTGGGAAGCCTGGAGCCGTGGCCGGCTCGAGGTGACGGACCCGCACTCCGACTGAGCTCGGTCGACGCTCTACCCGGCCCACGAGCCGCCGACCACCCCACAGGCGCGTCAGGCCCGCGCCCCCCGCACCCGCACCGCCGCCGTGTAGATCTCGCACCCGAGGCAGAACGCGAACACCGCGTTGAGGAACGCCGCCACGAACGCCAGTCCGGCGGCGACCAGCACCGCGTACGGCACGCCGAGCAGACCCAGCACGAGCCCGACGCCCGTGATGACGAACCCGACCAGCTGCGCGAACGTCGGCGGTCGCGGGTCCTCCCGCTCGGTCGGCGGCGCCAGCCTCGGCGCGACCAGCGTCCGGAACACCGCCGCCTGCCACGTTCGCTGCACCCCGCCGAACGCCCCGAGCGCGAAGCCCGCCACGACCACCGCGAGCACCACCAGCGCCCCGACGTTCCGGTCCGGCGACGTCCCCTGCAGCACCAGCACGACGGCGAGCAGCACCGCCGTCAGCGCCGCACCGAAGCGCGGCCCGCGCGCGTCGATGCCCCGAATGGCCGACTCAGGCGCAGTGCCGGAGACAGACGAAGTGGGCTCGGTCATCGGGTGCTCCTCGGGCTCAGATGGTCCGCCGCCTGCGCGGCGAGCGGAGTGTCGGCGACGTCCGCGCCGGACGGGTGTTCGCCGTCGTACGCCCCGGCGGCGACGGCGCGTGCCCGCGCGAGGCTCGGCACGCCGTCGACGCGGGCGACGAGGCGACCTGCGCCGTCGAGAACGAACGACGTCGGCGTGCGCCACACCTGGAGGGCGGACGCGAGGTCGAGGTGCTCCTCGACGTCGAGCTCGACGTGCTGCCCGTCGGGCAGGACCGAGCGCCACACGCGCGCGGTGGCGCGGCACGGCGAGCAGACGGCGGCCGAGATCTGGACGACGGCGGGGCCGGCGGCGGCGTCGCGCTCGGGCAGGAGGGCGGCGAGGTCGAGGCGGTCGGCGGCGTCGCCGGCCGCGGTCGGCACGGAGCGGCTCCGGCCCTCACGACGGCGCAGCCACAGTCCCAGCGCGGCCGCGAGCACGAGCAGCACGGCGACGACCACGATCCCGCCCCAGCTCGGCATGTCGTCAGGCTATGTCGGGGTGGGGAGGCGCCGAAGGAGGAGCCGCGCCGTCTCAGCCTGCGGACGGCCAACGTCCGCGGCCGGCAACTACCAGCGCGGGTGGATGAACTCGCGCAGGCGAGCGTCGTACACGCGGCGGATCACGCCGTCGAACGCCTCGACGTCGAACCCGGCGCTCGCCCCCGAGTCGGACAGCAGCTCCAGCGCGGAGGCGTTCGAGGCCGACTGCGCCGCCGTCCGCGCCCCCGGGATCGCGGCGCTCACGCCCGGGCGCGACGCGATCCAGGCCAGGGTCGCGGCGGGGAGGGACACGCCGTCGGGCAGCGCCTCGGCGAGGTCCGCGACGGCGGCGAGCCCGACGTCGTAGGGCACCCCCGAGAACGTCTCGCCCTGGTCGAAGGCCTCGCCGTGCCGGTTGTAGGTGCGGTGGTCGTTCGCCGCGAACGTGGTGGAAGCGTCGTAGCGGCCCGAGAGCAGGCCCGATGCGAGCGGCACGCGCGCGAGGATGCCCACGCCCGCCTGCTGCGCGCGCGGCACGACCTCCTCGAGCGGCTTGAGGCGGAACGGGTTGAGGATGATCTGGACGGATCCGACGCCGGGGTGCGTGATCGCGGCGAGCGCCTGGTCGCACGTCTCGACCGAGACGCCGTAGGCGGCGATCGACCCGTCGGCGACGAGCTCCTCGAGCGCCTCGTACGTGGCGTCGTCGGTGAGGACCGCGGTGGGCGGGCAGTGCAGCTGAACGAGGTCGAGGGTGTCGACGCCGAGGTTGCGGCGCGACCGGTCGACCCACGCGCGGAGGTTCTCCGGCGTGTAGCTCTCCGGCTCCTGCGGCAGGCGGCGGCCCATCTTCGTGGCCACGAGCACGCCGTGGCCGGGGCGGGTCGCAAGGAAGCGGCCGATGCGCTGCTCGGAGCGGCCGTCACCGTAGACGTCGGCGGTGTCGAAGAGGGTGACGCCGGACTCCACGGCCGCGTCGAGGACGGCGAACGCCTCCTCCTCGTCGACCGTGCCCCAGTCGGCGCCGAGCTGCCAGGTGCCCAGGCCGATCGCGGAGACGTGGCGGCCGAGGCTGGGGACGGTGTGGGTGAGCATGGTTGGACGGTACCCGGGCGCCACCGGCCCGCAACCTCCCGCCTACGCTGGCCAGATGCCGAAGACGATCGTCATCACAGGCGCGAGCAGCGGGATCGGCGCGGCGGCCGCGCGTCAGCTGACCAAGGCGGGCCACGACGTCGTGCTCGTCGGCCGTGACCCGCGCACGACGGCGGAGCTCGCCTCCGAGCTCGACACTCGCCACTTCGTGGCCGACTTCGCCGACCTGGTGCAGGTGAGGACGCTCGCGGAGGAGCTGCGCGACGCCGTCGGGCACATCGACGTGCTGGCGAACAACGCCGGCGGGGTGTTCGGGGACCCGACCCCCACCGTCGACGGCTTCGAGACGACGTTTCAGGTCAACCACCTCGCGCCGTTCCTGCTGACGACGCAGCTCATGGACGTGCTGATCGCGTCCCGGGCGTCGGTGATCCAGACCTCCAGTGTGGGCGCACGGTTCTTCGGTCACCTCGACCTCGACGACGTGCAGCACGAGCGCGACTTCAACCCGCAGGTGGCGTACGGCACGGCGAAGCTCGCGAACATCCTGTTCACGCGCGAGCTGCACCGCCGCTACCGCGACCAGGGCATCGCCGCCGCGGCGTTCCACCCGGGCGTGGTGGCCACGAGCTTCGCGACCGAGTCGGCGAGCTCCATGCGCTGCCTGTACGCCAGCCCGCTCGCGCGGTTCATCCTCGCGAGCCCCGAGAAGGGCGCCTCCCAGCTCGTCTGGCTGGCGGAGGGGACGCCGCCCGAGGACTGGACGCCGGGCGTGTACTACGAGAAGAAGCGGCCGGCGCGCAAGGTGAACCCGCAGGTCAGGGACGCCGAGCTGGCTCGACGGCTGTGGGATCTGAGCGCCGAGATGCTCGGCACGGAGAAGGGAGCGGAATGAGTCGCACGAGAAGAGGCGTCGTGTGGCGCGCGGTGCTGGGAGCGGGGCTCGCCGTCGGGCTGCTCACGGCGTGCTCGGGAACGGAGCCGTTCACCCTGGGCGAGGTCGTGCCGCTGGAGACGGACACCTCGCTCGAGCCGACGCTCACGGTGACGAGCGTCGAGCGCGTGGGCGACGACGAGGGCCTGACCGACTTCGGCGGCGGCGCGCTCACGGGCGACCCTTGGCGGGTGAGCTACCGCATCGCGCTCGGCGACGGCGTGCGCCAGGACTTCACGTGGGACGCGATCCCGGACGTCTCCTCCGGCCAGTGGACCGCGCGGGCGGGCGGCAGCGACGTCACCGCGTCGACCCTCACCGGCGACGCCGCCTCCGTCTGCAGCGGCACGGCCGCGCCGCCGCAGGAGGACAGCGTGGTCGGGGACTACTGCCAGATCTTCGTGATTCCCGACGGCGAGGCGATCGACCGCGTCGAGCTCGCCGACGTCGGGACGTGGGACGTCAGCGAGTAGGCGCTCGGCGGCGCCACGCCGCGCGCCTACGGTGAGCGGGTGAGGGACTTCGTCGCGTTCACCCCCGAGGCGCACGGTCGGGCGCGCACGGACCTGCGGGTCCGCGCCGCGATGCCCGACGACGTACCGGCCCTCGCGCGCGTGCTCGCCTCCCGCGGGGGTGACGCGGGCGAGCTCG
>NZ_VENP01000097.1 GCF_006351005.1 Miniimonas arenae | reverse complement strand
GCGAATCGAACGCGTGTACCTAGAGTAAATCCGAGCAACGACAAACGCACCCCCCCCCCACTACGCACCTGTGGACATGGCGACACCCCACCGGCCTGGGGACAGCTGAGCAAGGTCGACGCGACGACAAGCAGCGCCCTCACGCCCAGGACGAAACCAATCGAGGTCGCTTGCCGCACCCTTGCGGTGCCACGGGACGCACGAGGCGACGTCGTCGGGAGCCTCACCGTTCGCCGTCGTCCGTTTGCTTGCTCAGCCGGCCTCCCCGCTCAGCCGCCCTCCCCGCTCCGCCGGCCTCCCTGCTCAGCCTGCCTCCCCGCTCAGCCACTCTCGCTCAGCCCAGCCCTGCTCAGCCCCCCACCGCCCGCCGCACCAGTGCGCGGAGGCGCTGCTCGACGTCGTCCGTGATCTCGGGGACGGCGTACGACGCCGGCCACATCTCGCCGTCGTCCAGCGCCGCGACGTCGTTGAAGCCGATCGTCGAGTAGCGCGTGTCGAACTTGCTCGCCGGCTGCAGGAACGTGAGCACCTTGTCGTCCTTGGCGTAGGCGGGCATGCCGTACCAGGTGCGGGGCGCGAGGTCGGGCGCCTCGGACCTGACGATGTCGTGGAACCGCGTCGCGAGGGTGCGGTCGGGCTGCGGCAGCGCCTCGAGGGCGTCGATGAGGGCCTGCGCCTCGCGCTCGCGCTTGGCCGCACCCTTGCCGCCGGTGGCCTGGGCCTTCAGCTCGGCGGCGCGCTCCTTCATCGCGGCGCGCTCGGCAGCGCTGAACGTGTCACCGGATCCGGTGCGGGTGTCAGCCACGGTGCTCGTCTCCTTCGGCCGTGTCGGACGCTTCGCCCGTGGCGGCCGTGGCGGCCGTGTCGACGCCACCAGCCGCCCCAGCCGTGCCCACCTCCTGCAGCCGGATGAGGTTCCCGGCCGGGTCGCGGAACGCGGCGTCGCGCACGCCGTAGTCCTGGTCGATCGGCTCCTGGACCACGTCGGCCCCCGCGGCCACGATGCGCTCGAACGCGGCGTCGAGGTCGGGCGTCGCGAGGTTGACGCCGAAGTAGCTGCCCTTGGCGATGAGGCGGAGCAGGAGCTCCTTCTCCTCCTCGGTGACGTCGTAGCCGACGCCGGGCGGATGCAGCACGATCGCCGTGTCGGGCTGGTCGGGCGGCCCGACGGTGATCCAGCGCATGTCCCCGTACCCGACGTCGAGGCGCACCTCGAAGCCGAGCACGTCGCGGTAGAAGGCGAGCGAGGCCTCAGGGTCGAGCTGCGGCAGGAAGCTCGAGTGGATCGAGATGGTGGTCATGCGGACACGCTAGGTCTGCGCCTCGGCGGGGCGCTTCTCGATTCCTGACCGATCACCTGACCAACCACCCGACCGATCACCTCACCGGCCTCCGGACCGGCCTGGTGACCTGCCGCACCACGCACGGCGGCATCCCCGGCAGCGGGTCGGCGCCGCGCTCGCGGTACACGCTAGGGGCGACGCCGATGAGCTCCTTGAACCGGGTGCTGAACGTGCCGAGGGACGAGCAGCCGACGGCGAAGCACACCTCGGTCACGGACAGCTCGGTCGTGCGCAGCAGCGTCATCGCCCGTTCGATCCGTCGGGTCATGAGATAGGAGTACGGCGACTCCCCGTACGCCGCCCGGAACTGCCGGCTCAGGTGCCCGGCCGACAGGTGCACGTCGCGCGCGAGCGACACGACGTCGAGGGGCTGGTCGAACTCCCGGTCCATCCGGTCCTTGACGCGGCGCATCAGCACGAGCGTGCCGAGGTCGGGACCGCCGGACACCAGATCTCCCTGGTCAGCCCAGCGCCGTCAGCAGGTCCGCGACGAGCGGCACCGAGCGGTCGTCCGCGGCCGGGGTGAAGCCCATCCGCACCACCACGAGGTCGGCGGACGGCACCACGTAGACGGACTGCCCGTCGTGCCCGCTCATCCAGTACGCATCGGCGGGCAGCTCGGGGTAGCGCAGCGTGCCGTCGGCCAGCTGGTTCACCCACCAGCCGAGGCCGTACCCGTCCTCCTGGCCGTCGACGTCCGTGTCGACCACCGACTCTGCCACCCACCCCTCGGGCAGCAGCCGCTCGCCGTTCCACACGCCGTCGTCGAGCACGAGCTGCCCCAAGGCCGCCCAGTCGCGCGGCGTGCCCCAGCCGTAGGAGGCGCACACCGGCGTACCCACGCCGTCGGGCTCGAGCACCATCGTGGACAGCCCGAGCGGCGCGAACAGCTCCTGGCGCGGGAAGTCGGCGCCGCCGTGGTCCGGGGCGATCACCGAGCACAGCAGCGTGATCGATCCGCTCGAGTACTGCTGGTATGTCCCCGGCTCGTGCGCGAGCGGCAGCGACGCGACGTAGGAGCCCATGTCCGGCTCGAGATACAGCATGCGCGTGATCGGCGTGCCGAGGTCGTACGTCTCGTCCCACTGCAGCCCGCTCGTCATGTCGAGCAGCTGACGCACCGTGATGTCGGCCCGCTCGTCCGTCCACTCCGGCCGAAGATGATCCTGATCGAGGGTGAGCTCTCCGTCGTGCACGAGGCGCCCGACCAGGAGGTTGGTGAGGCTCTTCGACATCGACCAGCCCAGCTGCGGGGTGTCGGCGGTGAAGCCGTCGGCGTAGCGCTCTGCCACGAGCTCGCCGCCCTGCAGCACCACCACGCCGCGCGTGCCGAGCGCGGTACGCGCCTCGCCGTCGAGGTCGATGCCGAACGCGGCGTCCAGCGCGGCCGTCACCTCGGGCGAGGCGTCCGGCGCCAACGGGACGGCCGACGTCGAGAATGGGTTCGCGGCGTCGCTCACCTCGGTCGGGGTCGGGAGGGTGGGGGGCGCATCGGCGAGCGTGCAGCCGAAGCCGGGCGTGAACCACGCGCGCTGGCGGGCCAGGACGCCGAGCACCGAGCCGGAGGCGCCGTCGTCGGTCACGGTCGAGCGCAGCACGGGTACGAGGGGGTTCGGCGGGAGGTCGGTCTCGGGATCGTCGCGGCCGGCGACATGCGTGACCGCGCACGCGTTGTGCGCGGCATACCCGGTCCCGGTCAGCAGCAGCGGTCGCTGCCACCAGTACGCGCCGACGACGGCGAGCACCACGACACCCAGCACCACCAGCACGATCCACCTCGACCTGCGCACGCGCAGACTATAGGCGACGCCTCGACGTCGCCTGTCGGTGCCCCGGCGTAGCGTCTGCGGCGTTCGCACGTCCCCAGCGAAGGAGACCGCCATGCGCGTTCTACAGACCGTCGTCGCGTTCGACGCGCCGGACCTCGAGGCCGAGAGCACGTTCTGGGCCGCGCTGCTCGGTGGGACCGCCGAGGTGGAGGACGAGAACTGGCACATCGTGTCGGTCGACGGCGAGGCGAAGGTCTGCTTCCAGCTCGCCCCGGACCACGTGCGCCCGCAGTGGCCCGACGGTCCGCAGCGGCAGCAGGCACACCTCGACGTGTACGTCGACGACCTCGCCGAGGCGGACGCGTTCGTGCTGGCGCGCGGCGCCACGCTGCTCAAGGTCAGCGACGACCCGACGGCGAGCGAGGGCTTCCAGGTCTACGCCGACCCCGCGGGGCACCCGTTCTGCCTCTGCTGGGGCTGAACGCCGCCGTGAGCACACCCGGCGCCGCGCTCTGCGCCGCCCTGGCCGGCGCGCTCCTCGTCAATGCGGTGCCGCACGGCGTCGCCGCCGTACAAGGCAGACCGTTCCCGAGCCCGTTCGCCGATCCGCCCGGCGTCGGGCCGTCGCCGCCACCGGTCAACCTCGCCTGGAGCGCGCTCAACGCGCTCGCCGGCGCGGCGCTCTTGCGCCGCTCGGCCGGCACGACGGCGGAGCGCACCTCCGCGGTCGTCGGCGGCCTCGCCATGGGTGCGGTTCTCGCGTTCCACTTCGGCAGCGTCCAGGCGGGCGGGACGGGTCTGCGCGGGCTGGGCCGCTGACCGCTGGACCCGAGGACAGCGTCGGCGGGCGAGGCGGGCGCGCACGCCCCGCGGGGGTCAGCGGGCGAGGCGGGCCCGCACGCCCCGCGGGGGTCAGCGGGCGAGACGGGCCCGCACGCCCCGCGGGG
>NZ_VENP01000096.1 GCF_006351005.1 Miniimonas arenae | reverse complement strand
TCGACCTCTACCCAGGCACCGACGCGCCGACCGACCCCGCGCCTGCCCGGCAGCCGGCTACACCCTCAACTGGGAAGAGCCGGATTGGCCAACTCCCACCTGAGGCCGCTCCCAACAGTCGCACCATGTCGGTGACGACTGAGTGGCTGTCACCGCTCATCGCCGATTCTTTCGACGACGAGCCGCCGGACGCGACGGATCTGAGCGACGCGGACTGGCCATCCGTGGCGCCGTTCTGAAGCCGCCGTTCTGAAGCTGATCACATGTAGTAGGCGTATCGGGGTGCAGGCGTCTCGCCGGGATCGAGGTGCTTGAGGATTCCACCGATCGACTCCGCGGTGCGGATTGTGATCGGTAGCCGTCCATCCATCTGGGTCGCGTTCCAGTTCATCTTCGTCAGCGTGAGCAGCTCCGTTCCGATTTCCTCTGCACTCGACTCGGTGTCCACGAGGCGAAAGGGGAGTGGCGACGGTACGTACATACCCGCGTATGTCTTGTAGAGGGGCACACTGCCGCGAGTGTAGAGAACGTGTCGTTGCTCGGAGAGTGAGAGCATCGTGCCGCGAAGCGGCGGAAACTCCCCGCTTCGGAAGAGCCGGACTGAGTCGCCTCGCGGCAGCCAGACCAGTTCGAGCAGGTCAATGTGATCATCGACCGCCGCGGCCCGGAACCCGCGCTGCTCCGCGTCCGTGAACGACGAGGTCTTGTGCAGCATCACCCTGGCTGGCATCGTGCGGTGCTCGCGGCGGTACGACGCGAGCGACTGGCTCAGCAGACTCTTGGCGTCGTTCTCGGTCAGATGGGGCTGACGGTCGTCTCTTGATTGACGGGCTGGTGCTCCGCGGACGATGACGCCGTCTCCTCTCTGGTTGAAGACCTGGGCGACGCTCGTCTGGAGTGTGTCTCTGGCCGAGTCGCGGTAGAACGCGACACCCACGAAGCAGCTCGTGAGGTCCTCGGCGGCGCGGGTCATCCGCCACGGTACGCCGCCTGCCTGGTAGTAGAGGGCGGTGTGGAGGTTCCACGCCTTCGTTGCCTCATCCTGTTGCTGGCGACGATCTCCACCCTTCGGCTTGTACGCGGCGTCCCAGGTTTCACGCCGAATGATCTGGATCGGCCGGCTCGTCTTGAGTGATCTCGCTTTGAGAAGCGAGTGGAAGTCGACACCGGCGTACTCGACGCGGGGTTCTCGTCGCGGACGGTCGGGGGTGCCGGAGTTCATGACCTGTTCGGGAAGCACGTCGGGCCGGCAAATCAGAACGACGTCGCACCCGGGCTCCTCGTTGAGCGCTGTCAGCTCCGTGTCATAGAGATCAACCGCTGCTGCGACGGCCTCGGCCGGACTGAGCGACTCGATGTTTCGCAACGCGTGCGTAGTGATCGGTCGTTCGAGGCGTGTGTCCCAGACGATCGTCGACCGGAAGCCGACGTTGGTGTCAAAACCGGGGAAGGACAGGAACAAGCCCGTGAGGTGACTTGACTTTGCGGCGATCGGGCTGCGGCATTTGTCGAGCCAGCGTTTGACGCCGTCGATTGCGTCACGCGTTCCGATGATCCCGACACGGATCGCTCGTGGGGCCGCAAGGTCCGCGTCGGCGGACCCGTAGAACGTGATCCCGTGGCGAGGATCGGCGTGTCGGCTGCCGGTTGAGAACTCCAGTTCGGGCTCGTCGAGGAGCGAGAGCTTCATGCAGGCACCTCGAAAAGGGCGGCCTCAGGGTGGGTGAGCACCATCGGCGCGGCTTCAGTGGCCTGCTTCCAAGAGGCGTCATCGATGCCTCGGTCAACTCCGAAGCTTGCGAGCTGCCCGAACTCGAGGATCTTCGGCTTGGGCTCGTGAAGCAGCGTGACCTCGCCACGAAGGATCGATGCCCACATTCGCGTCTCCTGCCGGACAGCTTGATGACGATCAAAAGACTTGATCTTCTTCAGCAGGTCAGCTGCGAAGTGGGACTCGTGGCGACCGTCGTACGTGAAGTAGTAGTCGGGCGTCAGCGCGCAGTACCACTCGCCGTCGATAGGTAGGAATTTCCAGGAGAAGGCCGCGTGTCGGTAGTAGCTCACCTTGCCCGGATCCTTCTTGCTCCGGTAGGCCTTGAACACGGCGCGCCAGTTGGAGCCCCCGGTGTTCCACTTGCGGTCGGAAAGGTCGTCGGTCGCCCGCACATACAGAAGGCCACGCTCTCGGGAGTAGTCGCAGTCGTCGCTGAGATCGTCGCGAAGCGATCGGTTGAGCAACTGAACGGCAAGTCGTTCATCGTCGAGGGTGCCCGCCGCAAGGTCGGCAATCTGACGGACTTCAGGCTCACCGCGGACGGTCACGCCGAGCCCGGTCTCATCGACGATCCGCAAGGTGTGGAGAAGGCCGCCCTTGAGTACGAAGTCGTGGCGCATACCCAGGTTCTCAGCCCGCTGGGCATCGTACACATCTCGCGGCTTAGTCGCAGTTGTCGCGTATGAGTAGACCTGGGCTGGTGGGCGCGAGAGGAGCAGGTTGGACTCCAGCGTTTCGTGCTTGTGTGCCGGTGCCGGAGTGTGTGCGCGTCCCTGCGGATCTGCCACGGCGAAGAGGCGTTCGGTGAGGTTGCCTTCGAGCGCCATCGTCCGCTTGTCGAAGTCCACCCGGCGGTCAGCCCGTCGTGACGCATCCGCGAAGTAGCTCTGGACATGCACCCACCATGCTCCGTCCGACTCGGGGTGGGAACAGATCAAGAGAACCGGCTGATCGGACTTCAGCCAGTACTCGAGGTCGCGCTCGTCGCAGATGTAGTGGAACCGGTCGGCGGTCTCGCCCGGGAACGGCCGGTTACTCGCCTTGCTCTGAACGAGGATGTGGCGGTTGGACACCTCACCCGTCGTGTGATCGCGCAGTTCGATGCTGCCGTCGATGCCCGCGTCGAGCCCGAGTTGGCGCCACGCGTGCCCCATCGTGTTTACGCGCCGGTGAATGAGGGCGATCCCGGCGTCGCCGATCAGCTCGCTATCGCTGAGCTTCTTTCCGGCGGCCACTGGACTCTCCTCTCGCTGTCGCGGGGAACCGCTCGACTCCCCGTATGCGACAGCGTAGGTGTCGCCTCTGACATGACAGGCGAGGCGGCCCAGTCACCGGGTTCCGCCGACAGCGGACGGCATCCGATGATCGACACTCGGGCCGCCACGCTTCTGGCAGATCAAGGTTCCGGCCCTGGGTTCTCGCGTCTGATGCGACCCGCGTGACCCGGTTTCACGGCGCTCACCTCCTTGTCGAGGAGGTGCGCGATGACGGTCTCGATGCGCGTGATGAGTGCGGGCGACGGCTACAAGTACCTGCTGAAGACGGTCGCTGCGGGCGACGGGAATCGGACGCTCTCGACGCCGCTCACCAGGTACTACGCCGAGGCGGGAACGCCGCCCGGCAGGTGGCTCGGCGGCGGGGTCGCGTCGCTCGGCGACGGCCATATCCTCGTCGGCAGCCAGGTCTCTGAGACGCAGCTCCAGCTCCTTGTCGGGTTGGGACGCGACCCCCTCACCGGGGAGCCGCTGGGCCGCGCCTACCCGGTGTACGCGCCGGTTGCCGACCGCATGGCGAAGCGCGTCGCCGACCTCGACCCGTGGCTGGGGATCGTCCAGCGGGCGGCGGCGATCGCCGCCATCGAGGCAGAGGAGACGGCATCCGGAACCCGGCGTGCGGTCGCAGGGTTCGACTTCACGTTCTCGATCCCGAAAGCGGTGTCGGCGCTGTGGGCGGTTGCCGACGCGGGCACGCAGGCGACCATCGCCGACGCCCACCACGCGGCGGTGGCGGACGTGGTTGCGTTCATGGAGCGCGAGGTTGCAGCCACTCGGGCCGGTGCGGCCCCCGGCGACGGGGCGGTCGCGCAGATCGACGTGACCGGGCTCATCGCGACCGCGTATGACCACTACGACTCCCGCGCCGGTGACCCGCACCTGCACACCCACGTCGTGGTGAGCAACAAGGTGCGCACCGTGCTCGACGGCAAGTGGCGCTCACTCGACAGCCGGCCCCTGCACGGCGCAACGGTCGCGCTCTCCGAGTTGCACGAGGCCGTCTTTGCCGACCATGGGACTGCTGCACGGATGGGTGACACCTGATGTGTGGTGCCGTGGGGTGCCACTGGAAGGATGTCGATCGTGCCCAGACCTCATC
>NZ_VENP01000095.1 GCF_006351005.1 Miniimonas arenae | reverse complement strand
GACGTCAACGACTACCTGGGCCTGCTCGCCGTGGACGGCACGCTCGTCAACGTCGGCGCGCCCGCCGAGGCCATGCCGATCCGCGCGTTCTCCCTCATCCCGTACCGCCGGTCCTTCGCGGGCTCGACGATCGGCTCGATCGCCGAGACCCAGGAGATGCTCGACTTCTGCGCCGAGCGCGGCCTGGGTGCCGAGATCGAGGTGATCGCCGCCGACGGCGTGAACGAGGCCTGGGAGCGCGTCGTCGCCTCGGACGTGCGCTACCGCTTCGTCATCGACATCGCGACGCTCGCCTGATCGGCGCACGCCGGCGCCAGGCGCCGGCGCCAGGCACGGCGCAGCCATCAACGCGGACGATTCCGGACCCATGTGCTCCGCAATCGTCCGCGTTGACGGCGCCGCCTCCTACGGCAGCTCGGCAATCCCGGCCGCGATGTGCTGCAGCGGCTCGCGCAGCGACACCGGGTCGAACCGCACCGGCGTCTGGCGCAGCCGGGACGCCAGGCCCACGATGTCGCCCAGCCCGATGACCCGCTCCGTCAGCCCCTCCTTGGCGGCCTCGACGAGCCCGATCAGCTCGGGTCCGTCGTCGCCGAACCGGCCCTCCTCGACGGCCGCGAGCAGGCGCTTGGACCACCCGTCCGCGCGGATGAGCGTGAGGTCCACGCTGCGCACGGCCAGCTCGGTGAGCTCCGGCACGATCCGCAGCAGGTCGACCACGCGGGTGGTACCCAGCTCGGCGCGGTCGACCTCCTCCTCCAGCGCGGTGTGCAGCAGTCGCAACTCGGTGCCGCGCGGTGTGCCGTCGGGGCCGGCCTCGATGACCTCGCTCGTGAACCGGGTGACCATCTGGTTGAGCAGCCCTACCGTCGCGATCCTCAGCACGAGGTCGCGGATCGCGACCTGCAGGCGGTCCAGCGGCAGGCTCTCGAGGCCGTCGAGCGCGTCCTCGCACGAGGCGTCCATCTCCCGGGTGAGGCTGACGAGCTCGGGGAGCTCGGCGTCGTCGGCATGCTCGTGCGCGGCGGTCGAGATGATCCCGGCGATCCGCGCGAGCTCGATCCGCAGCGCCATGAGCTCGCCCATGGCGGGCGTGAGGGAGTCGTGCTCGAGCACGATGCGCTGCGCGGTCTCCTCGAACCCCTCGAGCAGGCCGATGAACGACGTCATCGACCGACCGATCTCCTGGCCGGCCTGGAGCACCGACCCGAGCGCTCCGGCCCGCGGTCCCGGTGCGACCGCCGGTGGGAGCGCCGCGACCAGCGCGTCCACCTCGCGCGGCAGCACGCTGCGGGTGAAGCTCACCATGGAGGCGAAGCCGAGCGCGTGCAGCGCCCCGCCTAGCAGGGACGCCCCACGCTCGGCCGCGCTGTGGCGGCTCGCACCGGCGCGGCGCACGGCGGCCTCGCGCTCGGCGACGTCGTCGTAGGCCGCGAACACCTGGTCCTGCAGCTCGGCGAGGCTCGGGCGCAGACGCACCGACAGGTACCCGCCGTCGATCGGGAGGATCGTGGCGAGCACGTCGTAGCGCACGCCGTCCTTCGCCTCGTTGGCGATGTAGAAGCAGACCGGCCGGCCCGCCTCGAGCTCGTCCCACACCAGCCGGAACGCGCCGCCGGGCATGTCGGGGTGACGGATGAGGTTGTGCGGCGAGCCGACCGCCTCCTCCTCGGTCAGCGCGGCGAGGCGCAGGAACGTGTCGTTCGCGTGCCGGATCACGCCCTTGCGGTCGGTCGTGGAGAAGAACACGTCCTCGGGCGCGAACGTGCGGCGCGCCGCCAGGGCGGCGGGATCGGTCAGGGCCATGGGCTCCTCCTTCGGGCGGTGCACGACGGCGACGCAACCTTGCGCGGCAGTGTCACCCGGGCACGGGTCGGCTCGATCATGGCAGGGCCGGTGCGGGGCGGGGCGGGACCTTCGGCTCGCACGCTGGCGCGGTCGCACCGGCCCTCCCCCGCGCGGCGGCCCGCGAGTAGCCTCGTGACCGCCCGCGCTCGCGGGGGCCGAGCGAAGGAGCCACCCGTGTCGTTCAACGCCTACCTGTTCTTCGGCAGGACGTGCCGCGAGGCGTTCACGTTCTACCGCGACGTCTTCGGCGGCGAGCTGGACCTCGTCACCGCCGCGGACATGACCGGGGTCCCGCCCGGGATCGACCCCGCCGCGATCATGCACGCGTCGCTCACCACGCCCCACGGGCAGCTCGTCGGGTCGGACGACCCGTTCGCCGACCCGTTCGGACCCGTCTCCGGCATGCGCGTGTGTGCGACCCTGCCGGACGCCGACGCGGCCCGCGCCGCGTTCGACGCGCTCGCCGACGGCGGCGAGGTGCACCAGCCGTTCGCCGCCACGGAGTGGTCGGCGGGCTTCGGGATGCTGCTCGACCGCTTCGGCACGCCGTGGATGATCGACACCGCGATCGGCGCCTGACGCGGCTCGCGGCCAGCGGTCACGACCGCCAGAACGCCTCCGCGACGCGGCTCAGCGCGTCCAGGTCGCTCGTCCCCGCGAGCTCGCGCGCGGAGTGCATCGACAGGATCGGGATCCCGACGTCGACCGTCCGGATCCCCAGCCGGGTCGCCGTGATCGGGCCGATCGTCGACCCGCACGGCACGGCGTTGTTGCTCACGAACGCCTGTGTCACCACGCCCGCGCGCTCGCACCAGCCGCGCCAGGCGGCCTCCCCGACGCCGTCGGTCGCGTAGCGCTGGTTCGCGTTGATCTTGAGGATCGGCCCGGACCCCAGCACCGGCTGCACCACCGGGTCGTGCTTGCCGGGGTAGTTCGGGTGCACCGAGTGGCCGACGTCGCTGGACACGCACCACGAGTCCGCGAGCGCGCGCTGCTGCTCCTCGGGCGAGGCGCCGAGCGCCGCGCCGATCCGCCCGAGGACGTCCGCGAGGAACGGCCCAGCCGCTCCGCTGCGCGTCGCCGACCCGACCTCCTCGTGGTCGAACACCGCCAGGAGGGGGATGTGCGCGAGGTGGACGTCGCCGTCGCGCTCCCTCCCACCGACTCCCACGAGCCGCTCCAGCGCGGTGAGGCCCGCGTGCACCGACGCGAGGTCGTCCAGGCGTCCGACGGCGAGGAGCGCCTCGTCCTTGCCGAACACCGTGCCGCGGGCCGAGTCCGCGAGGACGAGGTCGTAGCCCCGCACGTCCTCGACTCGGACGTCCGTGGCGGCGGCGACCTCGGCGATCAGGTCGGCGCTCGCAGCGTCGCCCAGTCCCCAGACGGGCTGGGTCTGGGTCTGCTTGTCCAGGGCGAGGCCGTCGTTGGCCGTGCGGTCGAGGTGGATCGCGAGCTGTGGCAGGCGCAGGAGCGGCGGTGTCGCGACGAGGTGCGTGACGCCGTCGGACGTCACGAGGCGACCGGCCAGGCGCAGCTCGCGGTCGAGCCAGGAGTTGAGCAGCGGGCCGCCGTAGATCTCGACGCCGGCCTGGAGCCAGCCGTACCGGCCGGTGGTCGGCTCGGGCTTGAGCCGGAAGCCCGGAGAGTCGCTGTGGGCGCCGAGCACGTGCACGCCGGTCGTCGCGGTGACGTCCGCCGGGATCACCCAGGCCAGCACGGCGCCGTCGCGCACCACGAGGTAGCGCCCGCCCGGCTCGAGGCCCCACGCCTCGGTCTCGACGAGGCGGGTGAAGCCGGCCGCCGCGAGCCGGGTGGCAACCGCCTCGGCCGCGTGCAGGCTCGAGGGTGACGCGGCGACGAGGTCGACGAGGTCCTCGGCGTGGGCGCGGATGCTGGCAGGCGTGTTCTGCGGGCTGGTCACCCCTCGATCGTAGGGAGCGTCAGCGGGCGTGCAGCGCGGCGCGGACGAGCGGAACCTGGACGGGCAGACGCAGGACCGAGACGACGAAGGTCGCGATCGAGGCGGCGTCACCCTTCTCCAGCGCGCGACGGCCGAGGTCGACGCTCATCTGCACGTTCGCCGGCCAGACCGCGAGCAGCAGCGCCGCGCTCGCCTTGCCGGCCGCGCGCCGGGTCGTCGGCGCGAGGAGCCCGACGGCGCACGCGAGCTCCGCGACGCCGGACGCCACCACGAGCCCGCGCTTCCACGGCCGCAGCGGGGTCGGGATGATCGGCTCGAAGACCTCCGGGCGCACGAGGTGCACGACGCCGGAGCCGAGGAACGGGAGGACGACGCCCCAGGGGACGCGGGGGGCGTCGTCGGAGGTGCGGGCGTCGCCGGAGGTGCGG
>NZ_VENP01000094.1 GCF_006351005.1 Miniimonas arenae | reverse complement strand
TCACTCGGAGTTCAGCGATGCCGAATGACTCCTGGGTCAGCCACGCCGGCCCGGGGGATGGCTTATCAGACGGGTGACGGTCGTTTGCCCGCACGTGTGGCTCGGCGCCGTCCGGACGCGGCCCCGCCGACACCTGACAGGCTCCTCCCGTGGAGACCTACGCGCTGCGCGTCACCCTCTTCGACGTCGAGCCGCCCGTCTGGCGCGAGCTCCGCGTCCCCGCCGGCCTCCCGCTCACCGACCTGCACTACGCCCTCCAGGCGGCCATGGGTTGGGACGACGCGCACCTCTACACGTTCGGCCGCGGCGAGCGGACGTGGCGCGACGCGCATCCGGACCTTCCCCTGGAGGAGGACGGCGCGACGGACGTCGAGGACGGCGTCGTTGCCGACGTCCTCGAGCGCGGCGGCGAGCCCGCCACCTACCTCTACGACTACGGCGACCGGTGGGAGCATGAGCTCACCCTGGTCGCGTTGACTCCCGACGGCGAACCTCGCGCCGTCAGCGTCCCGCACCTCGACGCGGGGGAGGGGGCGTGCCCGCCGGAGGACTCCGGCGGAGCACACGGGTACGAGCGACTGGTCGCCGACGGTGTGTTCGACGGCGTGGACGCCCTCGACCCGTTCTCTCTCGACGGCGCCGCGCGCCGCGTCCGGCTCCAGGCCGCCCCCGAGCCTCCGTTGCGCCCGGCGGTCGCCGCCGTTCTGCGCCAGGCGCCGTGGCGCGGCCCCGGCAGCATGTTCGAGCAGGTCCGCGTGGCCGCGGAGCTGGTGGATCGATCGCTCGACACCCGCGACTGCATCGACCTCACCGTCCACCTGCGCTGGTTCCTCGCGTACCTCGGACCCGGCGGCGTCCCCCTCACCGCGGCCGGCTACCTCAAGCCCGCCGACGTCGTTGCGCTCGCGGAGGAGCTCGAACTGAGCCGCGAGTGGATCGGCAAGATGACCCGCGAGGACTCCACGCCTCCGATCGGGCAGTTCCGCGAGCTGGTGCGCCGACTCGGGCTTGCCCGCGCGTTCCGCGGCCGGATGGTGTGCACGAAGCTCGGCGACCGGCTCGTCAACGACCCGGTCGGCATGGTCGAGCTCCTCGTCGAGAGGCTGCCGTGGGGTGATGACGAGCCCGGTGTCGCCGCCAGCACCCTCACGCTGATCGACCTTGCCGCGCTACCCCACCAGACTCCCGACGGTAACCGCTACCAGCAGCTGAACGACCGTGACGCCCGGATCCAGCTGGGCATGGAGTCCCTCCGCTGGGAGCTCGTCGGCGGCGACCCAGGACTGGCTTTGCGGTCCACGATCCGCACCACCGTTGCCCTGCTCACGCGGACCGACTCGCTGCGCCCCTCCGACCGGGGCTTCGACTGGCACCCGACGCCCGCCGGCCGCCGCCTGGTGGCCACGATCCTCGGCATCGTCCCGCTGGTCTGAGCGCGCCCGAGCAGGACGGCCCCACTCGTGACGGGAGAGCGACTGGGCGTGACGGCAGAGCGACTGACCGCGGCTCGGGCTGTACCCGCGCTGCGTCTCCGCAGGTCGCGAGGCCGGCCGACGCCAGCCGGACGCCGCGGAGTCGCTGTGGCAGAACGCGGAGTCGCTGTGGCGGAACGGGAGCGGAAGCACGCGGCGCCCCACGCCAGGGAATGCGGCTCGCAGGCGGCGCGTTGGACCTGGGACCGCCCGACCGAGGAGAGCCGTTGCCCGTCGCCCCCACGTCCGAGCCCACCACCACACAGCACGCCGCCGCGCCCGCCGCCACGCGGAGCCTCCAGCTTGCCGTCGCCGATCCCGCGCACGACGGCGCAGCCTCGCCAGGTGCACCGTCGCACCTCCCGCTTCCACCAGTCGGCGAGCAGCTGGACCGGCTCCTCGCGCTCGGTCTCGCTGCACTCGCGGGACGCGACGAGCGGGAGCTGCGCGACGCCGTCGGGCGCCTCGCGGTGAACCAGGGGGTGCCCGCGCTGCTGGCGATCCACCCGAGCCTCGTCCCGGCGCGCGCGCTCGCGCCGCTGCTGGAGCGCGGCGGCAAGCCCGGCTTCGTGGTGGTCGACATGACCGACCTCGACGACTTCACGACGGTGCCGGACGTCGCGCTGCCGGACTCGCCGCTCTACCTCGTGCACGACGTCGAGCGCGGCGACCACCTGCGGGGCGCCTCGCCCGAGGAGGCGCTGGCGGCGCTGACCGCGGCCGAGCGCTCGCCGCTCACGCTGCACGAGGGGATCAGCTGGTTGCTGCAGCAGCCCCAGCGGCTCGAGCCCAACCACTGCTTCATGTGCCTGAGCACGCGCAAGGCGAAGCCGCGCGGCGGGTTCGACGCGCGCACCCCGGCGCTGTGGATCAGCGGCGGCACGGGCCGCGACGGGCGTGAGCGACGCGGCGCCCCGAAGGTCGGCTGGTGCTGGTGGCGCAACCGGCACGACTGGCTGGGCTTCGCGTCGGCGACCCGTCGCTCCGGCTGACGCCTCGCCGTCGGGTAGCTAGGAGTCGGAGCGGCCCGGCCGCTCGTCGCCCTTCGCGTCCTTCACCGACCCGGCCGTGCCCGCCTCGTCGGCGTCGCTCGTCTCGCCACGCGTGACCCGCAGCGCCCGGCCGCGCGCGACGTCCGCCTCCGCCTTGGCGGCCCGCTTCTCGGCCGCCTTGGTGTCGCGGGCGGGGAGCTGGAGGTCGCGCTCAGCGGGGATGCCCGCCTGCAGCTCGCGACCGCGCTCGAGCTCGGAGTCCAGCTCCGCGCCGAACAGCAACGCGAGGTTCATGATCCAGAGCGCGAGCAGCAGGATGATGACACCGGCCAGCGAGCCGTACGTGGAGTCGTAGCTCGCGAATCGCGAGACGTACAGCGCGAAGCCCACCGATGCGAGCACCCACACGAGGATCGCGGCCAGCGCGCCGACGCTCACCCAGCGGAACTTCGGCTGCCGCACGTTCGGCGTCTGGTGGTACAGCAGTGCGACTGCGAGCACCACCAGCGCGAGGACGAGCGGCCACTTGAGGATGCTCCAGACCGTGACGGTCACGTCGCTCAGGCCCAGCGCGGAGCCGACGGACCGCGCCACGTCGCCCGACAGCACGAGCGCCGCGACGATCACCGCCGCGATGACCAGGAGCGCGAGCGTGACCAGGAGCAGCTGCGGGCGAAGCTTCCAGATCGGTCGCCCCTCCTCGACCTCGTACACGCGGTTCATCCCGCGTGAGAACGCGGCGACGTATCCCGACGCGGACCACAGCGCGGTGACCAGACCGATGACGAACGCGAAGCCCGCGGCCGACGCCTGGGTGAGGTTCTCGATGATGGGCTGCACCGAGGCCAGGGCCTCGGGCGGGAGCACACCCTCGAGCAGGTCCATCACCCGGGTGACCATCTCCTCCGGATCGCCCACGAGCCCGAGGATCGACGTGAGCGCGAGCAGCGCCGGCGCGATCGCGAGGACGGCGTAGTACGTGAGCGCCGCCGCGAGGTCGGTGCACTGGTCCTCCTGGAACTCCCGCACGGTGGTGCGCAGGACGTACTTCCAGGAGCGGCCCGTGAGGTCGTCGGGCGAGTCCGGCTTGCGCGGGTCGTCCGGGTTGGGGGCGTGGGTGGTGGTGGTCTCGTCCGAGCCGGTCGTCATCGTGTCGGATCCTCCTCAGCTTCGTCGGGCGTCGGGCGTCACGCCGCTGCGGGCGTCAGGCACGGTGCGCGACGGCGCCGCGTGCGAACGCGGCGACCAGCGCCTCGTCGAAGGCCGGGAGGTCATCGGGCGTGCGGCTGGAGATCAGACCGTCGTCGTCCACGACCTCCTCGTCGACCCACGTGGCGCCGGCGTTCGTCAGGTCGGTGCGCAGGCTCGGGAACGAGGTGATCCTGCGGCCGGTGAGCACGCCGGCGTCGGTGAGGATCCACGCGCCGTGGCAGATCACCGCCACCGGCTTGTGCTGTGCGACGAGGTCGCGGACGAACGCGACTGAGGCCTGGTCGGTGCGCAGGTCGTCGGCGTTCACCACGCCGCCCGGCAGCACGAGGGCGTCGAACTCGGCGGCGTCGACGTCGTGCGAGGTGCGGTTCACCGAGGCGACGTGGCCCTTCTTGCCGGTGATCTCGCCGTCGTCGGGGGCGATGAGGACCGCGGTGCCGCCGTGGGCGACCACGGCCTCCCAGGGCGAGGTGAGCTCGGAGTCCTCGAAGCCGTCCGTGCTGAGGAACGCGACGGTCACGCCGTCGAGGCTGGGCCTGGAGGTGGCGTCGGAGGTGGTCATGGTGCTCCTTCCGGATGGCTGAGCGCACTTTGCTCGAGCCTACAAAGGCGTGGTGCGGGCAGAAACCTCCGTTGGGGTAGTTGCGCGCAAGGGTCAAAG
>NZ_VENP01000093.1 GCF_006351005.1 Miniimonas arenae | reverse complement strand
GGAGGGCGCCGCTGGCGGTGTCGCACAGGTGCGCGAGGTCGCGGCCGCGGTGATCGCCGTGGCGAAGGCCCGGCACCTGCCGGTCGTGCTGGTGGGGCACGTGACGAAGGACGGCGGGATTGCGGGGCCGCGCGTGCTCGAGCACCTCGTCGACGTGGTGTGCCAGTTCGAGGGCGAGCGGCACTCGCGCCTGCGCATGGTGCGCGCGGTGAAGAACCGGTACGGCCCGACCGACGAGGTCGGCTGCTTCGACCTGGGCGACTCCGGCATCGAGGGGCTCGCCGATCCGAGCGGTCTGTTCCTCTCGGAGCGGCGCTCGCCCGAGCCGGGCTGCTGCGTCACGATCACGCTCGACGGCGCCCGCCCGATGCCGATCGAGGTGCAGGCGCTCGTCGCGACGTCCTCGGCGCCGCACCCGCGCCGCGCGACCGCCGGGGTGGATCCCGCGCGCGTGTCGATGGTGCTCGCGGTACTGGAGTCGCGCCTGGCGCGCGGGGTCGCGGGTCAGGACGTCTACGTCTCCACCGTGGGTGGTGCGCGGGCGCTCGAGCCCGCGGCCGACGTCGCGCTCATCCTCGCCCTCGCCAGCGCGCGGTCCGGCCTGCCGCTGCGGCCGGGCCTCGTCGCGGTCGGCGAGGTCGGGCTGACCGGGCAGCTGCGTCCCACCACCGGGCTCGAGCGCCGCTTGGCGGAAGCGGTCCGGCTGGGGTTCACGTGCGCCGTCGTGCCCGAGGGCCTCGGCGGGGCCGGCGCCTCGGGTGTGCGCGCACCCGAGGGACTGCGTCTGCTGCCCGCGGGGGACGTCGCGGCTGCGCTCGCGCTCGCCCTGGACGGCGCGGACTCTCCCGTCGGCGCCTCCGACGGACGCACCCCGGCGGCGCCGCCGGACGAGCTCGAACGCGCTCGGCGGGCGCGCGGCGGCCGGTGAGCAGCCCCGGCCGGCAGCCGCCGCTGCCGTAGAGTGCGCGCCATGTCCGACGTCGTCCCCGCCGCCTCCGGCCGCTCGTTCCTGAGCGCCGTCGCGCCCGGGACGGCGCTGCGCGACGGCCTCGAGCGCATCCTGCGCGGACGCACCGGCGCCCTCATCGTGATCGGGTACGACCCGGTGGTGGAGTCGATCTGCTCCGGCGGGTTCGAGCTCGACGTCGCGTTCTCCTCCACCCGGCTGCGCGAGCTGGCGAAGATGGACGGCGCGATCGTCATGGACACGAGCGCGTCGCGCATCCTGCGGGCGGCCGTCCAGCTGCTGCCCGACGCCTCGATCGAGACGTCGGAGTCCGGCACCCGGCACCGCACCGCGCAGCGCGCAGCCGTACAGACGGGCTACCCGGTCATCTCGGTCAGTCAGTCGATGCGGATCGTCGCCGTGTATTACAAGGGCGAGCGGTACGTCGTGGAGGACTCCGACGCGATCCTGTCCCGCGCCAACCAGGCCCTCGCGACGCTCGAGCGCTACCGAGCCCGGTTGGACGAGGTCACGCAGACGCTGTCCGCCCTCGAGATCGAGGACCTCGTCACGGTGCGGGACGTCGCCACCGTGGTCCAGCGCCTGGAGATGGTGCACCGGATCTCGATCGAGATCGCCGGCTACGTGACCGAGCTCGGCACGAACGGCCGCCTCCTTGCGCTGCAGCTCGACGAGCTCGTGGGCGCTTCCTGGCCCGACCGCGAGCTCGTGGTGCGCGACTACATCGACGAGCGGCGCACGCTCGCCGAGTCGCTCGCGAGCATCGAGGCCCTCGACTCCACCGAGCTCATCGACCTCGCGCAGGTCGCCCGGCGCCTCGGCCTCGGCGGTGCGGGCGGCGACGTGCTCGACGCCGCCGCGTCCCCGCGCGGGTTCCGGATGCTCACCCGGCTGCCGCGCCTGCCGATGCCGATCGTCGAGGCCGTCGTCGCGCACTTCGGCACGCTGCAGAAGCTGCTCGCCGCGACGGTGGAGGACTTCCAGGTGGTGGACGGGGTCGGCGCGGTGCGCGCCCGCTCGCTGCGAGAGGGGCTGTCGCGCCTCGCCGAGACATCGCTCATCGACCGCTTCGTGTAGCGCTCTGCCGTAGGCACCGCGCTACTGCAGGACGAACGTCGCCTCCGCGCGCAGCACCTGGTCCCCCGACGTCTGCGTCACCACGGCGAGGTACGTCCCGGCCTGCGCGACCGGCATCCCACCCGGGCAGCCGTCCTGGGACAGCGCACCGGGCCACGAGAGGTCCTGGAAGTCCTCGCTGTCAGCGGGCAGCAGCAGCCTGCGCGAGGTCGGCTCGAACGGGCACTGCGCCGAGCTCCAGACCGGGACGCCGCCGGAGCTGATCTCCAGCACGGTGGCGCCGGACCCGAGGTCGACGAGGCAGTCCGGGCCCGAGCCGGTGCTCACGCCGAGCACCATCGCGACGCCCGCACCCACCGCATTCGTCGCGGGCACTGTGAGCGTGAGCTGGGCCTGCTCGGGTGTGCACGCGGTCGGCGTCGGCGGGGTCGCGCCGAGCGGGTACTCGGTGGGCGAGGGCTCCGGCGCGGTCGTCGGATCGGTGGCGCCCCCGGTACCGGCGTCGGTGGGCACGTCCGTGGGGTCCCCGGCGGGGCTGCTGGTCGGGGTCCCGGTCGCCTCGGCGTCGCCCCCGGTGAAGAGCCCCACGAGCGCCGTCACGCCCCAGGCCGCGGCCCCCAGCACGAGAAGCCCCAGGATCAGGGCGACCAGGCGTCGCCGTCGGTACGCCGCCGCCGTCGCACGGGTCGGTCGCGATGGGTTCGGCACCCTGTGAGGATAGGCGAGCCATGACCGCCGCCCCCCACAGCCCGCGCCCGGCGTCGCCCGATCCCCACCCGACCGCCGCGCACCCGGCGCACCTGCACCGCGCCGTCGCGGAGTGGTACGCGGCGCACGCGCGCGACCTGCCCTGGCGCGCCGCCGACGCCACCGGCTGGAGCGTGCTGGTGAGCGAGGTCATGCTGCAGCAGACGCCGGTCGCCCGGGTCGAGCCCGTCTGGCGCGCCTGGCTCGCGGCCTGGCCGACGCCCGCCGACCTCGCCGCCGCGCCCGTCGCCGACGTGCTGCGCGCCTGGGGCCGGCTCGGCTACCCGCGTCGGGCGCTGCGCCTGCGTGATGCCGCCGCCGCGATCGTCGCGGCGCACGACGGCGAGGTGCCGCTCGACCTCGACACCCTGCGTGCACTGCCGGGCATCGGGGAGTACACCGCGGCCGCCGTCGCGGCGTTCGCGTACGGTCGGCGCGCCGTCGTGCTCGACACGAACGTGCGACGCGTGCTCACGCGCGTGCTCGACGGCGAGGCGCTGCCCGCCCCGTCGCTCACCTCCGCGGAGCGCACCCGTGCGGCCGCGGTGCTGCCCCGCGACCCGGCGGCCGCCGCGCGGTGGAGCGTCGGGATCATGGAGCTCGGCGCGCTCGTGTGCACCGCGCGCGCCCCGTCCTGCACCGCCTGCCCGGTCGCCGGCGCGTGCGCGTGGCGCGCGGCGGGCTACCCGCCCGACCCCCACGCGCACCGGCGCCGGGTCCAGGCCTGGCACGGGACGGACCGGCAGGCCCGTGGCCGGCTGCTCGGCGCCGTGCGCGAGGCCGGTGGCGTGGTGCCCGACGCCGTGCTCGGCCTGGCCTGGCCCGAGGCGGAGCAGCGTGAGCGGGCGCTGGCCACGCTCGTGGCCGACGGGCTGCTCGTCAGCCGCGACGACGGGTACGCGCTGCCGTAGCGGGCCGACCTCGAGGGGCCCGCGGGCGTGCGCGCCTGCGCCGTCGTGGCGCGCTCCTCGCCTACCGTGAGGACGTGGGCACGCCGGAGGACACGCCGTTCGGGGGACGTTCCTCGAGCACGCCCGCCGGCACGCCCCAGCCCGTCGACACGTCCCCACTCGTCGGGCGGACCGACCCCGACGTCGAGGGCGGTCTGGCGGTGCAGGCGACCACCCGCACTCTCGCCGCGATGGCCGCCTCCGTGGTCGGCCTCGGCCTCGTGGCGGCGGGCGCGGCGAGCATGGCGCGGGTCGAGGACGGCGGCATGGGCGCCGACATGGTCACCCCCGGGCTCGTCGTGCTCATGGTGGGAATGCTCGCGGCGCTGGTCGGGGCGGTGCTCGCCGCCTGGGTGCTGCTACGCCTGCTGCGCCACGACGTCCCGGTACCGGGGCACGCCGTCGCCGGCCTGTCCCGGGCGCTCGGGCTCTGCGCACGCGGCCTCGTCGCGGCGCTCGTGCTGACGGTCGGGGTCTGGGTGGTCGTGCGGCCGTCCGCGACGCTGTCCGCGGTGCTCGGCGGGCTGGTCGCGGTCCAGGTGGCCGTCGTCATCGGCGCCGTCCGGGCGCGGGTTCTGCGCCCGCGCTGACGCCTCCGCGCCGCCTGCCCCCAGCGACGCGGCCCGCCCCCAGAACGGCCCGAGGCGACGCGGCCGACCTCCAGAACGGCCCGAAGCGACGCGGCCGACCTCCAGAACGGCCCGAAGCGACGCGACCGTCGCCCAGAACGGCCCGAAGCGACGCGACCGTCGCCCAGAACGGCCCGAAGCGACGCG
>NZ_VENP01000092.1 GCF_006351005.1 Miniimonas arenae | reverse complement strand
GTGACCGTCGGTCGCTGGGCCACCGTGGCCGCGGGGTCCGTCGTCACCACGGACGTTCCTGACTTCGCGCTCGTCGCGGGGGTGCCGGCTCGCCGGCTCAAGTGGGTGGGCCGCGCGGGAGTGCCGCTCGTCGACGGCGGCGAGGGTCGGTGGCGCTGCCCGGAGACCGGAGAGACCTACACCGAGGCGGGCGGCCTGCTCACGCGCGACGGCGAGGAGTCCGGCGCCGCCTGACTCCGGGCGTGGGGCGACCGAGGCCGAGCGCGGCCTGTCGCACCCCCGACCTACACTGGAGCACGCACCCGCGACCCCGCCTCGGCGGTCGATCGGGGCCCGTCGTGCTGCCCGCACGCGGTCCCGGCGGTCGCTGCGCAGCACGCGTGGTGCGCCTGCTTCACCCGCCGTCGAACGGATCCCCATGAAGCTCACCGGCATCCTGCCCCTCCTCGCCGAGGACGCGGCCGTGCCCGCCGCCGTCGCCGCGCTGCCCGCCGGCGGACGGCTCGAGCTGGTCGCTCCCGCAGGCGCCCGGGCGAGCGTCCTCGCCGAGCTCGCGCAGGCCGCCCGCGGCGGGACCGACGAGCCCGGCGCGGGCGACGCATCAGGCGCCAAGGCCCGCCAGCTCGTCGTCGTCACCGCGACCACGCGCGACGCCGACGAGCTCGCCGCCGCCCTGCGCGCCTTCGTCCCGGCTGACGACGTCGCCGTCCTGCCCGCGTGGGAGACGCTCCCGCACGAGCGCCTCAGCCCGCGCGCCGACACGGTCGCCCGCCGGCTCGCCGTCTTCCGCCGTCTCGCCCACCCCGAGACCGGCCGTCAGACCGACGGTCAAGTAGCGGCCGCAAGCGCCACCCCAGACCCGCCAGCGAAGACGGACGCCGGCCCGACGAAGGCGAGCCGCGCGAAGGCGAGCGCGACGCCCACGGCGAGCCACGCCGTCGGGCACGCGCACGACGCGCGCGCCCAGGCCGGGCCGATCCGCGTCCTGGTGGTGCCCGCCCGCGCGCTGCTGCAGCCGGTGACCCGCGGTCTCGGCGACCTCGTGCCGGTGAGCGCCCGCGCGGGGGAGACGCACGCGATCGACGAGCTGATCGAGCAGCTCGTGGCCGCCGCGTACACGCGCGTGGACATGGTGGAGAAACGCGGTGACTTCGCCGTGCGCGGCGGCATCCTCGACGTCTTCCCGCCCACGGAGGACCACCCGCTCCGGCTTGACTTCTGGGGCGACGAGATCGAGGAGATCCGCTGGTTCGCCGTCGCCGACCAGCGCTCCCTCGAGATCGCGCCCGAGGGGCTGTGGGCCCCGCCGTGCCGCGAGCTGCTGCTCACGGCCGAGGTTCGCCGTCGGGCGCTCGCGCTGCGCGACGCGCTGCCCGGCGCGACGGACATGCTCGAGAAGATGGCCGAGGGCATCGCGGTGGAGGGCATGGAGTCCCTCATCCCGGCGCTCACGGACGGCGACATGGTCCAGGTGCTGCGCCTCGTGGACCACGACGCGCGGCTGATCCTCGTCGACCCCGAGCGCATTCGTCGCCGCGCGCACGACCTCGTCGCCACCACGAGCGAGTTCCTCGCCGCGGCGTGGACGTCCGCGGCCGCGGGCGGCTCGGTGCCGCTGGACCTGTCCGCCGCGAGCTTCGTCACCCTCGAGGAGGCGCGCGACGTCGCCGCGCGCCGGGGCCTCGGCTGGTGGACCCTCACGCCGTTCGGCGGCGACGAAGAACTCGCAGCGCTCACCGGCCTGCTCCCGGACGACGTCCCCGGGGGCGCAGAGAGCGGGGCCGACGACGGCGAGGACGCCTTCTCCGGTCCCGTCACCACGTTGCGGCTCGGGGCGCGCGACGTCGAGGGGTACCGCGGCGACCTCGCGCGCGCCATCACGGACCTCCAGCAGCTCACGCACGACGGCTGGCGGCTCGTGCTCGTCACCGAGGGCGCGGGTCCCGCGCGGCGGCTCGTCGAGCAGCTCAAGGGCGCCGACGTGCCGGCCCGCCTCGTCGCCGATCTCGAGGAGGTGCCCGAGCCCGGGCTCGTCCACGTCACCACGGCGCAGTTCGGCCGCGGCTACGTGCTGCCGGCCCTCAGGTTCGCGATCTTCACCGAGGCGGACCTCACGGGGCGCGCGGGCGCTTCGACCAAGGACATGCGCCAGCTCGCGCCGCGCCGCCGCCACGTGGTGGACCCGCTCGCGCTGCGCGCCGGCGACTACGTGGTGCACGAGCAGCACGGCGTCGGGCGGTTCATCGAGCTCGTGCAGCGCAGCGTGGGCGGCGGGCCGGGCGCGAGCGGCACCGCCACCACGCGCGAGTACCTCGTCATCGAGTACGCCAGCAGCAAGCGCGGCCAGCCGGGCGACCGGCTGTACGTGCCCACCGACGCCCTGGACCAGGTGACGAAGTACACGGGCGGGGAGTCGCCGTCGCTGTCCAAGATGGGCGGCAGCGACTGGCAGAACACCAAGGCGCGCGCCCGCAAGGCGGTCAAGGAGATCGCGGGCGAGCTGGTCCGGCTCTACGCCGCGCGGATGGCCACCCAGGGGCACGCCTTCGGGCCCGACACCCCCTGGCAGCGCGAGCTCGAGGACGCGTTCGCCTACATCGAGACCCCCGACCAGCTCGTGACCATCGACGACGTCAAGCGCGACATGGAGAAGACCGTCCCCATGGACCGCCTGATCTGCGGCGACGTCGGCTACGGCAAGACCGAGGTGGCGGTGCGGGCGGCCTTCAAGGCCGTCCAGGACGGCAAGCAGGTCGCCGTGCTCGTGCCGACCACGCTGCTCGTGCAGCAGCACCTGCAGACGTTCGCCGAGCGGTACGCGGGCTTCCCGGTCAACGTCGCGGGGCTCTCGCGCTTCCAGACCGACGCCGAGGCGAAGGTCGTGCGCGAGGGCGTCGCGGACGGGACCGTCGACGTGGTGATCGGCACGCACCGGCTCATCACCGGCGAGGTGCGGTTCAAGGACCTCGGGCTCGTCATCATCGACGAGGAGCAGCGCTTCGGCGTCGAGCACAAGGAGACGCTCACGCAGCTGCGCACCAACGTGGACGTGCTCGCGATGAGCGCGACGCCGATCCCGCGCACGCTGGAGATGGCCGTCACCGGCATCCGCGAGATGTCCACGCTCGCGACCCCGCCCGAGGAGCGCCACCCGGTGCTCACGTTCGTGGGGCCGTACGAGGAGAAGCAGATCACCGCCGCGATCCGGCGCGAGCTGCTGCGCGACGGTCAGGTCTTCTTCGTGCACAACCGCGTCGAGTCGATCGAGCGGACCGCCTCGCGGCTGGCCGAGCTCGTGCCCGAGGCGCGCATCGCCGTCGCGCACGGAAAGATGAACGAGCACCAGCTCGAGCGGGTCATCGTGGACTTCTGGGAGAAGCGGTCGGACGTGCTCGTGTGCACCACGATCGTGGAGACCGGGCTGGACATCTCCAACGCCAACACCCTCATCCTCGACCGCGCCGACGTGCTCGGGCTCTCGCAGCTGCACCAGCTGCGCGGGCGCGTGGGGCGCGGCCGGGAGCGGGCGTACGCCTACTTCCTCTACCCGCCGGAGAAGCCGCTCACCGAGACGGCGCACGACCGACTCGCCACCATCGCGGCGAACACCGATCTCGGCGCCGGCATGCAGGTGGCGCTCAAGGACCTCGAGATCCGCGGCGCGGGCAACCTGCTCGGCGGGGAGCAGTCCGGGCACATCGCCGGCGTCGGGTTCGACCTGTACGTGCGGATGGTGTCCGAGGCCGTGCAGCGCTACCGCGGCGAGGAGGTCGCCGAGCTCGCCGACGTCACGATCGAGCTCCCGATCGACGCGCACATCCCGCACGACTACGTGCCGCACGAGCGGCTGCGGCTCGAGGCCTACACGAAGATCGCCTCGGCGGCGGGGCCCGACGACGTCGCTGCCGTCCGCGAGGAGCTCACCGACCGCTACGGTCCGGTGCCGCGCAGCGTGGAGCTGCTGTTCGCCGTCGCGAACCTGCGCACGGTGGCGCGCGAGGTGGGCGTCACCGCCGTCACGATCCAGGGGCAGTTCATCCGGTTCGCGCCCGTCGACCTCACCGACTCCATGACCGTGCGGCTCAAGCGGCTCTACCCGCGCTCGATCATCAAGGGTGCGGTCCGCACGATCCTCGTGCCCGCGCCCACGACGGCGCGCGTGGGCGGGGAGATGGTGCGCGACGGCGAGCTCCTCGACTGGGTGCTCGGCGTCCTTCGCGGCGTGGTCGGGGGGAGCGTGGCGGCCGCCGCGGCTGCCTCGACTGCCGCATCCCGCTGAGTCCGACCCTTCTGCACGCTGAGTCCGACCCCCCGGCGGCTCAGGACGTAGCGGCCGAGCGGTCGAGCTCGCTCACGACGTGTCCGGCGATCTCCAGCGCTGCCGTCGCGGCGGGCGACGGCGCGTTGATCACGTGGAGCTGCCGCGGACTCGTGGCAAAGAGGAAGTCGTCGACCAGCGATCCGTCTCGGGCGAGAGCTTGAGCGCGAACGCCTGCTGGAGCCGGTCGGAGGTGTTCCTCACGCACGGCCGGGACGAGGCGGGCGAGGGACTGGGCGAAGCGTCGAGGCGAGAGAGATCGAGCCACCTCGTG
>NZ_VENP01000091.1 GCF_006351005.1 Miniimonas arenae | reverse complement strand
CGCCACCCGACGCCGCGCCACGAGCGCGGCCGGGCGCCACGACCGCGACCATGCGTCAGCGCTGTGGCTCGCCCGGCGCGCGCCGGACGCCGAGTCGGAGCGCACGAGCGGCGAAATCCCGCGGTTCTCGGGGCGTCAGCGCGCTCGGGCGGCGTGGCCACGCGAGCGATACACAGCCACAGCGCTGTGGCTGTGCAGTGTCCGCGGGGTCCCCTGCGAGGAGCGCCCGCAGACCCGGAGATCGGCGCGATACCAACGATTCTCGAGCCTTCACGGTCGAGGGGACGGGGATCGGCTAGCCACAGCGCTGTCGCACGGGGGCGAGCAGAGCAACGGCGCACCCGGCGGTGCCCGCCACGGATGGCGGCGCGAATGACGACGCGGATGAACTCACGGTGAACGCCACCCGAACGCCACCCGAACACCGACCATAAGCGCCCCCTGACGCCAGGCACAGGCAGGGCACAGGCGCGCGGGGCTGACTAGGGGAAGTCCAACCTACGAAGGAGCCCCGATGTCCGTCCCCACGACACTCGTGCTGCTCGCGGCCGACCTGGTCGCGATCGCCGTTCTTGTCCTCGGCCTGTACCACCCGCGCCACCACCGCCGCGACCTCGTCGTCGCCTACGTGGGCATCAACGTGGGCGTGTTCGCGGTCTCGGCGGCCCTCGCCTCGTCCTCGGTCGGCGCCGGCCTCGGCCTCGGGCTCCTCGGCGTCCTGTCGATCATCCGCCTCCGCTCGGACGAGCTGAGCCAGCGCGAGGTCGCCTACTACTTCGCGGCGCTGGCGATCGGCCTCCTCGGCGGCCTCGCCCCGACCCCGATCTGGCTCGCCATGGCGGGCATGGCGCTGGTGGTCGCGGTGATGTTCGTTATCGACCACCCCGCCGTGTTCCCCACCTCCCGCGGCCAGCTCATCGTGCTCGACCGCGCCATCCCCGACGAGAACGAGCTGCGCGACGTGCTCGAGCAGATGCTCGGCGCCTCGGTCCGCTCGGTCCACGTGCAGCGTCTCGACCTCGTCAACGACTCCACCTGGGTCGACGTGCGGTACGTCCTGCCGCGCAACGCCCAGTCCCCCACGCCGCGGGTCCTCACGGCCACGGCAGCGACGACCCCGACCGCCGCGTCCACCCACACGGCCGCGCCGACACACACGGCCGCGCCGACACACACAGCCGCCACCGCCACGGCGACCCACGCCATCCCGCAGGCCGCGCACCCGGCCCAGGCTGCGCCGTCGTACGCCCCGCAGGTGACCCGATGACCGCGCGGCCGATCTCGCTGGAGGAGCTGCTCGCCGTCGCCGAGCTGCAGACCCGGGTGGACCGCAAGTACCTGCTCCCCACGTCGCAGCTCGCCCTCATCGACGACGCCGACCCCGACCTGCGCGTCCTCGAGATCGCCGGCAGCACGTCCCACCGGTACGCGTCCTGCTACCTCGACACCGCGGACCTGGAGTCCTACCTCCTCGCGGCGCACGGCCGGCCGCGCCGGTACAAGGTGCGCACCCGCACCTACCGCGACTCCGGCGAGGAGTTCCTCGAGGTGAAGACGCGCTCGGTGCGCGGCGAGACGGTCAAGGACCGGCTGCCGCTGGCGGAGGCGTCGCGCACCGAGCGGCACCGGTTCGCCCCGGCCACCGTCCGCGAGCGCACCGGCATCGAGCTGCCCGCGGTGTCCCCGCTGCAGCCCGTGCTCGACGTGACCTACTCCCGCACCACCTACCTGCTCCCCGCGAGCGACAGCCGCGTCACGGTCGACACCGACCTCGAGTGGACCCAGGTGCACACCGGGCGCCGGCTCGCGCTGCCCGGCTGGGCCGTCGTCGAGACCAAGACCACCGGCCGCCCGTGCGCGCTGGACCACCTGCTCTGGCACTCCGGCATCCGACCGCGCCGGATGTCGAAGTACACCTGCGGCCTCGCCCTCACCGGCGACACCGACCTCCCCACCAACCGCTGGCACCGCACCATGACGCAGCTGCGCGAGCACGCCGTCGTCCCCGCTGCGGCCGCCTGAGCGACCCGAACCAAGGAGCCTCCGATGCGACCCACCCCCACCACCCGGCAGACCCGCTCGCTGGGCGCCCTTCGCCCGCTGCGCAGCAGGGCCCTGGCCACGGCCGTCGCCGCCACGCTCGGCGTCGGCACCCTCGCCGCCTGCAGCACCGACACCGCGGCGGCGGACAACTCCGGCACCGCGCAGGCCGCCAGCGACACCGCCACGACGGACGCCGACGCCGCGGACACCGACTCCGACGCCGCGGCCCCGGTCGACGCCGTCGCCGGCGAGGACGTCGAGGCGGCCCTCGCCGCGAACCTCGCCTACGAGACGGGCGAGACGGACGTGGACGTGAGCTCCGCCGTCGCGATCTCGCTCTCCGGCGACACGGCCACGGCGAGCGGCGACGGCGCCTCCGCCGTGACCGTGGACGGCTCCACCGTGACCATCACCGCCTCGGGCACCTACGTGGTGTCGGGCACCCTCACCGACGGCCAGATCGTGGTCGACTCGGCGGACGACGGCGTGGTCACCCTCGTGCTCGACGGCGCCGACATCACCTCCACCACGACCGGGCCGCTGCAGGTCGCCGACGCCGGGAGCGTCGTCGTGGTCCTGGCCGACGGCTCGACGAACACCCTCGCCGACGCCCGCACCTCCATCCCCGAGGAGGACGCCTCCGGCACCGACGTGGTCAACGCCGCGCTGTACTCGACGGCGGACCTCACCATCGGCGGCGCCGGCAGCCTCACCGTGACCTCCGCGGCCGGCGACGGCATCACCGGCAAGGACGGCCTCGTCGTCACGGGCGGCACGATCACGGTCGACGCCGCCGACGACGCCGTGCGCGGCAAGGACTACCTCGTCATCACGGGCGGCACCTTCGACCTCACCGCGGGCGGCGACGCCCTGAAGTCGGACAACGACGAGGACACCACGGCCGGCTACATCGCCGTGCTCGACGGCGAGCTCACCCTCGACGCCGGGGACGACGCCTTCTCCGCGGCGACCGACGTCATCGTCGGGGGCGGCACGATCACCGCGACGTCCGTGGGCAAGGGCCTCAATGGCGACGTGTCTGTCGTCGTCGGCGGTGACCCCACGCTGACGCTGACCGCGACCGACGACACCGTGCACAGCAACGGCGCCGTCTCGGTATCCGGCGGCACGCTCACGCTCGCGAGCGGCGACGACGGCGTGCACTCGGACGGCTCGGTCACCCTCTCGGGCGGCACGCTCACCGTGACCGAGTCCTACGAGGGCGTGGAGGGCGCGACGATCACGTTCTCCGGGACCGACGCCGACATCACCGCCAGCGACGACGGCGTCAACGCCGCCAACTCCTCGGCCTCGGAGGTGTGGCTGCTCATCTCGGCCGGGTCGATCCTCGTCGACGCCGACGGCGACGGGCTCGACTCCAACGGCAGCGCCGAGATGACCGGCGGCGACGTGGTGGTCTACGGGCCGACCATGGACGGCAACGGCCCACTCGACCTCGACGTGTTCTCGATCTCGGGCGGCACGCTGCTCGCCGTCGGGTCGGCCGGGATGGCCGTGGAGCCGTCCACCGAGTCGGCGCAGAGCTGGATCGCGGGCAACCTCACCGCCTCGGCCGGCTCGACCGTCACGATCACGGACGCGTCCGGCACCGAGCTCACGTCGTTCACGACGCCGAAGGACATCGCCTCGGTGGTCTACTCCTCCGCCGACGTCACGGCCGGGTCCAGCTACACCGTGACGCCCGACGGCGGAACGTCCGTCACGCTGACGGCCGGGACCTCCTCGCTCACCGGGATCGGTGGTGGGCCCGGCGGCGGGATGGGTGGCGGTGGCATGGGCGCCGGCGGGCAGGCGCCCGGCGGGGGCGGCGGGCAACGGCCCTGATCGCCGGCGCGCCCGGGGCGTCTCGCATCACGTGTCGTGAAGTCTCGGGAAGATTCTGGGACCTTCGGACACGGTCAGCGTCCTGAGAGCCGGATAGGTTCAACGAGTCGCTGAAGTTCGCGCGCCCTTCCCCCCAGACGCGGTGCTGGCACCTCCACGACATTCGCGGTCCGCCTGTCCCCAACCTGCGGAACGCGTAGCGCCCCGCGCGAGCCGTCCCCCTCGGCTCGTGGCGGGGCGCTCCCACGTCCGGGCGGATGTCCTCGCGGGGGCCGGGCGCCGGCCGCAGCGTCGTCACCTCGTGCGGAGCGAGGGGGATTCGAACCCCCGGAGGCTTGCACCTCAACGGTTTTCAAGACCGTCACATTCGGCCGCTCTGTCATCGCTCCTCGGCCCCGAGGCGTCAGCCGCGTCACGTCACCGCGGCACCGCCCAGGGCCCGGGCCATTCTGCCAGCGCCGCGCTCAGGCGTCGCGCGGCGCTGCCCGCGCAGCGCCGCCGGCGGCCGACCGGCCCGCCGCCCGCCAACCAGATCAGCCCTCGGGCTCGGCCATCTCCTCGAGCACGAACAGCGGGATGAGCCGGTCGGTCTTCTTCTGGTAGTTCGCGTAGTCCGGCCACACCGCGACGGCGCGGTCCCACCAGGTCGCGCGCTCCTCGCCCGACAGCTCGCGCGCGAGGTAGTCCTTCTTCACCGGACCGTCCTGCAGCTCCACGTGCGGGTGCGCCACGAGGTTCCAGTACCACTGCGGGTGGTCGGGCGCGCCGCCCTTGGACGCCACCACGGCGTAGTCGCCCTCGTGCTCGACGCGCATCAGCGCCGTCTTGCGCAGGTTCCCCGACTTCGCGCCGACCGTCGTGAGCACGATGATCGGTACCCCCTGCATCGTGTTCGCGCGCGAGCCGCCGCTCGCCTCGAACTCCTCGGCCTGCGTGCGCGCGTGGCCGGACGTGCTCGGTGCGTACTCCCCGTGAAGTGGCATGCGCCGAGCCTACGTCGGCGACCACGGACGACGGCGAGCCTCACCTGCTGTCGACACGCAGTCAACTTGACTCGGGCAAGGCGGCGGCCACTACTCGGCGATATCGATGACCACTCCGTTATTAGGCAAGGAGCCCTT
>NZ_VENP01000090.1 GCF_006351005.1 Miniimonas arenae | reverse complement strand
AATGACGAGCGAGCACGGGAGCCGCCTCGTACTCGGCCGCGCATTCTCGCCGTCGAACTGGGTGCGGGGGAGCGTGGTGGGCTCGTGATGACGGTCCACGTGCTGCACGCCGGTGATGGGTACAGCTACCTGACGAAGCAGGTCGCCTCGGGTGATGTGAAGCGTGAGCCGGGGCAGTCGTTGTCGGAGTACTACATGCAGCACGGCAACCCGCCTGGGGCGTGGGTGGGGGCTGGGCTGGCGGCGTTGAACGTCGGGGGAGTGGTCACTGAGAAGCAGATGCAGGCCCTGTTCGGGGAGGGGTTGCACCCCGATGCTGATGCTCAGGTCGCCGCAGCCGTAGCACGGGGGGTGTCGCCGGCGCAGGCCGTCAAGGACGCCCGGCTGGGGCGCCGGTTCCCGGTGTTCAAGGAGGCGCAGGGGGATGAGTACCCGCAGCGTCTGGCTGCGGCGTACGCCGCGTTCGCGGCCGAGCACGACCGGTCCCCAGAGGCGGGAGAGGAGCGCGACGCGCTGCGCTGGCAGGTGGCCACGGAGATCGTGACCGAACGGAGCGACGGCCGTGAGCCGGCCGCCGGGGACGTCGCGCACTACCTCGCCACGCGGGGTGCGGAGCAGCGCGCCGCGGTCGCGGGGTATGACCTCGTGTTCACTCCGGTGAAGAGCGTGAGCACGCTGTGGGCACTGGCAGATGACGCGACTCGGGAGCAGATCAGCCAGGCTCACGCCGCGGCGTGGCACGGAGCGCTGGAGTGGATCCAGAGCGAGGGTGCGTACACCCGGGTGGGTGCCGGCGGGGTGGGGCAGATCGACATCACGGGACTTGTCGCGGCCGCGTTCGACCACCTCGACTCCCGCACGGGCGACCCCAACCTGCACACCCACGTCGCCGTCTCCACGAAGGTCCAGGGCGTCGACGGGCAGTGGCGATCGCTCGACGGCCGCGTGCTCCATGCCCTCGGGGTGGCAGCGTCGGAGCGGTACAACAGCCTGATCGAGGAAGAGCTCATCGCCCGCCTCGGGGTGGGGTTCGTGGCCGAGGGACGTGAGGGCAAGCGTCCCGTGCGGGAGATCGCTGGCGTGTCCGCGGAGGTGCGGGCTGCGTTCTCCCAGCGGCGTGACCAGGTGGAGAAGGAGTACCAGTCGCTGCTCGCCGCCTACCGCACTCAGCACGGCCGGGAGGCTCCGCGCGCGGTCCAGTTCAAGCTCGCGCAGCAGGCGACCCTCGCGACCCGCCAGGCCAAGGAGGGTGGGGTCGGGCTGGCTCAGCGCCTGCCTCAGTGGCGGGCGACCGCCGAGCGTGTCCTCGGCGGCCGTAGCGGGGTCGAGCAGATGGTCGCCGCCGCCCTCTCGGGCGCCCCGGAGCTGCGAGCCGAGGCGACAGCGGTCGCGGTGGAGAGCATCGACGAGCTCGCGCAGACGGTGCTGGCCGGGTTGGCCCGGCACCGATCGACGTGGAACCGGTGGCACCTGCAGGCCGAGGCGGAGCGGGTCGTGCGCGCCTCACGTCGGGTGGTCGACGCACCCGCGCACGTGACCGCCCGCGCCGTCGTCGCCGCCGTCGTAGACCGCGCCCAAGCCACCTCGATCCGACTCACCCCCGAGGAGCTGAACACCCCCACCTCGGAGGTGCTCAGGCGCGCCGACGGGGAGAGCATCTACCGGGTGCACGGCTCGGAGGTCTTCACCTCCGCGACGGTGCTCGCGGCCGAGGAGCGACTGCTCAGCGCGGCTCAGTCCACCGGGGGGCTCCGCGTGGACGAGGCCACCTTCGCCGCGGCCCTGGCCCAGGTCGAGACCACAAAGGACCGCACCCTGAACGCGGGACAGCGTGGACTCGCCTCCCACTTCGCCACGTCGGGGCATCGGGTGGCCGCGGGCATCGGACCGGCCGGGACAGGCAAGACGACGGCGATGAGCGCGTTCGCGCGCGCGGCGGAAGCCGCCGGCGGCCGCGTCATCGGACTGGCGCCGTCGGCGGCCGCCGCCGCGGTGCTGGGGGAGGAGCTGGAGGTGCAGGCCGACACGCTGCACAAGCTCCTCGACGTCCACGCCCGGGCCGCGGCCGCGACAGGCCCGGACGGGCGGCTGCCGGCGGGCACCGTGGGGGAGGCGTACGAGCTGGATGAGCACGCGGTGCTGCTGGTCGACGAGGCCGGCATGGCCGGCACCCCGGAGCTCGCCGCCGTCCTGGACCTCGCCGAACGCTACGGCGCGAGCGTCCGCCTCCTCGGGGATCCCTCGCAGCTTGCCGCGGTCGGTGCCGGGGGAGCGCTGCGGCTGATCGACCACTACGTCGGCGCCGCGCACCTGGAAGAGGTCCACCGGTTCCTGCTCGCCGACGGCGCGGGCGTGAACGAGCAGGAGGCTCGAGCCTCCCTGCAGCTGCGCGACGGAGACGTCGCCGGCCTGGACTACTACATCACCGGGGACCGCGCCCGGGGAGGGAGCGCGGAGGCGATGACCGAGGAGGTCTACGGCGCGTGGACCGCGGACATGGCCGCGGGAGACTCCGCGATCATGGTCGCCGCGACGAACGACGTCGTCGTCGACCTGAACGCCCGCGCCCGTCGTGACCGCGTCATCGCCGGCGTCGTCGAACGCGCCGGCGTCACCCTGCACGACGGCGGCACCGCCGGCGCCGGCGACGTCATCGTGACCCGACGCAACGATCGCCGGCTGCGCACCGGGGCGAGCGACTTCGTGAAGAACGGTGACCTGTGGCGGGTGACGCGTCGACACCACGACGGCTCCCTCAGCGTGACCCACCGCGAGACCAAGGCGAGGGTGCGGCTGCCCGCCGCGTACGTGGCCGAGTGGGTCGAGCTCGGCTACGCCGCGACCGTCCACCGGGTCCAGGGCATGACCGTGGACGCCGGACACGTCCTGGTCGATGAGTCCATGACCCGCAACCACCTGTACACCGGCGCCACCCGCGGCCGGTATATGAACCGGCTGTACACGGTCACCGAAGCCGTCCTCGACGTCGACCTGCACCACCAGCCCGACCCGACGCGCGCCGTTCGCCAGGCCCTGGAACGGGTCCTGGCGAACGTCGACGAGGCGCCCGCGGCGCTGCAAGCCATGGTCACCGAGTGGGACCAGGCCCACTCCCTCGCGCAGCTCGTCCCCTCCTACGAGGACGCCTACGAACGCCTGCTCGAGCCCGCCGCCCACGAACGCCTGGACCACATCGTGCGCCAGGTGCTCCCCGACCCGGCCGCGGCCGCCGTCCTGGCCGACCCCGCCTACCCCCAGCTGTGCGCACGCCTGCTCGAGGTCGAGCGCACCGAGCACCGCGACGTCGCCACGGCCCTTGCAGAGGCGATCGCCTCCGACTCCCGCCCGATCGAGCAGGCCAAGTGGCCCGCCCGCGCCCTCCGCGCCCGACTGGGTGAACCGGCGGCGACCCACGGGTCACGACTGCCCGACTGGATCACCCAACCCCCCGAGATCGACCCCGACCCCACCACCACCCCGCCCACGCCCGCCCACCCTGGCAGCCTCGACGCGGTCGACGAACGCGGCGAGGCGCCCGCGCGCGTCGACGACGACCCGCTCGTCTCTCTCACAGATGAGGCCTCGCCCTCGGCCGCGGCGCCGGCCCCTGCGGTACGCGACCGGGCGGTCGCCATCGCGGGAGAGTCCTGGCGGTGGTGGCAGCAGCAGACGGAGGGATCGTGGGCGGGGGAGTACCTGACCCGCCGTGGCCTGGCGGGAGCGTGCGAGCACGGGTATGCGCCCGCGTCCTGGGACGCGCTGAGCAAGCACCTGCGCGACCTCGGTTACCGCGACGAGGACATGATCGCCGCCGGCGTCGCGGCTAGGACCAGGGACGGGCGCACGATCGACCTGTTCCGCGACCGGCTCGTCATGCCCATCCGCGACCACGACGGCGTGATCGTCGGGTTCACCGCCCGCGCCAACCCGAGCGTCGTTGACGAGCGGAACCCGAAGTACCTCAACACCCCCGAACGGGACACGTTCCACAAGCGCCAGGTGCTGCACGGCTGGAGCACCGAAGCCGCCGCCCGCCTGGCCGGCGGGGCCCGGGCGGTGTTCGTCGAGGGCCCCCTCGACGTCGCCGCCGTCGCCTCACTCCAGCGCGAAGACCTCGTCCCCCTTGCCCCGTGTGGCACCGCCCTGACCGAGGAGCAGCTCGACCTCGTCCGCACCGCCAGCGGCGACCTGGGTCGCGCGGTGCTCCTGTTCGACTCCGACCCGAGCGGCCGCGAAGCGACCGTCCGCGCCTGGGAACGCCTCACCCCCCGCGAGGCCGCATCGGCAGCAGGCGCCCGCCTCCCCGGGGTCAAAGACCCCGGCGAGCTTCTCGAGACCGGACGTGCAGAGGAGCTCGACCGTGCGCTGCGCTACCCCGGGCCCCTCACCTACGACGTCATCGACCACGTCGTCGATACCAACACCCACGGGGACGTCACACCCGAGCGGGCCGTCGCACTCGCCCGGCGCCTCGCCGACGCGCTCACGCGCCTGCCCGAGGACCCCGACACCGACGAGTACCTCACCGCTGTCCTGAGCCGTCACCTCGCCGAGGAAACCGTGCGGGAGATTCTCGCTGAGGCGCGCACCCCCGTCCCGTCGATGGCTGGGGACGCGTCGACCGCTGACGCGCCGACGCGTCAGGTGGCACCGCGTGCTCCGTTCGTCGACGGTGACGTCCAGGCGTGGCTCGAGCGGCAGGTCGACCTGATCAGCGACCGGTTGGACGCCCTCGTCGCCGACGTGGAAGGACCCACCCCGCCCGCGTGGACCCGCCGCTTGTACCGGCCACCCGCAGACGCCAGGACCCTGGCCGTGTGGCGGGCCAGCGTGCGGGACGTCGCGGCCTACCGCGACCGCTACGCCATCACCGGCACCGACCCCCTCGGGCCCGGCCCCGAGGGGGGCGCGGGCGTGCAAGAACGCGCCTACCGCATCGCAGCGGCTGCGCTAACCCGGGTTGTTCCGCCGCCGACCGCGGAACGGTCTACCGACGACTCAGAGCTTGACGCGCTGCGCCGTCGCCGCGAGCTCGCACGCATCCAAGCTGCTCGCGCAGCCGAAGCAGCACACCGCGCCAACGAGCTCACTGCACCAGCGTCGCCGGCCCAGCCCCTGATCTCCCCGCCAGACTCTCAGCCATCAGGACCTGGAATGCGTATCTGAGCGCGCGGTAGCGCAGGCTGGGGCCAAC
>NZ_VENP01000009.1 GCF_006351005.1 Miniimonas arenae | reverse complement strand
CTGCTCGATGAGCGTGGCGTGGATCGGGATGAGCGCCTGGCGCAGCCCGAGCATCACGAGCGGGAGGAAGAGCCCGCCGAGCACGAACCCGGCGAGGAGGCCGGAGTGCTGCGCGCGCGCGGTCGACGTCGCGCTCACCACGAGCGCGCGCGAGCTGCCGTACCGCGTCGGTGCGTTCTCGAGCCGGATCGCGCAGCTCGCCGTCGGGGACATGCTGTTCGTGCTCGTCGCGCAGCGGCACTACGACGCGACCACCGCCGCGCTGCGGCGCACGTACGACGTCGTCCAGCCCCAGAAGCTGCACCCCAGACGGGCCGAGCCGGCCGACCGAGGCGAGTCGGCGTCGTCGCCCGCGGTCGATGCGCCCGACGCGCCGTAGCCGGGGCGCGGGGCCCTGCGTACTGTGCAGGAATGGCGCGGGCGAGCGAGGCAGAGCTGCTGGACGTGCGCGGGCGGCAGGTGCGGATCTCCTCACCCGACAAGGTGGTGTTCGACGAGGTCCCGGGCGGCCCGGTGACGAAGCTCGAGGTCGCGCAGTACGTGGTCGCCGTCGGCGACGGGATCCTCGCCGCGCTGCAGGACCGTCCGACGGCGCTCGAGCGCTGGCCCGACGGGTACCGCCGCGGGATGGTGCTCACCACCCGGACCGGGGTGCAGGGCGACGGCTTCTACTCCAAGCGGGTGCCCAAGGGCGCCCCGGAGTGGGTGGAGTCGGTCCGCATCGCCTTCCCGAGCGGACGCTTCGCCGACGAGGTCTGCCCGACCGAGCTCGCCGTCGTGGTCTGGGCGATCCAGCAGAACACGGTGACGTTCCACCCGTGGCCGGTGCGCCGCGGGGACGTGGACTCCCCCGACCAGCTCCGGATCGACCTCGACCCCCAGCCCGGCACCGACTACGCCGACGCGGCCGCGCTCGCGCCGCTCGTGCGTGAGGTCGCCGAGGAGGCAGGGCTGACGCTGCACCCCAAGACCTCGGGCGGGCGTGGGCTGCACCTGTTCGCGCCGATCCGCCCCGAGTGGGACTTCGTGCGGGCGCGGCGCGCGACGATCGCGCTCGCGCGGGAGATCGAGCGCCGGGCGCCGGACCGCGTGACCACGAAGTGGTGGAAGGAGGAGCGCGGCGAGCGCGTGTTCATCGACTACAACCAGATGGCGCGCGACCGCACCATCGCGTCCGCCTACTCGATGCGGGCCAACCCGCGCGCCACGGTGTCCGCGCCGCTGCGCTGGGAGGAGGTCCCCGAGGTCACACCGGACGACTTCACGGTCCGCACCATGCCGGCGCGGTTCGCGCAGGTCGGCGACCTGTTCGCCGGAGCGAACGGGACGCCGGAGAACCCCGGCGCCGGGCTCGAGACGCTCCTGGAGTGGGCCGCGCGCGACGAGCGCGACCACGGGCTCGGCGAGGCGCCCTACCCGCCCGAGTACCCGAAGATGCCGGGCGAGCCGAAGCGGGTGCAGCCGAGCCGCGCGCGCCACGACGCCGACGACGCCGACGACGGCGCCGCTGCCGCCGACCCACCGGCCTGACGCCCTGCATGTCCGACGCACTACTTGCCCGGCGCCCTGCCGACCTCAAGCGCCGCCCGGACCGGCCGCACCGCCCTCAGGGACGCGGGTCCGGGAGCACCCCGAGGCCGAGGCGGCGAGGTTCAGCCGTCGGGAGGATGGCCGCGCGCAGGTCGGGCGCGCAGAATCGAGACACGAACCACGACCGCATGGCGCCACCAGCGCCGGAAGGAGCCACCATGTCCGAGCACTACGGGACCGACGGTCAGCCGCAGGACGGCCAGCCCTTCGGCGAGCAGCCCACCCCGCCGCCCTTCGAGCCGAAGACCGAGCAGCCCTTCACCGAGCAGCCGGCCGAGCAGCCCACGGACGAGTCGACCGACAAGGCCGGCCCCACCCGCACCGAGCAGTTCACGGTCTCCGGCGAGAAGCTCCTCGGGAAGGTCAAGGAGCTCATCGCGGAGGGCAACGTCCGCCGGATCATCCTCACCACCACGTCCGGGAACACCCTCCTGGAGATCCCGCTCAACGCCGGCCTCGCGGTCACGGCCGTCGCCGCCGTCTTCGCCCCGGTCCTCGTGGCCGTCGGCGCCGTCGCGGCCCTCGTCACCTCGGTCTCGGTGACCGTCGTGCGGGAGGCGCCCTCCGCCGTCGCGCACGACACGGTCGAGGACACCCCCGCGGCCTGATCCGCCCGACCCACGCCCGACGGCGCGTCGCACGTCCCTCGTGCGGCGCGCCGTCGGGCGTCGTGCGTCCGGGCGCGGGGTCGCGGTCGCACTCCTGCTCACGATGCGAGACACCGCCGCGACCACAACGACCACAACTCGCCCCGATCGGAGCCGCGCAGGTCGGATCGTCCACGACGCCGAGGCGCCCGTGGGGCTCGTTCAGGCGCGCTCGATGAGACGCGAGAGCACGATCGTGGACTCCGTCCGCTCGATCGCGGCCGACCCACGGATGCGCTCCAGGGTGTCCTCGAGGTGCTGCACGTCGCGCGCCCGGACCCGCACCACGGCGTCCGCCGTGCCCGCGACCGTGCTCGCCGAGACGATCTCCGGGATCGGCTCCCACGCGTCCCGGAGCGCGCTCGGCGCGATCCGGCCCTGGCAGTAGACGTGCACGAGCGCCTCGATCCCCCAGCCCATCGCGCCGGGATCGACCACCGCGGCGAAGCCGACGACGACGCCGTCGTCGAGCAGCCGGTCGACCCGCCGCTTCACCGCGGGCGCGGAGAGCCCGACGGCGGCGCCCACCTCCGCGTACGTCGCACGGCCGTGACGGCTCAGCACCCCGACGATGGCGCGGTCGATGTCGTCCACGGCGGCCAGCGTAGGGGCAGCGTACGTGCGCCGCGGACGGCCGCCGAGCACCCGTGACCTTGGTCCTAGCGCGCGGTGGGGCCGGTGCTAGCGTCCCGACTGCACCTACCCCTGACCGGCAGCGCAGCCACGGAGTCCACCATGACCACCACCAGCGAACGCCTTCCCGAGTACTCCGACGAGGAGGAGCGGAGCGTCGTCCGCAACTCCCTCGGCCACCCCGTGGGGGTGACCGAGCACCGACGATGGACGCCGGTGCGGATCGCCGTCTGGATCGCGATCTCCCTCGTCGGCGCGCTCGGCTGGACGATGCTCGCGATCGTCCGCGGCGAGCGGGTCAACACCGTCTGGTTCGTCGTCGCCGCCGTGGCGACGTACGCGATCGCCTACCGGTTCTACGCGCTGTACATCCAGCGCCGGATCATGCGCCCCGACGACCGGCGCGCCACCCCGGCCGAGCGCGTCAACAACGGCCGCGACTTCGACCCGACCGACCGCCGCGTCCTCTACGGGCACCACTTCGCCGCGATCGCCGGCGCCGGCCCGCTGGTCGGGCCCATCCTCGCCGCCCAGATGGGCTACCTGCCCGGCACGCTGTGGATCATCTTCGGCGTCGTCGTGGCCGGCGGCGTCCAGGACATGCTCGTGCTCTTCTACTCGATGCGTCGCGGCGGCCGCTCGCTCGGCCAGATGGCCCGTGACGAGATGGGCCGGTTCGGCGGGACCGTCGCGATCGTCGTCGTGTTCGTGATGCTCATGATCGTGCTCGCGGTGCTCGCGCTGGTCTGCGTGAACGCGCTCGCCGAGAGCCCGTGGGGCGTGTTCTCGGTCGGCATGACGATCCCGATCGCCCTGCTCATGGGCCTCTACCTGCGCTTCGTCCGCCCGGGCAAGGTCATGGAGATCTCGATCATCGGGTTCGTCGCGCTCATCGCGGCGATCGTCGGCGGCCGGTACGTGGCCGAGTCCTCGTGGGGGGAGTTCCTCCACCTCACGCCCACCACGCTCGTCGTGTGCATGGTGATCTACGGGTTCTTCGCCGCGGTCCTGCCGGTCTGGCTGCTGCTCACGCCGCGCGACTACCTCTCGACCTTCATGAAGGTCGGCACGATCGTGATCCTCGCGATCGGCATCCTCGTCGCCCGGCCGATCGCCCAGATGCCCGACTTCACCGAGTTCGCCTTCAACACCGCGGGCCCGGTCTTCGCCGGTGCGCTCTTCCCGTTCCTGTTCATCACCATCGCGTGCGGCGCGCTGTCCGGCATGCACGCGATGGTCTCCTCGGGCACCACGCCGAAGATGGTGCAGAAGGAGTCCCAGGTCCGGATGATCGGGTACGGCGGCATGCTCATGGAGTCGTTCGTGGCGATCATGGCGCTCGCCGCCGCGGTCTCGCTCAACCAGGGCGTGTACTTCTCGATGAACATGTCCGCCGCCTCGATCCAGTCCACCGCCGGTGAGTCCTACTCCGCCGACGCGAGCCCGGAGGAGAACGCGGCCGCCGCGCTGCCCAACCTCGAGGTGAACCGCGACGGCGAGGAGGTCGAGGCGGTCTGGGAGACCGAGCGCGACGGCGAGACCGTCACCTTCACCGGCGCCGAGGCGCTCGAGGCGGTCGCCGAGGACGTCGGCGAACCCTCGATCGTGTCCCGCACGGGCGGCGCACCGACGCTCGCCGTCGGGATGGCGAACATCCTGCACCAGGTTTTCGGCGGCACCGGGATGATGTCGTTCTGGTACCACTTCGCGATCATGTTCGAGGCGCTGTTCATCCTCTCCGCCGTCGACGCCGTGACCCGCGTCGCCCGGTTCCAGCTGGGTGACGCGATCGGCAACCTCGTGCCGAAGTTCCGCGACCCCTCCTGGCGCGTCGGCGGCTGGCTGACGACCGCCGTGGTCGTCGCGTCGTGGGGCTCGCTCCTGCTCATGGGCGTCACTGATCCCAACGGCGGCATCCGGATGCTCTTCCCGCTGTTCGGGATCGCGAACCAGCTCATCGCCGCCTGCGCCCTCACGATCGTCACGGTGATGGTGGTGAAGAAGGGCTATCTCAAGTGGGTGTGGATACCGCTGGTCCCGCTCGTCTGGGACACGGCGACGACCTTCACCGCCTCGTTCCAGAAGATCTTCTCGAGCGACGTCGCGCTCGGGTACTGGGCGCTGCACCACGCGACGAAGGAGAAGATCGCCGCCGGCGGGCTCGATGCGACCGCGCTCGCGAACGCGAACGCCACGGTCCGCAACACCGCGATCCAGGGCACGCTGTCGATCCTGTTCATCGTGCTCGTAGCCTCGCTCATGGTCACCGCGATCATGGTCGTGGTGAAGGCGGTGCGCACGGGCCGGACCGGCGAGGAGTTCTCCAGCGAGGACGAGCCCGTGGAGTCCAACTTCTACGCGCCCGAGACGCTGCTCGTCGCCACGCCGCTGGAGAAGAAGGTCGAGGCCGAGTACGCGATCGTCGGCGACCCGAAGCTCCTCGCGGGCGGGCACCACTGAACCGGCGCGCCGACGCCGCCTGACCGTCCGATGACCTCCTCATGACCCAGCGCAGCGAGCCCCGACCCTGGACCGCGACCGCGACCGCGGCCGCAGCCGCGGCCGTCGCGGCCGCCGTTCGGGGCGGGCGCTCGCTGCGCTGGTGGTTCCGCGGGGTCCTCGGCGCGTCGGCCTACGAGCGCTACGTCGCCCGGCACCGGGTCGAGCACCCCGATCACGATCCCCTGCCCGAGCGCGAGTGGTGGCGCTCCCGCCAGGACGAGGCGACGCCCAAGGGCTGCTGCTGAGGGTCGTCTGCCTGGTCGGAGGACGGCCGGGGCCGGCCCGTGTCGCGCGGGGCGGCCCACGGCCCGGGGTGACCACCCTCACCCCCGCGCAACGAATCGCGCTCCCAGTCGAGCACCGCGGCGATCCGTTGCGTCAACACGCAACGGGCGGTGATTGAGGACGCCTGGCCCGGGTGTCACCGTAGAGGCAGCAACGGCGCGCACCGGCGACGCGTCGCCGCGTGCGGTCCGCACCGTCGAGCAGCAGCCATCGCGGCGACAAGGAGCCCCACCATGACCCTCGCGACCACGCAGACCAGCCCGCTCCCGGGCACCGGTTCGGACACGAGCACGACGGCGAGCACCGACTTCGCCGACCGGGTCGCCACCACGCGGCGCTACCTCATGTGCCGCCCGACCTACTTCGACGTGGTCTACGAGATCAACCCGTGGATGCACACCGACGTCCCCGTCGACCACGACCTCGTGATGCGCCAGTGGGAGAACCTGCGCGCCACATACCTCGAGCTCGGGCACGAGGTCGAGGTCATCGAGGGCGCCCCCGGCCTGCCCGACATGGTCTACGCCGCCAACGGCGCCACGGTGGTCGACGGTCGCGCGCTCGGGGTGAGCTTCCACTTCGAGCAGCGCCGCCCGGAGGCCGCCCTCTTCTCCGCGTGGCTGCGCGACCACGGCTTCCCTGTCACCGACGCCGTCGCGATCAACGAGGGCGAGGGCGACTTCCTCGTCGCCGGCCTGCGGATCCTCGCGGCGAGCGGGTTCCGTTCGGACACCGCCTCGCACCTCGAGCTCGCGGCGTTCTCGGGCCTGGAGGTCGTCGATCTCGAGCTCGTCGACCCGCGCTACTACCACGTGGACACCGCACTCACCGTGCTCGACGCCGACCACGTCGCCTACCTCCCCTCGGCGTTCTCGCCCGAGAGCCGGGCGCGCCTCGCGGAGCTGTACCCCGACGCCATCCACGTCAGCGCCGAGGACGCGGCCGTGTTCGGACTCAACGCCGTGTCGGACGGGCGGCACGTCGTCGTCCCCGCGCAGGCCACCGGGTTCATCGCCCAGCTGCGCGCCGCGGGCTACGTGCCGGTGCCCGTCGACCTGTCCGAGCTGCTCAAGGGCGGCGGCAGCATCAAGTGCTGCACGCTCGAGCTGCGTCCCGCCACGCCCGCGGCCTGAGCCGGGCTGGGCGAGGGAGGTCCGGCGATGAGCCCGACGGCCACGGCCTCGACGACCACGACGGCGACGGCGAGCGCCGGCGAGCACATCGCCGCGATCGAGGAGCACGCCGCGCACAACTACCACCCGCTCGACGTCGTGCTCACCCGCGGTGAGGGCGTCTGGGTCACGGACGTCGAGGGCCGGCGCTACCTCGACTGCCTCGCGGCCTACTCCGCGGTGAACCTGGGCCACTCGCACCCGCGGCTGCTCGCCGTCGCGCACGAGCAGCTGGACCGGATCACGCTCACGAGCCGCGCGTTCCACCACGACCGGATGGCCGCGTTCGTCACGGACCTCGCCGCGCTCGCGGGCAAGGACATGGTCGTGCCGATGAACACCGGGGCCGAGGCCGTCGAGACGGCGATCAAGATCGCCCGCAAGCACGCGCACGACGTGCGCGGCATCGCCTCGCCCGAGATCGTCGTCGCCTCCGGCAACTTCCACGGCCGCACGACGACGATCGTCAGCTTCTCCGACGACGAGACCGCCCGCGCGGGGTTCGGCCCCTTCACCCCGGGCTTCGTCACGGTCCCGTTCGGCGATGCGGACGCGCTGGCTGCCGCGCTCACGCCGTCGACCGCCGCCGTGCTGCTCGAGCCGATCCAGGGCGAGGCCGGCGTCGTGGTCCCGCCGCCCGACTACCTGCCGCGCGTGCGCGCGCTCACCGCCGAGCGCGGCGTGCTGCTCGTGGCGGACGAGATCCAGTCCGGCCTCGCGCGCACCGGCTACACGTTCGCGATCGAGCACGACGGCGTCGTGCCCGACCTCTACACGCTCGGCAAGGCGCTCGGCGGGGGGATCGTGCCGGTGTCTGCCGTCGTGGGTGACGCCGACGTGCTGGGGGTCCTCACCCCCGGGACGCACGGCTCGACGTTCGGCGGCAACCCGCTCGCCGCTGCCGTGGCGACCGAGGTCGTCGCGATCCTGGCGACGGGCGAGCTCCAGGATCGCTCCCGCGTCCTCGGCGCGCACCTGCACGCGGGCCTGGGGGCGCTGGTGGGCGACGGCGTCACGGCGGTCCGCGGGCGTGGCCTGTGGGCCGGCGTCGACATCGACCCGGCCGTCGGGACCGCACGCGACGTCGCGCTGCGGCTCGCCGCGCATGGTGTGCTCGCGAAGGACACCCACACACGCACTCTGCGGCTCGCGCCGCCGCTCGTCGTCGCGCGGGACGAGATCGACTGGCTGCTCGCGCAGCTGCGCGCGGCGCTCTGACGGCTGTCCACGGTTCGCCGACCCCTGCGCGCGACGCGCCAGGACGGCGCGGTCCGACTCCGGCTGCCCTCCGGCTGCTCTCCGCATGCCCTCCGGCTGCCCTCCACCAGTCCGGCCTCGCACTCGCACCGACCGGCCGCAGGACGGGGGTTGGCGCATGCCGCCTCGCGTGCTAGGTTCGCCTGTTCCGCTGCGGCCGGTTCCCTCTCCGAGGGCCGGTTATCGTGGGGCCATCGCCGAACGGCGGTGCGGCGCGGACCACCCGGGTGCGTGCCTTCACGACGACCAGCGAGGTGCACGATGACCGACCAGGTGTACGTAGACCCGGATGCGATCCCGAAGACCGCGACCGCCGTCGACCAGGCCCAGGCGGACCTGAACACAGAGCTCACCAACCTCACCACCCGGCTGCAGGAGCTGCAGTGGGACGGCTCGTCCGGTGACGCTGTCCGCCGGCTCATGTCCCAGTGGTTCCAGGGCGCCAACAAGATCACCCAGGCGCTCACGGACTTCGAGACGAACCTGACGGGGTCGAACACCACGTACATCGGTGAGGACGACGCCCAGGCCGCGATCATGAACAACATCGCCGGCCGGCTGGCCTGAGAGGACTTGAGATGAACCAGCAGCGCATCGCGATGGGGTTCGGCTCCGTCGCCCAGGCCGCGTCCGACATGGCCGCCACGGCGAGCCGCATCCAGCAGCGGCTCGAGGACCTCACCACCGAGGTCACCCGCTACCGCACCGGGTGGGGCGGCTCCGCCTCGGAGGCGTTCGACGCGGCGCAGAGGCAGTGGAACGCGGCGTTCGTCGAGATGAACGGCGTCCTCTCCTCCACGGGCACCGCCGTGGACCAGGGCGGCCAGGACTTCCAGGCCGCCGAGGCCCGCAACCGGGCCCGCTTCGAGTGAGTCACCCGTCACGGCAGCTCGCGCCGTGACTCCCACCGCCTCGGCGGTGACCCGGCGCCGCCACGAGCGGCGTCACCCCGACACCTCCCCCGGGGTCGCGCCGGCGCGCGACCCCGGGCGGTGCGGCCCAGGGCGCCCTGCACGCGCCCGAGCTTCTCCCAGAACCACCTGACCACGCGCATAAGGGGCACCCGTGAGCGACTTCACCAGCGACCCGGACGTCGTGCTGGCACGACTGACCCTGCTGGAAAACCTCGCCGACCAGCTGGACACGAGCTGGAGCACGCTGATCGACGTGCGCGACCAGCAGAACGGCGCCTGGTCCTCCTTCCCGCCCGCGATGACGTACGCGGCCCAGCTCGTCGGCTCGACGGAGAACCTCATGCAGCGGCTCTCCGCCGCGCGGGAGCAGGTCCGTGGCCTGGGCGAGGCGCTGCGCGCGAGCGTCGACAGCCTCGACCACGTGGACGAGGACGTCGCGACCCGGATGGACGCACTCACCGCCCGCCTCTCCGCCGAGCCCGAGCAGGTGCCGCTGCTCTCGGAGACGATGCGCACCATCACCGCGAGCCTCGCGTCGATCACCAGTTTCGGCACGAGCAGCACGCTGCCCGCGCCCTGACGTGCCGGTCCGCCGGCTCGCCGTCGCGGCGATCCGCCACCGCACGTTCGCGCCGCGTCGCGGCGACACCGCACCACCGATCACACCTGACAGCTCCTGACGGACCCGCCAGACCCGAGAAGTCCCGTCTCAGCAACGCACGGAGGACAGCGCCATGGGGAACAACGTCGACCAGCTTCGCGGGGTCGCGGAGGCCGCCGACGACGGCTCCTCCCGCCGCGGCGGGAGCGGCCTCGACCTGTCGATCGCGTCGACCGGCGTGAACGGCGTCTCCACCGACATCGCGAAGACGGCGGACGACCTCGGCATCACGGGAGCCACTGCCGACGCCGCGAGCGGGGCGTTCGCCGAGCTGAGCGCGGAGCTCAGCGCTGTCGCGACCGCGCTCTCCCAGGTCCGCACGAGCCTGTCCACGGCCGACGGCGCGCTGCGCCGGGCGCGCGACTCCTACCAGGAGCTCCCCTCGCCCCAGCTGCCCTCGGGCCTGCGCAACGCGCTTCAGGCCGAGACGATCGTCGTGCCGGAGCAGGGCACGCTGACCGGCGGCCAGGCGGTCGCGTACTACACCGCGCAGCGTCAGGCGATGCGTGAGGAGCAGTCCGGCGGCGTCCTGTCGACGCTCGCCGCCGAGCTCGACGTCGCCGCGGGCCAGCTGCCGCAGGAGACCACCCCGGTCTTCCCGACCGACGGGTCAGCGCCCGGGTCGGACCCCACCGGCTCCTCGAGCACCGTCTCCTCGGGCCCTTCGCTCGGGTCCTCGGGGTCGGGCTACCTTTCCGCCGTCGGCGGCGGACCGAGCGCGGGCAGCTACGTCGGGATCGGCACCGGGTCCGGCGCGGGCAGCGGCGGCGGCACGGGCTCCGGTCCGGGTGCCGGCAACTACGTCTACCCCGGCGGCTCCACCGGCGGCTCGTCCGGCGGAGCCGCCGGCGGCTCGACCGGCGGGGCGGCGGGCGGCACCGCCGGCGGAACGGGATCGGCCGGCTCGTGGGTCACCCCTGACGGGTCGGTCTCCGGCACCGGCGCGGCCGGCGCCGGCTGGACCACCGGGGGCGCGCACGGGAACGGCAACGGCGCGGGTGCCGCCTTCGGGATCGGCGCGGGCGGCGGTGCCGGGGCGCTCGGCGGGACCGGCGCCGCGGCGCTCGGTGCCGGGGCGGCCGGAGCGGCGGCCCTCGTGGCGCGTCGCGGCGCGCTCGGCGGCCTGAGCGGGCTCGGCGGCGGCACGACCGGCCTGACGGGCGCGGGATACGCGGGCGGGCCGACCACCGGCACCGGGGCGGCCGGCAGCAGCCTCGGCGTCCGCGGCGGCGGCAGCGCCGGCGCGACCGCCTACGGCAGCGGATCGGGCGGGCTCAGCGGATCGGGCGGGCTCGGCGCGCGCGGCCTGAGCGCCTCGGGCCTGTCTGGCGCCTCGCCCGCCGGCCTCGGAGGCCCGGGCGCGACCCCGTCGACGAGCCTCACGGGTCAGGGCTACACGGGCAGCGGGACCGGTGCGGGCGGCTCGGCGGCGAGCGGTGCGGCGGGCACGCCCGGCGCCCCGGGCACGTCCGCGATGGCGCCGGGCATGCACGGCGGCCAGGCCGGGCGGGAGGGCCGCAAGGGCCGGCGTCGCGGCCTCGCCGGGCCTGCGGCTCCCGAGATCGACGGAACGGAGCAGGTCGACGGGCCGACGGCCACGGCCGGCGCCCAGGACCAGAGCATCCCGCTGGTGGAGACGGCCGAGGACGCCTGGTGAGGTCGCGGCGGAAGGCGGCGCTCGCCGTCGCGCTCGCGCTGGTCGCGGCGCCGCTCGCGGCGGCGCCCGCCGCGCTGGCCGCACCCGTCGACCCGAACGCCGGCGACGGCACCTGGTACGTCTCGTCGCTCGGCCTTGACACCGTGCAGGCGACGACGACGGGTGCGGGGGTCACCGTCGCGGTGATCGACACCGGCCTCAACCTCCTCCAGCCCGACTTCGCGGGCGCCGACGTGACGGCCCTCCCGACGCTGTTCTGCGACGTCACCGTGCCCGGCATGAGCGGCACGATGGGCGACGCCGACCTCGGCGGGGCGCTGCACGGCACGGGGGTGGCGCTGCTCGTCGTCGGCCCGGGCCAGCAGGGCGCCGGGGGCCAGCCCGGGATCCGCGGCGTCGCGCCCGGCGTGGCGCTGCGCGCGTACAAGATCACCGCGCAGCAGGGCGCGAGCTGCAGCGACCGCGAGAACCAGGCCCAGGCCGACGCCGTCGACGCGGCCGTGGCCGACGGCGCGCGCGTCATCACCCTGGCGTTCGGGATCGGGACCGACGGTACCGAGGCGCCGGCCGCCGTCGCCGACCACGTCGGGAGCGCGTTCTACGACGCGATCGTGCGCGCGCAGCAGGCGGGCGTGGTCGTGATCACCGGTGCCGCGAACGACGGCGGCGACGTCGCCGGGTTCCCGGCGGGCATGAACGGCACGGTGACCGTCGAGGCGCTCACCGCGTCGGGCACCGTGGACCAGCCGCAGTACACCGGTCCGGACCTCGGCGTCGTGGCGCCCGGGACCGACATCCGGATGCTGCAGGAGGAGACCTTCCCCGAGTACTGGTCGACGTACGGGCTGACCAGCGGGACGTCGCTGGCGATCCCGATGGTGGCCGGCGCCGTCGCGCTGTCGATGTCGGCGTGGCCCGAGGCGACGTCGAACCAGGTGCTGCAGGCGCTCGCCGCGACCTCCCGTCCGCTCGACGGGTCGCCCGCCGGCACGCGCACCGCGACCTCGGGCTTCGGGTCGATCGACCTCGCGGCGCTCGTCGCCACCGACCCGACGGGCCTGCCGGACACCAACCCGTTCGTGCGCGCCGACGGCCTGCCCTCACCGGCGGAGCTCGAGCCGGTCGCGACCGCCGAGCCGACGACCGCGACCACGCCCGCCGAGCCCACGGCCGAGGAGAGCGGTGAGGGCACCACCGCTGCGCCGGAGCCGTCCGAGTCCGCGACGGCCGAGCCGGAGGACGGCGGTACGAACGTCCCGCTGCTCGTCGGGGGCATCGTGGTGGGCGTGCTGCTCGTCGGTGGCGGCGTCGTCGTCGCGGTGCGTCGCAGCCGCGCCGCCTGACCGGTTTCCTCGTCCCGCCGACGAGTGCAGGCGGTCAGCGGCGCAGCGCGCGCGGCGCGGCCGGCCCGCGTCGTCGGCCCACCAGCACGACGGCCGCCCACGCGACCGCGGCCGCGAGCGACCACCACAGCACCGCCTGGCGCGCGGGCAGCCACGTGTCCGGCGGCACCGTCACGTGCAGCGGCGGCTCGTCGTCGGCCGCGGGTTCCGGCCGGGCCACGGCGGGTGAGTCGACGCCGCGCGCCGTCCCGTCGTCCACCAGGGTGAGGGCCGCGAGCGGCTGGACCAGCCCCCACCCCACGTCGTCGCTGCGGGCGTCGGGGTCCTGGCGGGCCGCGGTCGCGGTGAGCCGGAACACCCAGCCCTCCGGCCCCTCGTCCGGGTAGGCCTGGGCCAGCAGCGCCGCCGCGCCGGCGACCTGCGCCGTCGCCCAGCTCGTCGCGTTGCCGTCGGCGCCCAGCACGCAGTCCGCGCCGTTGGGCAGCCCGCCGAGCACGAGCGCGCCGGGGCCCGCGATCGCGACGTGCGGCCCGGTGTGCGCGGCCACCGGCACGAGCCCGTCGGCCATCGCGGCGACGGCGAGCACGCCCGGGTACGCCCCGGGGTAGCGCGGCTGCGTCGGGTCGTCGTCGTCGGCCAGGTTGCCCGCGCTCGCGACGACGAGCACGCCCGCCGCCGAGGCCTGGGCGACGGCGTCGCGCAGGTCCGCGGCGTCCTCGGCCGTGGACGCGGCGACCACGGCGATGTCGGCGCCGAGCGCGACGGCGGCGCGCAGCCCGGCCGCGAGCGACTGCGGGGTCGGCGCGGTGCCGTCGCGCTGCGCCGCGTCGTCGTCGGCGTACCAGGCCCGCACCGGCAGGATCTGCGCGCCGGGGGCCACCCCGACCAGGCCCGACCCCTCGAGCGGGCGCGCCGCGACCATCGTGGCCACGACCGTGCCGTGCCCGGTGAGGTCGGTCTGCCCGGTCGCGTCCGCGCCCTCGCCGCCGACGACGTCCGTGCCGATCGCGAGCGCACCCCGCAGGTGTGCGACGGGTGCGACGCCCGAGTCGATCACCGCGACCCGGACGCCCGCGCCGGTCGCGATGCGGTGCGCGGCGTCGAGCGCGAGTGCGTCCGGCGCCCAGCCGCGCTCGGGGATGAGCACGCCCGCCGGGCACTCCTCGTCCTGGTTCGCGGTGGCGGCGACGGCGGAGCCCACCGGGGCCCAGGAGTGCGTCGAGTGCGTCAAGTGCGTCGAGTGCGGCGTCCAGACGGGCGCCCACGCGGGCACGGCGACGAGTCCGACGGCGAGCAGGCCGCCGGCGGCAGCGCGCCCCGCGGCAGCGCGCCCCGCGGCAGCGCGCCCCGCGGCAGCGCGCCCCGCGGCAGCGCGCCCCGCAGCACCCCGCCTCGAAGCACCCCTGCGTCCGCGACGAACGACGCCCGAGACGCGCTCGCCGTCGTACCTCACGGCTGCTCCGTGGGCGTGGCGGCCGCGCCTCCCGCCGCGAGCGGCGTGCCGGCGGCGTCGACCGAGAGCGTCGGCCCGGTGGGGAACAGGTCGCCCCACGCGTACGGCACCCGGACCGGGTCGGCGCCCTCGCCGAGCAGGCGCTCGAGCGTGTCGGTGAGGTCGACCGAGCTCGCCACGACCGGGAAGGAGATGCCGTTCTCGTCGATGAACCGCACCGGTCCGCTCGCGGAGTCGGCCGTCGCCACGAACAGCGCGAGCGCACCGCGCGCGGGGGCGACGGCGATCCCCCCGGTCGCGACCGGCTCACCCGCGACGAGGTCGCTGCCGAAGGTCTCGGTGTCCAGGCGCGCGCAGGGCGCGGCGCCCGACTCGAGCGGATCGGCGATCACGACCGGCCAGGTCGCGTCCACCGGACCGTCGGCCACGGCCACCTCCTGCACCCCCGCCACGCGCGCCGGCTCGACGCTCTCCCGGCTGAGCAGGCCACCGGGTCCGGCGGAGTAGAGCGCGTCGGCGAACGGGTCGAGGCGTGCGAGCGCGCCGTCGGGCAGCACCACGAAGGCCTGGCCGCTCACCTCGATGACGGACCCGACCACGACGCCGGGCACGTCGGCCAGGTCGCCCGGCGGCGTGGTGCCGGCGTCGGCCACCGTGAACGGCGTCGCGGCGCCACCCTCGGGGAACAGCTCGAGCCAGCGGGCATCCACCGTCACGGCGTCCTGCGGGGTGTAGCCCAGGGCGCGCAGCACACCGTCGGTCGTCGCGGTACCCGGCACCGCGTAGCGCCGGCCGTCCTGGACCAGGAACAGCGACCGCTCCTCGCCCGCCACGACGGCGACGAGGGCACTCGGGCTGTTCGGGCCGCCCTGCTCGGGCGCGGGCGAGTCGACGACCGACGTCGCCGTCGTGCCGTCCTGCGCGACGCACGCGAGCCAGCCGCCGGTCACGAGGTCCGCCACCTCGGGCAGGGAGTCCGGCGCGCCGGCGATGCCGACGACCGGGCGGCGGTGCACGTCGGCGACGTCGTCGGCCGGGACCGTGAGGATCTCCGCGCCCGCGGGGGCGAGCAGCCGGGCGCTGGCCATGTTGGGCACCGGGACGAGCTCGCCGTCGGCGCTCACGTACCGCGCCGCGTTGTCCCGGACGAGGATGATCTTCCCGTTCTCCCACCCGGACTCCAGGCCCTGGTCGAACAGCCCGGCCACGAACGACCCGCCCACCACGAGCGCTGCGAGCACCACGCCTGTGACCAGGCCGCGCACCGGCGTCGTCGGCTCGAGCTCGCGCCCACCGGGTGCGCCGGAGGTGAACGCGGTGAGCAGGCGGCGCCGAGCGAACGACTGCGCCTCGAGCAGCTCCTTCTTCGACGCCATCAGGCGACCTCGCCGCTCACCCGAGACCGCCCGCGGCCACGACGGCGAGCGGCGGCACCGCCGCGAGCAGCAGCAGGCGCAGCGCGTCGCCCACCCGCTCGAGGCGGAGCCGGCGCGACTGCCCGAGGAACGCGGCCACCACGACGGCGAACGCGGCCACGAGCAGGGCCACCGACAGCGCGGCGCGCCAGGTGGGCTGCAGCAGCGCGGCGGTCACGGTCGCAACGAGCAGGCCGATCGCCGACGAGATCAGCGCGGCGGCGACGTCGGTGCGCGCCACGCTCTGCCGCACGCCGAGCGCGAGCGCGACCCAGACGGCGACGGCGAGCAGACCGCCGGCCGGCCCGGTCGCCACCACCGCCGGCGTGAGCAGGACGAGCGTCGCGCCGATCCCCGTGCGCAGCGCGACGACCAGCCAGTGCCCCGCGAGCGCCTGCGCGCGCACCGCCTCGGGGTCCACGGGAGGCGGGTCGGCGAGGATCTCGGCGTCCTCCCGTGGCGCGACGACGCGCAGCGGCGTCGCCGACAGCGCGAGCCACGGCACGGCGAGCGTCGCGACGGCGAGCAGCGCGAAGGTCACGACGGTCGCGGCCGGCGCCGACGACGGGTCCAGCAGCAGCGTCACGCCGCCGAGGAGCAGGGCGACGACGGCGGGCACTCCGGGCGCGACGGCGGCCGTGCGCACGCGCGTGGTCGTCACCGCGAGGACCACGGCGGCACCGAGCCCGGCCGCCCCCGCGGCGGCGAGCGCGGTCGCCGAGCCCGAACCCTCGCCCAGCCGGGTCGGTCCGCCCGCGAGGAGGTACCCGGCGAGCGCCGCGAGCGCGCAGCCGAGCACGCCGAGCGAGCGGGCGGCGACCGGCGGTGCCGGTGAGCGGTCCAGCACCGCGGCCGCCACGAGCGCCAGCAGCGTCGCCGACCCGGCGACGGCGGCGCTCGCCGCCGCGTCGAGGTCGGCACCGACCAGGACGAGGGCCGCCGTGACGAGCAGGGCGCACGCGGCGGCGACGGCGGTGCGGGCCGAGTCGCGCACGGACCACGGCGGGGTCTCGCGCTCGACGGCCTCGGCCACCGCCTCGACGATGTCGTCGTAGCGCTGCTCGCCCTCCTCCGACTCGGTGTGCAGCGCGAGGACGGCGCCGTCCTGCACGCCCTGGACGGCGAGGGACGCGTCGGTGCGCAGCCGCTGGCCGTCCGCCGTGAGCAGGCGGACGTCGGCGTGCACGACGTCGAGCCCCAGCGCGCCGAGGCGGCGCACCAGGCCGGGCAGCAGCTCGGCGACCGGGATCGTGCCGGGCAGCGCGAGGTCCGCGCGGCGATCGCCGCGCGTGACCGTGGCCCGCACCACGACCGGTGCCTGGTCCAGGTCCTCCACGCTCACGCTGTCTCCTCCACGTCGATCCGGGCGTGCCCGATCTCCAGCACGCTGCCGCTGAGCACCGGGGTGCTGCCGCCGGACGGCACGCGCACCGCACCGCCGGACGGTCCGCGCACCACGCAGCCGTTGGTCGAGCCCAGGTCCTCCAGCACGAGGCCGGCGTCGGTCACGCGCAGCCGCGCGTGCGTGCGCGAGATCGCACGGGTGTCATCGGGCAGGACCACGACGACGTCGCTGCCCGCGGGGTCCGGGCGCCGGCCCAGGACCGCGGACGTGCGCACCACGAACGTGCCGTCGCCGTGCACGCGCAGGGTCGCGGAGCGCGGCGGTGCGGCGGTGGGCGAGAGGCGGCTCCCGGTCTGCGGCAGTGCCGGCGTCGGCGTCGGGGACGTCGTCCCGGGGGTCGTCGCGGGGGTCGTCGCGGGGCCGGAGGGCCGCTGCGCGTCGGGTCGGGGCGGCACGACCGTCCGCGAGCCAGGCGCCGTGGAGCTCGAGGGCTGCGGGTGCGCGATAGGTGGCTGCCCGGCGGGCGGCGCGGCCCGCTGCGCGTGCTCCGGTGGCACGGTGGCCGAGGACGGCGCGAGTCGCGCGGCCGGGTCGCCCGTCGGGCGCGGCGGCACGACGCCTCGCTGCTGCCGGAACACGGCGAGCGAGACGGACTCCTCGCCGGCGACCGCGGCCCCCGCCGTGCCGGGCACCATCGTGGCCGAACCGGGCCGCGGCGGCACGACCGTGCCGATCGGCCCGAGTCGGCCCGGTGCCACCGGGATGGCGGGTACGCCGTCCGCCCCGAGCGTGCCGGGCCCCCTCGACGCCCCAGCACCGGCGCCCGCGCCGACACCGGGTCGAGCGGGCATGCCCGGCACCCCCGGCGCAGCGCCCACCTGACCCCGCACGCGGCCCGTGCCCGCTCCGCCCGGCACGACGGCACCGCCGACGCCCGCCGCGCCGACGCCCGCGGCCCTCACCGAGGCACCCGCCGTCGGCGCGACGACGCGAGTACGCGCCACGACGTCGTGCCAGTACCGCCCGGACCGGTCGCGCACGAGGAGCAGCACGAGCGGCCCGAACGGCACGACGTGGGCCGCACCCAGCAGACCCGCGCGGGGCGCCTCGCGCCGCAGGCCGGGCGCGAAGGGCCGGTCGAGCTGCGCGGCACGCAGCCGCAGGATCGCCTTGCCCGCGGTGGCACCCGTCCGCGCCTCGACCAGCGCTCCCGCCGCGGCCACCTCGAGCACGAGCACGACGGCGAGCGGCACCGAGCGCCACACGAACCACGCGACCACCGCGGGCAGCGCCACGACGACGAGGTCGATGAGGTACGCACCGATCCGCCGCTCGGTGGTGGCGGCCGGCAGCGGGCGGGGCCCACCGGCTCCGTCGCCGGCCGGGGCGACGATCCCGCTGAGCCCGCTCGCGGGCAGCGTGTCGTCGCCGCGCAGCCACGCGGTCCGGGTGCTCGGGGTGTGAGTCACGAGGGAAGCTCCATGAGAAGACCGACGGTACCCACCGCGACGACGCCGAGCGCGGGCGAGAGCACCACGGCGAGCGACTCGACGGCGTCGGCGAGCCGCGAGGCGCGCAGCGAGCGCCAGTCGCGCGCACTCGCGGCGGCGACCCCGACGGCGATGGCGGCCGCGACGAGCGCGGCCACGGCGAGCGCGACCGGAGACACCCCGCAGACCAGCGCGACCGCGACGGCGACCGCGAGGACGAGCAGCGCTGCGGCCCGCGGCGCCCACCGCGTGACGGCGTCCCGGTCGCGGCGGGGCACGAGCGCGAGGGCGAGCGCGACGGCGAAGGTGAGCGTCGCCGTCGTGATCCGCTCGAGCGTGCCCGCGGGCAGGAGGACGGCGGCGACCGTCGCGAGCAGCGCTGCGGCGAGCGCGAGGACGACGACGGTGACGGCTCGGCGGTGCACGGCGTCGGAGACGACCGCGTCCACGGTCCGCGCCCGCACGCTCGCCGGCGCCGGGTCGATTCGCTCCCGCACCCCGAGCGCGGTGCGCTGGGCGGGCTCCGGGTCGAGCAGGACCGGGTCGGGGACGTCGAGGCTCACGGCCGGCGCGGCGCGCAGCGCGAGCGGCACGAACCCGAGGAGGAGCGCGGCCGGGTACGGGCGTTCGAGCAGCACGGCCACCACGCCGCCCAGCGCGCCGACGCCGCCGACGGCGAGCAGCACCCGGGCGAGCGCGTCGCCCCCGCCGCCCGCCCGGATGACGCGCAGCGCGCTCGCGACCGTGCCCGCGAGCAGTCCCACCGTGACGGGCAGCATGAGCCCGGCGCCGGTGTCGGGGCCGACGACCGAGGCGCCCGCGAGCGTCCCGGCGAGCCAGCACGCCGCGGCGACCGGGTCGGCGGCCGGGCCGCGCTGGACGGGGAGCAGCGCGATCGCGAGCGCCAGCGCGCCCGCGCCGCCCGCGAGCCACGGCCGTGGCCCGGCGGGCGCGGCGAGGTCCAGCAGCCGGGCGGCGACGGCGAGCACGAGCAGGCCGACGCCCGCCCAGGCGAGGGGGACGGTCGGGGCCGCGAGCACGCCCGACAGGCCAGACGCACCGGATGTGCCGGTCCGACGGCCGAACGGGCCGACTCCGGCGCCGGCGCGGGCTCCTCGTCCACCCGGCCGGGCGCCGCCCGGTCGGCCCCCCGGACGCCGACCCGGGCGGCCTCTCGGTGCGCCGGCGGCGGGCTCGTCGGGGGCGGTCACGAGGGTGTCGCCGCTGCGCACGACCGAGCCCAGCCGTGCGTCCCGCGCGAGCGGGTCACCCGTCACGGTCCGCAGGGGCGTGGCGCTGCGCGCGTTCCCGGCGTCGAGCGCGTCGGAGAGCTGACCGACCCGGACGTCGGGCCGCACGACCACGTCCCGACGCCCGCGCGGGGACAGGACGGTCAGCGCGATGAGGTCGGCCTCCATCTGCTCGTCCACCCCCCGCCGGTGTGCCGCTGCGCGGTCTGGAGCCGATGTCCAGCCCTCGATGAGTCTAGGGTCGTCGGGAACGCGCACGAGGGCGGAGGGCCATGGACGAGGAGTCGACGCGCATCCCGGCGCCGACCGTCCCCGAGGGGACGATCACGCTGGAGCCGCCGCCGGAGATCGTCCGGGCGGACTCGGGCAGCTCGGTCCTCATGACGGCGATGCCGGTCGTGGGATCGGTCGGCTCGATCGCGCTCATCGTCTTTGCGCAGCAGCCGATCTCACCGCTGCGGATCATGCTCGGCGCGGGCATCCTCATCGCCTCGCTCGGGTTCGTCGCGGTCAACCTCGTGCGCCAGCGCTCCCAGCACCGCTCGGCCGTCTACGCCTCGCGCCGGGAGTACCTGTCCTACCTCGCCGACCTGCGCACCAGCGTGCGCAACGCGGCGAGCCGGCAGCGCCGCAACGCGCAGTGGCGGCTGCCGGACCCGACCGCGCTCGCCCTGCTCGCGGAGGACGGCTCCCGCGTCTGGGAGCGTGCGGCCGCCGACCCGGACTTCCTGCACGCGCGCATCGGCACCGGCGACGCGCCGCTGGCCGTGACGCTCGAGCCGCCCGAGACAGCGCCGCTCGCCCAGCTGGACCCCGTCGCGGCGTCCGCGGCGCACCGCTTCCTGCTCACCCACGAGGTGCAGCACGACGTCCCCACCCTCGTCGACCTGCAGCAGCTCACGCACCTCGAGGTCGCCGGCGACGGCGCGCGCTCACGCGCGCTGCTGCGCGCCATGCTGGTCCACCTCGCGACCTTCAGCGGACCCGGCTCGCTGCGGCTCGCCGTCGTGACCGACGGCGAGCACGCCGCGGACTGGGAGTGGGTGAAGTGGCTGCCCCACGCGTGGTCGCCGGACGAGCTCGACGGCGGCGGCCCCGTCCGCCTCGTCGGCACCGACGCGCGCGAGGTGCTCGACCTGCTGCCGACGGCGGGCCGACGGCCGTTCTCCCCGGTCGCCGACCAGGTGCTCCCGCACGTCCTGCTCGTGCTCGACGGCGTACCCCTGCCCCCCGACCACGGCCTCGTCACGGGCGTCCAGGGGGCGACCGTCGTCTCGATCCCTCGCACGTGGACGGCCGACATCGGGCCGCACCAGGCCCGACTGCTGCTGCGCGGCGCGGGCGAGGAGTGGCAGGCCGAGCTCCTGCACGGCGGCTACTCGGCCGCGCTCGTGCGTCCCGACGCGATGTCGGTGGCCGACGCGGAGGCGGCCGCACGCCGACTGACCCGGCGCGGCCTGCCCAGCGCGGAGGACGAGCGCGGGTCGGGCGAGGCCCGCAGCGGCGAGCTCACGGACCTCCTCGGCCTCCCGGACGTGCGCGAGCTCGACGTCGCGACGTCGTGGGCGCCCCGCACCGCGCGTGACCGGCTGCGCGTGCCGTTCGGCGTCACGAGCAACGGCGCCCCCGCCGTGCTGGACCTCAAGGAGTCCGCCGAGGGCGGCATGGGTCCGCACGGGCTCATCATCGGGGCGACCGGCTCGGGCAAGTCGGAGGTGCTGCGCACCCTCGTGCTCGCGCTGACGATGACGCACTCCTCGGAGGACCTCAACCTCGTCCTCATCGACTTCAAGGGTGGTGCGACGTTCGCCGGCATGTCCGACCTGCCGCACGTCTCGGCCGTGATCACCAACCTCAGCGAGGAGCTCTCGCTCGTGGACCGCATGCAGGAGGCGATCCAGGGCGAGCTGACCCGCCGGCAGGAGCTCCTGCGCGCCACGGGCCCGTTCACGAACGTCGCCGAGTACGAGCGGGCCCGGCTCGCGGGGCGCACCGACCTCGCGCCGCTGCCCACGCTGCTCATCGTGTGCGACGAGTTCACCGAGATGCTCGCCGCGAAGCCCGAGTTCGCGGACCTCTTCGCCGCGATCGGCCGGGTGGGTCGCTCGCTGCGCATCCACCTGCTGCTGTCCTCGCAGCGGCTCGACGAGGGCCGCCTGCGCGGCCTCGAGTCGCACCTGTCCTACCGGATCGGCCTGCGCACGTTCTCCGCGAGCGAGTCCCGTCAGGTCCTCGGCGTCCCGGACGCGCACACCCTGCCGCCCGTCCCCGGCGTCGGCTACCTGCGGCCGGACCCCGCGACCCTCATCCGCTTCCGAGCCGCCTACGTCTCAGCACCGCCGCCCTCCCGCGGCCTCGCGCAGGGCCCGGCCCGCGCCGTCGCCTCCGCGGACCTCGCACCGTTCACCGCGGCTCCCGTGCCGCTGCCGCCCGGGGCGTCCTCGCGCCGGGACGCCGGCTCCGCGAGCGGCGACGGCCAGAGCGCGGAGGGACAGCAGCCCGCGGCGGACGAGCCCGCCACGTTCGACATCGCGGTGCAGCGGATGGCCGGGCGCGGTCCCGCGGCCCACCAGGTGTGGCTCCCGCCGCTGGCCGAGCCGGCGACGCTCGACGACCTCGCGCCGGACCTCGCCGTCGAGCCGGGTCTCGGGCTCTACTCCCCCGGGTGGCGCGCCTCGGGCCTGCTGCCGCTCGGCATCACGGACCTGCCGCTCGAGCAGCGCCGCGAGGTCTTCACGATCTCGCTCGACGGCGCGGGCGGGAACCTCGCGGTGGTCGGCGGACCCCGCAGCGGCAAGAGCACGGCGCTGCGCACCGTGGTCGGCGCGATCGCGCTGACCAGGACGCCGGTCGAGGCCCAGATCTTCGTGCTCGACCTCGGGGGCGGCACGTTCACGTCGATGCGGGACCTCGCGCACGTCGCGGGGGTCGCGGTGCGCGGCGAGGAGGACGTCCTGCGTCGCACGGTCGCCGAGGTGACGACGATCCTCGACGCGCGCGAGCGGCTGTTCGCCACCGCCGGCATCGACTCGGTCGAGACCTACCGCCGGCGGCGCACGCCGGGCCGCACCGGCCCGGGTGCGGTCGACGACGGGTACGGCGACGTCTACCTCGTGGTGGACGGCTGGAGCACGCTGCGCACCGAGTACGACGACCTCACCACGCAGATCCAGGCGATCGCGGGCCGCGGGCTCACCTACGGCGTGCACGTGCTCGTCTCGGGCACGCGGTGGATGGACTTCCGCGCCGCGATCAAGGATCTGCTCGGGACCCGCATCGAGCTGCGCCTCGGGGAGACCACGGACTCGGTGCACCGGCGCCGCGTCGCCGACACGGTGCCCACCGGGCGCCCCGGCCACGGCCTCACGCCCGCCGGCCGGCCCATGCTGCTCGCCCTGCCGCGGCTCGACGGCGACTCCCGGCCCGACACGTTGTCCACCGGCGTGGAGGACCTCGTCGAGAGCGTGACCGCCGCGTGGGACGGCCCGACGCCGCCCAAGCTGCGGCTGCTGCCCGAGCGGGTCACGCTCACGCGGGTGCGGGAGATGGCCGGGGTCGCGGATGCGGCTGGCGCCGGCGCCGATGCCGGGGGCGCGGGCACGGGAGCGGCGACGGCCGCTGCGGACGCGGGCTCGCCGTCGGGCCTCCTGCTTGGTGTCGACGAGGCGACGCTTCGGCCGGTCACGCTCGACCTCGACGAGGCGCCGTTCGCGTACCTGTTCGGCGAGTCGGACTCCGGCAAGTCGACGTTCCTGCGCGCCATGGCGCGCGAGGCGCAGCGCACGGTGACGCCGAAGCAGGGGCAGATCTTCGTGGTCGACTACCGGCGCGCGCTGCTGGGCGAGGTGCCGCCCGAGTACCTCGCGGGGTACTTCACGACGGCGGAGCAGACCACCGAGCAGATCGCCGGCCTCGCGCAGTTCCTGCGCACCCGCCTGCCCGGTCCGGACATCACGCCGGCGCAGCTGCGGGACCGGTCGTGGTGGACGGGGGCGCTCGTCACGCTGCTCGTCGACGACTACGACCTCGTGGCGACGAGCACCGGCAACCCGCTGACCCCGCTCGTGCCGCTCCTGCCGCACGCGCGCGACATCGGCCTGCGCATCCTCGTGACCCGGCGTTCGGGCGGCGCCGCGCGGGCGCAGTTCGAGCCGCTGCTGCAGACGATGCGCGACCTCGGCGCCACGGGCATCTTGCTCTCGGGCGACCCCGGCGAGGGACCGCTGATCGGGACCGTGCGGGCGCGGCGGGCGATCCCGGGTCGGGCGCAGCTCGTGACACGCGACGCTGGGGTGCGCGTGGTGCAGCTGGCGGACGCGCCGCCGTCGGACCTGTAGGCGCTCGGGTCGCGCGGCTTTCCCCCGCTGAGCGGTCCGTCCTACCCCACAGCTCCGACCCAGTGATTCCTCCCGCCCCACGACGCGAACCCCGCGGTTACTCCCGCCCCACGACGCGAACCCCGCGATTCCTCCCGCCCCACGACGCGAACCCAGCGATCTGTAGCGACTCCAGGCGCCCAACCGGCACGAAACGCTGGCACCACCAGAGACGGCGCCACAGATCGCTGGCACCACCACGCGTGTGCGGTGGCCATGGCGACGGCGGTGGCCACGTGGCACGCGCCAGGAGCAGCAGTGGCGCGCCTGACGTGGACACGGCGCGCCCCGCGGCCACGTGGAGCGCGCCTGCGGCGCTCGCAGCCGCCTCAGACGAGTGACGTCACCCGCGACGGCGGAGCGAGCGGATCGAGACCTGCGCGCGCAGCCGCTGCCACCGGCTCAGCTGGCCGAGCAGTCCCGTGCGGACCTCGCCCGCGGCGCGCCAGGCCTCGGCGCCCTGCTCGGGCGTCGGCTCGGAGGGCCCGAACTGCGCGGCGTCGGCGCGGGCGGCGACGACGTCGAGCGCATGGGCCGTCGCCGCGGCGCGCGCGGCCGGACCGTCGGCGGGCGGACGCGGGACAGTCCAGGGGTCCGCGGGTGCGGCCCACGGATCCGCTGGTGCGGCCCACGGATCCGCTGGTGCCGCCCAGGGATCCGCGGGTGCCGCGCCCGGTCCCCACGCGGTGCCGACCCCCGGATCGCTGCCAGCACCCGCAGCGGTCCCAGCACCCGCAGCGGTCCCGGCACCCGCAGCGGTCCCGGCACCCGCAGCGGTCCCGGCACCCACGGCACCGGCCGCACCGGCCCTGGCCCCACGACGCACAGAGGCCCCACGACCCGCCCCCGCCTCGACCCACGCCTCCTCCTGCGCGGCAGCAGTGGCGAGCGCGAACGCGCCGAGGTCGGCGGCGGCCTCGCGGCGCGTCGCGGTGGGAGGGGGCGCGCGCCGCACGTCGGTCGCGAGCGCCACCACCTCAGCCCAGGCTCCGGCCGCCCGGCGGCGCGGGTCGGGATCGCTGCGGCGGGCCCGGGCGCGGGCCGCCTTGGCCGCCACGACCACGAGGAACGGCACCGCGAGCAGCAGCAGACCGCCTGCGGTCGCGCCGGCGACCGCCCACACCCAGCCCGCGCCCGCGTCCTCGGGCTCGGGGTCGGGCCGGTCCTGCGGACGCACGTCGTTCGGCTCCGCCGTCGGCGCCTGCGTGGGCGGCGGCTGCGTGGGCCGCGGCTGCGTCACGAGCGGCTGGTTCTCCGGGTCGGTGACCACCTCGGAGGTGTCGGGGGTGCGCGACTTGTCCGGGGTCGGGTAGAAGGGCACCCAGCCCACGCCGTCGAACGCGATCTCGACCCACGCGTCCACGTCCCTGCCGTGCACCGGGTAGGACCCGTCCGGCCCGGCCTCGCCGTCGACGGGCACGTCGAACCCCATGACGACCCGCGCGGGCAGGCCCAGCTCGCGCGCCATGAGCGCCATGGCAGACGCGTACTGCTCGCCGTTGCCGACCATGAGGTCGGACTCCAGGAGCGTGGTCATGCGGTCCGCGCCGTGCCCGGCGGGCGTGCCCTCGGTCAGGCCGTCGGAGTAGTAGCTCGAGCCCGCGAGGCGCTGCTCGAGCGCGCGGGCCATCACGATCGGCGTGTCCGCGGCGCCGACCCACTCGCGCGCCACGAGCCCGACCACCTCGGGCACGCCGGTCACCGGCCCGAGGTCCACGTCCGCCACGCCGACGTCGGCGAGCGCGGCGTCCTCGACCGCCGGCTCGACGGCGGCCTCGATCCGGTAGGTGTCACCCTCGCTGAGGCCGTCGACCAGCACGGCGCTCGTCGTGGCGTCGTTGTAGCGCAGCGCGTCGCGCAGCTCCGGCGTCGCGTCGAAGCTCCGCATCGAACCCACGGTGGGCAGCCACACACCGGTCAGCCCGCGCACGGTGACGTCCAGCGCGACCGGGTCGCCGACCACCGCGCGCTCGCCGGCCACGCGCCGGAAGTCGCCCGAGGACTGCCCGCCGGTGCCGCTGCTCACCGACGTCGTCCACACCACCCCGTCGTAGGAGTCCATCACCGCGGTACGCAGCCGCGTCCCGGCCACGTCGGCGGCGGTGTCGCCGGAGATCTCGAGCTCGACGTCGTCGTCGGCCTTCACGAACTTGCGGAACGTCGCGAGCGGGCTCTCGTAGGTGGCGGGGTCGAACGGCGGGACCACCTGGTCGCGCACCACGAGCCGGTCCAGCGGCGCGAGCGCCCACGGCGTCGCGAGGCCCGCGACGATCGGGATCACCAGCAGCACCGCGAGGGACACCGGCCGCTGCATCCGAGCGCCGCGCAGCAGCCCGGCCGCGACGATCCCGACGGCGCCGATCGCCACCCCGAGCACCGCCGGCAGCACGGCCCGCGCGTCCCCGAGCACGAGCGCGGCCGGGAGCACGACGGGCGGGACGAGCCCTGCCGCGGGCGCCCACGCGCGTCCCCGCAGGCCCAGCACGACGACGAGCGCGGTGCCCGCGAAGCTCAGCAGCCACGGCGCGACGAGCACGCCCGGTACCTCCCCGATCGGCGGGGTCAGCGTCAGCGCGTCCTTCCAGGACGTCACGATCCCGCCGAGCAGCGCCATCAGCGAGGCGCCCAGCGAGCCGCCGGCTCGCCAGGGAGGCGCGACGGCGATCATCCCCCCGCCGAGGTAGCCCACCACGAGCGCGGCGAGGGTGAGCGCCGCGCCCCACCGGCGCCATGTGGTCAGCAGAGCGAACGCCGCCCCGAGCACGGCGCCGATGCCGCCCACCCGGACGAGGACCGGTGGGTCGACGACGGGCAGCAGCGGCAGCAGCGCGGCCGGCACGGCGAGCACGAGCAGCGCCACGGCGACCACCCGGGGCCAGCCGCGCGCCCCGTCCGCGAGCCGCGCGTCCGGGGCGTCCGCGCGCCCATGATCGGCGCGTCCGGCGTCCGCGGGACCGCTACCCGGGCGCCCACCGTCCGGCCGCAGGCCGCCGGGCCGCGGCGCGTCCGGGCCGCCGGGCCGCCCGACCGGGCGCACCGCCCGTGCGCTCCCCGTCCTGCCGACGCGCGCCGTGCCCCCCGTGATCCCCGACGGCCCGGTCATGGCAGCGCCCCGCGGACGAGGCCGGGCAGGGAAGCGAGGTCGCCGCACCGCGCGAGAGTCTGGTGCCCGTCGGTGGCGACCTCGACCTCGGCGCCCACGTCGCACGAGACGGCGACGACGACGGCGTCCACCGGCAGCGCGTTCAGCGCCGCCCGGACCTGCGCGGCGCGCGTGCGCGCCCCCATCACGAGCACGACCATCGACGCGTCCGGGACCTCCCGGGCCACCCACGCCGTGGCGGCCGCGACGTCGAACCCGTCCGACGTCGCCTCGACGGCGGAGAACGCGTCGAGCGCGGCCACGGACGTCGCCACCGGGATCGCACGCCCCGCGTGGGCGATGACGTCGCGCTCCTCGCGGACCGCCTGGACCACCCACGACGCCGCGACGGAGACCGCGAGCTCGAGGTCCTCCTCACCCGCGTACCCGGCCGACCCGGTCGCGAGCACGACGGCGGTGCGGGTGCGCCGCACGTCCTCGTCCTGACGCACCATCACCTGGCCGAGCCGCGCCGTCGAGCGCCAGTGGATGCGCCGGACGTCGTCACCGGGGACGTACTCGCGCAGCGCGTGGAACTCGAGGCTGACCTCCGCGAGCGACGGCGTGGCGCCGCCCTCGAGGTCGCGCAGCAGGCCGCTCGCGGTCTGGCCGAGCGCGATCGTGCGCGGGTGCACGATGACCTCGATCGGGGGTGTCCAGGTCCGTCGGCGACGCACGAGCCCGGCGGCGTCGGAGCGCACCGTCGCGGCCGGCCCCACCGTGAGCACGGCGCGCCGCGTGGTCGGGATCCGGAACACGTTCTCGTCGACCGCACCGGGGCCGAGCGCGGGCACGGGGAACGTCGCCAGGCTGCCGCCGACGGGCAGCTCCAGCTGCGCGGGCAGCAGCCGGCGCCGCGCGGCGTTGCGCACGAGCACCCGGCCCAGCACGCGCTCGCCCTGGGTGACGCGTCGAGCGGCCAGGTCCAGCTCGACGTCGTACGTCGACGCGCCCCACGCCTGGACGCCCGCGACGAGCAGCGCGACGAGCGCGAAGGCGCCGAGCGCCAGCAGCTCGGCCCAGTCCGCGAGCAGCCCGGCGACCAGCGCCGCGACCCCGACGACGAGCACGCTCCAGCCGATCGGCGTGACCGAGCCGCCCCCCGCGCGGATGCGCGCGAGCCGCGCGAGCCACGCGGGCGTCGCCCGGCGTGGTGCGGGCGCGCCCGGTCGACGGTGCGCGCGCCTCCCGCCGGCCATCTCAGAGGCCCGGGTTGGGGGGCGGCTGCGCGGCCAGGACGTCCGCGACGACCTGCTCGGCGTCGGTGCCGGTGAGCTCGGCGTCGGGATCCAGCACGAGGCGGTGGGAGAGCACCGGGAGGGCGAGTTCCTTGACGTCGTCGGGCACCACGTAGTTGCGCCCCTGCGAGGCCGCCCACACCTTGGCGAGCCGCACGAGCGCGAGCCCGCCGCGCACCGAGGAGCCGAGCCGGCAGCGCGGGTCCGCGCGGGTCGCCTCGACGAGGCCGTTGGCGTAGCGCAGCACCGCCCGGTCCACGTAGACGGTCGACGCCGCACGCGACATGGCGGCGACGTCCGCCGTGCCGACCACGGGGGTGAGCCGCGAGGTGCGGTCGCGCTCGGCCGAGCCGGCGAGGATGTCCAGGGCGGCCTCGGTGTCGGGGTAGCCGAGCGAGAGCTTGACGAGGAACCGGTCGAGCTGAGCCTCCGGCAGGCGGTACGTGCCGGCCTGCTCGATGGGGTTCTGGGTCGCGATGACCATGAAGACGTCGGGCACGGGGTGGGTCACGCCGTCGACCGTGATGTGGCCCTCCTCCATCACCTCCAGCAGCGCGGACTGCGTCTTCGGGGACGCGCGGTTGATCTCGTCCGCGAGCACGATCGACGCGAACACCGGACCGCGGTGGAACTCGAACGTGCCGTGCGCCTGGTCGTACACCGACACGCCCGTGACGTCGGAGGGCAGCAGGTCGGGGGTGAACTGGACCCGGCTCGTGCTCCCGTCGACCGACGCCGCGAGCGCCCGTGCGAGGGACGTCTTGCCCGTTCCGGGGGCGTCCTCGAGCAGGACGTGACCCCGCGCGAGGAGCGCGCCGACCACGAGGCGCACCGCGTGCTCCTTGCCCAGGAGGGCGTGGCCGACGTTGAGCACCATCGAGTCGAAGGTCGCCGCGAACGCGGTGGCCTCCTGCTCGGGCATGGGGGGCGTGGTCACCGGGCGTCCTCCTGGACTGTCTGCGCTGCGTGCGCTGCGTGCTCTGAGTGCTCTGAGTGCGGTGCGTGTGCTGCGGGCTGGGTCGGCGGTCGCCGGCCGCGCGTGCTCATGGTGTCGCACTCGCGGTCGGGGTCGCCTCGGGCGTCGGCTCCGGCACGCGCACGGTGACCTCGGCCGGCGCCGAGGCGCCCTGGGCGTTCTCGACGACGACGCGCACCACGTGGTCACCGGGCGTGAGCGGCAGCAGCGAGGTCCACGTGAGGTCCCCGACGCCGACGACGCCGCGGTCGCCGTCGAGGCGCACCTCGGTCCCCGTGATCCCCGACCCGCCGTCGTTGACCCGCCAGGTCGCGGTGACCCGGCCGTTCGAGCCGAGCTCCGCCCGCAGCTCGTAGACCTGCGGCCGGGTCACGGCCGTGACGGGGCCGGCGCTCGCCGCGGGCCCGGTGGCACCGACCGAGCTGATCGCCGTCACCGACGCGGTGACCTGCGTCCCGCCCGCGAGGGAGCCGATCGTGTACGAGGTCCCGGCCACCTCCGTGCTGCGCGCGACGCCCGACTGGACCCAGTCGAGCCGGTAGCGGTCCACCGTGATGCCCTGGCCACCGGCGTCGCCGGGCGGGGTCCACGAGACGGTGACCGACCCCTGGCCGGGCTCGGCGCCGCCGCCGACGTCGAGCCGCACGCCGCCGGGCGCGCCGGGCGCCGTCCACACGCGCGCCGTCGCCGGCGGACCCCACGCCGACCAGCCCACACCGTTCTGGGCGCGCACCCGGATCTGGTAGGTCGCTCCGAGCTGGGCGCCGGCCATCGACCACGACGTCGAGGCCGCCGTCGCGTTCTGCGTGCCCCCGGGTCCGGTGACCTCCACCTCGTAGAGCGTGACCGCGTCGCCGTTGCCGTTCGCGGCCGGCCACGACGCCTGGAGCGCCGTGCTGCCGTCCGGGCGGTACTCGTTCGGCACCGTCGGCAGGCCGGGCGGGAGCGGCACGCCGGCCGGGATCCCGCGAGCGGGCGCGCTCACCGGCCCGGGGCCCTTGGCGTTCACGGCCTGCACGGTGGCGGTGTACTCGGTGCCGTTGGCGAGTCCGTCGATCGTGCGCGAGAGCAGGGTGCCGGCCACCTCGACGCGGATGCCGCCGGGCTCGAGCTGGACCACGTAGGAGCTCACCGGCGACCCGCGCGTGACGGCGGCGGCCCAGCTCACGGTCAGCGCGCCGTCGCCCCGCACCACCTGAACCGACGCGGGCGCGTCCGGGATGACGTCGGGGCGCACCGGGGCGGACGGCGCCCCCGGCGGGGACGCGCCGACCTCGTTGAGCGCGATCACGGTGAAGGTGTAGTCGGTGTTGTTGACGAGCCCGGTGATCTGGCACACCGTGCTGGGGCAGGCGGTGACCGTCCCGCCCGGCTGCGTGGTGACCTGGTACTCGTAGATCGGCGAGCCGTTCATGGCCGGCGGCGACCACGTGAGGTCCACGACCGTGTCGCCGGGCACCGCGCTCGGAGCCGGCGGCGGGTCGGGCGGGCCGACCACCGTGACCGTGAGCGTCCCCTCGGCGATCCGGGCCGCGTCCCCCGTCGCGTCCATCGCCTGGAAGCGGATCGTCATCACCTGCGCGCGGCCGGCCTCGGGGGTCACGACGACGGACTCCCCGCTCGTGGCCACGTCGCCGCTCCCGGCGACGAGGGTCGCGCCGACCAGGCGCAGCGGGGTCTCGGGGAAGGGGTTGTAGGCGCCGGCGAGCACGTCGACCGAGCGCGACTGGCCCGCCCGGGCGTCCGGGACGGACCGGTCCAGGACGCGCGGCAGCGGATGCCGCGTCGGCACCACCCGCAGCTCGACCCGGGCCAGCACGGGCTCGCTGCCGCCGTAGGAGACGGCCAGCCCGACCGAGCCGCGCGTGCCGACCGGCGCGTCGGCGGCGGCCGAGGCGGTGAGGCGCGACCCGGTGAGGGTGACGTCGAAGCCCAGCGGGGTCTCGCCGTCGAGCGCGTAGGAGTAGCGCTGCGGCGTCCCCGTGCCGTCGGCGACGGAGGAGGTCAGGTTGAGCAGGTCGACGGAGACGGCCGCGTCGCCGGCACCCACCTCGAGCGTCGTCGCGGTGAACGTGGGCGGGTAGGCCTCGGCCGCGAGCACCGTGACGGGGAACGTGAGGAGCGAGACGCGGGTGGTGGGATCGTCCAGCGGTCCGTCCGCGACCTCGGCCGACACGGACGCCGGACCCGCGTAGCCCGCCTGGGGCGTGAACGTGAGGGTGTCGGCGTCGACGACCAGCGCCGCGCCCGGCTCGGCGCGGGTGGCCTGCACCGTCGTGGAGTCGGCGACCTGCGGCTCCTTGCCGGGCGCGACGCGGACCTGGTCGGACAGGTCGAACGTCAGCGTCTCCCCCGACACCACCGACAGCGCCGGCGCCCGCGAGCGCAGCACCGGCGGGAAGTCGCCGAGCGCGGGCACCGTGATGAACGCGATGCCGGCGGTGTCCGGAGCGCTCGCGCTGGTGAGCAGGTACGGCACGGTGCGCGTCGTCGGGCCCAGCGTGACGACGACGTCGCCGTTCCCGGCGACCCGCGCGACGCCGTCGTACCCGGCCGGGAGCGACACGGTGAGATCCGAGACGGGGCCGGAGGGGTTGCGGGCCACGCTCAGCACGTCGACGTCCGCCTCGGTGAGGCCGATGGTGTCCGCGGGTCGCACCACGACGTCGGCCGCGACCGGCGGCAGGAGCGCCGCGTCAGCACGGACCTCGACGACGAGCAGCGCCTGCGCGAAGCCACCGGTCGCGGTGGTGACGGTGTACAGGACGTTGACCACCCCCTCGGCCGAGCCGGCGACGACGTCGATCGCCCCGTCCTGGACCGTCGCGGTGATCCCGTCCCCGTCCGGCTCGAGGGCGTCGCCCAGGACGAGCGCCTCGCCCGAGGCGTCGGAGTCGTTCTCGAGCACCGGGACCCGCACGGTCTGGCCCGGGCGGAGCGAGACGAGGTCGTCGACGGCCGTGACGGTGTTCGTCGGGTCGGGCCGCGGCACCACGGCCACCCGGATCTGCGCCCGGGCGCGCTGCCCGGTCCAGTCCTCGACGGCGTACTGGAACGTGTCGGTGCCCGTCTCCCCCGGCAGCGCCTCGTACTCCAGCCAGGTGCTGCCGACGTCGGTAATCCGCCCGAGCGTCGGCGCCGTCGCCGGACCCTGCAGCATCACGCCGTCGCCGTCCTCGTCAATCCCCACGAGCGGCACGTCGATGCGCACGCTCTCGCCCGCGAACACCCGCACCTCGAGGTCGCGCGGACGCGCGGGCGCCTTGGCGTCGGCGTCCGCCCCGTGCACCGAGAGCTGCACGCGCGCACCGACCCGGTTGCCGCTCGCGTCGACGACCTCGACCTTGCCCTGGTAGGTGCCGGGCTCCTCCGGCGCCTGGTAGCGCACGACGTCGCCCGTCACGTAGAGCGTGCCCGCCGCCGGCTGCTCGACGATCTGCGGCACGAGACTGAGCGCCTCCCCGTCGGGGTCGCGGGCGCCGTCGAGCACGCGCAGCGTGACCACGCCGCCGGTGCGCACGTCCGCGGCGGTGTCGTCAACCACGGGCGGCCCGACCTGGGCAGGCGCCGGGAGGGGCACGACGGCGATCGTCCCCGTCGTCGCCGTCACCCCGTCGGTCAGGGTGTAGGTGAGCTCGACCGGCTTGTCGAAGGACCGCATCCGGCGCACCGTGACGAGCTGGTGGTCGTGCACGGAGGCCTCGACCACGCCGTCGGACGGGCCGGTGACGTCGAGGACGAACCCGGGGACGCCGGGTGGCAGCACGTCGTTGGCGAGCGGGTCGAGCGTGCCCTCGCCGGTGGCCGGCAGGTAGAGCACGTCGCGGGTCGCGACGAGGGCCGACGGCGCGTCCTCCTGCGCGACGACGTCGATCCGCGCGAGCCCGCGCGCCTCCTGGCCGGCGGAGACCACGACGAACGGCACGACGTAGCTGCCGGGCGCCTGCGCCGTCACGGTGAACGTGCCCGCGGCGAGGTCGGCGTCGACGGTGAGGCCCGCCGTCGTGCCCACGCTCGCGAGCCGCGCGGGCTCGGCACCGCGCGACAGCACGGCCCCGAGCGGGTCGAGCGTGACTGGGGTGCCCGCCACGGTGGCGGCGTGCACCGGGCCGAGGCGCGGGGGCGCGGACGCGGCGGCGACGACGTCGACGGCGAGCGTCGCCTCGACGGGCGTCGCGCCGTCGCTGACCATCGCGGTCACCGTCTGGCGACCGAGGGCCGAGCCCTGGGGGCGCACCGTGAGCAGACCGTCGGGGTCGATCGAGACGTTCGCGTCGCCGTCGGACGTCGCGCTCAGGAGCTGCAGGTCGTCGCCGTCCGGGTCGAGGAGGTCACCGAGCAGGTCGTAGCGCGCCTCGCCGCCCTGCTCCACGGTGAGCGTCTCGGTGCGCACCTGGACGGGCGCGCCCTGCTCGTCGGGCCCGCGGACGGTCACGGTGACTTCCGCCTCGGCGGGCGTGGTCGTGGCGCGGCCGTCGCTCACGGTGTAGCGGAAGGTCTGCTGCCCGGTCGCGCCGGGCGCGAGGGTGACCTGAAGGGCCCGGCCGTCGTACACGGGCACGACGGTGCCGAAGTCCTCGGGCAGCACCGTGAGGCTCGCGACGGCGAGCACGCCGCACGCGCGCGAGGAGTCGTTGTCCAGCACCGGCAGGATCGCGGTGGCGCCGGCCCGCACGCCGAACTGGTCGGCGGTCGCGAGCGGGTCGGACTCCTCCTCGGTGCAGGCGGTGCGCTCGTTCGTGACGACCTGCTCCTGCTCCTCGTTCACCTGCCCGGAGTCGGAGTCGAGCACGGTGTCCCACGCGGGCTCGCGCCGCTCGGACGACTCCTGCGGGACCCAGAGGAAGCCGCCGGTCGCGTCGTTGAGCACGACGCGACCGCGGTTGACCCGGAACACGGGCGCGACCTGCGGGTCCATCCCGTCCAGGTCGCTCACCGCGGGTCCGTCGCCGCAGTCGACGGCGTAGCTCCCGGTCGCGGACGCCCACGCCGCGTGCAGGCACGCACCCACCCGCACCGGGACGGCGGGCGTGCCGGAGCCGCCGGTCGGGGTCTCGGTGACGTCCCCGCCGGAGAGGTCCACCTGGACGAGGGACGTGCGGGTGGCGAGCGCGACGACGTCGGCCGCGTCGCCGGAGCGCTGGAGCACGCCCGCCGCCGGCACCGGGACGGCGCCGTCCGGCGTGGACAGCACGGCGCCGTCGGTCGCGACGAGGTCCTCCCCCACGACGGTCGCGGTGCTCCACGACCCACCGGGGGCCCGGTCACGGTCCCGGACGTGGCTGGTGACGACCTCCTCGCCGTCGACGTGCGCCTCGACCTCCTCGCCGTCGGCCGTGAGGCCGCGCGCCACGCCGTCGACACCGAGCGCCACGGCGCCGCCGAGCCCGACGGTGAGGTCGGGCTCGTCGGCGTCGACCCGGAGCGTCGCGAGCGTCTCCAGCGGACGCAGCCACGCGTTGCCGGTGGAGGGGTCGGTGACCAGGACCGTGCGGTCCTGCAGGTCGACCTCGGCGTCGGGCGGCACGTCGACGCGCGAGGTGGTCACGACCATCGTGGGGTCCACGACGCTGATCCGACCGGGCTCGAGGAGCAGCACGTCGGTGCCCTGCTGCAGCACGTCCAGGCGCGGGCTGGTGGCGAGCAGGCCGCCGGTGAGGGAGTCGATCGTGACGTTGTACCGGCCGAGGACGAGCCGGCTGCCGTTCGTGACCCACACCCCGCCGTCGTCCACCTGCACCTGGGTGGTCGTGAGGCCGGGGTAGGCGAGCGCGCCGACGGCGAGCAGCACCGGCACCGCCACGGCCGCGGTGCGCCGCGCGGCGCGCGGGTCGACAGGCCCGCTGCCACCGCGGTGCTGACCACGGTTGCCGGCCCGTCCCCGGCCCTGGCCCGCACGGGCGTCGCGCCCCGCGTCGGCCCGGCCGCCCGACCGGCCGCCCCGCGGGCGCACGGCGTCCCACCACCGGGCCAGCGGGCCGCGTCCCGGCGTCCCGTGCGCGGCGTCAGTCCTGGACACAGACGTTCCCCGGGTTCATCGAGGCGGCGCCGTCCGCGCGCACGATCACGACGTCGACGCACACCGGGGCACTCGCCTCGGCGGGCACGAGGGCGCGCGGCTCCGTGACGATCGTGCGCTCGCCGGTGGTGCCGGGGCCGCTGAGCGACCACGCGTAGGTGTCGCCCGTGCGCGGCGAGGGGTTCACCCACGTCACCTCGACGCCGCCGGGCACCCGGGTGGCCGTGAGGTCGGTGGGCGTCGGCGCGGTGGTGCCGAGCGCGAGCGTGGACGTCGCCTGGGCCGTGGGCGTGGGGTCGGCTCTGGAGCCCAGCCGGGAGAGCAGCCACACCGCGGCCACGGTGCCGACCAGCACGAGCACGACGGCGAGCATCACCCGGGCGCTTCGGCCCTCCCCCGCGCCGCGTCCGTCGCCGTGGCCTCCGCGCGGGTCCGCCTCCGGGACGTCCGCGATCTCGATCGGCCGGACCCGGGTGGGGTCCCAGGGCTGCAGCGGCCCGGCCTGCCGGGCCGCCTCGCCGGGGTTGATCGAGGTGCCGGTCTGGTCGACCCAGGCGGCGCCGCGCTGGGGGACCTCGGGCAGGTCGAGCTCGGTCACGGGCAGCGACAGCTCGAGCTCGACCTGCTGCAGCGCACGACCGAGGTCCGCGGCCGAGCGGTAGCGCGCGGCCGCGGGGCCGAGCGCGCGGTGCAGCACCGACTCGAGGCTCTGCGGCACGTCGGGTCGGCCGACCGGCGGCGGGTTGCCGCGCTCGATGCGCGCCATGAGCTCGTACGGGTCGTTGTCCGCGCCGGGCACCTCGAACGGCGAGCGCTGCGCGAGCAGGGCGTAGAGCGTCGCGCCGAGGGAGTAGATGTCCGAGCGCTCGTCGGCGGTGCCGCGCACGAGCACCTCGGGCGCCGCCCAGGGCACGGAGACGCCCGCGGCCGAGCCCGCCCCGACGGCGCCGGCGATCCCGAAGTCCGCGAGCGCGGGCCAGCCGAAGTCGGTCACGAGCACGTTGGCGGGCTTGATGTCGCGGTGCAGCACGCCCGCGCGGTGCGCGGTCTCCACGGCCGACGCGAGCCGGATGCCGATCCGCAGCACCTCGGGCACGCCGAGTCGCTGGCGGCGGTACACCGAGCCGAGGCCCGGCCGCGCGCAGTACTCCATGACGATGTAGGGCCGCCCGTCGGCGGAGACCCCGGCCGAGTGCACGGTGACGATCGAGGGGTGGCGCGAGAGCTCGGCGAGGTAGTCGGCCTCGGCCTCGAGCGCGGCGGAGAGCGCCTCGGTGTCGGCCCCGCCCTCGGGTGCGGCGAGGACCTTGACGGCGACGACGCGGCGGGGCGAGCGCTGCTGGTAGGTGTAGACGTCGGCGTGCCCGCCGTGGCCCACGAGCGCCATCGGGGTGTACCCGTCGATCGCCGGCGGGCCCGACGTGCGGGCCGTCATGCCTGCACCTCGACGGTCAGGTGCACCCCGTCCCCGAGGTCGATCACGCTGCCGACGTCCACGGTGGTCGGGACGCCGGGGCGCGGGCGCACGGGCGGGCGGTAGCGGTGCTTGACCTGCAGGCCGTTCGTCGACTCCAGGTCGGTCACGAGGACGTTCCCGTCGACGACCTCGACCCGGGCGTGGGTGCGCGAGATGTCGCCGTTCGGGCTGGGCACGACGAGCAGGCGCGGCGGGGTCCGGCCAGGACCGGTCGCGGCGTGGTGAGGCGCCCGGCCCACGAGCACCGACCGGTCCAGCGGGACGCGCTCGCCGGTCACCAGGCGCAGTGCGAACTGGCGGGGCGCGAGCGAGGCCGGGTCGTAGGCGAGCGCGGGCAGGCCGGCGGCGAGCAGCGTGTCGTCGTCGGGGCCCTCCTCGGCGCCGGGCGCCGGCGCCGCGAAGGGCGAGGCGGGGTGCCCAGCCTGCCCTGACTGCCCGATCTGCTCGGGCTGCCCGGACTGCTCGGCTCGGGTCACCGCCGTCGCGACCCGGGTCCCCGGCATGGCGCCCGCGGCGTCGGCGGCGCCTGCCGCACCCTGGGCGGTGAGGACCAGGGGGAGCCCGTCGGTGCTCGGGGCCCGCTGCGACCGTCGGCCCTCGGGGCCCGTCACGGGGCCGGCCTCAGCGCCGGCTCCAGAGCCCGTCGCCGCACCGTCCAGCGCGCCGGCCCGCTTGCTGCGCCACGAGCCGGCGATCCGGCCGTCCGGTCGCGGGACCGGCGGACGCCCGCCTGTGCGGTCGGGCCGACCGTGCTGGTCACGGTCGACGAGGTCGCCGTCGCCGGTCGCGGCAGGGGCGACGGCGGGTGACGGGTCGGTCGCCGCCTCCGGCGTGACCTGCGGCTCCCGGCGACGGCTCGCATCGAGCTCGGAATCGGACGCGGCGGCCGGCGCGTGCGGCACGCGGACCGGCGCGGGCGTGGACAGCGGTGCGGGCCCCGGCGCGAAGACCGACGGCGAGCCGTGCCCCGGCGCGAGGGACGCCACCTCGGCGGCCTCCCGCCCCGCCGCGGACGGAGTCGGGCCGTCACCGGCAGCCGGTCCGAGCATCGCGCCCTGGGCGCGGACGACGCCCGCCACGAGCGGCAGGCCGGCCCCCGCGGCCGGCGCCGAACCGCCGTACAACGTCACCGTCGCGTGCACGGGGACCTGCCGCTCGAGCCAGGTGTCGGTCCCGCGACCGGTCAGCGTGACCATGTCCTCGCCGTCGCCCACGACGGCGCCGACGTCGCCGCGCAGGACGAGCGTGCGCTGGTCACCGTGCGCGACAGCGACGGCGAAGTCACCGACCGCGACGAAGCCGCGGGCGAGAATCGCGCCGAGGACGCCGGTGTGACGGGTGGCGGAGGCCGCGAGGTCCCAGATCTCGGCGACGAGCTCCTCGGGGGCGCGCGGAGTCAGGAGGGCGACCACGCCCCCCCGCGCGACCACGAAGCCGCTCCCCTGCAGGTACCGCACGGTGAATCGTAACCCGCGCCATCCCGGGCCCGAGGTCGGGCCTTCGCCGCGACACGGGCCGTCGCGAGGACGTGTCGGAGCCGGGCACGGGCGACGCCCGGGGACGGTCAGCCGGGCAGATCCGCGGTCGGGCCGCCGGGCAGGAGAGTGGCCAGGTCGTACCCGACGACCTCCTCCAGCTGGGCGTAGGTGCACGAGGACGGCTCCCGGTCGGGCCGCCAGCGCAGCAGCTGGGTGGTGTGCCGGAACCGGCTGCCCTCCATGTGGTCGTAGGACACCTCGAGCACGCGCTCCGGGCGCAGCGGGATGAACGACAGGTCCTTCGTGCCGGACCAGCGCGACTGCGCGCCCGGCCTGCGGCCCTCGGCCTGCGCGGCGGGGTCGGCCCAGTCGCCCCAGGGGTGCGCCGCGAGACCGGCCTCGTCGTCGGCGTGGACCACGAGGGGGGCGAGCTCCTCGACGAGCGCCGCACGTCGCGCCATCGGGAACGACGCCGACACCCCGACGAAGCACAGGGGGCCGCCCGCGTCGCCGTCGGACCGACTGCCGCCGCCGTCGTGCTCACCGCTGTGCTCGCCGTCGTACAGCCCGAGCAGCAGCGAGCCCACGAGCGGGCGCTCGGGGGTGGAGTCCTTGTGCTCGCGGTAGCCCGCGAGCACGACGTCGGCGGTGCGCGCGTGCTTGATCTTGAGCATCGTGCGCTTGCCCGGGGCGTAGGGCTCCCCGAGCGGCTTGGCGACCACGCCGTCCAGGCCCGCGCCCTCGAACTCGGCGAACCAGCGCCGCGCGACGTCGGCGTCGGTGGTGCGCGGCGTCGCGTGCACCCGCGGCCCGGTGAGGCGCAGGCCGTCGAGCACGTCGAGCCGCTCGCGCAGCGGACGGTCCACGAGCGCCTCGTCGCCCAGCGCGAGCACGTCGAAGACGACGAGCATCGCCGGGGCGTGCTCCGCGAGCATCCGGACGCGTGACGCGGCCGGGTGGATGCGCTGCCCGAGCAGCTCGAAGTCCAGGCGCGAACCGCGCGCGAGCACGATCTCGCCGTCGACCACGACGCGTGCCGGGAGCTCGGCGCGGACGGCGGCGACGACGTCGGGGAAGTACCGCGTCATGGAGCGGCCGCTGCGGGAGAGGATCTCCACGCCGTCGGACGCCGCGTCGGATCCCTCGGACCCGCCGTCGGCGCCGCTGGACGCGGCGTCCACGAGCACGATCGCGCGGAACCCGTCCCACTTCGGCTCGTAGGACCAGGGCCCGCCCGCGGCGTCGGCGTCGGGCACCTCGGGGACGGACCGCGCGAGCATCGGCGCGATCGGCGGGGACAGCGGCAGCACCATGTCAGTCCGACTCCACGCCGGCGTCCGGGTCATCGGTCAGCGCGACGCCGAGCTGCTCGGCCGCGGAGCCGAGCACCCGGGCCACGGCGAGCGTGTCGGCGAGCGGCATGACCGCGGACTCGGTGCGTCCCGCGCGCACGCAGCGCGCGACCTCGTCGAACTCGTAGGAGTAGCCCGCGCCCCGGTGCGGCGCGCCGATCTCCTCGGCGTCCTGCCCGTACCGGTGCAGCACGAGGCGGTCGGGGTGGTGGAACCGCGGCGGCAGGTCGAGCCAGCCGTCCGTGCCGTAGATCCGGGCGTCGCCGGGCGTGGGCGCGCGGAACGACGTCTGCAGCGTGGCGGTGCGGCCCTCGCCGAAGTCGACGAGCAGGCCGGCCTCGGCGTCGACCCCGGTGGGCAGCAGCGATCCCCGCGCGACCACCTCCTGCGGCTCCCCGAGCACCATCTGCGCGACGTTGACCACGTAGACGCCGAGGTCGAGCAGCGTCCCGCCGCCGAGTGCGAGGTCGAACAGCCGGTCGTCGGGGTGGAACTCGCGGCGCACGCCGAGGTCGGCGGCGACGGCGCGGACCTCGCCGATCGCGCCGTCGGCGATGAGCTCGCGGGCACGCACGACGGCGGGCAGGAACCTCGTCCACACGGCCTCCATCGCGAACACCTCGCTCGCGCGGGCCTCGGCGACCACCCGCTCGGCGCCCGGGAACGTGGCCGTGAACGCCTTCTCGACGAGCACCGCCTTGCGCGCCCGGATCGTCGCGATCGCCTGTGCGGCGTGCTGCGCGTGCGGGGTGGCGAGGTAGACGGCGTCGACGTCCGGGTCGGCGAGCAGCTCGCCGTAGGAGCCGTACGCCGTCGCGTCGGGGGCGTGCTCGGCGGTGAAGGACTGCGCCCGCTCGAGGCTGCGGCTCGCGACGGCGGCGAGCACGCCGTCGGCCACGTGCCGGAAGTCCTTCGCCACGTTGGTCGCGATCCGCCCCGGCCCGAGGATGCCCCAGCGCAGGGGCTGCTGTGCGCTCATGCGCCCATCCTGCCCCTGCCCCCCGACGCCGCGCCGGTGCGGTCCTGCTCAGGCGGCGAGGACCGCCGCGACGCGCGGGTGCACGACGACCTCGACCGGCCACGAGAGCGCCACCGTCGCGGACCACGCGTCGCCGCCGAACCGGCTCGGCAGCGCGACGGGGCCGCGCGCCACGAGGCGCCGCACCGCCGCACGCAGCGCAGCGCGCGCGCTCGGGTCGCGCACGAGCACGTGGGCGCGTCCCCCGGCCACCCCCGCAAGCACGACGGCGTCGCTCGCCGCCTCCGCCAGGCCCACCTCCGCGGGGTCCAGCTCCGCGCCGACCCGCACGTCGCGGACCAGCCGCAGCACGCGTGCGGCGACCGGAGCGGCGCCGTGACCCGTCAGCCAGACGGACGCGACGCCGTCGCGCACGGCCTCCTGGACGGCGGCGACGACGCGGTGGAAGGGCTCGGAGGCGTCGATCTCGACGGTCGACGGATCCGGCGACAGAGCGGGCACGGGCGCAGGGGCGGCGAGCGCCGCGGGACGCGGCGCGGAGGACGGAAGGGTACTGACGAGGGTCACGGGAGGCTCCGGCGAGGGGACGAGTCGGGGGTCGCGGCGCCCGGACTCGCTTCGCCGGAACTACCGCACGAACGCGAGGCCGGGCCGGGGCATACACCCCGGCATCGGCGGGCAGCACGCGGCGGGCGGCATCGCCGCTGCGCTCGGGTGCTGGGTGCTCGTCACGGGAAGGACGCTAGCGGCCAGCGGGAGGGGCGATCGGGACCTTCGGGGTCGTCTCACATGTCGGACGCGTCGCCGTCGCAGACAGGTCGCCGTCCGAAGACAGCACGAGGCCCCCGGACCGATCGGTCCGGGGGCCTCGCAGCTGTCGTCCTCCCAGCGGCGCAGGAGGGGACGGTGGTGCAGCCGCGCGCTGCCGCGCGGGGTCTCTGTGCCTTGCTCGGCCTCGCTCCGGGACTCAGGCCTTGGCGTAGGTGAGGCAGTTGGCGGTGCCGCCGCCGGGGCCGATGCGCACGGCCTCCGCGGTGCACTCCAGGTTCGCGTTGTGGATGCAGTCTGTGCGCTGGCAGGCGCCGACCTGGGCGACGACGCGGTCGAGGCCGCCGCGGGTGCCGATGTCGATGAACGTGGCGCAGTCGGCGTCGCGGTCGACGGTGACGGCGAAGGCGGTACAGCCGTCGTGGTTGTAGGAGCAGCCGGCCACGGCGCACTCGACGACGTGGGGCATCTCGTTGATCGTGGACATGGTGTTCCTCTTCCGTCCGACGCGTGTCGGAATTGGCATGACCATAAACCCGGCATCCGCAATATCGCAACGTTGGTAAGGCATGCCTTTGCGCAGGTCAGAGGTCTAATGGAGGTACTCGGCTGGCTATTTACGGCACGGCATCCGCACCGATTCCGATGCGTCACTCACGTGTGTCGTAATTCGATCGCAGCTGGCCGTGCGGGGTGAGCGACCGGGCGAAGGTTGCGGACCGCCGCGTCCGGTGCACCCACGCCGCAGCACCCTGCGCGCTGCCGCCGCGCCCCACGTGGACACCGCGAGCGCCGCGTCCACCCACGCCGCGCCCCACCACCCCCCAGCCGCGCGACGCCTACGCTGCGGCCGTGGAAGGACAGCTGCCGGACCGCGCCGGCGTCACGGAGTCGGCGGGCGTGGCCGGCTGGGCCCCCACCGGCCGCGCCGTGATCGCGGGCGTCACCGTGGTGTGGGCGCCGACCGCCGCCGTCGACCCGGTCCGCTCGAGCGCATACTCCTGGCTCACCGCGTCCGAGCGAGCCAGACTCGAGGGGATCTCCGACGTCGCGGCCGACGAGACGCTGCTCGGTCGCTACCTGGTCCGGGTGCTCGCCGCCGAGGCGATGGAGTGCGCAGCGGACGCCGTCGTCATCACGGCGACGTGCCCGGCCTGCGGTCGCGAGCACGGCCGGCCGCAGGTCGTGGTGCCGCTCGCCGGCCTGCGGGCGCACCCGACCTTCCCCGCGCCCGAGGTGAGCGTGGCGCACGCCGGTGGGCTCGTCGTCGCCGCCTGCTCCCCCACCGCGCGCGGCCCCGTCGACGGCAACACCACCGACAGCTCGCGGCCGCGGGCGATCGGTGTCGACACCGAACCCGCCCCGCCCGACGCCACCCGCCACGAGGTCGCGACGCTGCGCGCCTGGACGCAGCGCGAGGCGGTCGCCAAGGCCGAGGGCACGGGGATCGTCGTCGAGCACGGGCCCGGCGTCGTCGCCCGCTACGTGCTGCACGACGTGCCGACGCCCGGCGCGGTGACGAGCCTCGCCGTCGCCGGCGCGGGGTCGACCAGCCCAGCGTGATGCCGACTGCGGGGCAGCCGTGGCCAGGTCGCGCCGGCATGGTCCGTGACGCCACAGCGACTGTCCGTCACGCCGCAGCGACTCACTCGGTTCGCACGGCCGCGCCGCATGGCGTCATCGCAGGTCAGCGCGATGGGACGCGCGGCCAATCGGGACTCAGTCGCTGTCGCGTGACGCAGAGTCGCTGTGGCGGAAGACGTCGGCGCTGGCCCCGCAGCTAGGGCAGCTGCGGCAGCGCGGGCGTCCGCAGCCAGGCGTCGAACAGCCCGCCGAGGTCGCGCCCGGTCTCCCGCGCCACGTACGCCTCGAAGTCCTCGGTGGTCGCCGTCCCGTGCCGGTGCGCCTGCGTCCACGAGCGCACGACGGCGAAGAACACCTCCTCGCCGAGGGTGCGCCGCAGCGCGTGCACGGTGAGCGCGCCGCGCTTGTACACGCGGTCGTCGAACATCCGGGCCGCACCCGGGTCGGCGACGAGGAGGTCCTGCGGCTGGGCCTTGACCTTCGCGTAGTAGGCGAGGGCACGCGCGTGGGCGGTCGGACCGCCCGACGCCTCGGACCAGATCCACTCGGCGTAGCAGGCGAACCCCTCGTTGAGCCAGATGTCCTGCCACCGCGCGACGCCGACCGAGTTGCCGAACCACTGGTGGGCGAGCTCGTGTGCGATGAGGCGGTCCGAGCCGCCGTTGCCGTCGGCGTGGTTGGCGCCGAAGGTCGCCATGCCCTGGGCCTCGATCGGGATCTCCAGGACGTCGTCCGTCACGACGACCACGTACTTGGCCAGCGGGTAGGGCCCGAAGGCGTCGACGAACGTCCGCATCATCGAGGGCACCCGCTGCGCGATGTCGTGCCGCACGCGGGAGCGCAGTCGCTGCGGGTAGTAGAGCGACCCCGGCACGCCGTCGAGGTCGAGGTGCTCCTCGTCGTAGCGGCCGATCTGCACGGTGGCGAGATAGGGCGCGGCGGGGATGTCCTGGTAGTAGCGCCAGGTCCGCCGGCCGGCGCGCTCGGTGTGCCCGCCCGGCACACCGTTCGTGACGACCCGGTACTCGCGCTCGCACGACACGGAGATCCGGTAGCGGGACTTCTGCGCCGGGTGATCGTTGCACGGGAACCACGTGGGAGCACCGGTCGGCTGCGAGGCGACGAGGGCGCCGTCGGTGAGCTCCTCCCAGCCGATCCGGCCCCAGCGCGTGCGTCGCGGAACCGGCTTGCCGCCGTAGTCGACCTCGACCGTGAACCGGGTACCGGCCGGGATCGCTTCCGGAAGCACCAGCTTGACCTTGGTCGCCGTCTCGAGGTGCCGCACACGCTTGCCGTTGACCCGGACCTCGCTCGCCTTGAGCCCCACGAGATCGAGCTCGAGCCGCACGAGGTGCTCGGTCGCCACGACCGAGAGCACGGCGACGCCGACGAGCCGGTTCGTCCGGACGCGGTAGTCCAGCTCGAGGTCGTAGAGCTCGACGTGGTAGCCGGGGTTGCCGCTGTCGGGGGCGTACGCGTCGGCGACGATCCCCGCGGGGTGCGAGGCGGGGTCGTGCGGACCGGTGTGGAACTCGTTCTTGCGGGCGACGCGTGACTTCGGCATCGGTACGTCTGGTCCGTTCGGCTGGCGGTCGGGCTGGAGCGGTCAGGAGGTCGGGTGGTGCGGGACTCGCCGAGCCTAAGCGGTGCGTGTGACGGCCGCGTGTCACCAGCCGCGTCGGTGGCCGCCTGACGCAGCCTGACGCAGCCCGACGCAGCCGAGCCCCTCACACCTCCTGGTACGCCCGCACGCGCACCGAGCGCCACGGCCCGATCGGGTTCCCGCTCCATCGGCTCCCGACCGGCACGGTCTCCCCGCGCATGACGAGCGAGGCGGGCCCGACGGTCGCGTGGGCCCCGATCGACGCCGCCGGCAGGATCACGCTGTGCGGCCCGAGCGTCGCGCCCTCGCCGAGCGTCACGGTGTCGACGCTCATGACGCGGTCGTGGAAGAGGTGCGTCTGCACCACGCAGCCGCGGTTCACGGTCGCGCCGTCGCCGAGCACCACGAGGTCCGGCTCGGGGAACCAGTAGGACTCGCACCACACGCCGCGTCCGATCCGCACCCCGAGCGAGCGCAGCCAGAGCGCGAGCGCCGGCGTCCCGCTGGCCGAGTTCGCGAACCACGGCGCGGCGAGCATCTCGGTGAACGTGTCGGCCACCTCGGTACGCCAGACGAACGAGGACCACAGCGGGTGCTCACCGGACCGGATCGGGCCGACGAGGAGCCACTTCGCCGCCGTCGTGACGAGCGCGGCTACCACGGCCGCGAGCGTGAGGACCACGCCCGAGGCCAGGGCGGCCCACCAGAACCCCCACCAGCCGGACAGCGCGGCGAGGGTCAGCAGCACCGCGAGGCCCAGCCCGCACGTGAGCAGGACCGGGACGACGCGGCACGCCTCCCACAGCGCACGCCGCACGCGCAGCGAGGGGTCGGGGGCGTACGTGAGGCGCTCGTCGACGGCGGCTGCCACCCGGCGCAACCGGACCGGCGGCGACCCGAGCCACGACGAGCCCGCCTTGGCCTTCGCGGGCGCGATCGACAGCACGGCAACCAGGCCGTCCTTCGGCACCGTGTGGCCCGCACCCGCCATCCCGGAGTTGCCGAGGAACGCGCGCTTGCCGATCCGCGCGGGGGCGATGCGCAGCCAGCCGCGGCGCAGCTCGTAGGAGGCGACCATGGTGTCGTCGGCGAGGAACGCGCCGTCGGCGACGGTGGTCATCGAGGGGATGAGCAGCACGGTCGACGCCTCGACGTGTCGGCCCACCTTGGCGCCGAGCAGGCGCAGCCACAGGGGCGTCGCGAGGCTGGAGTAGATCGGGAACAGGATCGTGCGCGCGAGGTCGAGCAGCCGCTCGGTCGTCCACGCCTGCCAGGCGACGCGCGAGTGCACCGGGTGGTCGCCCGCCACCAGCCCGATCGCGAGCAGTCGCACCGCCCCGACGACGAGCACCGCGAACACCGCGCCCGCGAGCAGCGTGGCGGGCACGAGCCACCGCACGGCGGCGACGGCGAGCTCGCCCCACGTCTGCGCCTCCCGCGCGCCGTGGACGACGAGGAGTCCCCCCGAGCCGAGCGAGACCAGCGGCAGGAGCGCGAGCCCGACGGCGGACACCGCGTACGCCCAGCGCCAGCCCTGGTGCGAGGGCGGGGAGTGCCGCGGCCAGTCGTCGCCGGTGTCGGCGAGCCGCATCGCGGGCGACCCGCCCCACGTCGTCCCCGCGCGCACCTTGCCGAAGACGGCCGACCCGGGCGCCACGTGGGCGCCCTTGCCGATCCGGGCGCCGGGCGCGAGCGTGCTGCGGGCGCCGACGGTCGCGCCGCGGCCCACCTCGATGCTCCCGATCCGGACGGTCTCGCCGTCGACCCAGTAGCCGGCGAGGTCGACCTCGGGCTCGATCGACGCGCCGTCGCCCACCTCGAGCATGCCCGTGACCGGCGGAAGCGTGTGCAGCACGACGTGCCTGCCGACCTTCGCGCCCAACGCTCGCGCGTACATCACCACCCAGGGCGCGCCGGCGAGGCTCACGGCGTCGACCTGGTGGGCGATCTGCTCGGCGAGCCAGAGCCGCATGTGCACCTGCCCCCCGCGTGGGTGGTCCCCCGCACGCACCCCGGCGAGCAGCAGCCGCGCCGACACCGCGGCCACCGCCATCCGGCCCCACGGCGTGCCGAGCACGAGCAGCGCGGGCACGAGCACCCACCACGACGTGACCGGCAGCAGGTCGGGGCCCAGCGCGTCCGGCCCGGCGAGCACCACGAGGTTGCTCGCGAGCAGGACCCACATGAGCCACCGCACGCCCTGGAGCACGAGCAGCGGGACGGCCGTCAGCGTCTGCAGGACCTGGGTGCGCCGCGGCGTGGGCGCGGGCCGGGTGAACGAGGCGGGCTCGCCGTCGTGCTCCGCGTCGAGCTCGCCGACCATGGCGGCCATCGCGCCGAACCGCGGCCGGTCGTACAGGTCGGCCACGGTGACCTCGGGCAGCCGGGTGCGCAGGCGCGAGACGAGCTGCGCCGCCGCGAGCGAGCCGCCGCCGAGGTCGAAGAAGTCGGCGTCCACGCTCGGCACGGGCAGGCCGAGCACCGCCTCCCACTGCTCGGCGAGCCACGCGTGCTCCGCGGGCACACCTGCGGCGCCGCCCTCTGCGCCGGCGCCGACGCCGGGCAGCGGCCAGGGCAGCGCGTCCTTGTCGACCTTGCCGGAGGTGCGCGTCGGGAGATCGGGAACGACGGCGAGCAGCGGCACGAGCGCGGAGGGGAGCTCCGCGGCAAGCGCGGCCCGCGCGGCCTGCCGCTCGAACGCGTCGGTGACGGCGAGGTAGCCCACGAGCAGCGGGGTCCCGGCCGCCGAGCGCCGCACGGCCGCGGCGGCGCCCGTCACCCCGGGCAGACGCTGAAGCGCGTTCTCGACCTCACCGAGCTCGATGCGCCGACCGCCGATCTTCACCTGATCGTCGGCGCGGCCGACGAAGAGCAGCCCCTCGGGCTCGTAACGCACGAGGTCGCCCGAGCGGTAGGCGCGCTCCCAGCCCAGCGCCGGCAGCGGCGCGTACTTCTCGGCGTCCTTCGCGGGGTCGAGGTAGCGCGCGAGCCCGACGCCGCCGATCACCAGCTCGCCGACCTCGCCGTCGCCGACGAGCGCGCCCTCGCGGTTCACGACGGCGAGCGACCAGCCCGCGAGCGGCAGCCCGATCCGTACGGGGCCGGCTCCGTCGAGCGGCGCGGCGCACGCGACGACGGTCGCCTCGGTGGGCCCGTAGGTGTTCCAGACCTCACGGCCCTCCCCGACCAGACGCGCGGCGAGCTCGGGCGGGCACGCCTCGCCGCCGAAGATGAGCAGGCGCACGTTCTCGATGGACTCGGCGGGCCACAGCGCCGCGAGGGTGGGCACCGTGGAGACGGCGGTGATGCCGCGCCGCTCGAGCCACGGCCCGAGGTCCTCGCCGGACCGGACGAGCGCGCGCGGGGCGGGCACGAGGCACGCGCCGCTGCGCCACGCGAGCCACATCTCCTCGCAGCTCGCGTCGAACGCCACCGAGAGACCGGCCAGCACCCGGTCGCCCGGTCCGAGCGGGTCGCCCGCGAGGAAGAGGTCGGCCTCGGCGTCCACGAACGCGGCCGCGCTGCGGTGGCTCACCGCGACGCCCTTGGGCGTGCCGGTCGAGCCGGAGGTGAAGATGATCCACGCGTCGTCGTCGACGGTGGGCTCGCCGTCGTCCGCGCGCGCTGCGTGCTGGATCGCGCCCGCGCTCGTCCCCGCGACGGCGCCGGTCAGCGCGTGCGTGCCGCGCACCAGGCGCAGGGTGCCGGGCCGCTCGACGACGCCCACGACGTCGGCCTCGCGGAACACGAGCGTCGCGCGCTCCTCCGGGTCGTCGGCGTCGACGGGCACGTAGGCCGCACCCGCCGCGATCACGGCGAGGATCTCGACGTACAGCGAACGGTCCCCCGAGGGCAGCCGGACACCGACGCGGTCGCCGCGCCGCACCCCCGCCGCGCGCAGCTCCTGCGCCCGGGCGAGCACGACGTCGAGCAGCTCGGTGTAGGTGAGATAGGAGGCGCGCGCATCCTCGGTGGCCGGCTCGCCGACCTCGCCCGACATCCCCGGCGGGAGCACGGCCGGGACGCCGTCCGGGCCGGTACGGCCCGCGGCAGCGCCACTCCCGGCGCCGACGAACCCCCCGCCGTCGTCGAGTGCGGGGGCGTCGGGGTGCTCCGCCGCGGTCGCGCGGAGCACGTCGAGCAGGGTTCGCGGGGCGGGCGCGAGCGGTGTCGCGTCGAGCAGCGCCGTTCCGGCCGTGGCCGGGGGTTCCTGGGTCACCGTTCTCCTCGTGTCGGGGCGATTGTGCCGGAGCCAGGTGAACGAACGGCGTCGCGACCGGCCGTCGGACCGCACGCGGCGCGACGCCCCGGCCGGTCGTCGGTACCCTCGCTGTCCATGGCGCTCCCTCCGGCGACGACCTACGGACCCGACCTGCTCGGCGGCGACTTCCGCAGCGCGAGCCTCCCCCTGCGCCCCGACGCCCGCGGCGCACAGGACCTCGAGGCGACCCTCGTCCGGCTCGGCGACCCCACGCACCGCCGCGCCGTGCTGTACGTGCACGGGTTCTCGGACTACTTCTTCCAGGCCGAGCACGCCCGACGGATCGCCGAGGGCGGCGCGCTGGACTTCTACGCGCTCGACCTGCGCCGGTACGGCCGGTCGCTGCGCCCGGGCCATTTGCCCGGCGACGTGCGCGACCTCGCCGAGTACGACGAGGAGCTGCTCGCCGCCCTCGCCGTGATCCGCGCGGAGGGGCACGAGCAGGTGGTCCTCCTCGGGCACTCCACCGGCGGCCTCGTGACGTCCCTGTTCGTCCAGCGGAACGCGGGCGCCGTCGACGCGCTCGTCCTCAACAGCCCCTGGTTCGACGTCAACGACACCGCGCTGCGCCGCCTCACGAGCACGCCGCTGGCCGCCGCGGTCTCCAGCCGAGCACCCGAGCGGGTCGTCGCCAGCCTCGGCAGCGACTACGGCCGGTCGATCCACGCGAGCACGGGCGGGGCGTGGGACTTCGACCTCACGCTCAAGCCCGTCGAGGGGTTCCCCGTGCGGGCCGGCTGGCTCCTCGCGATCCGCCGCGCCCACCACGAGGTCGCGCGCGGACTCCGCCTCGACCTCCCGGTGCTCCTGTGCACGTCGAGCCGCAGCGGCGGCGTCGCCGGGCGACGGCCGAGCCCCGCGGAGCTGCGCTCCACGGACACGGTGCTCGACGTGCGCCACATGTGGCGCGTGGTGCCGCACCTCGCTCGCGACGTCACGCTGCGCACGGTGCCGGGCGGCCTGCACGACCTCGCCCTCTCCGCACCCCGACCCCGTGCCGAGTACGAGGACACCGTGCTGCGCTGGATCGCGTCGCGCCTCGACGACGGTCCGGGCACCACGTGAGCGACCCCGTGGTCCCGCCGCGGCCGGACGCTCGCCAGGTTCCAGCGCCCGACGGCGAGCCCGCCCCTCCCGTCGTCCCACCTCGGCCGGACGCCCCACACAGCACCGCGCCCGACGGCGAGCCCGCCCCTCCCGTCGTCCCACCTCGGCCGGACGCCCCGCACAGCACCGCGCCCGACGGCGAGCCCGACGCCTCGGACCTCGGGCCCGGGCCCGCCGCGCCCCCGCGCGGAGCAGTCGCGACCGCCGCCGCGGAGGCGCGCGCGCTCGTCTCGACGGCCGGCCGGATCCTGCTGCACTACGGACTGCCCCTGCTCGCCGTCGCGACCGTGGGGCTCGCGCTGCGCGAGCGGATCGCGATCTACCTCGCGCCGACCCTCGCGGGCGTGGACGCCGTGCTGGGCATCCTCGTCTTCGCGCTCGCCCCGGCCGTCGCGTTCGGCACGGTCGCCGCGATGCTGCTGCTGGTGGGCCGACGGGCCGACCGCACGGCGTCCGCGGGCGGCCTCGGTGTGCTCGGCAGCGCCCTCCTCATCTACCTGCTCATCTACGAGCAGGACGGTTCGCTGCGTGCGCAGCGACTGGAGTACCTCGACCAGGCGTTCAGCACGGCCCTGTGGAGCCTGGACGACCCCGGTGACGCCGGTGACAGAATCCCGGACAGTCTGTCGGTCACGGTCCTGGTGATCGTGGCCGTCGCGTTCCTGCTCCGGGTCGGCGGTGCGTGGCTGCTCGATCGCTGGAAGAACGCGCGCGAGTCGAGCGGGCAGCCGGCCGGGCTCCCGGCCCGCGTGCTGGCCGGCGTGCTGCGGGTCCTCGTGGCGTACGCCGAGATCGTCTGGATCGTGCTCGCCGTCGTCTCGCTCTCGGCGATCCAGGACGAGTTCGGCACCTGGTGGTCCGAGCGCGCCGTCGTGCACGCCGTGTCGGCGTGGTGGACCGGGCTGGGCCTGCCCGACGTCACGGGTGTGGTCGGCGCGCTCGCCACCGCGGGCGGGGTGCTCGTCGGCGCCGTCGTCGCCGGGCTGGTCGTGCCCCTCGTGTGGCTCGCGCTCGCCGCGATCGTCTACGGCTCCCGCTTCGGCGACGTCGCCGGCGTCGCCGAGCGCGCCGCGCGACTGACGTCCGCCGCGCAGCAGCGCGTCACGAGCGTGGTCCGCCTGCGCCGCGGTACCGGACGCGGCACGGACCTCGCGCGTCTGGAGCGCTCATGGGCCCGCTTGACCGAGCCCGAGGGCCGCTGGGACGCGCTCGGCGGAGCGGGCGGACTCGTCCTCGCCCTCGGACCTGTCCCGGTGCTCGTGTACTGCGTCGCGTTCCTGCTGGTGCAGCAGGTCCAGTACCCGATCTGGTGGCTCGCGGAGCTCCTGCCGCTGACACGCCGCTCCGACTGGGGGCCGGTCTCGGTGCTGGTCGAGGCGTGCATCACGGTCGTGACCCTGACGCTCACGGTGGCGGTCGTCGCCGCGGCGGCGGACCGAGCCCTTCGGCTCGCGGGGCTCGGGACGGCGCTCCAGCGAGGCCTCACCCAGGGGCGGCCACCGAGCCTCGGCCAGACGCTCGAGAACGCGCAGGTCGAGGTCGTCCAGCCGATCGGTGTCCCGCCGGCTCAGCTCTCCGGGACGGGGAACGACCAGTAGGGGTTCGAGGGATACCGCGGGACCACGTCGACCGTGACCGGACGCACGCCGTCAGCCATCACGACGATCTGCTCGAACGAACCCAGCTCGCTCGGCAGGTACATGAGGGAACCCTCGGAGGTGAGTCCCGAGGGGAGGTAGGACGGCTGGGAGTAGGCGTTGCCGTCGTCGGCGTGCACGAGGAGGTCGGCCGAGCCGCTGATCTCGCCCTCGGGGTAGGACCCGTCGTCCTCCTCGGGTGGCAGACCGACGATGGCGATCGTGACGATCCACGCGGTGAAGCCGTCCGGGACCGTCCACTCGTCGTAGGGGCCGACCACCGTCTGGGCGGGCGCCACCGAGTCCAGCCGCAGGCCGAACGACCCGATCCAGCCGACGCCGTCGTCGCCGATCGGCGTGCGACGCACGCCGTTGGTGTTGAGCCAGCTCTCCACCGGCGTCCAGGCGATGCTCACCGCGCCCGCGACGATGCCGAGGATCGACAGGAAAGCGACGAGCGCGGTGCGGCCGCGGCCAGGGGAACGCCGCGCCGCAGCCCCCGGCGGGGTCAGGGTCTCGGTCACTCCTCCTCCTCGAGGACCCACTGCGGCTCGATCACGTCGACCGGGCCGTCCTCGCGGACGATGTCGGCGTCGGTCACGGGCACCACCGCCACCTCGAGCGGCAGGCCCGTGGTCGGACTCTCCGGCATGACGACGACGAGGCCGTCGCCGACGGCGTCGGCCGGCAGCTCGAGCACGACCTCCGTGAACCACCACTGGCCCACCTGCGCGTCGAGGATCCAGGGCGTCGGCTGACGGTCGTCGGGGTAGAAGACGCGCCCGTCGGCGGCCTGGAACGCGACCCTCTTCATCCCGACGGGTCGGCTGACCCCCTGGTACGCCACTCGCACGAGCAGGAACGTGCCCGGCGTGGTGAGCTCGGTCGTCGTGTCGAAGTCGTTCGTGACGCGCACGACGTCCGCCTGGTGCGGTGCGCCGACCACGATGCGGGCGCCGGCGGCGTCGACCGGCTCGTCGAGGACGCCGGGCACCTCCCGGGTGCCGACCGCGTCCGGCCGGTTGCCCTGGAACCAGCCGAGGCCGAGCACGAGCGCCGCCAGCACGGCGACGACGGCGACCCTCGCCCCGGCGGGACGGCGCGAGCTGGCGCCGGGCTGGGACTCGGGCTGGGCCTCGGGCTGGGTCGCGGTGGTCATCCGTCGCTCCCGGCTGCGTCGTCCGCGTCGGTGCCGGCGTCGTCGCCGGCGAGCTCGCGCGCCAGGGCCGCGGTCATCGTCTCCGCCACGGCGTCGTCGCGTGGCAGCGCCACGGTGCCGACCGCCTGCACGGGCCACCAGCCCTCCTCGCCGTTGAGCGCGTGCGGGTGGTAGTCGTACTCGACGAGCACCAGCTCGAGCGGGTCGTCCCCGCTCGGCGGCTGCGCGCCGTCGAGCATCTCGTAGAGCACGACGACGTCGAGCGTGACGTCGGGCGCGAGCGTCCAGGTCGCGTCCAGCTCGCCGGACCGGTGCGTCTCGCCCGTGGCGGTGTCGACCGCGACGCCGGGCAGCTCGAACATCGACAGGGGCAGGCTGGCCGTGTACCCGCCGGTGTTCGTCACCGTGAGGCCGAGCGCGAGCATCGGCGTCACCTCGTCCGGATCCCAGGTGTCGACGTGCTCGTAGACCGTCCAGCCCGTCGCCGCGATCCGGAACTGGCCGAGGTCGACCTCCTCGCCCGGTGCGACCTCGGGCAGCCCCTCGGGCGCGACCCGGCGCCAGCCGCCGAGCAGGCCGATCACGAGAACCACGAGCACGACGGCGGCGATCGTGACCCACGTCCAGCGCGACCGCAGCACGCGCCGCACGAGCGAGCGCACGCCGTCGGGCGCGGGTTCGACCGGCGGCAACGGCGCGGGCGCCTCGGGCAGGGTGACGTGGGACATCGCAGCGAAGCCTAACGGCGGCGCATCGAGCGAGCTCGGCGCGCCGCCGAAGACGGGGGCGCGCCACCCTTCCGGGTGAGGTATGGTTTCCGCCAGCTGGCCCGTCGACCGCCCCCTGCCGACGGGCCAGCCCTTCTTTGCCCGGACGCCGCAGCCCGAGCCGGTCACCCCGCCTGTGCGGTGGACACCTCGTAGCCGGCCGGCTCGGTCACCATCTCCCCACGCCCGTGCGTCATGGCGCGCAGGTCGAGCAGGTAGCGGTCGAGCTCGCTCGCAGGCACCCGCGCCGTGACCACGACGTCCCCGCCGTCCTCGCTCATCGACGTGCCGGTCACCTGGCCGCGGCGCGCCGCGATGTCGCCCATCACGTCGCCCTGCACGTCCAGCGGCGCACGCACGGTGAGCGCGACCATCGGCTCGAGCAGCACGCTGCCGCCCTGCTCGAGCGCCGCACGCACCCCGCTCGCCGCCGCGGTGCGAAACGCCATCTCGGAGGAGTCCACCGAGTGCGCCTTGCCGTCCAGCAGCTCGACCTGGAGGTCGACCACGCGGTGGCCGCGCGGACCGCCGCCGGCCATCGCGTCCTGCACGCCACGCTCGACGGCCGGGATGAACTGCCGGGGCACGGACCCACCGACCACCCGGTCGACGAACCGCAGACCCTCGCCGCGGGCGAGCGGCGAGACGCGCAGCTGGACGACGGCGAACTGCCCGTGGCCGCCGGACTGCTTCTTCAGCCGCCCCTCGACCTCGACCTCACGCGCGATGGTCTCCGTGTAGGCCACCTGGACCGGCTCGGTGCGCACCTGCACGCCGAGCAGGCGCGCCATCCGCTCGACCGCCACGGCCACGTGCTGGTCGCCGAGCCCGCGCAGCACCGTCTGCCCGTCGGGGCGGTCGACGACGAGCGTCGGGTCCGCCGCGACGAGCCGCGCCAGCGCGGTCGGCAGGCGCTCCTCGTCGCCCGGCCGCTCGGGCACGAGCGCGACGGCGTAGCCCGGTGTGGGCGGCGTCGGCAGCAGGGGCCGGGCGGTGCCGGGGTTGGCCGCCAGCAGGCTGCCGGTCGGGGAGTCGGTGAGCTTGGCGACCCCGACGATCTGCCCGGCCACGACGGCGTCGGTCGGCAGGTGCTCGGCCCCGCGCAGGCGGAAGGGCGCGTGCACGCGCTCGGTCGCCCCGGTCGCGGCGTTGACGAGGTGCGCGCTCCCCCGCACCGACCCCGAGAGCACCTTGACGAACGAGACGAGCCCGACGAACGGGTCCGTGAGGGTGCGGAAGACCTGGAGCACGAGCTCGCCGTCGGGGTCCGCGACGACCTCCTGCAGCACGGCGTCCTCGCCGCGGCCGAGCACGACCCGTGCGGGCCGGTCGGCCGGGCTGGGTGCGAGCTCGCAGACGTAGGCGAGCAGCTCGGCCACCCCCACCCCGGTCTGCGCCGAGACGAGCAGCACCGGGAGCGCCTCCCGTGCGGCGACCTCGCGGCGCAGCGTCGCCTCGAGCTCGGCGGCCGCGGGCTCGTCGCCGTCGAGGTAGCGCTCGAGCTGCGCGTCGTCGTGGGACACGATCTCCTCGGCGACCTCCTCGTGCAGGGCGCGCTCCTCCTGCTCCACGTCGGCCGGGACGGCCACGGTGTGGTGACCTGCGCCGTCGTACTCCACGCCGGTGTCGGTGAGGACGTCCGCGAGGCCGTGCAGCGCGGACTCCTCCCCCAGCGGCAGCTCGAGCGGCACCACGGCCATCCCGCTGCCGGCCGCGAGCTCGCGCAGCTGCACGAGCACGGTGTGGAAGTCGGCCCGCTGCTTGTCCTCCTTCGTGATCACCGCGATCACGGGCAGGTCCAGCTCCGCCGCCCGCCGCCATGCGGCGAGGGTGCCCGGCTGCACGCCGTCGACGGCGGACACGGCCAGCAGCGCGAGGTCGGCGACGGCGAGCGCGGCGTCGGCCGCACCCGCGAAGTCCGGGCTGCCGGGCGTGTCCAGCAGGGTGACGTGGTGCGGCTCGCCCCCGGGCGGGGTCCACGCGAGATCGGCGACGGCGAGGGTCACCGAGGAGCCGCGCGCGATCTCCTCCGCGTCGTGGTCGCAGACGGTGGTGCCGTCCTCGACCCGACCCGCTCTCGTGCGGGCGCCCGAGGCGACGAGCATCGCCTCGGCCAGCGTGGTGGTGCCGCTCCCTGCGTGCCCCACGAGGGCGACGTTGCGGACACGGTCTGTTCTGACGGGCATCGTTGCCTCGCTCATGGCGACCTCCGGGGATCCGAGTGCGACCCAGGCTAGGTGGCACGCACCACATTCGGGAGGGGACCTTCGGCCCCCTCACCGGCCGCATCCTGCGTGAGCGCTCCCAACCTCGGTGTGAACATCCTGTGGGTTCAACCGTCCGGGGTGATCGACGGGTGCGGCGGCGGGTCGCGACCTGTCAGACTCGACGCATGGACGTCGAGCTGTTCATCCTCGGCCTGACCGTGCTCACGGCGCTGGCCTTCGACTTCACCAACGGGTTCCACGACACCGGCAACGCGATGGCCACCTCCATCGCCACCGGGGCGCTGCGCCCGAAGGTAGCCGTCGGCCTCTCCGCGGTGCTGAACCTCGTCGGCGCGTTCCTCTCGGTGGAGGTCGCGCTCACGATCACCAAGGACGTCCTGACGATCCAGGGCGACGACGGCTCGCTGGTGGCGGGCCTGAGCTCGGAGACCGCGGTGATGATCATCTTCGCCGGCCTGGTGGGCGGCATCCTGTGGAACCTCACGACGTGGCTGCTCGGCCTGCCGTCGTCCTCGTCCCACGCCCTCTTCGGCGGCCTCATCGGGTCCGGCATCGTGGCGCTCGGCATGAGCGGCGTGAACTGGGCCGGCGTGACGGCCAAGATCATCCTGCCGGCGTTCCTCGCGCCGGTGATCGCGTGCGTCGTCGCCGCGGTCGGCACACGGCTCGTCTACCTCATCACGTCCTCGGTGGCCGCCGCGCGCAAGGAGCAGGGCTTCCGCTGGGGCCAGATCGGCACCGCCTCGCTCGTCTCGCTCGCCCACGGCACGGGCGACGCGCAGAAGACGATGGGCGTGATCGCGCTCGCGCTCATCGCGCACGGCACGCTCACCACGACGGGCATCGAGCAGAACGGCCTGCCGGTCTGGATCATCGTCACCTGCGCGCTGGCGATCGCGGCCGGCACGTACCTCGGGGGCTGGCGGATCATCCGCACCCTCGGCAAGGGCCTCGTCGAGCTCGAGTCACCGCAGGGCATGGCCGCCGAGGCCTCCTCCGCGGCGATCATCCTCACCTCCAGCCACTTCGGCATGGCGCTGTCCACCACGCACGTGGCGACCGGCTCGATCCTCGGCACCGGCGTGGGCCGCAAGGGCGCCTCGGTGCGCTGGCGCGTCGCCGGCCGGATGGCCGTGGCCTGGCTCATCACGCTGCCCGCCGCCGCGTTCGTCGGCGCGGTCTGCTTCCTCATCGCGAACGCGCTGCCGCACCTCGCGGGCGGCCTCGTGGTCTTCGGCATCCTCGTCACCGGCGCGGTGTGGATGTGGCTGCGCAGCCGCCGTCAGGCGGTCACGGCGAGCAACGTCAACGAGGAGTGGGCCAGCGACGAGGTCGCCGCCGACTCCCCCACCCCGTCCCCGGTCGCCTGAGCTCAGGGAGAGCCGCCATGAACGTCGCAGACACCGCCCTCGCCGTCCTGCGGGTGCTCGCCGCCGGACTGGTGTTCGGCGCCGGCCTCCCGGCGCTCTTCTCCTTCGGCATCGTGCTGTGGTCCCGCGGCACCGACGAGGCCCTCGCCGACGGCTCCGTGCGCCACGGCAGCTCCGGCGCCCGTGCCGGGGCGATGGCGGTGTTCGCCGTCGTGATCGTGGCCGTGCTGATCGGCGTCCTGTGGATCACGCGCAAGAGCCTGGACCACTACCTCGGCATCTCGCTCTTCTAGACCGCAGCTCGCCCTCGGCAAGGACGCCCCATGAACACGCCAGACCCGCTCCGCTCCGTCCTGCGCTGGCTCATGGCCGGGTATCCCGACGGCGTCCCGCCGAAGGACTACTCGCCGGTGCTCGCCCTGCTGCGGCGCGAGCAGCTCACGACGGCGGAGATCGCCTCGATCGTCGAGGACCTGCAGCGCGCGCACCCGGCGGACTCGCCGGTCCCGGCCCACGAGCCGCTCCCGCGCGCGGAGCTCGTCACGCTCATCGAGGCCCGCCTGCTCGAGGAGCCGAGCGAGGACGAGGTCGCCCGGGTCGCGGCCATCCTGGCCAGGCACGGCTGGCCGTCGACCGTGGCGCCCGCCGAGGGCGACGCGCCCGCGCAGGCAGCGGACGGCGCTGCACCGGCCGAGGTCGCGCAGGACTCCGAGCCGTCCGGCGCCGCCTCGACGGCCTCACCGCAGGTCGTGGCTGCCTCGAGCGCGCCCTCGGGGTCGGCCTCGGGCGCGGCCCCGGGCGCGGGCGACTGGCCCGGCGCCCCGGCGTAGGCCGCACCCCGCCGCCCGGACGACCGGCGGCAATGGTCCGTTGACGTGACCCCGAACCCGCCGGGCAACACTCCGTTGACGCCCCACCCTGGCCTACCAGCACTTCTCCCGGTACCCTGGACATCCTGACCCACCCACAGGAGACCTCAGGGAGGACCGATGAGCTTCACTGACAGCACGCGCTCGGTGCTCGCGTGGCTTCGCGCGGAGGGCGCAGGGGGATGCGCCAGTCACGACCTGCCGGTCGTCGTCCAGGCGCTCGAGAGGACCCGGCTGACCGACGGCGAGATCGCCCTCGTCGTGCGCGAGCTGAGCCCCGGCGACTCGCACACCTGCACCCGCGTCGACGCGGCGGTCGCGATCACGCACCTGATCGACGCACTGCCCCACCCGGACGACCTCGCTCGCGTCTCGTACGAGGTCGCCGCGCTCGGCCACCCGCTCTCGGACGCCGCCTGACGGCACCCGAGCAGCCACAGCACGACCCACAGCACTAGTCAGGGCCCCCGGTACACCAGTACCGGGGGCCCTGACTCATTGCAGCCCCCCGACTGACATCCCCCACCAGGGTCGGAGCGAGCGGCCGTGCCTGCCGGACTGAGTGGCGGGACGAGCGGCGAAGCCGCGAGGCACGGTGCGCGCGGCGGCGAAGCCGTCAAGCCGTAGCGGAGCGAGCGAGGAACGAGCGAGCGTGAGCGAGGCGAGCCGCCGCGCCCACCGGGCCTCGCGGCCCCGGGCCCAGAGCCCCGGGCCCGCGCGCACCGGGCCTCACGCCCCCGGCCTCGATCGGGCTTCAAGACACCGACGCACCGAACCCGGACCGAGCCCGCACCCGCCACACCACGAGCACGACCGCCCCGATCGCGAGCGTCCCGAGGATCGTGACGATCCGCCAGACGATGGTCGCCGCGACGAGCGAGGGTTCCACGAGCACGCCCGCGGTGAGCGTCCAGGCGGCGATGAGGATCGCCTCGATGACGCCGAACCCGAACAGCGGCAGCGTGGTGAGCGGGTAGGTCAGCAGCACCATCCCGAGGATCTCGGTCACGGGAAGCGTGTCGGGCCCCACCCCCACCGAGCGCAGGGCGAGCAGCAGGATGGTCGCGTCAGCGAGGGTCATCCCGACGAGCGCCACGAGCGAGGGCGCGAGGCCGCGGCGCAGGCTGTCGGCCGCCTGGTGGCGCAGCTCGACGGCCCGGTCGCCGATCGCATCGGGGTCGGTGCTCCGACGGAACGTCCGCAGCAGCCGGCCGGCCCAGTACCCCGCCCGACGCGCGAGCGACTGCGAGGACAGGATCGCGACGAGCATCCCGAGGATGGCCGCGGCCACGAGCAGGCTGGCCAGCGCCAGCACGTACTGGCGCTGCGAGAGCTCGTACCCGGTGAGCAGCAGCAGGCCGAGACCGGGCACCAGGAACCGCACGGCGTAGAACTTGAACGAGTTGAGCGTCACGCCGGTCATCCCGCGCACGGGGTCCAGCCCCCAGGACCGGAACATCGCGATCCGCAGCACGATGTCGCCCGGCGGCGGCGCGAAGGTCGCCACGACGTTCGCGGCGAGGTCGTTCTGCACCGAGCGGCCCCAGCTGAGCCCGGGGACGTAGTAGACGAGCGGGACGGCGTTGAGCACCTGCCGCACGAGCAGCATCGCGAGGAGCGGCAGAGCCATCCACGGTTCGACGCGGCCGAGCGCGTTGCCCACCGCGGTCCAGTCGATGCGTCCGATGAGGCGGTCCAGGGCGACCCAGGCGAACACCGCCACGACCAGCCAGATCGCGGCGCGCAGGACGCGACGCCGAACAGAGGGGGTGCTGGTCGTCGTCGCCGGCGGGGGCAGCACGGGTGCGGTGTCGCTCACGCCCGCAATCCTCCCACCGCGACGTCGGCTGCGGGCCGCTGTGCTCGCCGGTCAGGGCGAGGGCCGCCGTCGTGTCGGCGAGGGCGCCCGCCGCGGACGTGCCGTCGATCAGCGCCATGAGATCGCCTCCGAAGGGAGGTTGTCGCCGGACGTGTGGCCTGCCTACGGTGGAACGGCCGGCGGCGCCCGTGCGCGGACCACCCGAGCACCCTCGTGCGGGACGCCGCCGCACACGGCTGCGACGCAGCGCCGCAGCGCCGCAGCCGCTGACCGCCGTTACTCACCCGCGGAGCGCACGCGCTCCGCACTCTGGAGGAACCGTGTCCGACACCCCCGACCGACCCACCCACGTCTCCGCACAGCAGCAGGAGTGGCCCGGCCGCACCGACGAGATGGACCCGGTGCCCGACCACGGCGAGACGTCGTGGACCCCGCGCGAGCGCCTCGTCGGCAAGCGCGCCCTCATCACGGGCGGCGACTCCGGCATCGGCCGCGCCGTCGCGCTCACCTTCGCCAAGGAGGGCGCCGACGTCGCCATCGCCTACCTGCCCGACGAGCAGCACGACGCCGAGCAGGTCGCCTCCGCGGTCGAGGCGGAGGGCCGCCGGTGCCTCCTCCTGCCCACCGACCAGCGGACCGAGGAGGCGAACCAGCGCCTCGTCGAGCTCGCCGTCGAGGGCCTGGGCGGGCTCGACGTCGTGGTCTCCAACGCGGCGTTTCAGAACGGCACGCCGGGCGGGATCGAGAACTTCTCGACGCCGCAGCTCGAGCAGGTCTACGAGACGAACGTGTTCGCGACGTTCTGGCTCGTCAAGGCGGCCGTCTCACACCTCGACGCCGGCGCGAGCATCATCATCACGACGTCGATCCAGGCGTACGAGCCGAGCGGACCGCTGCTGGACTACGCCTCGACCAAGGCCGCGCTCAACAACCTCATGGTCAACCTCGCGACCGAGCTCGGCCCGAAGGGCGTCCGCGTGAACGCCGTCGCGCCCGGGCCGATCTGGACCCCGCTCATCCCCTCCACGTTCGGAGAGGAGAAGGTCGACGGGTTCGGCGAGGACACGCCGCTCGGCCGCCCGGGTCAGCCGGTCGAGGTGGCCGCCGCGTACGTGTTCCTCGCCTCGGACGAGGCGTCGTACGTCAGCGGCACCGTGCTCGGAGTCACCGGGGGCCGGGCCGTGTTCTGACAGGCGCCGTGGATCGGCACTGCCGATCGGTGCTCCCGATCAGCGCTGCCGGGCGTCGCTGGGCACTCAGCCCAGCACGTCCGGCAGCGCGCGTGTCTGGCCCAGCACGTGCTCGGCGAGGAACGCCTCGACCACCTCGTACCAGACCTTCGCGTGCTGCGGGGTGAGGATCCAGTGGTTCTCGTCCGGGAAGTAGAGGAACCGGTGCGGCGTGGTCCCGTCGGGACCCGCCGGCAGGCCGGAGGACGCCAGCAGCTCGTACCAGAGCCGCAGCCCCTCGCCGATCGGCACCCGGTAGTCCTTGTCGCCGTGGATCACGAGCATCGGCGTGCGGATGTCGGCAACGAACCGGTGCGGTGAGTTCTTCTCGGCCATCTCCGGCGTCATCTCGCCCAGCCAGTAGAACGCCGCGTCGGTGGTCGGCCCGAACTGGTCGAGCGCCCACAGGCTCGCGTGCGTGACGATCGCGGCGAACCGGTCGGTGTGCCCGGCGACCCAGTTGGCCATGTAGCCGCCGAACGAGCCGCCCATCGCCGCGGTCCGGGTCTCGTCGACGTCGGCCCGCCGCTCCACGGCGTCCGTGATCGCCATGAGGTCGGTGTACGGCGCCTCGCCCCACGCACCCCAGCCGCGCTGGACGAAGTCACGGCCGTACCCGGTGGACAGCGCCGGGTCCGGCAGCAGCACCGCGTACCCCTGCGCGACGAGCAGCCACGGGTTCCACCGCCAGCTCCAGGCGTTCCACGAGCCGAGCGGTCCGCCGTGGATCCACAGCAGCAAGGGCGCAGGCGCGTCCGACGAGGCGCTCTCGGGCAGCGCGAGGTACCCGCGGACCGTCACCTCGGTCCCGGCTGGATCGGTCGGGTCACTCACGGTGGTCGCGACGTCCTCGAGCCGCCCCGGCAGCGTCGGCCGCTCGACGGGGCCGCGCAGCGGCGTCACCGCAGCGTCGGCCTCCGCGTCGGCACCGCCGTCGGAGCCGTTCCCGACGGAGCCGAGGTCGACCCGGACCACCTCGGCGGGGAAGCGGTAGGAGGCCCGCAGCGCGAGGGCGGCCTCGCCGTCGGGCGTCACGACGACCGAGGAGTAGGCGCCCTCACCCGTCAGGCGCACCACGTCCGCCGCGCTCGCGCCCTCGCGGAGCGGGACGCGGAACAGCGGCGCGTGGCCGGTCTCGTCCGCGACGACGAGCAGCGCCGAGGAGTCCGGCAGCCACGCCGCCGGGGTGGCCCAGCGATCCCAGTCCGGCACGAGCGTGCGGCCGCCGGTCCCGTTCTCGCCGTCGCTGGCGACGACCCGCAGCGTGACGCGCGGCGCCTCGGTGGGCGTGGTCCGCGTGTCGTGCACGTAGGCGACCCACGCGCCGTCGGGGCTGATCAGCGGGTGCCCGGCGTCGCCGCCGCCCACGCCGTCGTCCACCAGCACCGTGCGCTCGCCGGTGGCGACGTCGATCCGGACGAGGGTCGAGCGCGACGCACCGCGCTCCTCGGGCACCGTCCACTGCGCGACGGCGAAGCTCCCGTCCGCGGCGAGGTCGACGTCCCCGAGGGCGCGGCCCGCGTCGGGCGTGAGGTCGCGGGTGCCCCGCTCGTCGTCCGGGCCTGGGACGGTGACGTCCGCGGGGGCCGGCGCCTCGCCGTCGGGCGCGGGCTGCTCGCCCTTCGGCGGGAGCGGGGCGCCCTCGACGGCGAAGAGGCGCGGCGCGCCGGGGCCGAGGTCGTGGTCCCAGTAGCGGACCGGGTAGCCGCTGTGCAGGATCGCGGCGACCTTGGCGTCCTTGCGACTCGTGCGCAGGTCGCGCTCGCTCGCCTCGTCGGTGGCGCTCGGAAGGGTGTCCGCGACGGCGAGCACGGTCTCCGCGGCGCTGGCCGCGAGCACGCCGGAGACGCCGGCCGGGCGCCGCACGAGCACGTGGGCCTCGCCCCCGCCCGCCGGCAGGCGCCACACGCACGCCTTGGCGTCGGCCTCGCTCGTGCCCGGCTCGGCGCGGCGCGCGACGAACAGCAGGTCGCCCGTGGCCGTGAAGGCCGCGCCGCTCTCGCCCTTCGCGCCGCGCGTGAGGCGCCGGGCGGGCTGCTCGCCGTCGAGCGCGATCTCCCACAGGGAGGTCACGTAGCCGGTGCGCTTCGCGTCGAGCGCCTGCTGGGTCGCCACGAGGCGGGACCCGTCGGGCGCGAGCGCGAGCGAGGTGAGGCGGGGGATCGCGATGTAGTCGTCGAGGTCGTGGAAGGGCGTCGCCATGCCTCCCGGTCTACCACGGCGGACCGACGGGGGGCGTGCGCGGGCTCTCGCGCCGCCCACCTGCGGCTCCGGTGCCGCCCGTCGACGACCGCGCGTGACGCCACAGCGACTCTCCGTTCCGCCACAGCGACTCGCCGCGTCCACACCGACACCCGCAGCCCCGCGACCTGCGGCGATGCTCGGGCCGCATCCGCCGGCGCCCGGACGAGTCGCTCTGGCGTGACGCAGAGTCGCTCTCCCGTCGCGAACCCCAGCCCGCACCCCCGCACCAGCCCCGCACCGGTCCTCGCTCGACCACCGCGCAGACCCGCTGGCTACACTCGCGCCGACCCCCGCGCGTGGCGCCCGCCCGCGCGCTCCTCCCGAGAGGCGGTGCCCGGCGTGGCCCAGCGTTCCCGCAGGCGGCCTCGCCGCTACGGCCGCCGGGTGGTCGACCCGGACCTCCCCGACGGCCTCGAGCTGCGGGTCGACCGCTACCGGTTCGACGACCTCTGCCTGCGCGCCTGGCGCATGTCCCTCGCGGAGTCCGCGGGCGGACCCGGGCCGCAGGACGCGCCGCGCAACCTCGTGCTGCTGCACGGCCTCGGGGTGAGCTCGGCGTACTACGGACGCGTCGCTCTCGCGCTCGCGCGGGTCGGCACGGTGCACCTGCTGGACCTGCCGGGCTTCGCGGCGGTCCCGCCACCGCGCGACGCGGCCGGGATCGAGGAGTTCGCCGGGCTCGTCGACCGGTGGCTGCGGCGTCAGAGGCTCGCGAACGTGGTGCTCGTGGGCCACTCGATGGGGTCGCAGATCGTCACGGAGGTGCTCGCGCGCGACCCGGGCGTCGCGACGCACGGCGTCCTCATCGGGCCGCCCGTCAACGCGCAGGAGCGGTCGGTGGGTCAGCAGATGGTGCGCCTGGCGCAGAGCTCGGTGCGGGAGTCACGCGGCACGCGCGCGATGGCGCTGGCCGGCTACCGCCGCACCACGGTGCGCTGGTTCCGCCAGGTGCTGCCCGGGATGCTGCGGTTCCCCGTCGAGCAGCGCATCGCCGACGTCGACACCCCCCTCCTCGTCGTGCGCGGCGAGTACGACCGCGTCGCGCCCCGCGAGTGGACCGCGATGCTCACCGAGCGCGCGCCCGACGCCTGGTCGGCCGAGATCCCCGGCGCCTCGCACGCCGTCATCTACGAGCACGGCCGCGAGGTCGCCGCGCTCATCGCCGAGCACGCGGCGCGGCCGGCGCGTGGTAAGCGCACCGAGCAAGCGCCCGACGGCGAGGCGCCCGCCTCGGCGGACGCCCACGTCGCGCAGGGGGAACCACACGCGCCGGGCGCGCGGGACGCCCAGGACTCCAGCGCCCGGGACTCCAGCGCCCAGGACTCGGACGCCCGGGACTCCGGCGACGCCGCCCGCGTCCCGCACGGCAGCGACGCATGAGACGACCGCGGCTCCCCCGGATCCCGGGCGCCGGCGACCTCGGTTCGGTCGTGCACAAGGGCGCCGCGTGGGCCGCGGACTACGCCTGGATCGGCCTGGCTCAGACGGCGGCCCTCCGACCCGGCGACCGCGCCTCCACGCTCATCACGGGCCGCGCCGCGCCCGTCCTCCTGCTGCCCGGCATCTACGAGACGTGGGAGGTCATGGCGCCTCTGGCGCGCGCGCTGCACGACGCCGGCCACCCCGTCCACACCGTGCCCGGCCTCGGCTACAACGGCGCCACGCTGCCGCAGTCGGTCACCACCGTCGAGGCCCGCCTGCGCGCGCTCGACCTGCGCGACGCCGTCCTCGTCGCCCACAGCAAGGGCGGCCTCATCGGCAAGAGCGTGCTCACGGCTGCGTGGTCGACCGGCCGCGTCGCCGGGCTCGTCGCCGTGAACACGCCGTTCGGCGGCTCGCGCCTGGCGCGCTGGTTCCCGGCCCGTGCCGTGCGCGCCCTGTCCCCGCTCGACACGGACATCGTCGCGCTCGGCCGCACGGTCGACACCCACGACCGCATCCACTCGATCTACGCGCGCTTCGACCCGCACGTCCCGGACGGCAGCGTCCTCGTCGGCGCGACCAACGTCGAGCTGCCGATCGACGGCCACTTCAGGGTGCTCGCTTCCCGCACGTTGCACCGCGCGGTCGTCGAGGCCGTCGCCACCGTCAGCGCGTCGGCGCAGCGCGAACGCGAGCGCGGTGAGCCCCGCGAAACCTGACCTCAGGCCGAGACGAGCGCGTCCGCGCGGCGCAGGAACGCCGGCCGCAGCGGATCCTGCGGCCCCCACAGCGTGGTGCTCACCTCGCGCCGGACGAGCGGCACGACCTCCTCGGCGAACTGCCGCAGCACGTCCTCCTGCTGCGTGGCCGGGAGCGCCGGGCTGATCGAGACCGACTGGATGTCGTGGCCGAACGTGCCGTGGTAGTCGAGGATCTTCTCCGCGACGCGTTCGGACGAGCCCACGAGCGCCGGCCCCCGCTCGACGGCCTCGGCGAGCGTGCGGAACGACGTCCCGACGCCGAGCACGTCGCGGTGCCCGCGGGCGTCGGACTGCGCGACCTGGCCCTCGTAGAGCGGCCGGTACTGCTCGACGGCCTCCTCCGTGGTGCCTGCGAGGAACAGCCCGCCCGAGCCCGACCCGACGTACGCGAGCGCCGGGTCGTGCCCCGCGGCCGCGTACTCCTCGCGGTAGTGCACGAGGTGGCGCAGGTAGTTCTCGCGCGGCTGCAGCGCGTTGGCAGTGAAGACCGGGTCGCCCCAGCGCGCGGCGAGCTCGACCGCCCTCGAGGACGTCGCGGTGCCGTGCCAGATCCGGAACGGGCCGTCGAACGGTCGCGGCAGGGTGGTCACGCCGTCGAGCGCGGCCCGGAATCGGCCCGACCAGGTGACGTCCTCCTCGGCCAGCAGCCGTCGCAGCAGCTCGTAGTTCTCGGTGAGGTAGTCGTACTGCAGGGCGATGTCCTTGCCGAGCAGCGGGTACTGCGCGACCTCGTTGCCCTTGCCGATCGTGATCTCCAGCCGCCCGCGGCTGAGCTGGTCGACCGTGGCGAGGTCCTCGGCGGCGCGCACCGGGTCGAGCGGCGACAGCACGGTGACGCCTGTGTTGAGCAGGATCCGGTGCGTGGCCTGCGCGATCGCGCCGAGGATCACGGTCGGCGCGGACGACAGCACCGGCCCGGCGTGCCGCTCCCCCACCGAGAACGCGTCCAGCCCCAGCTCCTCGGCGAGCACCGCGTGCTCCACCACGCGCTGCAGCCGCACGTCGGCCGGCACCGTCTCGCCGGTCACGGGGTTGGGCGGGTTGAACACGATGTCGAGGACCTGGAACCGCACGGCGGGCCGCCTTTCAGGGGACGAGAAGCACAGGAGCAGACGGAACAGAGACAGACAGAGCGAGGGACGGAGACAGGCCGCGCGGTCAGCGCCCCGCAGGCGGAGCGACACCCGCGTGCCCGACGGCGGAGCGCGCCACCTCGGCGCGCAGCAGCGCCCCGAGGTGGTCGGCGATGGCGCCGGGACCCGACCGCGGCGCCACCGCCTCCACCTCGGCGTTGTAGTTGGTGTTGGTGTTGACGTCGTAGGTGAGCACCCGACCGTCGGCGGCGCGCAGATGCTCGACGCCCGCGATCTCGACGCCGAGCTCGGCCAGCACGGCGCGGTACCCCGCGAGCAGCGCGTCCTCGCCGGGCCGGGTGCCGAACTCCGCGTCGAGGGAGAACAGCGACTGCCCCGGCACCGGCGCCAGCTGCGCCCCCGGCGGCAGCAGCGGTGCCCCGGTGAGCGGGTCGAGCGCGCACGCGTCCGCCGGGCAGAGCTGGAAGCCACCGTGCACCGTGTCGGCGCGGATGGCGTAGACGAGCTCGCCGGCCACGAGCTCCACGCGCGTGATCGTGCCGTCGGCCGGCGGGACGTACTCCTGCAGCAGCGTCACGCCGTCCACGGGCGTGGGCACGTCGCCCGCCGCGAGCGCCGCGGCGAACGCGCCCACGTCGTCGAACCGCGCGACGCCGAGACCCTTGCCGCCCTGGTTGTGCTTGGTGAGGAACGGTCCCCCGGTCCGCGCGACGAGCCCACGGGCTGCGGCGAGGAGGTCCGCGGTGCCGACGACCGCCGTCGTGCGCGGGACCTCGAGGCCGTGCCGGCGCAGGGTGGCGAGCTGCACCACCTTGCTCACCTCGGCCTCGAGCGCGCTGCGCCCGTTGACCACGCGGCGGCCGGCGGCCGCGGCCCAGGCGAGGACCGCGCGGGTGTGCTCCTTCGCGAGCGCGTGCCCGCGGGTGTGCGAGGACGCCGAGAACCGCGACCAGTACACGCCGGGCGGCGGCGGCTCGTCGAGGTCGACGGCGCCGCCGTCGGTGAGCAGCCACTCGCGGTAGGGGATGCCGCGCTCGCGGAACGCGTCGGCGGAGGGCCCGAACCAGTCGGGGTTCTCGTGGATCGCGTGCACCACGGGCTGCGCGTCGGACGGGGAGGCGCTCACGCGAAGTACCCCTCGACGTCGACCACGCCGCCCGCCGCCTCGAAGTCGGCGACGGCCGCGGCGCGCAGCTCGCCGTCGTGCAGCCAGTCCAGCGCCGTGAGCGCGAGGCCCACCGCGACGTCCTCGAGCCGCCGGGACAGGTCCCGCAAGGTCTCCGGGTGCGCCGAGCGCACGTAGTACTCCAGGCGCGCGAGCTCCGGCACGATCGACGGCCGGTCGCCGCCCTCGCGGACCACGCCGTGCACGCGGTCGCTCGGCGGCAGGTGCTGGCGCAGCAGGCCGACGGCCTGGTAGTTCAGCGCGGCGGCGTCGAGCGCGTTGCGGCCCATGAACGGCTGCGCGGACGCGTGCGCGGCCACGCCGCGGTAGGTCACCACGAGCTGGCGCCGCCCGAGGAACGGGTGGTCCACCACGTCGTAGGAGAACGGGTGCAGCATGACCGCCGCGTCCACGCCGTCGAAGAAGCCCTCGCGCCAGAGCAGCTCCTTGCCCGAGCCGCCCTCCTCGGCGGGCGTCCCGAGCAGCACGACCTCGCCCGGCAGGTCGCGCGCCTGCGCCGCGAGCGCGAGGAACGCGCCGGTCGCCGAGGCGGCGATGAGGTGGTGGCCGCACGCGTGCCCGATGCCGGGCAGCGCGTCGTACTCCGCGACGATCGCGATCGTGCCCGTGCCGCCGTCGCCCGGCGCGAGCCCGACGCGGGCGCTCAGCGACGTCGCGAGGCTGTGCGTGCCGGTCTCGACCTCGATGCCGTGCCGCGTGAGCAGGTCGGCGATCGCGGCGACCGAGGCGTGCTCCTCGAACGCGACCTCGGCGAGGTCGTGCACCACGCCCGCCAGGGTCGCGACGTCGTCCCGCCCCTCGGCCGCCGCGCGGCGCACGGCCGCCGCGGCCGCCTCGGGAGCGCCCGTGTGCGTCGACGTGAGCGGCTCGAACGCGAGCGCCCGACGGCGCGTGGTCGCCTCGAGGAGGTCGAGGTACGCGCGCGAGGGGGCGGAGCCGGTCGCGGTAGTCGCGGTGCTCATCGCTACGGGACCAGGGCGTCCGCGCGGTCGGCGGCGCGCTCGTCGTGTTGTGCGCAGCCGGCGGTCTCGTCGCCGTCGCACTCAACGTCCAGCGCCCGACGGCGAGCCCACGCCTGCGCGACGAGGCGGAAGGACTCGGTGCGCGCCTCGACGTCGTGGGCGATCGTCGTGAGCAGCAGCTCGTCGGCGCCGGTGGCGCGCACGAGCGCCTCGAGGCCGTCGGCCACCACCTCGCCCGTGCCGACGAACCGCGTGCGCACGCGGTCCGCGACCAGGGCGCGCTCCCCCGTCGTCCACGAGCGCTCGGGTGCGTCGGGGCGCGGGTAGGGGATCGAGCCGGACTCCGACCGGATCGCGAGCACCCACGCGTCGAACCCGCGGCCGAGGGCCTCGGCCCGCTCCGCCGTCGCGGCGGCGAGCACGTCGACCGACACGAGGACGTAGGGCGCGGGCAGCACGCCGGGTCGGAACGCGTCGCGGTAGGCGGCGACCGTCTCGAGCACGCTGGAGGGGCTCACGTGGTAGTTCGCGGCGAGCGGGAGGCCGAGCTCGCCGGCCACCCGGGCGCTCTCGCCGGGGCTGCTCGCGAGCGCCCAGACCTGCACGTCCGCGCCGCTCGCGACGCCGCTCACGACGCGCTCGCCGGTGCGGGCCGGCCGTCCGGCGCCGAGCAGGTCCAGCGCCACCGCGAGCTCGTCGCGGTAGTCGCCGATCTCGGCGCGCCGGCCCACGACGTCGGCGCGTGCGGCGAACCGCTCGCGGATCCCGGGGTCGGTGAGGGAGAACGGCGGCGGGGGCGGCACGAGCAGGCCCTCGACCCAGCGGTCCTGCGCGGGGGGCGCCGGTACGGCGGGGGCCGCGGGCTGCGCCGCGGGCGCCGGCGCACCGGCGCCGGCGTCGCGGCTCCCGGGCGCGGCACCTCCGCTGGGGATGCCGGCGCGACCCAGGCCGAGGTCGACCCGGCCCGGGTGCAGGCGCGCGACCGTCGCGAACTGCTCGACGGCGACCGCCGGCGGCGTGTGCGCGAGGAGCACCGCGCCGGAGCCGACGCGGATGCGGTGGGTGCGCTCCGCGGCGACGGCCGCGAGCACGGCGGGCGACGTCGAGACGACGCCCGGCGTGGTGTGGTGCTCGGCGAACCAGATCCGCTCGTAGCCCTCGGCCTCGACGGTCGCGACGACGTCGAGCGCCGCCGCCAGCGCCTCGCCGGGTCCGGAGCCCTCGCTCACCGGGGCGAGCTCGAGCACGGACAGCGGCACGTGCCGGACGGCCCGGCCGGGCTGCTCGCGCGTCTCGTCGGTCATCAGATCCCCTCGCTCAGCGGGGGCAGCGCGAACAACCCGTGGTAGCCGCGGTCGAAGAACACGAGCGGCGTCTCGTCGCCCACGGCCCCCTGCACGACGCGCGCGACGACGAGCGCCGAGTCCGCCGTCGGGTGCCGGTCCGCGACGCGTGCGTGCACCCAGGTGGTGCCGGCGAGCACGGGCTCGCCCGAGTCGAGCGGACGCCACGCGACGCCCTCGAACCGGTCGATGCCGTGCGTGGCGAAGCGCTGCGACAGCGCGGTGTGGCCCGAGGGCAGGAAGTTCACGACGATGCCGTCGGCCTGGCTCAGCGCGGGCCAGGACGACGAGCCGCGCGAGATCGAGAACGCGAGCGTGGGCGGGTCGGCCGACACCGAGATGACCGACGTCGCGGTGAACCCGACCGGCCGGCCGAACACCGGGTCCAGCAGGGTCACGACCGCCACGCCCGCGGGGTGGCGCCGGAAGACCTCGCGGAACAGGGCCTGGTCCCGCACGACCCCGTCGCCCTCACCGCGTGCGCCGTCCGGCCGCAGCGCGCTCACGGGCTGCGCACTCATGCGGGCACCGCGGCGGGTGCGAGCAGGTGGCCGTACCGCGCCACCCACCCGGGCAGCAGCTCGTCGAGGTCGCCGAGCCGCCCCTGCGCGATCGCGAACGTCGGCGCCGGGACCTGTGCCCCGAGCTCGAGCAGCACCGGGCGCAGGTGGGTCTCCCCCGCGTGCAGGTGCCCGGGCTGGCCGGCCACGACCACGGCGAGCGCCGTCACCGAGGCGAGCTCTCCGCCGTCGTAGGTGTCGAGGAACGCCTTGAGCAGGCCGGTGTAGGCGCCCTTGTACACGGGCGTCGCGACGACGAGCAGGCGCGCGGCGCGCACCGTGTCGCGCGCGGCCTCCAGGCCGGCGCCGCCGACGAGCACCTCGCCGGCGATGTCGGCCAGCTCGACCGTCTCGATCGACGCGTCGGCGCCGTCGGCCGCGCCCGCCACGACCACCGCGCGGGCGACGGCGAGCGCCGTCGCGCTGGTCCGCGAGCCCGGGCGGGGGTTGCCCGAGAGGACGACGACGCTCATGCGCCGACCGCCGTGCGCTCGGTGCCGTTCGCCTGCCGGCGGGTGAGCGGTGCGCGCAGGCCGAGGTGCTCGCGCAGCGTGGTGCCCTCGTACGCGGTGCGGTAGGCGCCGCGCTCCTGGAGGGCCGGGACGAGCCTGTCGACGATGTCGTCGAGGCCGTCGGGCACGAGCCAGGGCGAGATGTTGAAGCCGTCGGCCGCGCCGGTCCGCACGAACCGGATGAGCCGCTCGGCCACGGAGTCCGGCGTGCCGACGAAGCCGTTGTGGCCGCGGTCCGTGGCGATGACGACCTCGCGGATCGACAGGCCCTCCTGCTCGGCGCGCGTGCGCAGGGCGCGCGCGATCGCCGTCGGGTCCGCGCCCTGGCGGGCCGCACCGCGCGTGCCGTCGATCGGTCGCGCGACCGGGTCGTGGTCGGGCAGCGGGCCGTCGGGGTCGAGGTGGGACAGGTCCTCGCCCCAGATCTGCCCGATGAGCGAGAGCGACGTGGCGGGCGTGACCTGCTCGCGCACGAGCCAGCGCTGCTTCTCGCGCGCCTCGGCCTCGGTGTCGGCGAGGACGAAGGACGTGCCGGGGAAGATCTTCACGTCGTCGGCTGGCCGGCCGGCGGCCACCACGCGGCGGCGCACGTCGCGGGCGAACGCGAGGGCGTCGTCGAGGTCGGAGCCGTGCGCCGAGAAGATCACGTCGACGTTGTTCGCGGCGAAGGTGCGCCCGGCCGGGGAGTCGCCGGCCTGGAAGAGCACCGGATGGCCCTGCGGGCTGCGCGGCACGGTCGGGGTGACGTGCGTGCGCAGCGTGCGGCCCTCGCGCGCCACCGGCGCGACCGAGCCGGGCTGCGCCCAGCTGGCCGCATCCCGCGAGGTGGCCACGGCGTCGTCGGCGAAGGAGTCCCAGATCGCCTGCGCGGCGCGCACGATCTCCTCGGCCCGCACGTACCGGTCCTCGTGGTCGAGGTAGCCGCCGCGGCGGAAGTTCGCCCCGGTCCACGCGTTGTCGGTGGTCACGACGTTCCAGGCGGCGCGACCGCCGGAGAGCACGTCGAGGCTCGCGAGCCGGCGCGCGAGATCGGCCGGGTCGTTGTACGTGGTGTTCTGCGTCGCGACGAGGCCGATCCGGCTCGTCAGCGCGGCGAGCGCCGAGAGCTGGGTGATCGCGTCGGGCCGGCCCACGACGTCGAGGTCGTGCAGGCGCCCGTGGCTCTCCCGCAGGCGCAGGCCCTCGCCGAGGAAGAACGCGTCGAAGAGGCCGCGCTCGGCGGTCCGAGAGACGTGCACGAACGAGGCGAAGTCGGTCTGCGAGCCCGAGCGCGGGTCCGACCACACGGTGTGGTGGTTGACGCCCTGGAAGAAGACGCCGAAGTGCACCTGGGCGTCGGGGCGGGTGATCGGCGCCGGGGCGGCGCCCGCGGTGGCTGCCGCGTGGGCGGGGTTGGCGGTGGTCATGCGACGTCCTTCCGGGAGAACACGTTCTCGGGGCGGTCGAGGCCGAGCACGTCGCGCAGGCTCTGGCCGAGACGGGGGGCGCGCGCGAGCCGCGTGGCGTGCAGGCGCGGGAGCACCTGCCGGGTGAGCACGCGCAGGTCGGAGGTGAGCACCGCGGGGTGCAGCCGCACACCGTCGACCGCGGGGGCGAGCTGCTCGAGCAGCGCCACCAGCCCGAAGCTCGAGCCGACGAACCGGAGTGCGTCCGGCTGCCACGGCACGTGCGCGTCGAGCGCCGCGAGGCGCTGGGCGGCCGAGCCGCGGTTCCCCTGACCGCCTGCGCCCGGGGCGGTGTCGTCGTCGAGCACGACGGCGATCTCGGCCAGGACGCGCGTCGCGCCCTGGCGGCGGGCGCGCTCGGCGCGGAAGGCGACCTCCTCGGCGTCGGGCCCGGCGACGAGCGTGACGTCGGCGAGCGACGGGTCGAGCACGTCCTCCGGCGCGATGACGACGGGGTGGCCCTGCGGCGGACGCGGCGTGATGCTCGCACCGTGCACCGAGAACGTCGCGGTGGTGACCTCGACGTTGTGCACCCGGTCGGCGTCGATGTAGCGGCCGGTGGTGACGTCCTTGATGACGGCGTCGTCCTCCCACGAGTCCCACAGCCGGCGGACGGTCGTGACGACGTCGCGCACCTCCTGCCGGCGGGCCTCGGGCGTCTCGGGGACCACGCGGTCGAGCGCGTCGGCGAGGCCCGGCTGGTCGTCGTCGCCCACGACCCAGCCCGCGCGGCCCAGCGTGGCGATGTCGAGCGACGCGAGCTGCGCGGCGAGGTGGAAGGGCTCGACGCTGCGCGGCTGGACGCGCGGGGCGAGGCCGAGCCGGGTCGTGAGCGGGCCGGCGAAGGACGCACGGACGATCGCGTCGAGCCGGGCGGCGACCTCGGCGGGGTGCGCGGTCGCGTCGGTCGTGGTGAGGGCGTCGTCGAACGTCGCGAAGGCGAAGCCGGCGTTCTCGGCGGCGAGCACGGTGCGACGCAGCGCGGCGGGGTCGAGCACGGCGTCGGGACGCTCGGTGCTCGCCCGCCACGCGGCGGGGTGGGCGCCGAAGCCGTCGAGCTCGACGGCGACGACGAGGGGCTGGTGCGCCATGGGGCACCTCCTGGCAGTGGGGGACCGGGGGCGGTCGTGGGTGAGGGCGGGGCTGGGCTGTTCGGGCGGTGCTGGTTCGGGGGGCTGTGCTGGTTCGGGACGCTAACCACCTGCCGGAAGGCGGCTCGGGCGGCCTCGGCGCGTCTCAGGGGCTGAGACGGGGCACTCGGAGGCCGCTGTAGCGCCGGGCTCGAGGTGGGACGGTCGGTCCGGATGGCGAGACGTCGCGGGCTCCGGCGTGACGCGGCGTCGGGCGTGCTTACCGTCCGCGGAACCGGTCGAGCCACCGGCCCCACCCGGCTCGCCACTGCTTCGCATCCCGTCACGTCAGCTCGCTCTCACCTGAACCGAGGAGTCCCCCGATGTCCATCGACACCCGCGCACCCGGCGTCGTCTCAGCCGACGTCGACGTCCAGGACTGGCTCGCCTTTCGCGCACGCCGCGAGGCCGACCTCGCCCGCCCGCACGACTGGCTCAGCGTGGTCGGCTTCGTCTGGCTCGGCGACGAGCCCGCCGCGGTGCCCGGCGTCCCGGGGTCGTGGTGGGTGGCTGACGGCGAGGCTCACGTCGCCGCGCGCACCGCGGACGGGCTGCGCCTCCTCGGGTCGAGTGACGCTGCGTCCGGCGCTGCCGATGCCGCCTCACTGGGCCGCGCGACCGGCGTGCTCGACGGCGAGGCCTCCGTCGCCGTCGGCGAGGCCGGCGCCGTGCCGTTCGCGGCGTTCCGGTCCGGCGCTGGTGACGCCGCCGACGACGCTGCTAGCGCAGACGACGACGAGACCGAGGTCCGCGTCGAGGTGCTACGCCGCGGCGGCTACTACGCGCTGCGGCTGCGCGACCCGCAGGCGCCCGCCCGCACGTCCTTCGACGGCGTGCCGACCTGGGACTACGACCCCGCCTGGCGCCTCACGGCCCGGCTCGAGCCGTACGCCGCGCCCCGCTCGGTCGTCGTCGGCGCGGCCGCGCCGGGCCTCACGCAGCGCGCGAACGCCGTCGGCGAGGTCGTCCTCGAGCGCGACGGCGAGGAGGTCCGTCTCGTGGCGACCGGCTCGCCGTCGTCGTGGTCCGTCGCGTTCACGGACGCGACGTCGGGCGTCACCTCCTCGGCCTGGCGCGCCGTCGCCGTGCTCGGCGACCCGGCCGACGGCGACGGCGAGGTCGACCTCAACCGCACCGTCAACTTCCCCTACGCGTTCTCCGACTTCGGCACCTGCCCGCGCCCGATCGAGGGCAACGCGCTGCCGTGGGCCGTCGAGGCGGGCGAGCGCTCGCCGTCGGGCCGCACCGGCGTGCCGCCCACCGAGGGCGGGCCGACCGCGCTGCCGGGACCCCAGCTGCTGGGTGGCGCGGTGCAGGACGGCTGAGCGCTCGCCGTCGGGCTCCGCGCGGGCGTGCTGCGCTCAGGCGCCGCCGTCCTCGTCGAGCCAGCGCCAGAGGGCCTGGTCGACGGTGTCGCCACCGAGGGTGGGCTCGAGGGTGTCGAGCGCGTCCTCGGTGAGCGACCGCGTGGTGCTGAGAAGCTCCTCGGCGCTGCCGGCGCGGAGCAGCCGGTAGCGGTCCAGCGGACCGATCGGCGCGATAGCGGCGAGCTGCCAGGCGGCCTCGACGGGGTCCTCGGACAGCCCGACGTCGGGGTCCCAGTCGGTCTCGGCGAACTCCGCGGCGCGCGCAAGGACGCCGCGGACCAGGTGCTCGGTCTGCTCGCGCAGCGGCTCGAGGTCGTCGTCCCAGGCGAGCTCGGGCAGCGCGCGTACGGTCGCGACCGGGTACGGGTCGTCCTCGCCCCAGGCGAGCACCTCGACGCGGTGCGTGCCCTGCGCGACGACGAGCACGTCGTCGTCCTGCGCCGCCATCTGCACGATGTGCGCCATGGTCGCGACGCCGAAGCGCACCTCGCCGCCGCCGGCCTCCGTCCCGCGCTCGATGAGCACGACGCCGAACTCCGGCCGGCCGGACGCGAGGATGCGGCCGAGCATCACGCGGTAGCGCGGCTCGAAGATCCGCAGCCGGATCGGCACGTGCGGCAGGAGCACGGACGCGAGCGGGAACATCGCGGTGCCGGGGCGCGCGCCGGGGACGCTCGTGATGTCCTCGGGCGCAGCGCCTTTGTCGGGCGCCTCGCCGTCGGGCGTTGCGCCGTCCGGCGCCTCGCCGTCGGGCGTTGCGCCGTCCGGCGCCTCGCCGTCGGGCGTTGCGCCGTCCGGCGCCTCGCCGTCGCCGTCGCGCGCCCGCTCGTGCAACTCGTCACTCGGCAGACCTGCCTCCATCGCCCCAGTCAACACCGCCCTCGGGCGTCGGCGCCCCCTCCTCGCGCTCGCCGTCAGCGCGCTCGCCGGCCGCCCGCGCGCGCCACCGCCTCCGCAGCACCCACGCCGCCGCCTTCGGTCGCCGGTCGCGCGTGAGCACGCCCTTGCGGTTGCCGTCGGCGCGGATGAGGCCGGGCGCCGTCGCGAAGTCGGCGAACGCCCAGACGTGCTCGCCGACCACGGCGGACTCGCCGTCGAACACCCGACCGCTCATCTCGAGCACCGCGGCCTGGTACTCCTCCGACCACGGCTCGGGGTCGGCGTGGTGCGTGCCCGGCAGCGCGTCCGCGCCGTACTCGCTCACCACGATCGGCTTGCCGAGCGCCGCCCACGTCGCGAGCTCGGCGCGCAGGTGCTGCTCCGCGGACTCCAGGTCGGCATAGTCCTCGTACCAGCCGTAGTAGCGGTTCAGCAGGAGCAGGTCGGCCATCGGCGTGACCCGGCAGGTCTCGGGGCGGTGGCGGCCCTCGTTCGCGAAGGTCACCGGCCGGGTCGGGTCGAGGGTGCGCGCCAGCGCGAAGAGCGGTCCGAAGTACTCCCCCGCGAGCGGCGCGGACGACGTCGGCTCGTTCGCGACGCTCCACGCCACCACGCTCGGGTGGTTGCGGTCGCGCGCGACGAGCTCGCGCAGCAGCCGCGCGTGCGCCTCCTGTGCGGCGGCGCCGATGAAGCCGGGGCCCTCGCCGAACGTCGCGGGTGCGAGCCGCCCGCCCGAGAACGCCTCGTTCTGCCCGACCGCGGGCGCCTCGTCGATGACGAGCAGGCCGTCCTCGTCCGCGAGGTCGAGCACCTCCTCCGCGTGCGGGTAGTGCGCGGTGCGGAAGGAGTTCGCCCCGAACCACGCGAGCAGGGCGTGGTCGTGCACCGCGAGCACCGGGTCGTGCCCCTTGCCGTGCACGAGCTGGTCCTCGTGCCGCCCGAAGCCGCGCAGGTGGACCGGCTCGTCGTTGACGAGCAGCCGCGCGCCGGCGACCCGCACCGTGCGCATCCCGACCTTGAGGTCGTAGCGGTCGAGCACGCAGCCCTCGCCGTCGGGCACCTCGAGCGCGAGGTCGTACCGGTAGCCGTCACCTGGCGCCCACGCGTGCACGTCGGGGATGGTGAGCCGGCCCGCGACGGTGGGCTCGCCGTCGGGAGCGTCGCGATCGGGGGTGTCGAGCGTCCCGCCCGCCACGAGGTGCCCGACGGCGTCGCGCACCTCCGCGCGCAGGGCCACCCCGCCCGGGGTGTCGGTGAGGGCGACGGCGAGGCCGAGCTCGCCGTCGCGCGTCCCGTCCGTGCGGACCCCCGGCACCTCGTGACGGAGCCCGGCATGGGCTACCGGTTCGTACGCGAGGGCCGGTGAGGGGCGGGGCGGGCGGCTTCGGAGAGGTCGCGGTGGTCGGGCGTGTCCTCAGCCGTCAGGAGACGACGGCGAACCCACCGGTCCAGGAGATCTTCTCGCCCGCGGCGAGGGTGAGCTGGAGGAAGCCGAGCGCCTCGAGCTCGTGGGCCCGCGCGAGCGAGCCGGCGTCGATCGCCTGCAGGCCGCCGGCCTTCACGGCCTCGACGAGCGTGGCCTTGGCGTCCGCGTGGTCGCCCGCGACGAGCACCGTCGTCGTGTTCGCGCCGACCTGGCCGCTCGCGAGGGTCGCGGCGAACGTCGTGTTGAACGCCTTGACCACGCGCGCGCCCGGGAGGGCCGCCTGGAGCTCGGCCGCAGCGGAACTTCCCGCCGGCACGACGAGCGAGTCGAACGTCGAGAAGTCCAGCGGGTTGGTGATGTCGACGACGACCTTGCCCGCGAGCTGGTCGCGGTAGGCCTCGGCCAGACCGGCGAGGGCGGGGTAGGGCACGGCGAGCACAACGACGTCGCCCGTCACCGGCGCAGTCCCCGCCTCCTCGCGGCTCACGTAGCCCACCGAGGCGCCGCCCTTGGCGAGCACGCCGCCGATCGCGTTGGCCATGTTGCCGGTTCCGATGATGGTGACGCTGGTCATCTCTCTCACTCCTCTGATTAGTTGTTGCTACAAGTAGATAGTAACCCACGATGGTTGAGGCGTCAACCAATGCGTTCGCCGGCGTGTTCCGACGGGCGCAACCGAGTGGGGCGCTGTGCCACGATCGACGCGATGTCCACGACCTCGGCCGGCGGCCCTGCGCCCTTCCCCGAGCCGGGCCCGCTCCCCCGCACCGCGGGCGTCCCGCCGCAGCACGCCCGGCCGCAGCCCGTGCCGCGCAGCGTCTCACCCCGCGTGACGGCGTTCGCCGAGGCCGCGCGGAGCGCGACGACGGTGGCCGCCCGCGAGGCCCAGTGGCGCGACCTCGTCGGCGCGGGCACCCCGCTGGTGGAGACGCTGGACTCCCACGACTGCCTCGTGACGTTCCTCTGGCGCGGCCCGGCCCGACGCGTCGCCGCGCTCGTCAACAAGCTCTCCGACGCCTCGACGCTCGAGAGCGCGCTCCTCGAGCCGGTGCCGGACACCGACGTCTGGGCACTCACGCTCGGCCTGGGGCGAGCGTTCCTCGGGAGCTACGCGCTCGCCGTCGTGCCCGTGGACGCGGGCGAGGCGACGGCCGGCACACGCGGGCGGGCCGAGCACGGCGGGCTCGAGACGCGCCGCGCGCGGGCGCTGGCCGTGTCGCTGCCCGAGCGCCACGAGGCGATCGCGGCGTGGTTCAACCTGCTCGCGCACGCCGCGCCCGATCCGCTCGCGCGCGAGCACGGCGGCGGAGCATCCGTCGCGCGGGGACCGGACGCCCCGCGTGCGCCGGTGGTCGCGGGGCCGGTGTCGCCCGGCCGGCTCGTCCCAGCGGCACTGCCGGGCGGTCGGCGCGGATGGTGGCACGTGCCGGCCGGTCCGCCGCCGGCGGAATGGGACGTGCGGGTGCTGCTCGACGGCGAGCACTGGCTCGAGCCTGCGGCTCCCGGCTCCGTCTCGGCGGCCCCGCGGCTGGACGCGCTCCCCGCGCAGGGCGCACCGCGGCGCGTGACGCTGCTCGTCGAGGGCGGGGACATGGCCGCGCGCGGTCGCGACCTCACGTGCTCGCCGCACATGGTGGACGCGCTGCGTGGTGCGCTCGACGGCGCGGACCCCGCGCTCCTCGGAGCCCCGCTCACCGCCGACCCCGCGCGCACGAGCATCGTCGGGCGCAGCCTCGGCGGCCTGCTCGCGGTGTACGCGCAGTGCCGGGCGCCGGAGCGGTTCGGGGTGAGCGTGAGCCAGTCGGGATCGTTCTGGTGGCCGAACACGGGCGGCACAGCCGGTTCAGCCGGGCAGTGGCTCACGACGGCGATCGAGAGCTCCGCCGTTCACCTCGGCCGGGTGCACCTAGAGGTCGGCACGCGCGAGTGGGTGCTGCTCGAGCCCACGCGGCGGCTGCGCGAGGTGCTGCGCGGGCGCGCCACCGTCACGTGGCGCGAGTTCGACGGCGGACACGACCAGGTCTGCTGGGACGCGCTGCTGCCTGACGCGCTGCGGGGCGCAGGCGCCTGAGCCCGCGGGCGTGGGTTTGGACTGCCGTGCGCTGTGACTGGTCGCCCGAGCGCATTGACTGGTCAGATCGAAACCGCACGGACCGCCAACCCTCTGACCTGCGGCGATGCTGCGCCCGCCACGCCGGACGGGATCTGGCCAGTCAATCCGTCGGTGCCACCAGTCAATGCGTCGGGCTACCCCGGGGTCGGTGCGGCCGTCGGCTACGCCTGGGCGCCCTCGCCGGCCAGGGTGAGCTCGCCCGGCTCCGCGTCAGCCGCGTCGACCGCGGCGCTGCGGTCGGCCGCATCAGCGTCACCCACGTCCGCACGACTCCGACTCCCGACGGCGTGGAGCACGCCGCTCCCGATCGCGATGGCGCCCGCCACGGCCATGACGAGCACCATCGGCGTGACGGACACGCCGCCGCCGAGCCCGACCAGCGGCGACACCAGGCCCGCGGCGGCGAACTGGGCGGCGCCGAGTGCGGCCGACGCGAAACCCGCGGGCCCCCGCACGGCATCGAGGGCGAGCGCGGTGGCGGTCCCGAGGATGAAGCCGAGCGACGCCACCGTGAGCAGGATCGGGACGGGCAGGAAGGCCACCGGAAGCCACGCGGCCGTCGCAGCGAGCAGCACGATCCCGACGCCGAGCCCCGCGAGGCCCATCGCCATGACGCGCCGGGAACCGAGGCTCGAAAGCAGCTTGGACGCGACCGCGCTGGTCGCCATGAGCGCGAGGGCGTTGGCACCGAAGACGAGCCCGTAGGTCACCGCGCTCAGGCCGATCAGCTCCTGGTACACGAACGGGGAGGCCGAGATGTACGCCATCATCACGGCGAACGACGCCACGAACACGGCCGTGCACAGGAGGTAGGTGCGGTTGCGCCACAGCGGCAGGGTCGGCTCGACCGCGGGACCATTCACGATCGCGCCCGACGCGGGCGACCCCCACGCCGGCACGTCGGCGACGTCCGCCGCGAGGGCGAGCGACGCCGTCGTGCGCCGACCTCGACGCGCGTGCGCCGGCAGCGTCTCCGGCACGGCCGCGAGCACGGCGAGCAGCATGAGCACGGCAATGCCGGTGAGCACCCCGAGCGTGCCGCGCCAGCCGAGCGCCTCGGTGAGCAGGCTGCCCGCGACCGGCGCCACGACCGGCGCGACCCCTCCCACGATCATCATGAGCGTGAAGGCGCGCGCCGCGACCTCACCGCGGGCGAGGTCGGAGATGATCGCGCGGCCGAGCACCATCCCGGCCGAGCCGGCGAGCCCCTGGACGAGCCGCGCGGGGACGAGCACGCCGATCGTCGGCGCGAACGCGACGACGAGGCTCGAGAGCACGAACACCACGGCCCCGATCACGAGCGGGAGCCGGCGCCCGAGGCGGTCCGAGAGCGGGCCGAAGATCAGCTGACCCGCTGCCATGCCGACGAGGAATGCGGTGAGCGTGAGCTGGATCGCGGTCGGGTCGGTGCCGAGGTCCGTGGCCATCGCGGGGAACGCGGGCAGGTAGAGGTCGGTCGCGAACGGCGCGACGGCGGAGAGCAGCGCGAGCGCGAGCAGCAGGCGCGTGGTGAGCAGGTGGGGGCGAGACGTCACAACTGTCCTTACTTATATTTCCATAATGATCGACGCATCACCATATAGGCTGGGTCGCATGGCCGACAACGCCCTGCTTGCCGAGACCCGCCCGGATGTGGCCGAGGACACGCTGGCCGACGACACGCTCGCCGACCTCGCCGAGCTCGCGCACGCCGTCGCGCGCGACGTCGGGCGGCCCGACGGCGACGGCGTCGTCCCCCTCACGCACACCGAGGTGATGGTGCTCAAGGCGATCGAGGACCGGCCGGACGCGACGCCGGGTGCGGTCGCCGAGGCGACCTCCCTGCAGCGCAGCAACGTGAGCGCGGCTCTCGCCGCGCTCGTGCGCAAGGGTTTCGTGGAGCGCAGGCCCGACGGCGTGGACGGCCGGGTCGTGCACCTGCACCTCACCGCGCTGGCGCACGCGAGCCGGACCACGATCCGGGGGCGGTGGGCCGCGCGCGTGCGGCTCGGCGTCGAGGCGGGTTCGCTGACGGCGGCCGACGTCGAGGCGACCGTCCGCGTCCTCGGCGCCCTCGCGGACGGGCTGGCCGCGACGCGGGACTGAAGCGCGGCGCGCGGCGCTGGCCGCTCAGGCCTGCGCCGCTCAGGCCTGCGGCGCCCGCACGCCGAGGCTGCGGAACTCAGCCCGGATCCGCCGGTGTCGTTTCGTGGGGGTCGTTGATCGGGGCTTGATCGTCGTCGGGAGTGTGGGGCGTGTGGGGTTC
>NZ_VENP01000089.1 GCF_006351005.1 Miniimonas arenae | reverse complement strand
CGATCGAGCAAAAGAGAAGACTGTGGCGATCATGTGCGCGGAAGCGGTCCCGTGGCGCTGCCACCGGTCTCTTATCGCGGATGCGCTGCTCGTTCGCCACATTTCTGTGAAGGACATCATGAGCGCCACCTCCACCAAACCTCACACACTCACGTCGTTCGCGTCGGTGGACGGGCAGCGGGTCTGGTACCCGCCCACTAACCTGGAAGGGCAACCGTAGGCATAGCGAGCCTCTCGCCGATGTGACCGAGTTGTCATTCCGAGAATGGGTGTCGTCCACCATGGGCACACTGCACTACGGCGGGTCGGAAGCGCCGATCCACATCGAGGAACGTGCCCTCGCACACCTCAAAGTGATCCCGAGGAGGGTCGCGATGGCGCAGGACGACACACCGACGACGGCGAGCTGGACCGAGATCGCGCGCTCGCCCTTCGTCTCGCTCGGCACCTACCGGCGCAGCGGTGGACGGTGATCGGCACCGCCCGCATCCTGCCCGCCGAGGACCCTGCTGCGATCGCCGGCGAGCAGGCGCTGCGCCGCACCTACGGCCTGCAGTACCGCCTCCTCATCGGCGGCGAGCGGCTGTTGCGCCGCCTGCGCCGCAAGCCGGACACGCGCGTGATCCTGCGGCTGGCCCCGGCCACGCCGAGCGACTGACGCGTGGTGCCCGGCGCGTCGAATCCGGCCGACGCGTCTGCCGAGTCACACCACGCGCCCTGCGGGAATCCGCCGACCGCGCTCGCGCGTTGGCCCTGACATGAAGGCCATCGCGTACTCCGAGTTCGGCTCCGCCGACGTCCTGCACCTCACCGACCTGCCCGACCCGCACATCGGGTCCGACGCCGTCGTCGTCAAGGTCGTGGCCGCCGGCGTCAACCCCGTCGACTACAAGGTGCGCGAGGGCCATCTCGCGGGCCTCCTCGACACCGTCTTCCCGGTCGTCCCGGGCTGGGACGTCGCAGGCACCGTCGTCGCCGTCGGGCTCGACACCCCCGAGCTCCAGGTGGGTGACGCCGTCATGGCCTACGCCCGCAAGGACGTCGTCTCCGGCGGCACGCTGGCCGAGCTCGTCCAGGTCCCGGTCCGCACCGCGGCCCGCAAGCCGGACGCGCTCTCGTTCGTCGAGGCCGCCGCGCTCCCTCTCGCCGGGCTCACCGCGCTGCAGAGCATCCGCCGCGCCGGGGTCGCAGCCGGTCAGCACGTCCTCGTGCACGGCGCCGCCGGCGGCGTCGGCTCGCTCGCCGTCCAGCTTCTCGTGCACAAGGGCGCGCACGTCGTCGGCACCGCGTCCGAGGGCAACCACGACTATCTGAGGGCCCTCGGCGCCACGCCCGTCGCCTACGGCGAGGGGCTCGCGGACCGGGCGCTCGCCGTCGTGCCGGAGGGGTTCGACGTCGTGCTCGACTACGTGGGCGGCGCCGCGATCGACGCGACCCCGGCCCTGCTGGCCGAGGGCGGCACGGTCGTCTCCGTGGCCGACCCCCGGGCACGCACCGAGCTCGGCGGGCACTACGTGTGGGTGCGCCCGGACGCCGCCGACCTCGCCGAGCTGGGCGCGCTCGCGGCCGACGGCGTGCTGCGGCTCGAGATCGCCGAGACGTTCCCGCTGGAACGCGCCGCGGACGCGCACCGGCTCGTCGAGACCGGGCACGTGCGCGGGAAGGTTGTCGTCGCCGTCTGACGCGTGGGGCGGGCTCGCACCGGCCGGCTCATGCGCGCGATGCCAGCGATCCGTGCCGGCCACCCGCGCGATGCCAGCGATCTGTGCCGGTTCGTAGACCTAACCCGGCACAGATCGCTGGGTCCACCGGACGGGCCGACACAGATCGCTGGGCCCGCGCCCCGACCCGGACCAGATCGCTGGGTCGACGGCGCGTGTGGCAGGGTCGGGGCCGTGCTCGGCCTGGACTTCCCCACGATCGGCTGGATCGTGCTGGCGCTGTCGGCGCTCGTGGTGGGGATCGCGAAGACGTCGATCGGCGGGATGGGCGCGCTCGCCGTCGCCGGCTTCGCACTGTTCATCCCGGCGAAGGAGTCGACGGCGGCGGTACTGCTCGTGCTGATCATCGGCGATGTCGTCGCCGTTTCGACCTACCGCCGCAGCGCAGACTGGGCGATGCTGCGGCGCCTGCTGCCCGCCGTGCTGCCGGGCATCGTGCTCGGCGCGCTGCTCATGCTCGTGGTCGACGACACCACTATGACGATCGTCATCGGGCTGTCCATCCTCGCGGCCCTCGCGCTGCAGCTCGCCCTGCGGCACCGGCCCGCACCGCCGCCCGACGTCGAGCCGCACCTCGCAGCGACGGTCGGCGCGGGCGTCGCGGCGGGCTTCACCACGATGGTGGCGAACGCGGCCGACCCGGTGATGGCGCTGTACCTGCTCGCCGCGCGCGTGGACAAGATGCGCTTCGTCGGCACGAACCCGTGGTTCTTCCTGCTCGTCAACGTGGCCAAGCTGCCGTTCTCCGCGGGCCTCGGGCTGCTGCCCGCGTCCACCCTCGTGCTCACCGCAGTGCTCGCGCCCACGGTCCTCGTCGGCACGTGGTTGGGCCGCAGGCTGCTGCGCCGGCTGAGCCAGCAGATGTTCGAGGGCCTCACTCTCGCCGCGTCGCTCGTGGCCGCGATCGTTCTGCTCGCCAGCGCTCTCGTGTGAGGCTGGTGTCCGAGAACCCGTCAGCGTCATACCCGCCCCAGCACCGACCTCCACCCGGAAGGACCCCGCCATGGCCGAACCGCGCCGCGCCACCCCGCTCGAGGTGGCGATCCGACGCGCCACGCAGGGCCGCGTCCCGACCGAGGTGGCCGTCTGGTCGCTCTACGTCGCGACCGTGTTCGTGCTGACCCCGATGACCGAGTCGGGTGCACCCGCCCCCGAGGGCGTCCAGCCGCTCGTGCTGCACCGCGAGGGCAAGCCGTTCCTGGCCGCGTTCACCCACCCCGATCGCGTGCACCCGCAGTTCGGCGAGGGTCGCGCGGTCGCGTCGCTGCCCGGGAGCGTGCTGCTCGGGGCCGGGGCGCCGGAGGTCGGCGTCGTGGTCAACCCCGCGACCGACATCGGCTTCGAGCTGCCCGCCGAGGGCCTCATGGCCTTCCGCGCGGTGGTGCAGGGGCCACCGCCCGAGGAGGAGGGCGCCGCCGGCTGAACCCGGCCGGCTGAACCCCGGCGGCCGAACCCGGCCGGCCCGGCGCCAGGTCGGCGCCGCCGGCCGAAGCCGGCCGCCGCCGCCGCGACCTCAGGGCCGCAGCGCCTGCCACCCGGCGACGTCGTGCACCGCCATCCCGCGGAACCACACGTCCTCGCCGAGCGCGCGCTCCACCGAGCCGGACTCCCGCTGCAGCACCGCGCGGCCGTCGTCGAAGAACGAGCTGCCCGGGTCCCGCGAGCACGTCGTGTCCACGCCGATCCGGTAGCTGCGCCGCCCCTCCGCCAGCACCTGGCGCGCGAGGCTCGAGAAGGCGAGGATCGCCGTCGCCCGGTCGCGGTAGGCGAGGACCGTGACCGCGTCCGCGTCCGCGGCGAGGCGCAGGAACGCCTCGGGGCGCTCGACGGCGAGCCACGCCGGCAGGTCGACCTCCACCTCGCGATCGCCGGTCGCGTCCCGCACGTGCCCGACGGCGTCGCCCAAGCCCGCGAGCAGCGTCGCCTCGTTCCCGGGCCACGCGGGCGACGCCCAGGGCTCGACGTCGAGGTGCACGCCGTCGAAGGCGCGCGAGCGGCCCAGGCGCTCCGCCCACTCGCGCGCGAGGAGCGGGTCCTGGGCCCACTGCGGCTCCCCGCCGAGGGCGTGCACGCGGATGCCCGCGCCCTTGAGCGCCGCGAGCGTCGGCGCGCAGCCCGGCTCGGGCCCGGACCACGGCACGCCGAGGAAGACGTCCTCGACGCGCTCGCGCAACAGGTGGTCGACGAGCGCGCGCGGGTGTCGCGGCAGCTGCCAGAGCCAGGCCGCACGCGGCGCCCCGAGGGACGCCGCCAGGGACGGGTCGTCGTCGACCGCCTCGGTCATCCCGTCATTGTGGCGAGGCCGAGCGATCGGGGCCAGGGACGTTCGGCCCGGCCCGCCGTGACGGCCGACCGGTCGGGTGGCCAGCCGCTCCCCCGAGCGGCACGATGGGTCTCGCGCGACGGCGTCAGCACGGGCAGGACCCGACGGAGGGTGGACGCGATGGGCACGGTGGACGACTACCTGGCGGGCCTCGACGAGGCGGACGCGGCCGCGATCGGCCACGTGTACGCCATCGCTCGGGAGCTCGCGCCCGACGCCGAGCAGGGCCTGGGCTACGGCATGCCCGCCCTGACCTGGCGCGGCAAGCCGCTGGTCTCGGTGATGCGCGCGAAGAAGCACATCGGGCTCTACCCGTTCAGCGGCACCGTGGTCGCGACCGTCGCCGCCGACCTGGCAGGGCTGCCCGGAGTCACCTCGGAGAAGGGCACGATCCGGTTCCAGCCCTCGGACCCCCTGCCCGACGGCGTGCTCCGCGACCTCCTGTCGGCTCGCCTCGCGCAGATCGCCGGCTGAGCATCGGCGATCCGCGCGAGCGGTCGGCTCAGCGCCAGCCCAGCCCCGGCGCGACGTGGGTGAGGATCGCCTCGAGGACGTGCGCGTTGTACTCCACGCCGAGCTGGTTCGGCACCGTGAGCAGCAGCGTGTCGGCGGCGGCGATCGCCTCGTCGGCCGTGAGCTGCTCGATGAGCACGTCCGGCTCGGCCGCGTAGGAGCGCCCGAAGACGGCGCGGTAGTCGTCGAGCTCGCCCACCTGGTCGGTGCTGGAGCGGTCGGCGCCGAAGTAGGCCCGGTCCTGGTCGTTCACGAGCGCGAAGATCGACCGGCTCACCGACACGCGCGGCTCGCGCTCGTGCCCCGCCTCGGCCCACGCCGCACGGAACACGTCGATCTGCTCGCGCTGCTGCACGTGGAACGGCTTGCCGCTCTCGTCCTCCTTGAGCGTGGAGCTCATGAGGTTCATCCCGAGCTTCGCGGCCCACTCCCCCGTGGCGTTCGAGCCCGAGCCCCACCAGATCCGCTCCCGCAGGCCCGGCGACTGCGGCTGGATCGCCAGCGGACCCGGGTGCGGGTTGGGGAACATCGGCCGCGGGTTGGGCTCCGCGAACCGCGCGCCGTCGATGACCTGCAGGTACACCTCGGTGTTCGAGCGAGCGACGTCGTTCATCGTCTTGCCCTCGGGCGCGCCGTAGCCGAAGTAGCGGTACCCCTCGAGGACCTGCTCGGGTGAGCCACGGCTGATCCCGAGCTGGAGCCGGCCGCCCGCGATGAGGTCCGCGGCGCCGGAGTCCTCGGCCATGTAGAGCGGGTTGGCGTACCTGTTAATCGAGCGTAGGTGAGCCGGGACCGCACGCGGCCCTCGCGCCGCCCAGAGGTCCGAGGGTCCGCGTCTTACGTACCGTAGGTACGTTGGGCGCGGTCATGTGATACACTGGAAGGGTTCCACTCAGACTAAACGAAAGGATTTTGAACATGACCACGACGTACGCCTACTGGAACAACAAGGGAGGGACGGGCAAGACGAGCCTCTGCTTCCAGTCGCTGACCTTCTA
>NZ_VENP01000088.1 GCF_006351005.1 Miniimonas arenae | reverse complement strand
GGTCGCCGGGATCACCAACGCGAGCGCGGCGCTGACCGCGTACGCCAACGCGTAGGTGAGCGCGAGCGCCTCACCCCGGCCGACGCCGTCGCGAGCCGCGCCGGCCCCCAGCCGCCGGCCGACCGCGCCGAGCTCGATCCGTTCGCCCAGCACCGTCAGGACGAGGAAGCCGACGAGCCAGGGTGCGAGGAACGGCACCGCGACGCCGCCGACCCACAGCGCTGCCGCACCGACGCCGAGCGCGGCGCCGGCGGACTCGACCGCGATCGGCAGTGAGGGCTGGCGGCGCCACAGGGCGAGATAGAGCGCGCCGAGCGCCACCGCGCCGGCGAGCAGGATGCCGCGGCTCACGCCGCTCGGCAGCGGGGAGAGCAGGAGGAGCCCGCCGAACCCGAGCAGGACCGGGGCGGTGTACGCGAGGCGCGAACGCAGCGCGACGGCGCGCTCGAGCGCGATCAAAGTACCGACGAACCCCAGCACCATGAGCGGGCCGTGCACGTGCTCGAACCGATCGAACCGCAGCGGTGCGGGCAGGCCGAGGAGCAGCAGGGCGCCGTTCAGCCCGGCGAGCAGGGCGAGGCCGGCGGGCAGGAGAAGGAGCGTGCGCGCCGCCGGTCGAGGGTTTTGCACGGCTCGATCGTAGAAATAGAACGGGCCCGCCGCGTGGGACGAAAGGCCCCGGCCCGCTCAGCCCGGTCTCGGCCCGAACACGGCGACCGCCTCGAGCGCCCCGACGCCGTCCGTCAGGGCGGCGATCTCGAACGTCGTGCGCCGCGAGAACAGCACGCGCAGGAGCTCGTAGTCCTCGGCGGCGAACGTGAGCGCGGTCGTCGGAACGCCGATCGTCCAGGTCGACTCCGTCGTCGTGACATCGAAGCCGATCGCCGCGGGACGCCGGCCGAGCCGCTCCACCACTTCCGGCAGCAGCGTGCGCCAGGTGTCCTCGGGCGCGCGCTCGAGGTCGAGGGCCTCCCGCAGATCCTGCTCGTGCACGAGCAGGTCCCACCGCGGCGGGGCGCCCGGCGCGCCGACCACCGAGGCGGGCAGCAGGCCCGCGTACTCGCGCAGCTCGGCGCCCAGGTCCGCGGTGGGCGTGCGGCGGCGGTCCACGACGTGCCGGTTGGTCCACGCGCGGCTCGGGGCGCCGTCGGTCTCACCGGTGACGAAGTCGTGCACGGCGCCGGCGAGGTGCGCGAGCAGGTCGTGCACCGTCCACTCCGGGGTGGCCGGGACCACGCGCCCCGCCTGCGCGGGCGTCACGGTCGCGGCGAGCGTGGCGACGCGCGTCACGGCGTCGGCGTAGATCTCCTCGAGGCTCACGCGGGAGCAACGCGGGGCAGCGGCGTGCGATTCCCGAGCCCGGCGCGAGCGGCGATCAGCCGACGACGTCGAGCTCGGCCCGCAGCAGCGCCTCGGCCCGCGAGCTGGGCCCCACGAGCAGGGCGAACCGTCCCGGCTCGACGACGCGCTCGCCGTCGGCGGTCACGAGCGTGAGCGCCGCGACCGGCACCTCGAGGTCGACCACGGCCGACTCGCCGGGCTGCAGCGGCACCAGCCGGTGCGCCTTGAGCTCCTTGCCGGCCCACGTCACGGACGTCACGACGTCCTCGACGTACACCTGCACCGTCTCGATCACGGGCCGCTCGCCGGTGTTCGCGACGCGCACCGTCGCGCGCACCACGTCGTTCTCGCTGCCTGGCAGGCCGAGCACGGGCGTGCTCACCGCGAGGTCGGCGTAGGCGACCTCGGAGTAGGACAGCCCCTCGCCGAACACCCACTGCGGGTCCTGCGTGAGGTCGGCGTACCGGGTGCCGTGCTGGTGGGGGATCTGGTTGTAGAACACCGGCGTCTGCCCCACGTGCCGCGGCCAGGACAGCGGCAGCCGCCCGGTCGGCTCGACGTCGCCGAACAGCAGCTCGGCCACGGCCTGCCCGCCGCGCATCCCGGGGTTCGCGGCCCACACCACGGCGCTCGCGGCCTCGACCGACGGCGGCAGCACGAGCGGCTTGCTCGCCAGGACCACCACGACGAGCGGCACCTCGCGCTGCGTCGCGACCTCGGCCACGGCGTCGAGCAGCGCGATCTGCCCGCCGACCAGCTCCAGCGTCGCCGTCGAGCGACCCTCGCCGACGAGCTCGATCCGGTCGCCGACGACGGCGACGATCGCGTCGGCCTCGCGCGCGACGGCGACGGCCTCCTCGATGAGCGCGGCGTCCGGCGCGGCGGGCAGCACCACCGGCGGGCGGGGCTGGCCGTCGGGGAAGAAGGCCCCGAGCGGGTCCGGCCCGTGCGAGCAGATGTCGGCGCCGCGCGCGTGCGCGACGTCCCAGCCGTGAGTGGGCGCGACGGCGTGCAGCCCGTCCAGCACGGTGGTCGTCATCTCGCGCGGGTGCCCGTCGCTGAGCCACGGCGCCTGCCCGGACGCCCCGGCCCAGTCGCCGAGGATCGTGTGCTCGTCGTGCGCGTTGGGACCCACGACGGCGAGCCGACGCACCCGGGTGGGCTCGCCGTCGGGCGTGGTCGCCTCGGCGGGGGTGCTCGCGAGCGGCAGCGTGCCGCCGGTGTTGCGCAGCAGCACGAGGCTGCGCCGCGCGATCTCGAGGTTGAGCGCCGCGTGCTCGGCGGTGCCGATCGCGGTGGCCTGGAGGGCGACGTCGGGGCGGCGCGGGTCCTCGAACAGGCCGAGCCGGAACTTCAGGGTGAGGATGCGGCCCACAGCGGCGTCGATCGCCTCCTCCGGGAGCAGACCCTTCGCGACGGCGTCCTGCGCGCCGGTGAAGAACTCCGGTGTGGTCATCACCATGTCGTTGCCCGCGAGCACGGCGCGCGCGGCGGCGTCGGCGAAGTCGGGGGAGATCCGCTGGATGCGGACGAGCTGGCCGACGTTGTCCCAGTCGGTGATGAGCATCCCCTGGTAGCCCCACTGCCCGCGCAGCACCTCGTTGAGCAGCCAGTGGTTGATGGTGATCGGCACGCCGTCGAGCGCCTGGTAGCCGAGCATGAACGTCGCGCAGCCCTCTCGGGCGACGCGCTCGAACGGCGGGGTGTACCAGGACAGCATCTTGCGGTGGGAGACGTCCGCCTCGGACGCGTCGCGCCCGCCTTGCGTCTCGGAGTAGGCGGCGAAGTGCTTCGCGGTGGCGAGGATCGCCGTCGGGTCCGCGAGGCCGTCGCCCTGGTAGCCGCGGACCATCGCCGAGGCGAGCTCGCCGATGAGATGGGGGTCCTCGCCGAACGTCTCGCTCACGCGACCCCAGCGCAGGTCGCGCGCGATGCAGAGGACGGGCGAGAAGGTCCAGTGCACGCCGGTCGGGGCGACCTCGACCGCCGTCGCGCGCGCGACCCGCTCGACCAGGTCGGTGTCCCACGTCGCAGCCATGCCCAGCTGCGTGGGGTAGATCGTCGCGCCGCGGAAGAAGGAGTGCCCGTGGATGCAGTCCTCGCCCACGAGCAGCGGGATCCGCAGCCGGGTGGTGGCGACGAGGTCGTGCGCCTTCGCGAGCGACTCGGGTGAGGCGTGCAGGATCGAGCCGACGTGGTGGTCCACGACGAGCCGACGTACGAGGTCGGGGTCGTCGTCCCCCTGGTAGCCCCCGGCGGGGAGCTGCATCATCTGGCCGACCTTCTCCGCCAGCGTCATCCGGCCCACGAGGTCGGCGACCCGGGCGGCCACGGGCAGCGCGGGGTCGAGGAAGGGGGCGCCTGCGAACGGGTGGGCGGCGGGGGTCGTCGTCGACGTCATGGGACCAGCCTGCCAGGCACCGCTCGTTAGGGTGAGCCGGTGACCGGACTCGAGCTCGACGTCGTCGACGATTCCGTCCGCGCGCTGTTCCACAGCGCCGCCACGCTGGAGGAGGTGGCCTCCGGCGGCACGTGGTTCGAGGGACCCGCGTGGCTCGGCACGACGCTGGTGTGGAGCGACGTCGTCGGCAACCGCCTGCACGCCTGGGACCGCGCGCGCGGCGCGCGCGTCTGGATCGACCCGTCCTTCCACCAGAACGGCCACACCGTGGACCGACAGGGCCGGCTGCTGGCCGCGAGCCACGGTGAGCGCGCCGTCGTGCGGCGCGAGCACGACGGCCGGTGGACGATCGTGGCGGACCTGATCGACGGCGCCCGGTTCCACTCCCCGAACGACCTCGTCGTCGCGAGCGACGGCGCCGTCTGGTTCACCGATCCCCGCTACGGGCTCGACAAGCCGACCGAGGGGTTCGGCGGATCACCCGAGATCGACGGCACGCACGTCTACCGCGTGGATCCGCGCGGGATGGTCGGCGGGGTCCGCAACGTCACGCGGCACTCCCCGCCGATGCCCGCGCCGAACGGACTCGCGTTCGCTCCCGACGAGTCCGTGCTCTACGTCGCGGACTCCGAGGCCAGCCACATCCTCGGGTTCGTGGTGCGCATGAGCCTCGACGGGCCGGAGCTCGGCCGGCGCTGGGTGGTGCACGAGACGATCCACGGCTGGCCCGACGGCATCCGGGTCGACCCGACGGGTCGGATCTGGAGCTCGTCCACCGCGGGGGTGGAGATCCTCGCGCCGCCCTCGGCGGTCGGTCGCCCCGCGCGCCACCTCGGCACGCTGCACACCCCGTTCACGACGGCGAACCTCGCCTTCTCCCCGGACCTCGCGACCCTGGCGCTCACCGCCACGTCGTCGGTGTTCCTCGTCCGGCTCGGGGACGTCTCGGTCTGAGGGCTCCCGTGCCGGTCGGCGCGTGTGGGGTGGACGTGGCGGTGGCGGTGTCCACCGGGGCCGCGTCGGGCGGGTGGTTGCCGCGTGTGGGGTGGACGTGGCGGTGGCCGTGTCCACGTGGGACGCGACACTAGCCTGACCCGATGACCGAGCTCGTGATCGACGGCGCGCGCATCGACTCGATCGCCGACCTCTACGACCAGCTCAACGACCTGCTCATGACCGGCGAGGACTGGCGGATGGGCGCCAGCCTCGACGCGCTGAACGACGTCCTCTACGGCGGCTTCGGGACGCTCGCTCGGCTCGAGGAGGCGCCGACCTTCGTGTGGCGCGACTTCGCCCACTCGCGCGAGGCGCTCGGCGTCGACGCCACGATCGCCTGGTGGCGCGAGAAGATCGCCCGTCCGGGCTTCGACGTCGCACGGGCGCAGGCCGCGATCCGCGAGCTCGAGGCCGGCGCCGGCCCGACGTACGCCGACCTCGTGCTCGAGGTCTTCGCCGATCACCCCCGGTACCGCCTCGAGCTCGCCTGACTCGCGGAACCACGGCACCAGCCTGCGTACCCTGGCTCGCATGCCCACACCGGAGTTCGTCCTCGAGCTGCGCCGTCACATCGGGACCGCTCCGCTCTGGCTGAGCGGCGTGACCGCCGTCGTGCTCCGCGAGCGGCGGAACTCCAGCGACGGGGGCGTGCTCGAGGTCCTGCTCGTGCGGCGCGCCGACAACGGTGCCTGGACGCCCGTGACCGGCATCATCGACCCCGGCGAGGAGCCGGCCGTCGCCGCCGCGCGCGAGGTGCTCGAGGAGTCCGGCGTCGTCGCGACGGCGACCCGACTCGCCTCGGTCTCGGTGACCGAGGAGGTGGTCTACGACAACGGCGACCGGTCCCACTACCTCGACCTGACGTTCCGGTTCACCTGGGTGTCCGGCGACCCGCACCCCGCCGACGGTGAGAACACCGAGGCGCGCTGGTTCGCCGTCGGGAACCTCCCGCCGATGTCCGAGCGGATGCGCGAGCGGCTGGACTCCGCGCTCGCCGAGCGCGGCGAGGCGACGTTCCGGGTCTGAGAGCCCGCGCCGTGAACGACGCTCGCCCCGGTCGGACTCGTGGTCGTGGTCGGCGCCGGTCGCGGAGGCGTCCGCGCTCGAGGTCGGGTCGGAGGCGCCGGGGGTGGCGCAGGCGGTCAGGGTCAGGGCGAGGGCGCCGAGCAGGGCGCCGGTCAGGGTTCGT
>NZ_VENP01000087.1 GCF_006351005.1 Miniimonas arenae | reverse complement strand
CCGATCGAGTACGAGACCATCATCACCACCCAGGCAGCACTCGCCGCCTGACCCACCCTGTCACCTCACCGTGCAGCAGACCCCATCTCACCCGTGCGCTCGGCGTGGACTGGGAGCAGCGGCACCGCGGACGCGACCGCAACCCCACCTGGGCGATCACCGCCGTTCCGGAGGCGCTCGTCCAGGGGTTCAGCGACCGGGCACGACACATCGACATCGAGGCCCGGCGGCTCGTCGAGGAATGGGCCGCAACCCACGGGCGACGCCCCTCGCGCGCAACGATCATCAAGCTGCGTCAGCAGGCAACCCTCGCCACCCGCCCCGAGAAGGAAGTGCGCTCGCTCGCCGACCTCACCGCCGAGTGGAGGCAGCGCGCGGGGCGCGTGCTCGGATGCGACGCAACGTCATGGGCGACCGGGGTTGCGAGCGGCGCAATGCCGCTCGTGCTGCGCGCCGACGACATCCCGCTCGACGTGCTCGACCGGATCGGGTCGGACGTCGTCGCCACCGTCGGTGAGAAGCGCTCGACCTGGCGGCGCTGGAACCTCTACGCCGAGGCCGCTCGCCAGACGATGCACTGGCGGTTCGCATCCACGAGCGACCGGGAGGCGATCATCGGGCTCGTGGTCGACGCCGCGGAGCGCGCGTCCACCCGGCTGACGCCGCCAGAGCTGGCATCCAACCCCGCCGTGTTCCAGCGGGTCGACGGCACGTCGGTGTTCCGCCCGAAGCACTCGGCCGTGTTCTCCTCGGAGATGCAGCTCGCCGCAGAGGATCGGCTGCGCGTACTTGCGGCTGACCTCGGTGCGCCGACCCTCGGCCTCGATTCGTTGGAGAGGATCGCCCGTCGTCCTGGCCCTGCTGGTCAGGCGTTGGGTGACGACCAGGTGTCAGCGCTCGCGTCGGTTGCCGTGTCGGGACGGGTGCTCGACATGCTCGTCGGCCCGGCCGGAGCGGGCAAGACCACCGCGATGAATGTGCTGCGACGCGCCTGGGAGCACGAGCACGGGCGTGGTTCGGTCGTCGGGCTCGCTCCGTCGGCGACGGCCTCGCAGGTGCTCGCCGACGACCTAGGCATCAACACCGAGAACACCGCAATGTGGATCACGCAGCACGACCGCGGCGAGGTCGACTTCGTCGCCGGGCAGCTCGTCATCATCGACGAGGCCAGCCTCGTCGGCGCCCGCGCACTCGACAACATCGTCGGAGCCGCGGCGCGCACAGGTGTGAAGGTGCTGCTCGTCGGCGACTGGGCGCAGCTCCAATCGGTCGAGCCGGGCGGCGCATTCGGGATGCTCGTCGCCGAGCGCGACGACGCGCCCGAACCGGTCGACGTGCACCGCTTCATCCACGCCTGGGAGAAGGTGGCGTCGCTCGAGCTGCGGCACGGGCGAGCGTCCGCACTCGACGCCTACGACGTACACGGACGCATCGTCGGCGGCGACGTCGAAGCCATGGCGGACGCCGCGTACGCGGCGTGGCGGCGCGACCGCGACGCCGGGCTCACGTCCGTCCTCATCGCCGAGACGAGCGACACCGTCGTGACACTGAACCGCCGGGCACGCGCTGACCTCGTGCTCGACGGCGCGGTGGATGCCTCTGCCGAACTCACGCTACACGACGGCACGGCGGTCTCTGTCGGCGATACGATTCTCACCTGCCACAACGACCGCCGCCTGCGCGCCGGACGCGACTGGGTGCGCAACGGGATGCGGTGGACCGTCGCCGAGCTGCGACGCGACGGGTCCATCGTGGTGCGCCGACCGGATCGGCGCTGGGGTGGCTCGCTCGTACTCCCCGCGGCGTACGTCGCGTCGCACGTCGAGCTGGGATACGCCGTCACGGCGTACCGAGCGCAGGGCACGACCACCGACACCGCTCACGCCCTCGTCGAGCCGAGCACCACGCGCGAGAACCTGTACGTCGCGCTCACCCGCGGGCGCGCGGCGAACACTGCCTATGTCACGCTCAACAGACCCGATGACGACCACTCTTCGGCACACCCGGGAGACGATCCCGCCGCGACCGCTCGCTCGGTGCTCGCACGCGTGCTCGCGCACGTCGGTGCGGAACTCTCGGCCACCCAGACCATTGCCACCGAGCAGGATGCCTGGAGCTCGATCGCCCAGCTCGCCGCCGAGTACGAAACCATCGCAGCCGCGGCTCAGCGCGATCGATGGGCCTCGTTGGTGCGTTCCTCGGACCTGTCCGCCGCCGATGCCGAGGCAGCGATCGAGTCCGACGCGTTCGGTGCGCTGACCGCCGAGTTGCGACGTGCTGAGGCGAACAACTACGACCTGGACGACCTGCTCCCGCGTCTGGTCGCCGCACGCGGCCTCGAGGATGCCGACGATGTCGCCGCGGTCCTGCACGCCCGCGTCGAGCGGGCGACGGTCCGGCCCCGTTCGCAGGGGACTTCGCGACGTGCGCCCCGACTGATTGTCGGACTCATCCCCGTGGCATCCGGCGAGATGGGTGCCGACATGAGCCGAGCCCTCGACGAGCGCCGCGATCTCATGGAGGCGCGGGCGTCCGCGCTCGTGACCGCCGCCGTCGCGCGTGACTCGGCTTGGCTACGTGAGTTGGGGGAGGAGCCTCGCGAGCCGTCGGCCTCGGCGACCTGGCAGCGGCAGGTGCGGATCGTTGCCGCGTACCGCGACCGCTACCGCGTTGGTGAGGACGGTCCCACGCTCGGTGCTCCGGCGATCGGTGCCGTGCAGCGTATCGACGAGGCGCGGGCGTGGGCTGCCATGCAGCAGGCCCGCAGGATCTCTGCCGAGGCTGCGACGCCCGCAGATGCGCCTACGCCGGTCGAGCGGGACGCGCTGACCCTATGAACAGCGAGTTCTTCCGCGATGTCGCATCCCGGGCGTAACCTGTTTGACGAGGCAGAAGACACTGATACGAGCGTCCTTCTGGACAGACGCCTCCGGGCACCCTCCACGCGCTGCCTCCTCGGCGGAGAATCACGCTTCCACGGGAGACCGGGATCATGTTCCGACTCATCTGGACGATCGGCGTCAGCATTCGCGACTTTTTGCAGCGCTACATGCCCTCGAACATCCTCATCCGCGCGACGCACCGCCGCACCGGACTGAAGTGGGGCATCCCGGCGATGCTCCTCGCCGCGGTCTACCTCGTGATCGCCGCTGCGCTCGTGCAGTGGATCGCGGACGGCGGGCCGGGCTGGCTCAACCTGATCATCATCGTCTGCATCTGGAACGCCCTGAAGTTCATCATCAACGGGCCGATCACCCTGGTCCGCCTACTCCGCGCGCGTGCCGAGGAGGCTCGCGCCCGGAAGGCGTTTCTCCGAGCAGTAGCGTCCGGGTACGAGCCAGGGACACCGGTCGGCCCGCTTACTGCTCGGGTCTAGCCCGACGGGGAGTGAGTTCGTACTACGCGGTGCTTGCGCTGATCGGCACGTCAATCGAGTCGCGCGCGACGACGATCCCATCCTTGACGATGTAGCACTCGACGATGTGCTCGCCACGGAAGGACGTCCGCTCATGCCGGACTCCGGGGCGACTTGACGAGATGATCTGGCCCCGAATGTTGTTGCGGCGTTCCGCTTCCTCGCCCCGGTTGAGCACCTTCCACTTCACCTCGTACGGCTCCTGCACCTCGCACTCGGTGATAGTGAAGTCGAGTTCCTTGTTCGGGAGGAGCAGGCTGCGCTCCCGGAGCATCTCCCGCAGCGAAGCTGGTCTCCAGCCGTTCTGCGTGACAGTGCAGTCGATCGTGACCGAGTGGCAGATGTCGACCGGGAACTGGTTCTCGATGAACTCCTCGGTGTTGGTGAACGCGTGTGCCGACTCGCTCGTCGCCAGCGGCACCCCCGTCCCGAAGACCTCGCGCCACTTCTTGTTCGCTGAAGCCTTGCCCTCGTCGGCGATCGCCTCAAGGCAGCGGTTGTAGGCCTTCTTCGCCTTCGACTGGAACCGCTTCTTCACTGTCAAGCGCTGGTTGCTGCCTAGCGCGAGGTAGTAGTCCTTGTCGGGCTCGTTCATGAGGAACTCGAAGAAGTCCCGAGCCATGAAATCGAACCACAGGGTTCCCTTGTCGTCGTACTCGGACGTGCTGGCGAAGAACCTGTGGACAAGCGTGTCGATGAGCAGACCGCCCATGACCACGCCGTTCGCGTCCTTCCAAGCGCGCGCCATTCGGGCGAGGTGGCGCATGTTCTTCGAGGTGCGGTCGTTGCACTCCTTGGTTGCCGCGATCTCGTCACGCGGCTTGGTGGTCTTCCAGGACTCCGCCTTCGTGTCCGGGTAGTCGAAGCTCCCGTCGTCGTTCTCGAAGGCCGACTGCACCTCGAACTTGAACTTGTTGCTGGTGAACTGCACGCGAACGACGCACTGGTCGACGCGAATGTCAGTATTCGGGTACCGCGACTTCAGGGCGTCCTTGACTCTCGTGAGGATCCGTCGTGGCCCCGTCTCGGTGTCGTACGAGGAACGCAGCGAGGCCGGGAGGATGAAGATCAGGTCCAGGTCGGACACCCCGCGGATGGCCGTATGCCGACCGTATGACCCGACCATCAGTCGGTGCGCGGTGGACCCTTCCACGCCTCTAAACTCCTTGTTGAGAGACTTCGTGATCTCGTCGCGGCGCATGGCGATGGTGGTGCTCGCGTCGCCAACCTTGAGATTCTCAAGAAGCGTGTCGAAGATCTCCGAGACCTTCACGTTCACGCCTCGCTCTCGTTGAGTCGCAGCGTCGCGGGCAGAAGGAGGTCGATCTCGCGAGACGTGAAGGTTAACTCCTCCTTGTTCTTGAGACCGTCCTGCGCCCGTCGATATGCCCTGGCCGTGGTCCGCGGCGCTTCCGCGTAGGCCTCGCGCGTCGCATCCTGGAGTGCATCGCGGCGGGCACGGGCATCGACCGCCGACGTCGCGCCCGACATCAGGTCGGTGATCAACGACAGGTACGACTCGCGCACATCCCACAGGCGAGCGGCGATGTCGCGGTGGGCCTTGGACTCCTCATCGAATCGGAAGCTTTTGGTCGCAAGGCTCAGGGCGCTGACGACAATCGCGATGGCCGAGGTCGCGAGGCTGGTGAGAACCGGGTTGCTGACGAGCCCGAGCACCGCGGCTAGGAAGGTTCCGGTGCTGAGCGCTGTGAAGGCGACGAGCAGGCCCTGCTGCCATCGATGCTTCCTGAAACATAGGTCCGCCTGCTTCTCGTGTGTCTTGTGGCTGTAGACCACCCTGCCGAATGCCTCACGAACCTGCGCGAGGAGGTACTCGTCGTGCGAGTCGTCGGTCGTGGGTTCCGGCGTCATCGTGCTCCGTTCGTCCTACGGCATTGCAGCGTCCTCCGAGCTGTGAGGCGCGGGAAGAGCGGCAGCGTTCGGGTGATCGCTGCACCGCCTCTCATCATGACGGTGACCACCGACATCGACTGAGGTTCGGGCACTCGCGTGACCGCGGATCGAGCCCCCGTGCGCGAGGACGGCGGTCTTGACCGCTCCGCGTCTGACGCCGTACCGGTCTCCGACCGCGACGAGCGATAGACCGGACTCGTAGAGCCGCGCGGCCTCCCGTGCTTCGTCGGCGTCGAGGGGTCGTACCTGTCGCACCCGACCCGCCCGCTTGCAGTGGTCGATGACCGTCTGGCGGGCAATGCCGTACTTGCTCGCGAGGTGCTTCAGGGTGAACCCGGCATCCCGGTTGGCGAGGAGCTGGGCGACCCGCTCGGGGCGCAAACGGGTTGGAGTCTCACTCACTTTCGTGCGGATTGCGCCGCGCGAATCGCGCCTGCAGGATGGCTGGAAGCCGTCAGATCGGTCGCGCGGAGCCCGCAATACGCGCCTGACCAGGGACTTCGTCGGAGCGCCGGGTTTGGAGCTTCGTCGGGTCGGGTCCACCACGGTGCTCCTAGTCGAACTCATGACACGACTGAAGAGCCCCGGATTTGACTCAGCAAGTCTGACGCGCGACAGCGCGAGGCAAGATGGCGTCCAAGGACAGCCTCGCGCGGATGCAGGCCGGACAGATCTACGACCCGAACCACGTCGATCTCCTGGCGCAGCAGACCGTCGCGCTGGATCTCATGTATGACTACAACGCGACGCGACCCTCCCAAGGCGAGCGGCGGACCGAGCTGATCCAGCAGATGTTCGCCGAGGCCGGCGTCAGCTGCTACGTCGAGCCCCCTTCTACGCCAATTGGGGCGGCCGCAATGTGCACCTCGGTGAGGGGGTGTACGCCAACTTCGGACTCACGCTGGTCGACGGGCCCTACCCCCGGATGTTGGACACGGGGTGTGATTACGCGGCGGTCGGCAGCGTAGCGGCCCGGCGGGCCTCGTAGGTGG
>NZ_VENP01000086.1 GCF_006351005.1 Miniimonas arenae | reverse complement strand
CCCTATGAGGTCAAGGGTCTTCACCGCCCTCCAGTCGGCTCCCGGGCGCGGGTGGTAGAACCTGCCCATGCCGGACGCGAGCACCGCACCCCCCGCAGGAGCCGCTTCGCCCGCAGGGTGCCCGCCCCCGAGCACCGGGGCGCAGCGCCGCCGCTGGACCTACGAGGTCTGGCTCGTCCTCGGCGTCACGGTCCTGGGCAGCGCGACCTACGCGATCCTCAACCTCGTCGACCGTTACACGATCGACGTGCCCCTCGGCGAGCAGACCGCGGCGATCAACACCACGATCAACGCGCGCCCGTGGCTCGACCTCCTGTACCAGCTGCGCCGCATCGTCTTCCTCGCCCTGCCCGCCCTGCTGGCGCTCTACCTGCTGTCTGCGAACGGGCGCTCGGCGATGCGGCGCATCGGGCTCACGTTCGCGCAGCCGGGCCGTGACCTCCTGCACGGGATCGGCCTCGCCGCCGCCGTCGGCATCCCCGGACTCGGGGTCTACCTCGCCGGTCGCGCACTCGGCATCACCGTCGAGGTCCAGCCCGCGGCGCTCGGCGCGTTCTGGTGGACCGTGCCGGTGCTCGTCCTCGCGGCCCTCGCGAACGCCTTCCTCGAGGAGACGGTCGTGGTCGGCTACCTCGTCGAGCGGCTCAGGGACCTGCGCTGGGGCGTCGTGGCGATCATTGTCGCGAGCGCCCTGCTGCGCGGCAGCTACCACCTCTACCAGGGACCGGGGATGGCGATCGGGAACGTCGCGATGGGCGTCCTGTTCGCCTGGTACTACCTCGTGCCGTCCTGGGGCCGACGCGTGCTGCCGCTCGTGATCGCCCACACCCTCATCGACGTCGTCGCGTTCGTCGGCTACGCCCTCGCCCCGCACGCGTGGCTCGCCGCGCTCGGCCTCGCCTGAGTCCGCCGCGCACCGCGGTCCACGGTCGCCTCCGACGGCGCGAGGAGACGCCGACCTACACTCACCAGGGTGAGCCACGAGCCGGAGAGCGACCGGACCTCCGGCGTCCCCGGCTACCAGCCGACGGAACGGCTCGACCGCGCCGCCCTCGAGGCGTCGATCGGCGCCGCCGGTTCGCACCCCTCGGTCCGGCGCCCGACGGCGAGCGACCCGTCGGCGACCACGCCCACCTCTCCCGGAGCCGAGACCGAGCCGGACCCGCAGGACTCGCCCGAGCCCGAGCCCCAGGGCGGGGCGATCAGCGAGCCCGAGCCCGAGCCTGAGCCCGAGCCCCGGGGCGAGCCCGAACCCCAGGCCGACGCCGCCGGCGAGCGCTCGGAGCCCGACGCGGACGCCGACGCGGACCCAGACGCGCCCACCACCCCCGAACCCCCGCTCGAGCGCGAGACCGCCGAGATCGTGCGTCGCCTCCCGCAGCTCGCCACCGGCGCACCCGCGCCCGAGCGCGAGGTGACGATCCTCGACCTGCCCGTCTACCGCCTGCGGCGACCCGGCGACCTGGTCGCGGCCGTCGTCGCGGTGGTGGGGATCGCCGTCGTGCTCCTGCTCGCGGTCTTCGCGCACGCGACGACCGAGGGCGTGACCCAGGACGTCCAGAACGCGCTGCCGGCGGCGCTGCGCGCCGTCCTGCTCGCCCCGGTCAACTTCCTCGAGGGCGTCGTGACGGTGCTGCTGCCGGCCGCGGTCGTCGTCGAGCGCCTGATCCGCCGCCAGCCGCGGCTCGTGCTCGAGGCGATCGTCGCCGCGACGATCGCGGCGCTGCTCACGGTCGCCGCGATGTGGGCCCTGACGACGTTCGGCTCGCAGGCGCTCATCGACGGCGTCACCACCGTCACGACGCCGCGCACCTCGTTCGTCCCGGGCATCGCGGCGCTCGCCGCGCTGCTCACCGTCACCGGCTCGACCGACCATCGCCGCCTCGTCGCGTGGACCTGGAACCTGCTCTGGGTCACGCTCGTGCTGCAGGTCCTGCGCAACGGCATGACGCTGCCGGGCGCCCTCACCTCGGTGCTGGTGGGCCGCACGGTCGGGATGGCGGCGCGCTACCTCACCGGCGTGCTCGGCGACCGCGCCTACGGCGAGCACCTCGTCGGTGCGCTGCGCCGCTGCGGCATCGACCCCGTGCGCGTCCTGCGCATCATCGACGGGCGCCCGATCGAGGGCGCCGAGCCCGTCGTCGTCGTGACCGACGACCCGATCGGGTACGTCACCGACAGCGGCGTGTCCGCCGACCTCGCGCCCGACGCCGAACCCGAGTCCGCGACGTCGGCCGGCGGCGAGCAGCACGAGGACGCGCCCGACGGCGAGCCCGCCACGGCGCACGACGCGACCCTGCGCGAGGCGAGCCACGGCACGGGCGACCCGACCGCGGCGGCGCGCCCCGCCGTCGTGGGCGCGCGGGAGAACGAGGCGCACGACGCCGCGGCCGGCCCGACGACGGCGGCGACCGCCCGCGAGCGCCTCACCACGACGTGGGACTTCTCCTCCGAGATCCCCGTCATCACCGAGGAGATCCCGCCCGCCGCGACGCAGGCACAGACGCCCCACGGCACCCGGCCCACGTCCGCCGAGCGCGGCCGCCCACCGCTGCGCACCGCGACGGCCGTGATCGGCGAGGAGGAGGGGGAGAACCGGATCTACTCGGTGCGCGACTCCTCCGGCCGCGTCTGGGACGTCGGGGTGCTCGACGGCGACCGGCAGGTCGTCGGCGCGCTCGCCGCGTTCTGGTCCGCGATCCGCCTGCGCGGCCTGCGCACCCGCACGGTGGTGTCGCTGCGCGCCGCCGTCGAACGTGCGGCCCTGATGTCCTACGCGGCCGACGCCGCCGGGGTGCGCACGCCCACACTGCGCGGGCTCACCACCGAGCAGGACTCCGCGATCCTCGTGTCCGAGCACGTCTCGGGCACCCGCACGTTCGCCGACGTGCAGACCCGCCACCTCACCGACGAGGTGCTGGACCGGATATGGGCGCAGGTCCGGGCCGCGCACGCCGCCGGCCTCGCACACCGCAACCTCGACGACCAGGCGATCCTGCTCGACGCCGACGACGAGGTGCTCCTGACCGGCTGGACCCAGGGCGAGGTGTCCTCCCCCGAGCTCGCGCGGCGGCTCGACCTCGCGCACCTGCTGGCGCTGCTCGCCCTGCGGGTGGGCGCCGAGCGCGCCATGGCGAGCGCCGCGCGCACGCTGACGCGCGAGGACCTCATCGCGATCGCGCCGATCCTGCAGCCCGTCGCGCTCCCCGAGCGCACGCGCGCGGAGGCCCGCCGGAACAAGAAGGTGCTCGCGGAGGTCCAGGAGATCCTCGTCGGCGTCATCCCGACGGTCGCGGACGTCCAGCCGATGCAGATGCGCCGGTTCTCGGTGCGCACGATCGTCACGGTCACGGTGGCCGCCGTCGCCGGCTGGCTCGTCCTGACGTCGTTCAACCTGCAGCAGATGGTCGAGTTCGTGCAGGAGGCGAACCCGGCCTGGCTGGCCGCGGCGTTCGTGCTCGGCCTGCTCACGTACATCGGCTCGGCGATGGGGCTGGTGGCGTTCGCCCCGGTCCGGCTGTCCCTCTGGCGCACGTCGCTCGTGCAGATCGCGGCCTCGGTCGTCGCGCTGGTCGCACCCGCCGGCGTGGGACCGGCCGCGATGAACCTGCGGTTCCTGCAGAAGAACCGGCTCGACACCCCGATGGCGGTCGCGACGGTCGCCCTGGTGCAGGTCTCCCAGTTCGTCACGACGATCCTGCTGCTCATCGGCATCGCCCTGGTGACCGGCTCCTCCGGCGCGCTGGACACGCTGCCGTCGGGCGCCGTCGTGATCGGGGTCTCGGCCGTCGCGGCCGCGGTGGGCGTCGGCCTGCTGCTGCCCCGCGTGCGCACGTGGGTGTTCGCGAAGATCCGGCCCACCCTGCAGCAGATCTGGCCGCGGCTCGTGTGGGTCGTGGGACAGCCGGGCCGCCTGCTCATGGGTCTGGGCGGCAACCTCGTGATGACCGTCGGCTACATCGCCGCGTTCGGCTGCACGCTCGCGGCGTTCGGCGAGAGCATCCCGCTCACGTCGCTCGCGATCGTCTACCTGGCCGGCAACGCGGCCGGGTCGGCGGTGCCGACCCCGGGCGGCATCGGCACCGTCGAGCTCGCGCTCAGCTCGGGCCTGCGGGCGGCCGGCGTGGGCGCGGCGGCCGCGCTCGCGAGCGCGTTCGTGTTCCGGCTGCTCACGTTCTGGATCCGCGTCCCGCTCGGCTGGCTCGCGCTGCGCTGGTTGCAGAAGCGCAACCTGGTGTAGGGGAGAATGGCGAGGATGTCCGTCTCCTTCCGCGCCGCCGCGGCCACCGACCTGGGGACCGTGCGGACCAACAACGAGGACTCCGCGCTCGTCAGCGCGCGCCTCGTCGCGCTCGCGGACGGGATGGGCGGGCACGCGGCGGGCGAGGTCGCCTCGGCGGTCGTGATGCGGGCCCTCACCGAGCTGGCGCGCAGCGGGCGGCTCGCCGCGGTCACTCTGACCGACGCGGTGCAGCACGCGCGCGACACCCTGCGCGCCATGTCGCACGCCGATCCCGAGATGTCCGGCATGGGCACCACGCTCGTCGCCCTCGCCGACACCCCCGCCGGCATCAAGCTCGTGCACATCGGCGACTCCCGGATCTACCGCCTGCGCGACGGCGTGCTCACGCAGCTCACCACCGACCACACGCACGTGCAGCGGCTCGTCGAGACCGGCCGGCTGAGCCCGGACCAGGTCCGCAACCACCCGTTCCGGTCGGTCATCCTGCGCTCCATCGACGACACCGGCGACGACCTGCCCGACGTCGGCCGGACCGCGGAGGTCGCCGTCGGGGACCGGATCCTGCTGTGCAGCGACGGGCTCTCGGACTACGTCACCGAGGAGGCGTTCGCCCCCGTGCTCGCATCCGGGGACGCGCACGAGGCGGCGGAGGGGCTGGTGGCGCTCGCGCTCGAGGTCGGGACGCGGGACAACGTGACCGCGATCGTGCTGGACGTCGTCCCGCGGGACGAGGGCGAGCTCGCTGCTGCCGACGGCGCCTCCCCCCACATGCCCGACGGCGTGCTCACGCTCGGCGCGGACCTCACCCCCGAGCACCTCACCGACCAGGCGCGCGCGGTGCTCGAGGCGTCCTTCGCCGCGTGGCAGCCGGGGCAGGTTCCGGCGCCGCCGACGGCGACCGAGCCGGCCGGACGTCCGGTCGACGCCGCGCACGCGTCCGACGGCGGGGCGCAGCCAGGCGACGACGTCGCCGTCGCGTCGGCGTCGGCCGCGGTGGCGGACGGTTCCGACGACACGGGGGACACGTCGTCGAGCGATCCGCCCGCCGACGGGACGCCGGCTACTGCCACCCGCGAGCGCGGCTCGGGCGGGGACGACGACGCACCCACCCTCGGGCCGATGACGATCCGGGAGAGGCTGTGGCTCGGCCTCGTGCTGGTCGCGTTCGCCGCCACGACGGTCGGGGTCTGGATCACCCAGTCCTGACGCGCGAGGCAGGCGCGCGAGCGCCGGCCCGGTGCAGAGAGGCTGGCTCGCCGTCGGGCACGTGCGGGCGAGCGGGTGCCGAACGTCCCTAGCATGTCGGGGTGGACGTCTTCCCTGCCTACACCCCTGCCCCCGACCGGTACCTCGCGATGGCGTACTCGCCTTCGGGGCGTTCGGGTCTCCGCCTGCCGCGCGTCTCGCTCGGCCTGTGGCACAACTTCGGCGACGCCAACGACCGCGTGACGCAGCGCGACATCCTGCGCACCGCGTTCGACCACGGGGTGACGCACTTCGACCTCGCGAACAACTACGGCCCGCCGTACGGCGCCGCGGAGGAGAACTTCGGCCAGCACCTCGCGCGCGACTGGCGCCCGTTCCGCGACGAGCTCGTCATCTCCTCGAAGGCGGGCTACGACATGTGGCCCGGTCCGTACGGGGACGGCGGGTCGCGCAAGTACCTCGTGGCGTCGCTGGACCAGTCGCTGCGCCGGATGGGCCTGGACTACGTCGACATCTTCTACAGCCACCGTCGCGACCCCGACACCCCGCTCGAGGAGACGATGGGCGCGCTGGACGCGATCGTGCGCGCGGGCAAGGCGCTGTACGTGGGGATCTCGTCCTACAACGCGGCCGACACCGCCCGCGCCGCCGCGATCCTGCGCGAGCTCGGCACGCCCCTGACGATCCACCAGCCGCGGTACTCGATGCTGGACCGCTGGATCGAGCAGCCCGGCGCGCACGACTCCGACGACGAGCGCTCGCTGCAGGAGGTGCTGGACGCCGAGGGCGTCGGCTCGATCGTGTTCTCGCCGCTCGAGCAGGGGCTGCTGACCAACCGATACCTCGACGGCGTGCCGGAGGACTCCCGCGCGGGCCACGACGGCCGGTACTTCCGCAGCGAGCACCTCACGCCCGAGCGGCTGGCGAAGGTCCGCGCGCTCGGGCCGATCGCCGAGGGGCGCGGGCAGACGATCGCGCAGCTCGCGATCTCGTGGGTGCTGCGCGGGGGCCGGGTGACGTCGGCGATCGTCGGGGCGTCCTCGAGCAAGCAGCTGCTCGGGACGGTGGCCGCGGCGTCGGCGCCGGACCTCTCCGCGGACGAGATCGCGGCGGTGGAGGCCGCCCTCTCCGCGAGGTGATCTTCGTCCTTTCGCGAGAGGAAGTCCGTCCTTTCGCGAGAGGAAGTCCGTCCTTTCGCGAGAGGAAGTCCGTCCTTTCGCGAGAGGAA
>NZ_VENP01000085.1 GCF_006351005.1 Miniimonas arenae | reverse complement strand
GAGCCCCCTCGGGGACCCGGGCACACCTGACCAGGCCGGCACCGACGATCTGAGGAGAGCTCCATGTCCCGCACCATCACCCCCCGCCTTCGGGCCGTCGCCCTCGTGGCTGGCCTGATCGCCGCAGGCGGACTGACCGCCGCCTGCTCGAGCGGCAGCGCGTTCTCCCTGGAGAAGGGCGACTGCTTCAACGACCCCGACGACACCACCGAGGTCTCCGACGTCCCGATCGTGGACTGCTCGGAGGCGCACGACAACGAGGTGTACGCCGAGTACGACATCGACGGCGACGACTACCCGGGCACCGACGCCGTGCAGCAGGAGGCCTCGGACTTCTGCCTGAAGGAGTTCGAGTCGTTCGTGGGCGCCTCCTACGAGGACACCACCAACCTCGACGTCTACATGCTCTACCCGACCGACGGCTCCTGGGACCAGGGCGACCGCACCGTGACGTGCGCCGTGTACTCCCTCGACGGGCAGTCCACCGGGACGCTGGCGGGTTCGGGCGCCTGAGGCTCGATCACCGCTGGACTGCGCCACGCTGAGCGCTGCACGCTGAACGAGCGCGCGGGCCGGGCTCCTCGGAGCCCGGCCCGCGCTCGTCTGCTCGGCCCGGCCGGCTCGACTCACGCCTCGAGCGTGAGCCGCACCTCCACGGACTGCCGCGACCGGCCGCCCCCAGCGAGCACGCCGCGCAGCGGGGTGACGTCGTAGTAGTCCCGGCCGCGCCCGACCACGACGTGGTGGTCGCCCACCGACGTGCGGTTCGTGGGGTCGTACGGGTACCAGTCCCCGCACCAGAACTCGATCCAGGCGTGCGACTCCCCCACGAACGTCTCGCCGGGCTTGGCCTCGTAGCCGAGCGGGTGGAGGTACCCCGACACGTAGCGCGCCGGGATGCCCAGGCTGCGCAGCGCGCCGAGCGCGAGGTGCGCGATGTCCTGGCAGACACCCTTGCGCTGCTCCCACGCCTCGGTCGCGCGCGTGTGCACCCCGGTCGCCCCGGGCACGTACTCGACGGCGTCGCGCACCGCGTTGCACACGGCCAGCGCCGCCTCGGCCGGGCCGAGCCCGCCGGCCCGCTCGAGCGCGAGCGCGGCGAGGCCGTCCGACGGCGCGGTGGCGGCGGTCGTGGCGAGATACTCCGCCAGCCGGTCCACGACGGCGAGCTCGGTCAGCGTGGACCACTCCACGGCGTCGGCCACCCCCGTCGCGCCCGGATCGGGGCGTGCCGCGAGGTCGACCGTCGACTCGGAGACGACCACGAGCTCGGAGTGGCGCCGGAGCACCTCGAACCCGACGACGTGCGTGCCCCAGTAGTCGCGGTACTCGTGGCTCCACGTCGACGGCGTCGCCGTCACCCGTGAGGCCAGCACCATCTGCCCGGGGATCGTCGCGGGGCGCATGCGCACCTCGTTGTAGGACGCAACGGCGGGCCGCTCGTACGCGAAGGTCGTCGTGTGGACGATGTGCAGCCTGGTCACAGTCGCTCTCCCACCCAGTCGTCGTGCAGGCCCGAGGGGAAGTACCGCAGCCCGACGGCGTCGCTCGCCGTCGAGCACGCGCGCTGCACCTCCTCCATCTCCTCGGGAAGGTTGTCGAGCAGCTGGCCCACCGGGCGGAACTCCAGGCCCGAACGGACCCGGCCGAGGATGCGCATCGCGCTCTCGGTGCCGGTGCGGTCGCTGCCCTCGCCGAGCGCGAGGAGGCAGTCCTCCGCCTGCTTGAGGGCGTACACGACGGACCGCGGGAAGTGCGGGTCCAGGAGCAGGAACTCCGCGGCGAGGGCATCGCTCGCGTTGCCCCGGTAGGCCCGCAGGAAGGCCTCGTAGGCGCCACACGAGCGCAGCAGTGTGGTCCAGCTCGGCCCGCTCGTGCCCGCCACGGCGCGCGTGGCGACGAGGCGGGCCGTCATGTCCGCGCGCTCGATCGAGCGGCCGAGCACGAGGAAGGTCCAGATCTGGTCACGACTCGTCGCCGAGTCGGCGATCCCGGTGGCCACCGCGCCGCGTTCGCGGACCCACGCGAAGAACTCCGGGGTGCTGCGGGAGCCGATCACCGAGCCGAGCTCGTTGCGGGTGGTGTTGAGACACTCCCACAGCTCGGTCGAGATCGTCTCGCGCGCCCGCCGCGCGTTCTCGCGCGCGGCCTCGAGCGCACCGGCGATCGAGCCGGGGTTGAGCCGGTCGTAGGCGAGCACGTCCAGCACGTCCGACGGCGCCACGAGCGTCCCCACCGGCGGCGGGGCCGCGCCCATGACGGCGAGCAGCGAGCGGCACGCCAGGTCCTCGGAGATCCAGGGGTCCTCCAGGAGGAGCTGCAGGTGCACGTCGAGGATGCGTGCGGTGTCGTCCGCCCGCTCGACGTACCTCCCGACCCAGAACAGCGACTCGGCGATCCGGCTCAGCACGTGCTCGTCCCCTCACTGCCGGGGGTCCGGCGTCGCGTGCCATGCGGCTGGCTCTGGCGCTGCGCCGTCCCGCCCTGCTGCTGTTGCTGCTGCTGCTGGGACACCGACTTCCGGCTGTCCGGATGCGTGTCCACCGACGGTCCCTGACGCAGCTCGAGGGTCGCGATCGGCGCCGCCTCGGGGTCGCCCGCGTCGTAGCGACGCGCCTCGCCCATGACCCACGTGTCCTTCGACCCGCCGCCCTGCGAGGAGTTGACCACGAGCTGACCCTCCTGCAGGGCCACCCGCGTGAGGCCACCGGGGAGGACCCAGACGTCCTCGCCGTCGTTCACCGCGAAGGGACGCAGGTCGACGTGCCGCGGCCGCATGGAGTCGCCGGCCAGGGTCGGCACCGTGGACAGCTGCACCACGGGCTGCGCGATCCAGCCGCGGGGATCGAGGCGCAGCCGCGTGCGCGCCTCGTCGATCTCGGCGCGGCTGGCCGCGGGCCCGATGATGATGCCCTTGCCGCCGGAACCGTCGACCGGCTTCACGACGAGCTCCTCGAGCCGGTCCAGCACCTCGCTGAGCGCCTCGGGCTCCTCCAGCCGCCAGGTGTCGACGTTGTTGATGAGGGGCTCCTCGCCCAGGTAGTAGCGGATGAGGTCGGGGACGTAGGTGTACATGAGCTTGTCGTCGGCCACGCCGTTGCCGACGGCGTTCGCAAGGGTCACATTGCCCAGCCGTGCGGCGGTGATGAGTCCGGGACACCCCAGGAGCGAGTCGGGCCGGAACGCCACCGGGTCGATGAAGTCGTCGTCGACGCGGCGGTAGATCACGTCCACCCGCCGGCGGCCGTCGGTGGTGAGCATGTAGACGCGGCCGCCGGAGACCACGAGGTCTCGGCCCTCCACGAGCTCGACCCCCATGAGTCGCGCCAGCAGCGAGTGCTCGAAGTACGCGGAGTTGTACACGCCCGGGGTGAGCACGACGACGACGGGGTCGTCCACGCCCGACGGCGCCGCGGCCGTCAGCGCGGCGAGCAGGCGCCGCGGGTAGTCGACCACGGGCGCGACACGCATCGACGTGAACAGCTCGGGGAAGGTCTGCGCCATGGCGCGCCGGTTGGAGAGCACGTAGCTCACGCCCGACGGGATGCGCACGTTGTCCTCGAGGACGCGCCAGCCGCCCTCGGAGTCGCGGATGACGTCGATCCCGGCGACCTGCACCCGGACGCCGTTGCCCGGGACAATGCCCCTCGCCTGACGGTGGAAGTGCGCGGAGGAGGTGATGAGCGCGCGGGGGATCACGCCGTCGGACACGACCTTCTGCCGGCTGTAGATGTCCTCGAGGAGCGCCTCGAGGGCCTTGACCCGTTGGGCGATGCCCGGGGCGAGCACGTTCCACTCGCCGGTGTCGAGAACGCGCGGGACGGGGTCGAGCGGGAAGGGTCGCTCCTCGCCGCCGATGTCGAAGGTCACCCCCTGGGCGAGGTAGGAGCGGGCGAGCGCATCAGCGCGGCTCCGGATCTCCTGCGGGGAGAGCCGCGACATGATCGCGCGGACGTGGGCGAACTGGCTGCGCCACTCCTCGTGCCCGTCGGTGCCGGACGCGCTGCCGAGCATCTCGTCCCAGGCTGCGCCGGCGGGATAACCCTCGAACAGGTCGACCATGGCTCGAACCGTAGTGCGCGGGCGTAACGGGTGGGTAACGCCGGTCACGGCGTGGGCGGTACGGACGACCCGCGCCCGCAACCCGACGGCCCGTGCCCCTCCCGCGCCACCCCGCCGCGGCGCGCCCCAGCCCGCACGACTCACCCGACCCGGCGCCCTCGCTGCGCGGCCACAGGGCGGGGCTAGGGTGTCCGGCGTGAGAGCCACGGACATCCTGCGCTCCGCCGCGCGAGCCCTCGGCACGGCGCTGCGGCCCGCCCCGGGGCGCACGCGCACCCCGCCGTCGCCGTCACGGGAGACCCGGCCCACGCCGTCGCCGTCGCCCGCCGGGCGGCCGACCCCCACCCGGCCGCCGGGCGGACAGGCGCCACCCCTGCCCGGGGGCATCACCGAGTACGACGTGCCGGCGTTCGGCCCCCCGCTGCCGAGCTACGCCCCCGACCTCGACGGCGCGGCCGACCCGGGCGAGATCGTCTGGGGCTGGGTGCCGTACGAGGAGGACGCGAGCAAGGGCAAGGACCGCCCGATGCTCGTCGTCGGGTCGGGCGGCGGTGCGCTCGTGGCGCTGCAGCTCACCTCGAAGGACCGGACGGGCGACCGCGCCGCCGAGGCCCGACGGGGCCGGTACTGGTTCGACGTCGGTACCGGAGAGTGGGACCGCAAGCGGCGCGACAGCGAGGTGCGACTCGACCGTCTCCTGCGCGTCCCGGAGGACCGGATCCGGCGTGAGGGCGCCATCCTGGAGCGCCCGCGGTACGACGCGGTGGTCGCGGCCCTGCGCGAGCTGCACGGCTGGTAGCATGGTGGGTCGAGCCTGGCGCCCGCACGGGTCGGCCGGCTCGTTCCCGATGGCTTCTCCGAGGTGCCCCACGCCTTGTCCCGGCCGCCGGGGAACCCTCGCCGACCCAGACGAATCCAGCAGGAAGTTCCACACGTGGCCAACATCAAGTCCCAGATCAAGCGCAACAAGACGAACGAGAAGGCTCGTCTGCGCAACAAGTCCGTCAAGTCGGAGCTGAAGACCTACGTGCGCAAGACGCGCGAGGCCATCGCTGCGGGTGACAAGGAGAAGGCCGACGAGGCTCTTCGCGTCGCCACCCGCAAGCTCGACAAGGCCGTCAGCAAGGGCGTGATCCACGCCAACCAGGCGGCCAACCGCAAGTCCTCGCTCGCGAAGCAGGTCGCCGAGCTCTGAGCTCCGACCCGCCGCACGCACGACGACGGCGCCGCACCCCACCGGGTGCGGCGCCGTCGCTGTCTCTGCGGTGCTCGGGCGGGCGGCTCAGCGCGCTGACGCGCTGCGTCCCGACGAGCGCGGCGAGTTCGCCGCCTCCGATCGCGCGGTCCGGGCTCACCACCCCGTCGGACTCAGCACCCGTCGGGCTCACCACCCGTCGGGCTCACCACCCGTCGGGCTCACCACCCCGTCGGACTCAGCACCCCGAAGCGGCGCGTCCATCGCGCGGCGCCGTCGCGAGGCACCGGACCGCCGAGTCGAGTCGCGCACGACCCGACACTCGAGCACCCTCCACGTCGTCGCTCAGCGGCCCGCACGCGCCGCAGCGACTCGCAGCAGCGCTCGCTCGATCGCATACCCGGGCGACCGCCCTTCGCCCTTAATCTCGGCATCAGCCGCTGCAACGGCACTGACCGCCGCCGCCAGGCCCTCCGGTGTCCAGCCCTGCAGCTCCTTGCGTGCGCGGTCGATCTGCCAGGGCGCGAGACCCGCCGTGGCGTTTCCCTGCTCGCGACCGCGTGAGGCGGCCACCTTTGCCATCGTGCGCAGCTTGAGGGCGACGGCAGCGACGAGCGGCACGGGGTCGGTTCCGCTGGCCATGGCATGCCGTGCCAGCGCGAGAGCCTGTCCGGCATCACCCGCGATGGCGGCGTCGGCGACCTTGAAACCCGTCGCCTCGACCCGTCCGCCGTAGTAGCGGTCCACGTCGTCCTGGCCGACCTGACCGGTCGTGTCCTCGATCAGCTGCGAACACGCCGCAGCGAGCTCGCGCAGATCCGAACCGACGGCGTCGACGAGGGCCGTGACCGCGGCCGGAGCGATGCGGCGGCGGCCCCGCGCGAATTCCGCCTGGACGAACGCCGCCTTCTCCCGTTCCGGCACCGGCTCGCACGCCACCTCGGGTGCACCGGTCGCCGCGATCGCCTCGAGCAGCTTCTTGCCCTTCTGGCCGCCGGCGTGCCGGAGCACCAGGACGACGTCGGGCGCTGGATCGGCGAGATAGGCGGTCACGTCGGTCGCGCACGCGTCGTTCAGCGACTCGAGCCCGAGGATCTCGACATACCTCGGCTCGGCGAACAGCGACGGCGACGCGAGCACCGCGAGCCGCCCCTGCTCGTACATCGACGCCTCGAGGCGGGTGACCTCCAACGTGGTCGACTCGGCCGTGGCGCGCTCGCGAGCGAGGCCCACCAGCCGAGCCATCGCGCGGTCGGCGAGCAGCCCTTCCGTTCCCCGGACGAGTACGACGGGCGCGGGCTCGACGACGTCCCAGCTCAGCCCGGGACGGGCAGTGGATCGCGTCGACCTGCGGGCGGGAGGCACGGTCCCCAGCCTGCCACGACGCAACGCCCCGCCCCCGCGCACGCCCGTCATCTCGATACCCGACTCTCGCTGCCGTCTCACCACAGCCCGGCAGGGCGGCCGCGAACAACCTCCGAGCCGCCGCTAGATCGGTCGCCGGGCAGGACTTCGTCCAGCTCGCCACCGGACAGGGCTGCGCCAGGAACGGCACCGCCGCGGGATCCGTCGCCGCGGATGGGGCCGCCGCCGGGTCCGTCGCTGGGCAGTCCTCCGCCAGGAGCTGCGCCACCTCGTGCGTCACCTCCGCTGGACCCGCTGCCACCGCTGGACCCGCCGCCACCGCTTCGTCCATCGCTGCGGCCGGTTTCCTCGTCGCCGGGGCTGTCGCCACCGGGCAGTCCTACGCCCCGCTCACCGCCGGGCAGGGCTGCGCCAGGAGCTGCGCCGCCTTGTCTGTCACCACCGCTGGACCCGCCGCCGCCTCGTCCGCCGCCGGGTCCGTCGTCGCTCGATCCGTTGGTGGGCGGAGTTCTCCCCACGCCGGTGGGTCGGCGTTTCGGGA
>NZ_VENP01000084.1 GCF_006351005.1 Miniimonas arenae | reverse complement strand
CGTCCACCTACGAGGCCCGCCGGGCCGCTACGCTGCCGACCGCCGCGTAATCACACCCCGTGTCCAACATCCGGGGGTAGGGCCCAATGGTACGGGTGCGGGCCAACAAAGGTGCGTAGGCTGTCATGCCTGGCCCTGGCGTTGATCCGTTCACCATGACCGTGCCATCGCGCGTTCAAGATCAACCGGTGGAGACTGTCGCCCGTGCCCGACGATTCGTACGACGTGCGTCAGGTCTGGTAGCCGATGACGGTCATCATGCCGGTTTCGGCGTGGTAGATGTTGTGACAGTGTGCGGCCCATTGGCCGGGGTTGTCGGCGTCGAAATCCACGGTGAGGGTCTGCTTCGGCAGGATGATCGAAGTGTCTTTGCGTGGCCCACCGTCTGAGTGCTGGTAGGTGTGCCCGTGTAGGTGGAAGGGATGCCACATCTCGGTCTCGTTGACCATGCGGAGGCGCACTCGCTCACCGGCCCGGACCGCGTGCGCGTCGCGCAGCGGCTGGGTCGGGTCGAACCGCTTGTTGTTGATGCCCCAGTCGTAGTCGGCCATTGAGCCGGTGAGCGTCAGCGTGACCTCCCGGTCAGGGGTCTTGGTGTCGAGAGCGACATCGGTCGCGGCGGTGAGGATCGCGGCAGTCGCGACACGGGCCGTGTCCAGCTCGGAGAGCACCGCGTCCTGCGGCGGTGTGTTGCCGACACCGGTGCGCACTACGGCGACGGCGCGTTCGCGTTTGCCTTCGGCCAGCGCGACGAGCGGGAACGCGCCGTCGCCGAGGGTGACGAGAAGGTCGTAGCGTTCACCCATGCCGAGCAGAACGCTGTCCACCTCGACGGGTTCGACGGGGAACCCGTCGGTGTGGGTGACGGTGAGGCGGTGCCCGCCGACCGCGAATCGAAAGGCGGTGTCCCCGCCGGCGTTGATGAGTCGTATCCGCACTCGGCTGCCCGGTGTGCCGGTGAACTGGGCCGGGTCGGCGGCGGGTTTGCCGTTGATGAGGTAGTGCGGGTAGTAGACGTCTCCGGCGTCGCCGCCGAGTAGGTCGGAGGTGGCGCCCATGAGGGTGTTGCCCATCCGCATGAACATGTCGTCCATCCCGCCCATATCACCCATCCCGCGTGACAGCTCAGCGAGAACTTCGTCGGGGGTGGCGGTGACGCCGTCGAGCCAGTCGTCTAAGACGATGACCCACTCGTCGTCGTAGGCCAGGGGCTCGTTCGGGTCCTCGACGATGAGCGCCCCGTACAGTCCGCTGTCGAGCTGCGCGCCGACGTGGGGGTGGAACCAGTAGGTGCCGGGATCGGGCGCGATGAACTCGTAGTCGAAGCTGCTACCGGCGGCGATGGGTTGCTGGGTGAGCGGTGGCACGCCGTCCATGTCGTTGCGCAGCGCGAGCCCGTGCCAGTGCACGGAGGTCTCGACGGGGAGCTGGTTGCGGATGGTCGCTTTGAGGGTGTCGCCGGCGCTGAGGCGGATGATCGGGGCGGGTACGGCGCCGTAGGCGAAGGTCTGTGCCGTGGTGCCGGCGAGGTCCAGGCTGGCCGATGCGGCGGTGAGGGTGACTGCGGTGGTCTTTCCGGTGCCGCCGCGTTGCCGTTCGCGGTCTCGTACGGCGGCGCTGTCCGGGTTCACCCAGGCGGCGGAGGAGGTGCAGCCGGCGAGCGCGAGTGTCGCCGCCGCGCCCACGCCGAGTCCGAGGCCGAGGGACGCGCGTCTGCTCCACAGCCGCTCCATGCCGAGGCCGGCATCATGACGGATGGGGAGCTGGCTGGCCGGGCTCATCGGAGTGCTCCGTTCGGGGAAGGCTCCACCGGCCCGGCCGGCTCGCTCGCGGTGGCGCTGCCTGGTGCGGGTGCTTGGTCGGGAAGGCGGAGTCGTTTGAGGAGCAGGGCATTGACTGCGACGATGACGCTGGAGCCGGACATGCTGATCGCCGCGATTTCCGGGGACAGCATGATCCCGAACGCCGGGTAGAACACGCCGGCGGCGATGGGCAGCGCGATGGCGTTGTAGCCGATGGCCCAGCCGAGGTTTTGCCGCATCTTGCGCAGGGTGCCCTTGCCGATCCGCAGCGCGACGGGAACGTCGAGCGGGTCGGAGCGCATCAGCACCACGTCGGCGGTTTCGATCGCGACGTCGGTGCCGGCGCCGATCGCGATGCCGAGGTCGGCTTGGGCGAGAGCGGGGGCGTCGTTGACGCCATCGCCGACCATCGCGACCTTTTTCCCGGCCGCTTGCAGCTCCGTGATCTTGGCGGACTTGTCTTCGGGCAGCACGTCGGCGATTACGGTGTCGATGCCCAGCAGGGAGGCGATCCGTTGCGCGGTGGGCTGGTTGTCGCCGGTGAGCATGACGGCTTCGACACCGGTCTCGTGGAGGGCGTCGATCGCGGCTTTCGCGGTCTCGCGGGGTGCGTCGGCCAATGCGATGACTCCGCCGATGGTGCCGTCGACGGCGAACATGATCGCGGTGCGCCCGCTCGCCGCAAGGGCTTCGCGTGCGGCGTCGATCTGGCTGGTGTCGATCCTTTCCTGGACCATCAGCCGGGTGTTGCCGAGCACGACCCGATGCCCGTCGACGGTGGCGATCGCGCCTTGCCCGGTGATGTTGCGGAACGCGGTCGCGGTGCGGCGTGGGATGTCGCGGGCGTCGGCGTAGGCGACGATCGCTTTCGCCAGCGGGTGCTCGGATTCTCGTTCGGCGGCCACGACGAAGGACAGCAGGTCCAAGTCGTCGGTGCCGACCGCGAGATAGTCGGTGACTTCGGGCTCGCCCTTGGTGAGGGTGCCGGTCTTGTCGAACACCACGGTGTCGATCCGGGCGGCGGTCTCGATGCCGGTGGCGTTCTTGAACAGCACCCCGCGTTTGGCGCCCAGCCCGGTACCGACCATGATCGCGGTCGGGGTGGCGAGGCCGAGCGCGTCGGGGCAGGTGATGACGACCACGGTGATCGCGAACAGGATCGCCATCGGCACATCCGCTCCGGCGAGGAACCAGACCAGGAACGTGAGGCTGCCGCCGATCAGGGCGACCAGCACCAGCCAGAATGCTGCTCGGTCCGCGAGCCGCTGACCGGGAGCCTTGGAGTTCTGCGCTTCCTGCACCAGTTTCACGATCTGCGCCAGCGCCGTGTCGGCACCGACCTTCGTCGCCCTGACCCGAAGCGTGCCGACCGTGTTCACCGTCGCGCCGATCACCGCTGAGCCGGGGGTCTTCTCGACTGGCATCGATTCGCCGGTGACCATTGACTCATCGACCTCCGACGTGCCGTCTATGACCTCCCCATCGGTCGGGACCTTCGCGCCGGGCCGGACGAGCAGCAGATCACCGGGAACGACCTCGGCGGTGGGGATTTCGACCTCGTTGCCGTCGCGGATCACCACCGCGCGGGCCGGTGCGAGTTCCAGCAGCCGGCGGATGGCGTCGTTCGCGCCGCCGCGGGCGCGCATCTCCACCCAGTGGCCGAGCAGCACGAAGGTGGCGAGCACGCTGGCGGCCTCGTAGAACACCTCACCGCCGCCGGTCAGGGTGATGGCGAGGCTGTAGAGCCAGCCCGCGCCGACACCGACCGCGACCAGCACCATCATGTCCAGCGTCTTCGCGCGCAGTGCCCGGTAGGCGCCGTCGAAGAAGATCCAGGCTGCGTAGAAGATCACCGGCAGCGACAAGATCAGCGAGAACACGTCGTCGCGCAGCCCGAACGGTGCCGGGACGGTGAACCCGATGACCTCGCGGCCGATCGGAGACCACAAGGTGATCGGGATGGACAGGATCAGCGCGACCAGGAAACGGTTGCGCATGTCACGGATCATTGCGTCCATCGACATGCCGCCGTGGTGGCCGCCGTGCCCCATCACCTCCTGCGCGGTCGCCGGTGCCGAGTCGCCATGCGCGTGAGCCGGCCCTGGCGAGGCCGGCGCCATGTCGTGGCCGGCATGGGCGGAGTGGTCGTGCTCGGTGTCACCGGTTGCTCCGTGGTGGTGCTGTGGCGCGCTGTCGTGGTGGGAGTGAGGACCCGTCGAATGCGAGGCGTGCGGCTCGTCGCTGGGGTGGCAGATGTGTTGCGGCACGGACTGTCCGGCACAGTGGAATCCGCACTCGGTGACCCATGCGCGGAGCTGCTGGACCGTCGTGGCGTCGGGGTCGTAGGTGACATTGGCGGTCTGCGCGACCGGGTTGACCTCGACGGCGACCACTCCGGGCCGTCGCCCCAGGGTCTTCTCGGCGAGCTGTGAGGAGGAGGCCCAATGCAGACCGGCCACCTGTAGGACGACGGTGTTCATCTTCTTGTTCATGGCGTTTCCTATGACTGTTCGGCCCAGCCCTACAGGGCGGGCAGGATGGTGGTGGCCTGGTCGCCGTCGAGCGCGACGATGCCGCGGTCGTCCACGACGTAGACGACACCGGACGGGGCAAGACCGAGGGCGGCGACGGTCCCCTGGGCGGTGCCGATCGGTGTCCAGGCGGCTTGGCCGCTGCGCCGCCAGAGCTGCCCATCGGTATCGATACCGACCAGCTCGTCTCCGGCCGCATCGAGCAGGTACAGCGTGGGTGCATCAGCGACCAGTCCGAAGGTGGCCGCGTCGTCCTGGCTGGCGAACAGCCCGCTTTGGGTGGCCGCATAGATCACGCCGTCTGCGGTGACCGCAAGATCAGCGGCGGTCACCTCGCTGCCAGCCGTCCAGGTGCTGCCGGAGTCGCCGCTGATCTGTACCGCGGGACTGCTCGACCCGATCCCGTACACCTGCCCATCGGGACCGGCGGTCAGGATGTGGAAGTCCTCCTCGCCCGTGAACGCGACCGGTTCCCAGCTCCGCCCGCCGTCCTCGCTGCGGATGATGCCGAGATTCGGTGACCCCAACTCCGACGGCGTGTCCAGGCCGGGATGCCCGGAGGCGATCAGCATGCCGTCGGTGACGGTCAGGCCCATCAGGTCAAAGTCGTAGCCACCCAACGGGCCTTCCACGGAGCCTTCGGCATCGACGCGGTACAGACCGGTGTGCGTGCCGACCAGGATCGTGGCATCGGCCTCGGGCACCACCGCGTGGATGTGCCCGAACTCGACCGGAGTCTGCGCCGAGGAGGACGGTGCGGACGAGGCGCCGCAGCCAGCCAGGACAGTGACAGCAGCCACGGCGGCGGCGAGCGCGGCGAGCGCGCGGCGAGGCGAGGAACGGAGACGAGAGAACATCAAACGGGCCTTTCGGGAGAGCAGGACGACGACAGAGGCCGCCGGTAGGTCGGCAGAAGGAACCGGCCGCGAAAACGGGGAGACCGGTGTCAAGAGCAGCGGCAGGACGGTGGGAGCCCGCACCATGGGTGGTCGGGCTCCCACGCCGCACCTGCCGAGGACGGCTAGAGGCTGTCCAGAATCTCTTGCATCGTCGTGACCTCGGCGCTCTGGCCGTCGATGACCTGCTGCGCCAGCTCCAGCGCATCCGGGTTCTGTCCGTTGGACAGCTCGGTCTCGGCCATCATGATCGCGCCGTTGTGGTGCTCGATCATGCCCTGCAGGAACAGCCGGGTCGCCTCGACACCGGTCGCGGACTCCAACGCGGCCATGTCTTCCTCGGACATCATGCCGTCGCCGTGGTCCATGCCCTCCATGCCGCCCGCGGACGGGTCGGGCGAAGGCAGACCCCACTCCTGCAGCCAGCCCTGCATGGTCTCGATCTCGGGCCCCTGGGCGTCCTTGATCTGCTGAGCCAGTGTCACCACCCGCTCATCGATCCCGTCCTTGCCGAGGATCAGATCGGCCATCTCGATGGCCTGCTGATGGTGCGGGATCATCATCGTCACGAACATCTCGTCCGCAGCATTGAAGTCCGCACTGGCCTCCGACGAGGAGGGGCTGGAGCTTGACGAGCCGTGATCCATCCCGGACATGCCGGGGTCGTTGTTCTGCCCGCACCCGGCGAGCACCAGAGTCGTGATGAGCGCGGTCGAAGCCAGCGCAAGCATGCGCATACGCATGATGAAGTTGTCCTTTCGTCAGTCGAATGAAGAGTCGCGGTCCATCCACACCCCGGCTGGGGCATGACAGACAGGCATCACGCGGACCCGATGGTCCGTGGGACGCCGCAGCGCAACTCAGGTGCGACTGATCGAAAGAACGATGAGAGAAGGCGGTCGCGGGCGTGGCAGCACCGCGCCCAGCAGCGGCAGCGCCCGAACAGCAAGCAACCGCGTCAGCCACCCGCGACCCCACAGGCCGGGGGCGATCAGGAGGACCATGCCGATCAGGAGCGCGATCACACACCCCATCATCAGCATCGAATGGCTCGGCGCCGGTTCCCCGCACCCATCACCACAGTGCGTCTCACCGGCCGCGGCAGCATCGCTCATGCTGGCACCGGCCATCTCATCTGCCACATCGGCCGACATGCCGCCGTCCGGCAGCGTCTCCGCGGCGGCGTGGTCGGTCTCGATCGTCAGGGTCGGGGAGGTATGCCCCTGCGGGCCGGACATGCTCAGAACGTGCATCGCGAACAGCCCAGCGATCACCATCATCAGCAGGCCAAACAGGAGCAGGCCACGACGACGAGGCGACCCGCCGGTCATCACCGAGCGAAGAGCACCCATCGCCGTCCTCCCTTCAACCTCCGAGTCCCTGACGCTGCCAGCACCCACGATCCCTATTCACTACGGTAGAGCATCGCGCCACGACGCCACCTGAACGCCGTGGCAGCGACACCCCAGCCCGTCAGGCGGCGTGCGCGTACCGCGCCGGGTCGGCATCCCACAACGGGCCGCACTCAGCGCAGCAGAACCAGTACCGCTTGCCCTCGTAGTCCCGGTACAGGCCCTGTTGCTCAGCCTGCTCGGGGTCCACGAAATTGTTCGGCATCACCGGACAGTGCACCAAGTTCTCCGCGTCCGGCGCCGGGTGATGATGAGCATGAGACGGCGCCTCGTGCCCACCGTGATGATGATCGTGGCTCGACATCCTCCACATCCTCTCTAGCGATGCCGCCGCCCTCTGGTCCCCTACTGACACTCCGACGACGCCCGCATACTCACCAAGATGATACCCCATAGGGGTATTGCAGTAGGTGTACCTGCTCTAGTCGAGCCGCCGCTACGACGCCTTGACCGGGAGGACGGCATGGGGCGCTGTCCCCGCTCGGCCGCCTGTCCGACTTGCGCCGATGAGTCGACAGGCGAGGTAGATGAGGAAGG
>NZ_VENP01000083.1 GCF_006351005.1 Miniimonas arenae | reverse complement strand
CCCTTCGTCGTTCCGCCGCGGCCGCCGCCGCGCTCTGCCTGACCGGCACGCTCGCGGCCTGCGGCGGTGGCGACACCTCCGACGGCGGCACCGACGCCGACGTGGACTTCAGCGGTGAGGCGACGGGCACGCTGCGCGCCTGGGGCTTCGAGAACGCCGACGACGTCGGCCAGGCGCGGCTCGACCACGCCGCGCAGGCGCTCAGCGGGGTCGAGGTCGAGCTCGACGCGACCGCGTTCGACGCCCAGAAGCTCACCACGCGCCTGGCCAGCGGCGACGTGCCCGACGTCGTCCAGATGGACCGCCGGATCGTGCCCACCTACGCGGCGCAGGGGCTGATCCTCCCCCTCGACGCGTGCTTCGCGGCGCACGACGTGACGCCCGACGAGTGGTGGTACCCCGCCGTCGTCGACGACGTGCGGCTGGACGACCAGGTCTGGGCGGTGCCGCAGTTCTACCAGCCGCCCGCGATCCTCCTGAACACCCGCGTCATGGACGCGGCCGGCGTCACCGCCGACCAGATCGACACCTCCGACCCGGACGCGCTGCTAGCCGCCGTCACGGCGATGTACGCCGAGAGCGGCGGCGTCCCGACGACGCTCGGCCTCGATCCCAACCCGAGCGGGCAGGGCCCGCTGTGGATCCTGGGCTCGGGCGGCCAGCTCATCGACGAGGACGGTCGCCCTACTCTCGACGACCCCAGCAACGTGCCCGGCCTGGAGCTGCTCAAGCAGATCGTGGACGCCCAGGGCGGCTACGCGAAGCTCAAGAGCTTCACGGACTCCTTCGACTCCTTCGGCGACGGCAACCAGTACGTCACGGACCAGGTGGGATCGCAGGTGAACGCCCAGTGGTACCCCAACGTGCTTTCTCCCTACGTGGGCCAGGCCCAGATCGAGGCCGTGCCGTTCCGCGACAGCGAGGGTCAGCCCTTCTCGGTGGCCGGCGGCAGCGCGTTCGTCATCCCCGTCGGGGCGTCGAACCCGGCCGCCGCGTGCGCCTGGGCGCTGGAGCTGACGAACATGGACGCGTGGCAGGCCGCCGGTGAGGCGCGCGCCGCCACGCGAGAGGCAGACGGCGGCATCAACACCGGCATCATGACCGGCTCCCCGGACGCCGACGCGGCGATCCGTGAGCAGTTCGTGGTCCCGAGCGGGGACGCGGGCTTCGACCAGGTCATCTCGACGTACTACGACGTGCTCGACTACGGCAAGACGTTCGGCGCCTCGCCCGCCGGTCAGGACATCCTCACCGAGCTCAACAACGCGGTCACCGCCGCGATGCTCGGCGACAAGACGCCGGAGCAGGCCCTCGCCGACGCGCAGGAGGCGGCCCTTCGGGCCTACGACTCCGTCGTCGCGCAGAGCTGACGCCGGCGTGGCCAGCACCACGGCCCCGACCGCGCGGCGCCGACGTCGGCTCGCCCCCCAGGCGCGCCGCGAGGCGATCGCGGGCTACCTGTTCATCGCACCGTGGCTCGTCGGCTTCCTCGTCTTCACCGCGGGTGCGATGGCTTTCAGCCTATGGCTGGCGTTCGGGCGCTACAACCTGGCCCGCAACGACATCACGTTCATCGGCACGGCGAACTTCGAGGGGCTCCTCACCGACCCGAAGGTCGCCACGTCGCTCGGTAACACGCTCTTCTACGCGATCCTCGCCGTCCCGCTCGAGATCGTCGTCGCGCTCGGTCTCGCGCTGCTGCTGTCGCGGGTCGGGCGCGGTGCCGGGGTCTTCCGGACGATCTTCTACCTGCCCAAGATGACACCCGCCGTCGCGACCGCCGCACTGTTCTTCCTGCTGCTGAACGGCAACAGCGGTGCGGTGAACCGCGCACTGCGCGCCATCGGCATCGAGGGACCGCAGTGGCTCGTGGACCCTGCCTGGGTGAAGCCGTCCATCGTGCTGATGTCGCTGTGGGCGGTGAGCGGCACGATGATCATCTTCCTGGCGGCCCTGCGCAACGTGCCCCGCGAGCTGTACGAGGCCGCCTCCCTCGACGGCGCGGGTTCGGGCCGAATGTTCTTCCAGATCACGATGCCGATGATCTCGGGGGCGATCTTCTTCAACGTCATCGTGCTCACCATCGCCGCGTTCCAGGTGTTCGACAGCGCCTACCTGCTGTTCTGGCGCGACAACGCCAACTCCTCCCCCGAGGCGTCGCTCTTCTACGCGATCTACCTGTTCCAGAAGGCGTTCCGGCAGTTCGACCTCGGGTTCGCCGCGGCGATGGCGTGGGTGATATTCGTGATCATCATGCTCATCACGCTCGTCCAGGTCAGGGTCGGCAACCGCTACGTCTACTACGAGAGCGAGAACTGATGGCCACCGTGGACCCCGGCCTCGTGGCGCCGGCCGTGCCGCCCGTTCGCACGTCGCAGGAACCGGCCCGACGGCGAGCACCCGGCGCCCGGTCGCGCGTCGGTCGCGCGGTGGTGTGGGTCTGCCTGCTGCTGATCACCGCGCTGTTCCTCTACCCGCTCGTGTGGCTCGTGACCGCGAGCCTCAAGACGCGCGGGCAGGTGTTCGACAACTCGCTTCTGCCCTCCCCCGTGATGTGGGAGAACTGGCTGACGGTGTGGGAGGAGCTGCCGCTGCTCAACTGGCTGTGGACCAGCTTCGCGATCGCGGTGCTCGCCTCGGTCGCGGTGGCGGTCTCGAGCTCGGTGGTGGCGTTCGGCTTCGCCTACTTCCGGTTCCCGGGACGCGGGGCGCTGTTCGGGCTGGTGCTCGCCACCATGATGCTGCCCGGCGCAGTGACGATGATTCCGGTCTACCTCATCTGGAAGGAGCTCGGCTTCCTCGGGACGTGGGTGCCGCTGTGGGGCGCGAACCTGTTCGGCTCCGCGTTCTACATCTTCCTGCAGCGCCAGTTCTTCCTCGGCCTGCCGCGCGAGCTGTTCGAGGCGGCGCGGATCGACGGCGCGGGCTACGTCTCGTTGTTCACCCGCATCGCGATGCCGCTGGCGATCCCCTCGTTCGTGATCGTGCTGCTGTTCGAGTTCCAGGCGAGCTGGAACAACCTGCAGGGCTCGCTCATCTACCTCAACGCGGGCTCGGTGGAGTCGTTCAACGCGCCGCTCGGGATCGCCTACGCCATGACGAAGTACAGCCCGACGGCGGGCGGCCACGGCGACTACCAGTACGTGATGGCGGCCTCGCTCATCGTGACGCTGCCGATGCTCATCCTGTTCGCGTTCGGGCAGCGCTACTTCATCGAGGGGATAGCCACGACCGGGCGGAAGGGGTAAGGATGCACGACGTGAGCGCTCAGACGGTCCCGCTGCGCCGGGTGCTGAGCCTCGGCGACGCCGTCTCGATCGGCGCAGCCGCCATGCTCGGCGCCGGGGTCTTCGTGGTGTTTGGACCAGCGTCCGCCGCGGCGGGCTCGCTCGTGCTCGGGTCGTTGCTCCTCGCAGCGGTGGTCGCGACCGCGAACGCGTTCTCCACGGCGCAGCTCGCCGCCCAGTATCCCGTCGCGGGTGGCGCCTACGTGTACGGGCGCGAGCGCCTGGGTGAATGGCCCGGGTTCGCCGCAGGCTGGATGTTCGTCGTCGGCAAGATCGCGAGTTGCGCGGCGATCGCGCTCACGGCGGGCGGCTATCTCTGGCCGGGCCGGGAGCGCGCGGTGGCCTTCGTCGCCGTCACCGTCGTGCTCGCGCTCAACCTCGCCGGAGTCACGCGCACGGCCCGCGCGGCGCGCGTGAGCGCGATGCTCGTGGTGATGGTCCTGGCCGCAGCCATTGCGATCGGTCTGGTCCGCAGCGTCGCGCGCGACGGCGGTGCTGCGGCCGAGTGGGTGGGTGCGTCTCCCCTCGGGGTGGCGCAAGGCGCCGGGCTGCTGTTCTTCGCTTTCGCGGGCTACGCCCGGGTCGCAACGCTCGGGGAGGAAGTGCGCGACCCGGCCCGGACGATCCCCCGCGCCGTCTCGATCGCCCTGGGTGGCGTCCTGCTGGTGTACCTCGCCGTGGGCGCCGCCCTGCTGCGCGGGCTCGGGGTCAAGGATCTGGCTCGTAGCACCGCCCCGGTGCTCGACCTGGTGGGGGATGCGCCCGGCGGACGCCTCCTCGTGACCACCGGGGCTGTGGTCGCCTGCCTCGGTTCGCTCCTCGTGCTGATGGCGGGCATCGGCCGGACCGGTCTGGCGATGGCCCGGCAGGGCGACCTGCCCGGTCCGCTCGCGAGGGTCGAGCCGCGCCGCGGTCTGCCGGCTGTGGCGGAGATCGTGGCGGCGCTGGCGGTTGGCGTCCTCGTGCTGCTGCTGGACGTACGCTCCTCCGTCGCGTTCTCGTCGGCGGGGGTTCTCCTGTACTACCTGGTGGCCAACCTCGCGGCCCTGACCCAGACCCGCCCCCACCGCCGGGTGCCGAGGGTGGTCCCAGTGCTCGGCGCGCTCGGCTGCTTGACGCTCGTGGTGTGCCTCCCGCTCGCCGGGGTAGTCACCGCAGCCGGGCTGCTGGCGCTGGGCGTCTGCTGGCGACTGCTCGTGCGGGCTCGGCGCGCCTGAGCTCCGGCAGGCGCCCACCCAGGGCGCGCAGCGCGTAGAGGATGGCCGCCAGGTCCACGACCTCCTGCGTCAGGGCGCCGACGACGGCCGGGATGGCGCCGGTCGCGGCGACGAGCATGAGGCCGACGCTCAGCACGATCCCCAGCCAGATCGCCGCGAGCGCCACCCGCAGCGTCTGCCGGCCGATCACCACGGCGTCGACCACCTTGCCCAGGTCGTCGGCGAGCACCACGGCGTCCGCGGCCTCACCCGCCGCGGTCGCTCCCCGCGCACCCATCGCCACCCCCACGTCGGCGGCGGCCAGCGCGGGCGCGTCGTTCACGCCGTCGCCCACCATGAGCACCGGGCGGGGCTTGAGCGCGGCGGCAAGCCGCACCTTGTCCGCAGGGAGGAGATCGGCGTGCACCGTGTCGATACCGACCTGGCCCGCGATTGCGCGTGCGGTCGCGTCGGCGTCGCCGGTCAGCATCGCGACCTCTGCCACGCCGTTCGCACGCAACCAGCGCACGACCGCTGCACTCTCCGGGCGAGCCTCGTCGGCGAGCACGAGCACGCCGGCGAACGCACCGTCCACGGCGACGTAGGCGGCGACCTGCCCGGCGACCAGTTGCGCAGCCGCCACCGCGGCACCCACCTCTCTTTCCACGTACGCGCGCTTGCCCACGACGACGTTGCGCCCGTCGATCACTGCGCGCACGCCGCACGTGGCGACCTCGTCCGCCTCGGTGGCCGCCCTGAGCGCCAGACCGCTGGCCTGCGCGGCCTCGCGCACCCCGTCAGCCAGGACGTGCGACGAGTACTGCTCGGCCGAGGCGGCGAGCACCAGGAGTTCCTCGCGGTCGAGGGGGGCGGCCGGCTGAACCGCCACCAGCTCGGGCCGACCGCGGGTGAGTGTGCCGGTCTTGTCCAGTGCTACGGCGCGGACCTTGGCCAGCTTCTCGATCACCGCCCCTCCCTTGACGATCACACCGTGGCGGGCGGCGCGGGACTGGCCACCGAGAAAGGCGACGGGCGCTGCGATCAGCAGCGGGCACGGGGTCGCGAGCACGAGGACCTCGGCGAACCTCACCCAATCGCCGGAGAGCCACCCGGCCAGGCCCGCGATCAGCAGGGACACCGCGGTGAAGGGCACCGCGAAACGGTCGGCGAGGCGGACGACGGGTGCCTGTCGGCCCTGCGCGTCCGTCACGAGGGCGATGATCTGCTGGTACTGGCTGTCGGCCGCCGTGCGCACGGCCCGCACCCGCACGGCGCCGGGGCCGTTGACGCTGCCGGACAGAAGTGTCTCGCCGCGACGGCGGGTGACCGGCAGGGACTCGCCCGTCAGGGACGACTCGTCCACGGTTGCGCGATCGGAGACGACCGTGGCGTCGACCGGTACCACCTCCGCCGGGCGGACGAGCAGCACGTCTCCTACCGCGACCCGGTCGACGGCGACATCGCGGACCTCGTCGCCCACGCCGTCAGGAGCGACAAGCACGTGCGCGGCCTGGGGCGAGCGGTTCAGCAGAGCGGTGAGCTCGCGGGTGGCGCGCCGCTCGGCGGCGTCCTCCAGCGCCTCACCACCCGACAGCATCAGCACGATGATCAGCGACGCGACGTACTCACCGACGGCGAGCGTGGCTCCCATGGCGATGACCGCCAGGACGTCCAGCCCGAGGTGTCCGCGGGCGATCTGACGCGCCATGTCCATCACGGCACGTGTGATGACGACAAGAACCCACGCCGTGGCGATGGCGCGGCTGATCAGGTCCTGGCCCGAGAGGTCGAGGACCAGCACGGCGAGCGCGATCGCGCCCGACGCCGCAAGGATCGGGTAGCGGCGGGCCCGGTGCAGGGAGTTCATGCAGCCAGGGTGCGCCAGTTCCCGGCGTACCGCCAGCAAGGCGGAGCGTGATGAACGGCAGGGACGCCTTGCCTTGGTCGGTCAGGGCGACCGCGACTCTTGCCCAGCGCACCAGTGCGGCCGCCCCAACGAGTCCGGCGTGACAACAATCCCCGGTGCGATCCTGATCCCGATGACCCAGATCGCCCAGGAGGTCCGCGGCGTCATCGACGTGATAGGGCGGCTGGGGGGCCAGGCCTACCGCACCCTCTCGACGGGAACCGCAGGAGCGCTGCACGTCGGGATGAACACGATGACCGACGCCGGCGGACCAGCCACGAGCATGGGTAGTCGACCCAGAAACTCGGCTGACGCGCGGTCAGCGGCTCACGCTGGGGCGTCGACACGAAGTGCGGCGCGGCCGGGGAGTGCACGGCGCTTCTTCACGTGGTGGAGCTCAGAGGGCACGTGTCGAATCCGTGGAGCTGAGGGCCTGGCAGCGACGCCCGTGAGAGGTTCGCCTGGGTGCCGCTCCGCCCCCGACGTCCGGCTGGGGTGCGGAGCCGGGCCGAGATGTCCTCAGCGCTTGAGCGCACTCGTGGCGATCACTCGGATCGGCGTCGTTGCAACGAAAAAACCGGATCCTTGCGGATCCGGCTTGATCGTGGTGGAGGTGGCGGGAAACTCCACGATCATGCCCTGGCCTGCGACGATGCTACTCCTGGTCGTCGCGTGTCAGTGGTGTGGCAGAAGATGCGCTCGGACACCGCCCCGGGTCTGCTCGGTTCGAACGGCACGCACGCAGCCGTCATCGATCGTTGACGTGCTGACGCGGAAGTGTCGAGCTCTCCCGGACCGACAC
>NZ_VENP01000082.1 GCF_006351005.1 Miniimonas arenae | reverse complement strand
AGTCCGCAAAAAGTCCGGCCGAGACCGGTGATCGCCGACGACGCCCAATGGTCCCGTCAGTGCGTTTCCGCAGGTCAGACCGTGTTTCCCGGCACCGACCGACGATGACCAACAACAGCCGAAACCCCGCGTGATCGTTCCGCTTCAACGTGTAGCGCCATCGACGCTACGCGCCATGCGCTGAGGCTGGTCTCGGGCGATCTGGTTGAGACCGACGTGCGTCGCATGGCCGCGCAGCACGACGGACGCCCAGACTGCGGCAATCTGCCGGGTCCACCCGCCCCGCGTGCGCGACGCGGAACACCAAAGACTTCGCTCAGACCGGCGTCGAGCTGGTCGATCCGTGGTCCGCGTCGTGGGCACAGGCGGTGTCAGGAATCACGCCCGGCCCTCACCCGCCGGACGGCGCGGACGCCGGCGTGCTGAGTGAGGCCAGCACGCGGTCGAGCGTCGCGAGCGCGTCGGTCCCGCGGATGTCGGCCCCGATTCGCGCCGCGGCCTCGCGGTAGCGCGGCTCGCGGAGCACGCGCTCGACGGCGTTCGCCACCTTGGCGGGCTTCGGCGCGTTCGTCCGCAGGTTGATGCCGACATCCGACCAGCCCACCCGTGCGGTCACCTCGATCTTGTCCTCGGTCTGTCCGGCGACGACGAGCGGCACCCCGTGCGCCAGCGCCTGCTGCACGCCGCCGTACCCCCCGTTCGTCACGATCACGTCGAGCTTCGGGAACAGCGCGCCGTACGGCAGGTACCGCTCGACGCGGACGTTCGCCGGCACGGGGCCGACGTCCTCGACCGGCCGACCGCCCGTCGAGACCACCACGATCACGTCGCGGTCGGCGAGCCCGTCGATCGTCGGGCGCACGAGCGAGCCGAAGTCGGTGTTGGCGACCGTGCCCTGCGTCACGTGCACGACCGGGCGCTCGCCGTCGAGCTCGTGCCACCACGTCGGCAGCTCGGTCGAAGCGTCCGCTGCGGAGGGCAGCGGCCCCGTGAAGTGGACCGTGGCCGGGAGGTCCGAGCGCGGGTACTCGAACGACGGCACGGTGAGCTGGGCGATCGCGTCGGCCCGCGCCGGCCACTCCAGGAAGGAGCCGCCGAAGGTCCGTCCGACGAGGTCCTGCGCGAGCCGGTCGGCCTCTGTGTTGACCGGCCCGAAGATCACGTTCCGCGTCACCGCGGCCAGAACGCGGTTGCGCAGGCGACCGACCGGACCCCGCATCGGGGTCATCCCGATACCGAACGGTGCGGTGTCCCGGCTCGGCGTGCCGAGCGGGAAGATCCCGAGCACGAGCACCGGCGGGCGCTCCTCGCGAGGACGGAGGGCGAGCAGCGCTGCACCGAGGAACAGACCCTCGGTGATCACGGCGTCGACCGGTTCGGCGTCGAGGGCGGCCGCGAGCGCGCCGTACTGCGCGCGACCGGGCGCGAGGAAGAGGTGCCGCATGTCGTAGCGGATCCCGGCGGGCCCCTTGAGGTTCGCCCGCTCCGGGAAGAGGTCGCCGGCGCGGTCGAGGTCGATGTCGGCCTCGGCGGGGACCGCGAGGAACTCCGCGCCCGCAGCCACCACGTCGGCGCGGTAGCGAGACCCGGTCAGGACCCGGACCCGGTGTCCCGCCGAGAGCAGGTGACGCGCGACCGCGAGCGCCGGCACGACGTGCCCGTGCGCCGGGGTGATGCAGACGAGATACGAGGCCATGGTGTCCTCCGGTAGGGTTTGGCTTGCTCAACCAATGATTCACTACACCTGGAGGTTGGTCAATATGTCGGCCACCCCTTCCCGCGTCTACCGCTCCGAGCTGCGAGCCGAGCAGGCCGAGCGCACGCGACGCCGGATCCTCGAGGCCGCAGCCGCCGAGTTCTCCGAGCGCGGCTACCAGGCGACGACGATGGCGGCCATCGCCCGGGCGGCCCGCGTGTCCACCGAGACGGTCAAGTCGGCGGGCTCGAAGGCCGAGCTGCTCATCGGCGGTTTCGAGATCACGTTCGCCGGGCAGGAGGGCGCCGACAGCCTGGCGGACACCGAGACGGCCGCGCCGGTGTTCGAGCTGCCCGACGATGCCGTCCTGACCGCGGTCGTCGGCCTCGTCACGGCAGCGAACGCCGCGAGCAGTCGGCTCTGGACGGTCCTGCTGGGCGCGTCGCTGTCCGACCCCGTGGTCGACGAGGCTCTGCGGCGCATGCTGGAGCACCGCCGTCGGGACTTTCGCCTGCTCGTCACGGAGCTGGTGCGCCGCGGGCTTGCCGGCGGCGCCGACGGCGAGCTCGACGTCGAGCGCACGGCGGACCAGCTCTCGTTCCTCATGTCGCCGGAGGGGTACCAGCAGCTCGTCGACCAGTCGGGGTGGTCGCCCGAGGACTACCGCGCGTGGGTGCACGACGCCGTGCTGCGCGTGGTGCGCGGGTGAACACGTACGCGATGACCGAGCAGCCACGAACCGTGACGCGTGATCGGTTCGTCGCCGACGCCGACGCCGACGCCGGGATCGTGGACGCCGCGACGATGCGAGAGGTCGACGGCTGGCTCCGCGACTTCCTCGCGCTGCCGTAGATGGTCGACGACATCGACGGGCAGGAGGCCGTCCTCGGACGCCCTCGCCGGCCATCGCCGATGGGCGGCGGGCGTCCGGTGCGCGCGGACCTCGCCGCGTTCGACGGGATGCCCGACGGCGTGGACGACGTCCTGCCCGCCAGCGGACGTGTGCGCCTGCTCATCGTGGGCGTCAACCCCGGCCTGTGGACCGCGGCGGTCAACGCCCCGTTCGCCTTTCCCGGGAACCGGTTCTGGCCGTCGCTGCACCGAGCCGGCCTCACCGAGCGGCCCGTCGACGCCGCCGCGGGACTCAGCGCCGACGACGAGGCGCAGCTGCTCGGCCGCGGCATCGGCATCACCAACCTCGTCGGGCGGGCGACGGCGCGGGCCGACGAGCTGACCCGTGACGAGCTGCGCGCGGGCGGGGCCCGGCTCGTCGAGCGACTGACCCGGCCGGGCGTCTCGCAGAGCTCCGACGCGAACGCCGAGCACGGCGCCGGCCCGAGCGTGAATCCTCACCCCGGCCTGCGTCCGGACGCGGTCGCCGTCGCCGGCATCACCGCGTTCCGCACCGCTTTCGGTCTGCCGAAGGCGCGACTCGGCCGCCAGGACCCCGCCCTCGTCCCCGGCTGGCCGCCCGGCGTCGCGCTCTGGGTGGTGCCGCAGCCCAGCGGCCTCAATGCGCACGCGACCGTCGACTCGCTCGCCGGCCAGTGGCGCGAGGTCTGGTCCTCACTGCCACCGGTTTAGCCACCCCGCGCAGGCTTCTCGTCGAGGAAGTGGTACCGTTTTTCCGTACAAGTCGCCCACCGACCAAGGCGGTCCGATGTCCATCAGTGCGAGCGAGGCGCGCAAGACCCTCTTCCCGCTCATCGAGAGGGTGAACGACGACCGCGAGGCGATCGAGATCGTCTCGCGGCGCGGCAACGCCGTCCTCATGGCGGCCGACGACTACGCCGCGTGGCAGGAGACGGCCTACCTGTTCCGATCGCCCGCGAATGCGCGCCGGCTTCTGGACGCGTTCGAGCGTGCCCGCGAGCACCAGACAGAGGCGCACGAGCTCGACCAGGCGGACTGAGTGCGACTCGTCTGGGACCGCTCGGCCTGGGAGGACTACACGTACTGGCAGGCGGCCGACCGACGGGTCCTCAAGCGGATCAACACGCTGATCGAGGCGTGCCTGCGCGAGCCGGCCCACGGCATCGGCAAACCCGAGCAGCTCAAGTACGGCGCGCAAGGCGCCTGGTCCCGGCGGATCACCGACGAGCACAGGCTCGTGTACCTCGTCGACGGGGACGACCTGGTGATCCTCCAGGCGCGCTACCACTACTGAGCGAACACGCCGCTGCGAGTCCACCACCGACCGAGATCCGGCGCGCCCGCCTGCGTCAGGAGGTCGACGAGCCGCCGGGTGCCGCTCCGTCGCCCGGGGGAGTCCCCCCACCGGGAGCGCCGGCGCCCGCGCCGCCACCCGTCCCGGACGCGGCCTGCTGCGTGACGCTCCCCGCGTAGTCGTTGCTCGGGTCGCGGTAGATCGTGTGCACGTTGCCCCAGCCCGAGGTGCTCACGGCCTCGACGTCGGCCCCCGCGGAACCCTGCTGCGCCTGGAACGCGACGTAGACGTCGGGCCCGGAGATCGAGAAGCTGATGCCGTTCCCGGTGGTCATGTCGTAGGTCGTCTCGCCCGACCACGCGATCTCCGTCTCGTCGAGCGTCGCCTCGATCTGCGCGAGCGTGGTCGCGGTGGTCTCCTCGTCCGCCATGCCGGCCCAGTTGGCGACGAGCTCGAGCAGCAGCTGCCGCTGCTCGTCCGTGAGGTCGGACCCCACGAGCCCGGAGCCCGTGGCGAAGTCGCACGTGTCGCCCGGTGCGCACATGCTCACCTCGCCCGAGGTCAACGTGGCCTGCTGCTCGGCCGTGAGGCTGTCGAAGAACGCGAACGCGTCGGTGTAGATGCCGTCGAACGGCTGGACCTCCTCGCCGTCGTCGTTCGTGTAGACCGCGGGCTGCACGCCGAGGTGGGTGGGCGCGAACGTGATCGTGCCGCCGTCGCCCGCGGAGCCGTTGAGGTCCGCGTTGATGCCCAGGAGGCGAGCACGCCGGCTCCGCGACGGGGAGCGGCCTGGGGGGAGGTCGAGGTGGTCATGGCAGCACGGTGCTCACCGATCGTGTGCGTCCGCTGTGCGCGCTCTGGGTCCCGCCTTCGACGTGCGCCCACCCCGCACCACGCACGACGGCGAGCTCGCCCGCGGCGGCGAGCACCGGTCCGCGGGGCGCGAGACGCCGTGCCGGCCGCTCGGACACCGGCACTACATTCGCGACCATGAGCGAGGTCAGCACGCCCTCCCCCTGGAGCCCCGCGTGGCTGCGCGAGCGGGTCGCCGCGAACGTCGCGGGGGAGAAGGGCCTGGAGACGCTGGCTCTCACGTGCGGCGCGCTCGCCTTCGTCGTCGGGGCGCTCGTGAGCATCGCGGTTTTCAACCTTCGGCCGGTCCCGATCGAGGGACCAGGCTCGCTCGGCCACCTCGTCGCGCTCTCCTGTGGTGTCGCCGGCACCCTCGCCTTCGTCGCCGGGCAGCTGGTGCTTGCGCGGCGCGGCGCCGCCCGGCCGGTGAGAGGTGTCCTCGACGTCGTGGACCTGGTGGCGATCGCCGTCGCGCACGGCGCCGTGGCGCTGCTCCTGGCGACCCTGCTCGCGGAGATCTTCGCGCTCGGCTTCGTCGGCGCGAGCGTGTACCCGCTCAGCGGCGTCGTCCTCGCCGGCGCCGTGCCGGCCGTCGCCGCCTACCTGACCTTCACCTCGGCGACGCACCTGTCGCTGCAGAGCCTCGCCGTCGTGCTCGCGGCGTTCCTCTCGATGGGCGTGCTCACCTCGACGATCACCGCAGCGGACCCGCAGTGGTGGCAGGTGCACCTCAGCGAGCTCGGGACGACCGGGGACCTCTCGGCGTCCGCCTTCAACGGCACGCTCGTCGTGGCGGGCATCCTCGTGACGGTGCTCGCGCGCCGGTCGGCCGACCTCATCCCGAGCCCGGTCCGCAGCGGCCGCGAGCGGGTCCGGCTCTGCCTCGTGCTCGTGGGGGTCTTCCTCGGCTGCGTGGGGACCTGCGTGCCGTGGCGGCGCTCGCCGGGGACGCCGCCTCGGACATCCCGGTGAACCCGCCCGACGGCGAACCGGACGCCGCGTAGGTCGGCTCCGGCCCGCTCAGCTCGCGGGGGCGGACCCGGCGGGCTGCTCGTCCCGCGAGGCGCGCGGGTCCCGCTCGGGGCAGTCGGCCGTCGCGTCATCCTCGTCGACGTCGACAGCCTCGACGGCGACCGCGTCGTGCTCGGCACCCGCACGGCCCTCGGCGACCTCGTCCCGCTCCGGCGCGGCGGCCGGACCGCCCAGCTCGGGCTTGCGCAGGAACCACCGGACGACCTCGATGAGGAGCCACACGATGAGCAGGTTGCGGGCCGCGAGCGTGAGGGTCATCCCAGGAACGCCGTAGACGAGTGCCGGGTAGGACCACGGGAAGATGAACTGGGTGACGAACGCGACGACGAGCACGGCCGCCGCGGTACGGCGCCACTCGCGCAACCCGTAGGCGAGCGCGACCGCCACGGGTGGCGCGATCCAGCCTACGAACTGGGGGCTGAACACCTTGTTCGTGACGAGCAGGATGAGGACGACGAGCAGGCCGCCGTGCGTGACCATCTGCAGGCGCGCGGCGGGAGTCCAGAACCGGCGGCCCGCCCGCACACGCCACGCGATCATGAGCGCCACGGCGCCGGCGATCGCGATCGGCAGCGCGACGTCGAGGAAGGTCCCGGCCGCGGGGGTGCCCGGCCCGTGCACCTCGTAGGTGATGATCTGCCGGTTGTACAGGCGCGGGAAGGTGTCCGGCGCGAGCAGGCCGGCGAGCATCCACGGCGTCGCGCCGACGGCCTCGAGCTGGAGCCCGCGCTCGCCCTGCTCGGCGAGGAACGACGCGAGGTGGTCGGTCCCGCCGAGCGCCACGACCGAGCCGGCGACCACGAGGCAGACCGCCGCGGCGGGCAGCACGACGTCGCGCCACGGCCGGCGGCTCGCGATGACGAGGGGGAGCATGAGCGCGCCCGGAGCGACCTTGATCCAGGCGGCGGCCGTCAGCAGCGCCGACGCCGTCCGCGGATGGTCCACGGCCCGCAGCAGCGCCAGGATGACGAGCGGTGCGACGACCGCGTCGAGCCGGCCGAGCGCGACCGGGCCGAGGAAGGCGATGAAGCCCACCCACCACCACGCCGCGGTGAGCCCGCGACCGCGGCGCAGCAGGGCCCCGACCGCGAGGGCGTTGAGGCCGGTGACGAGCAGGATCCACGCGATGAGGAAGACGACCGCGCTGCCCGGGACGAGGCCGGCCACGGTCATCGGGACGAGGGCGCCCGCCGGGTACACCCAGTCGAAGTCGAGGACCGGCCACCAGCCGGTCGCGAAGCCGTCCACGATCCAGCGCCGGTAGAGCGAGAGGTCGCCGTACCCGCCGGGTCGGTTCACCAGTCCGACGACGAGCAGACCCCCGTGCACGACGGCGAACGTCGTCCACAACCACGCCCGCGAGGCGAGAGCGGATCTCGCCACCTCGCCGGCGCGCACACGCACGGGCTCGGGCACGAGCCCGGTCAGGAGTGACGACACCGTCCCACTCTCCCAAACGATGCGCCGATCCCGTGGGGAGATGCTGTGTGGGATGCGTCTCCGCCCGCCGTGTTACGCCAGTGTGTCGCACCCCTGGTAGCAGGTACCGATTGGGTAACGATTGCCCGATCGGGCCCGGGAGCGGACACCTGCGCGCAATCCGCTGTGGTTACCGTGGCCCCACTTGTGCTCTTCCTCACGGTGCGCCCATGAAGGCCCGCCGGCGTGCATCCGGT
>NZ_VENP01000081.1 GCF_006351005.1 Miniimonas arenae | reverse complement strand
CGTGCGTCAGGTAGCGAGCGCGCGAGACGATCGAGCTTGGTCACTACCAGCACGTCCCCGGTGCGGCAGGCAGCCATCGCCTCACGCAGTCCGGGTCGCGCCCGATTCGTTCCGGTCAAGCCGTGGTCGACGTACACCCGATCGGGCGCCACGCCCAACCGAGCCAGCGCCTCACGCTGAGCGGTGAGGTCCTGCCCGGTCGTGGAGACCCGCGCATACCCGATCTTCATCCCCGACATGCCACCAGTGTGCCGCAAGACACCCCTGTGCGGGACTTCTCATCGGACGGGTCTTACGGGACGAGCTGCGGGCCAGGTTCACGTCGAGGATGTGGCTTCGTTCGCTTGGTGGCGGGGCTTTTGCAGCGCTCCGTGGCGGTCTTGTTGCCGCGATCACGCAGGACTGGCTGCAGGTAGGTGTCGCGGTCTGAACCGAGAGGGGTGCGCCCGGTCGGGGCCGTTTGGATCGCTGCCGCTACGTCAGAGTCCGAAGGCTCCGCCGCTGACGAGGATCACGATGCCGAGGCCGATGAGAACGATGGGGAAGAGGATGTGCTCCCAGCGTTCGAGCACTTCGGCGATCGGGGGGCGGGTGGCGACGAACTTTGCCAGGGCCACCAGGACCGCGACGAGCGCGAGGAAGACGATGCAGTAGGCGACTACTGCGAGAGGTTCCACGCTGAGGAAGACAGGGGTGTAGACGCCGATGTTGTCGCCGCCGTTGGCAAGGGTGACGCCTGCGACGGTCCACACGCCGACCTTCTTGCCGGCAACCTTGGCCTCGTCGTCATCGTCGTCATCGTCTCCGCGCCAGGCCTGCCATGCGGCCCAGAGGCCGAGGCCCAGAGGGATGAGACCGAAGTACGGGATGGCTGCCGAGGGCAGGAATGCTCCGGCACCGATGGTCACCAGGACCGCGGCACCGAGGATGCCGGCGAATCCGAGGTACTGGCCGGCCAGAATGCGGGCGGTAGTGCCGCGCTGGCCTGCCCCTCGCGCGAAGAAGAGGGAGAGCACGATGATGTCGTCGATGTTGGTCGCTGCGAACAGGCCCATCGCCTGCAAGACCGAGGTGAGGATCATGCGCCCTCCCCAGCTGCGTCGCATCCGGGAAGCGAGCAGGCGGGATCGATGCACGGGGCGTCTTCGTCCACTGCCAGGGTGGCATCGACCAGTGCCGTCAGCGCCTGCGCCAGGTGCGAATCGGCGATCTCATATCGTGTCCGACGACCCTCGGGCTCGGAGACGACGATCCCGCAATCGCGCAGGCATGCCAGGTGGTTGGACACGTTCGGGCGTGTCAGGTCCAGATCTCGGGCCAGTTCCGCCGGGTAAGCGGGATGGTCGAGCAGGGTCAAGATGATCCGGGATCGAGTGGGGTCGGCCAGTGCGCGACCCAGGCGGTTCATCACGTCGAGACGCGAAGCAATAGTCAGCATGGACTGAACTATACAGCGCGCACTGAACACTCGGTCACAGGCGTCAGCCCAGATCGCATGCCCGTAAGGGGAACGCTCACCGGACACTACCGCTGCTGATCGGGAGGAACGTGTGGCTTTCAGCGCTGGGTGGCGGGAATCTGTCGCCGCAATGTGGCGGTTGAGCTGGGCCCATGACATCGACGGGGGGCTACGGCCCAGAGGCAGCCATCGGCGGCGCCGTGATCATGTGTGCACCTTGCGGCTGACTGCGCTGCGGCGTTCGCGCGCAGGTACGGCGGATGCTTCAGGCGGTGGGGATGAGGTGACAGACCTGGGCGGGGGTGCACTGGTCAGGGTGCAGAGTCTTTGCCCGCGCGCTGAGCTGGCGCACCTGGGTTAACAGAGTCGTGAGCTCGGCGATCCGCCGCTCAAGATCGTGGGCGTGCTGTTCGAGCACTGCCGCGACGTGTGCGCACGGTGCGCCGGCGCTTTCGCGGGCAGAGACGACGTCGACGATCTCCGCCAGGGTCAGCCCGGCCGCCTGCGCGGCCTTCACGAACGCCAGCCGGTCGACCGCCCGGTGGTCGTACTCCCGGTAGCCCGACGCTTGGCGAGCCGGCGCTGGCAGCACGCCGGCGCTCTCGTAGTAGCGGATCGTCTTGGTCGTCACGCCGGCCGTGGCGGCCAGCTCTCCGATGCGCATGGTCAACCGTAGACCTTGACCTTCCCCCGCACTGGAACGTCTACCGTCCGATGACCTGTCCGCGCGCGCGAGGAGAATGCCATGGACGAGTACGACCTGATCGTCATCGGGACCGGCGGCGCTGCGATGGCCGCGGGCATCGAGGCACGGTCCCGCGGCAACAGCGTCTTGCTCGTCGAGCACGGGCCGCTAGGCGGGACCTGCCTGAACATCGGTTGCGTGCCCAGCAAGAACCTCCTCGCCGCCGCCGGGCAGCGCCACCGTGCGGCCACGCACCCCTTTGAAGGCATCTCCACCAGCGCGGGCCCGGTCGCCTTGGGCGCCCTGATGGAGCAGAAGCAGGCCTTGATCGACCGCCTGCGCCAAGCGAAGTACGCCGACGTCGCCGACGCCCACGGCTTCCCGATCCTGCAGGGCCACGCACGCTTCATCGACCAAGAGACACTGCAGGTCGACGGCCAGGCCCTGCGAGCACGGCACGGGTACGTCGTGGCCACCGGCGTGGCACCACACATCCCGGACCTCCCGGGGTTGGGTGACGTGGCGTACCTGACCTCCACCACCGCGATGGAGCAGCAGGACCTACCCGCATCCATGGTGGTGCTCGGCGCCGGGTATGTCGGGCTCGAGCAGGCCCAGCTGTGGGCGCACCTCGGTGTCGCCGTCACCATCGTCGGACGCTTCGCGCCCCACGCGGAGCCGGAGGTTGCAGACGTGTTGCTCGGCGTGTTTCAGGACGAGGGCATCACCGTGGTGCAGGAGCGCGCGACGGAGGTGCGGGCGACTCACGACGGCGTTGAGGTCCGGACCGGGAGCGAGAGGCGGCTGACGGGCCAGCGGTTGCTCGTGGCGACCGGGCGCTTCGCCGACACGTCCGACCTGGCTCTCAATGCAGCAGGTGTTGCTACTGACAGGCGCGGCTTCGTCGTCGTCGACGAGAACCAGCGGACCACCAACCCACGGGTCTTCGCGGCCGGGGACGTGTCCGGCGTCCCGCAGTACGTCTACGTCGCAGCCCAGACAGGACACGTCGCCGCAGCCGGCGCGCTCGGCCAGCCCTCAGCAGTGGACTATCGAGGGCTGCCCGGCGTCACCTTCACCACGCCCCAGATCGCCAGCGCGGGACTGACGGAGGACCAAGCTCTCGCCGCTGGGCACGCCTGCGAATGCCGCGTCCTAGGAGCGCAAGACATCCCGCGCGCCCTGGTCAACCAGGACACCCGCGGTGTCCTCAAGCTCGTCATCGACGCCGAGAGCCGCAAGATCCTCGGGGTGCACGCTGCCCTGGACGGCGCAGGCGAACTGATGCTCGCAGCGACCTACGCGATCAAGTTCGGCCTCACCGTGGACGACCTCGCCGACACTTGGGCCCCCTACCTAACGATGAGCGAAGCCCTGCGCATCGCCGCCGGCTTGTTCCGCTCAGCGCTGCCCACGAGCTGCTGCGCATAGGCACCCGAGCCGGCGCGTCACGGCTCGTGCGAGCCCGCGCCGACAGTGTCGCCCTTCAGCCTCAGGGCCACCCATAGGCCGCAAGGCCGACAGATGTACGACGCCCCGCCGTCCAACGCATGAAGAGCGCGGCGCGGCTTGCTGCGCCCGCAGCACGAGCACTCCCTCGAGTCCTGGCTCATCACGCGATGCTCCCACTCCCGCACCAGAAGACACAGGGCCAGGCTGGGTCAACGCGTCAGACAGAGTTGAGCCTGTCCCACTTCCTTGGAAGTGGGACGAGCGGTCCAAGACTTGTTCGAGCCGAGGCGGCACGGCTGACGCGCCGTGCCAGAAGTAGGTCCCGAAATCGCGTCCCGTTGGTTCCGTACAGAGACGACCTTCGGTACGTTGGGCCGGTGGAGTTGGGCTACGCACGCGTCTCGACGGCGAAGCAGGACCTTGACCGGCAGGTCGAGGCGCTCGTGGCGGCCGGCGTCGCACGGGACAAGATCTTTTTGGACAAGAAGTCCGGCGCGACCACCGACCGGCCGGGCCTCCGGGCGGTGTTGGCGTACGCCCGTGAGGGCGACGTCATCGTCGTGCACACCCTGGACCGCCTGGGGCGCACGGTGCGCGACACCCTCAACCTGATCCACGACCTCACCGACCGCGGCGTCGGGGTCCGCAACCTCGCGGACCCGATCAAGGTCGACTCCGCGAACCCCAGCGACCCGATGGGACAGCTCGCGGTCGTCCTGCTGGCCCTGTTCGCGCAGATGGAACGGACCTACACCGTCGAGCGCGCCGCCCACGCTCGAGCTGTTGCCACAGCCAAGGGCCGGCGGATTGGCCGACCCGTCCTGGTCGACGCTGACAAGCTCGCCTACGCCGCCCACCTGCGTGAGGCCGGCCACTCCATCGCGGAGATCGTCGCCAAGACGGGGATCGCCCGCACCAGCCTGTACCGCCACCTGCCGCCTCGGGCCGTCGAGCACCTCACCGCTGCGCCGGCGACCGAGCAGGCGGCAGCGGAGTCCGCGAGGTAGCAAGGAGACAGCGATGGTCTCGGCTCGGTTGACGGCCCAGCAGAAGGCCTTGCTGCTGTGCCAGCACCTCCAGGACGGAGTGCCGCTGACCCGCCTGGCTGAGCACGCTGGCATCCCGGAGCGCACGCTGCGCCGGTGGGCAACGACCTACCGGGCCGACGGGACCGTCGATTCACTGGAACGTCGACGGCGCAGCGACGCCGGCCAGCGCCGGCTGCCCGACGACCTCATCGCGGCCGTCGAGGCGTTGGCTCTACGCCGGCCCGCCCCGACGACCGCGTTCGTGCACCGCCGGATCGCTGACATGGCGCGCGACCGCGGGCTGGCTCCGCCGAGCTACTCCACGGTGCGCGACATCGTCACCAGCATCGACCCAGGTCTGCGCACCCTTGCGACGGGTGGCGACACCGCCTATCGGGATCGGTTCGAGCTGGTCTACCGGCGCTCGGCGGCCCGCCCGAACGAACAGTGGCAGGCCGACCACACGCTGCTCGACGTGCAGATCCTCGATGCCCACCGACGCCCGGCACGACCGTGGCTGACGGTAGTGCTGGACGACTACTCGCGTGCCGTCGCCGGCTACACGCTCTTCCTCGGCGCGCCGAGCGCCGAGCGGACGGCCCTCGCGCTGCACCAGGCCGTCATCGCGAAGGGCAACCCTGCCTGGCCGGTCCAAGGCCTACCCGACGTGCTCTACAGCGACCACGGCAGCGACTTCACCAGCAGCCGGCTCGAGCGGGTCTGCCTCGACACCCACGTCAGCCTGATCCACTCCCGGATCGGGGTCCCGCAAGGCCGCGGCAAGATCGAGCGCCTCTTCAGGACCATCACCACCGAGCTGCTGCCGCACCTGCCGGGGTACATCCCGCACGGCACCGGCGGGCAACCCACCACACCGCCGCAGCTCACCCTCGCCGAGCTCGACAGCGCAGTCGAGCGCTTCGTCGTCGAGGAGTATCACAGCCGGCCGCACTCCGAGACCCGGCAGCCGCCCGTGGTCCGCTGGCTCGCCGACGGTTGGATCCCTCGCAGCCCAGCCCACCCGGAGGACCTCGACACGCTCCTGCTCACGGCGGCTACCAGCCGCATCGTCCAACGTGACGGGATCCGCTTCTCCGGCACCCGGTACATCAGCCCGGTGCTCGCCGCCTACGTCGGAGAGAGCGTCACCATCCGCTACGACCCCCGCGACGCAGCCGAGATCCGCGTCTACTACTGCGATAAGTACCTGTGCCGGGCGATCGCACCTGAGCTCGCCCGCGAAGCAGTCACGCTGGAGCAGCTGCAGGACGCTCGCGTCGCCAGACGGCGGGCGCTGAAGAAGGAGCTGCGCGAGCGTCGGAGTCTGGCCGACGCCTTGCCCGCGGATCACCACTACGCCGTGGTGCAGCCCGCGGGCTTGCCGGGCGTGGACGGGCAGCGTCCGCCGGCCGAGCCGCCCGTCCCTCGTCACAGGCTGCGGACCTATGCCAACGACTGAACCTGCCCCCGACCGGAGCATCCTCGGCAAGAACGACGACGGCCGGCGCTTCCTGACCAGAGGACTGGGTGAGCTTGTCCCGCCGGCGCCGCGTGAGGAGCAGGTCTCCTTCTTGGTCACGAAGGAGCACCGGCGGTTCGCAGAGTTCGCCGACACCGTGCGACGCCACCGCCATGTCGGGCTGTGCTGGGGGCCGCCCGGGGTTGGCAAGACCCTGTCTGCTCGCCACTACGCCGGCACGGATCACTGGGCGCGTTGGCAGCACACCCTCACCAGCGGCACCGATCCCGGTGCCGTGCCCGAACGCGTCCTGCAGGCGCGGACCGCGTTCTGGACGCCCACGGTCAACGCGAGCACCCGCGAAGTCGACCGGGCCTTGCCCCGCGCGTGCCAGGAGATCTCCTACGCCGTCGACTACCACCAGTACGGCAAGGTCGACCCCTTCGTGCACCCGGCCTCAGCGGGCTCTGCGCTCACCGAGCTGCTCATCATCGACGAAGCCGACCGGCTTAGAACCGTCGGGCTGGAGCAAGTCCGCGACTACTACGACCGACACCGCCTCGGCGTCATCCTGATCGGCATGCCCGGGATCGAGAAGCGCCTGGCCCGTTACCCCCAGCTCTACAGCAGGATCGGCTTCGCCCACGAGTACCGATCACTGGGGCCCGACGAGCTCACCGCCGTCCTCACCCGCCGCTGGCAATCAGATAAGCACCCGGACGAAGACGACTTGGCTCAGGCCGCCGCCATCACCACGGTCGCCCGCGTCACCGGCGGCAACTTCCGCCTCGTCGACCGACTCCTCACTCAGATTGAACGCATCCGCCAGATCAACCACCTCCCGACGGTGACACCGGAGGTCGTCGAAGCGGCCCGCGAGGCCCTCCTCATCGGGCACTGAGCGAAGGTGCCCGGACACAGAGCACAGGTGATCTACGGCCACATATCCCTGTGGGCCACACGTCGAGGAGCCATAGGTGTTGAGGCGTCCCGTTTGACGATCGTTTCTGGGAGGGACGCCAGAAATCCCTCGGTCGGCCTCGATCGACGTAGTCAGGCGTTCACTCGTCGGGGATTCTGGAGCCCTGTCCCCCCGAAGTGCGAGGATGGCTCAGATGAAGATTCCCCGGAGATCGAGACGACGCTTGGGTCTTCCAGGCCTAGTCGTTGTTGGCCTAGGTGCCCTCTGTGCGTTCGGCGGTTCGGTCCCGTCCTTCTACGGCGCAGTGCGCGTGTGCGATGACCCTGAGTTCTCACTGGCCATGGTCGGCGCGAGGCTGACGTCAGCCGAGGTTGCATCGGTGCTACCGGCGCGAGTCGCATGCGTCTGGGAATTCGAGGGGTCGAGCCTTCGCCAGGAGGTTGCCGTGAACCAGTGGGGCCAGCTCGTTGGAGCAGGTCTTACTGGTGCTGGTGTGGCGTGGGTGGGCCTCGCGGCCTACTCGCGGCGCGAGGCCCACCGCTCACGCTAGGGGCAACTCATCGGCTGTGCTGTCTCGTTCCAGTAGGTGTAGAAGCAGCCGGGGAAGCTGTACCCGTTCGATCGTCCGGAGATGATGTGGGCGCCGCCGAGGGGGAAGACACGGTTGGTGTTGAGCCCCATGCAGTCGCTGGCGGGTCCACGACCAAGATCGTTGCAGTCGTTGGAGTTGGCCTGCATGTTGACCGACATCGGGCTGCTCGACTTCGTTCCACGCGCGGTGTGAATGACGGTCTGGAGGACGACG
>NZ_VENP01000080.1 GCF_006351005.1 Miniimonas arenae | reverse complement strand
CGAACCCGGGACGTCGGCCCTCCTGATCGCGCTCGAGCTCGCGTTCGCGCGCACCCTGGTCAACCGGCTCGGTCAGTCCGGTGCCGTGGTGCTCAGCGCCAACCGCATTCCCGCCCCCGTCGTCAACGCGATCGCCGACCTCGCCGAGGCCGACGCCGACGACGAGATCTGAGAGGACCACACCCATGCCCCCGATTCGTCGCGCCGGCCGCCCCGGCCTGATCGGCCTGGCGGCGCGCACCGCCGTCGTCGCCGGCACCGCAAGCGCCGTCACCGGAGCCTCGGCCCGCAAGCAGCACGAGCGCGCCCAGACCGAGCAGGAGCTCGCCCAGTACCGGGCCGCCCAGCAGCAGGCACAGGTCGACGCCGCGGCCCGGGCCGCGGCTGCGCAGTACGCGCAGCCGGCTCCGGTCGCTCCCGCCCCCGTCGTCGCCGCCGCCCCCGCGGCCGGCATCGACGTGGTCGCCGAGCTGCAGAAGCTCGGTCAGCTCAAGGAGGCCGGCCTGCTCGACGACGCCGAGTTCGCGGCCGCCAAGGCCAAGCTGCTGAGCTGATCGCAGCCACGACGGGGCGGGCGCCGAACGGCGCCCGCCCCTTTCGCGCTGTCTGCGGTCCGCACATCGCGAACACGTGCGGCGCGGGAGCGCCACTCGTCAGCACTCCTGACCGACGGCACTCCCACCCGACGGCGCCGCTCGCCGTCGTGCGCGTGGCGCCACCGACGTACGCCGTGAGACGTGCGCGCCCCACCCGACGGCGCCGCTCGCCGTCGTGCGCGATGCGCCACCGCGAAGCGCCCCTCCGACGGCGCCGCTCACCGTCGTGCTTCCACCCTTCTCCGGGCCGCCGAGCATATGTCCGTTTGTGTTGACAAACTGTCGGCCGGATGCCAGCCTTACGGACACGGCCGCTCGCAGGGGCGGAGGCACGACGACGGGGTCGCTCGTGGTCGAGGACCCACGAAGGAGACACGATGAAGCGCTCTCTGAGAGTGTCGCGCAAGCGACTCGGAGCGGCAGTTGCGGGCGCTCTCGCGCTCACGCTGGTGGCCGCATGCGGATCGGGCGGATCCGACGACGGCTCGGGCGGCGATGCCACGGGCGGCGGTGACGCCAGCGGTCAGACGATCCAGTTCTTCCTGTCCGGCGACGCCAACCAGGGTGGCGGGTTCGCCCACATGGCGGAGAAGTACAAGGAGGAGACCGGCGTCACGGTCGAGATCGTCGACATCGCGAACGCCGACCTCCCCACCAAGCTGAAGAACGCCGCCCAGGCCAACGACCTCCCGGCGCTCGCCCGCGTCGGCGGCGTGGACCCGGTGTGGAAGGACCAGACGGTCGACCTCGCGGACGCGGTGGACGGCAAGAACGTCATGATGGACCTGTCGGCCGTCGACTCCGACGGCAAGGTGCTCTCGGTCCCGACCGACGTCACCGCGGTGGGCATGTTCATCAACAAGACGCTGTTCGACCAGGCCGGGGTCGCCTACCCCACCTCCGAGGACGACATCTGGACGTGGGACGAGTTCGTCGCCGCGGTCAACGAGGTCAAGGAGAAGACCGGCGCCACCTACGGGATGGCGATGGACCGCTCCAGCCACCGCCTCAAGGCGTTCGTCTACGAGTTCGGCTCCGAGTGGTGGCAGCCGAACGACGACGGTGACTGGGCGACCAACGACGAGACGAAGACGGCCCTGGAGTACTTCAAGAGCCTCAACGACGACTCGTTCATGCCCCGCTCCGTGTGGCTGGCCGACGGCGATGGCAACGCGCTGTTCAAGTCCGGCGACCTCGTCGCGTACATGTCGGGCTCGTGGCAGATCGCGGACTTCTCCGCGAACATCACGGACTTCGAGTGGGCGTCGGTGTACCTGCCCAAGCAGCCGGTCCGCGCCACGAACTACGGCAACGCGGCGAACGTCGTCGTGTTCGACGGCGACCAGTCCCAGGTCGCGCTCGACTTCGTGAGCTGGCTCTACGAGCCGGAGAACTACACCGAGCTCGCCGAGACCTCCGGGTTCCTCCCGGCCGTGACCGGCCTGGACATCACCTACAGCTCCCACGCCGACGCGTTCGACCTGTACAACCAGGAGATCGCGGCCTCCCCGGACGTGGTGGGCCTCATCAAGGCCAACGACCTCAAGTTCGAGATCGCCGGCCTGGCCACCGACGGTGACCCCGTTCGCGACGAGACCGTGAAGTACCTCAACGACGAGCAGGACATCGACACCACGATCGACAACATCAACAGCCAGCTCTCCGAGCAGCTCGGCGCCCTGCCGTGATCGACGCTCGCCCGCTCGGCGCCCTCGGCGCCGGGCGGGCGAGCCTCTGCCCGGTCACCCACCCACCCCCGGAGGTCCCATGAGCGCCCCGTCATCGTCGACGTCGCCGACCACCGCCGCGGCCGCCACCGCACCCGGTACGTCCGGCTCGCCGCGCAAGCCGCGCCGCAACCGGGCGATGACGATTGCGCCGGCCGTGTTCATCGCCGTCGCCGTCGTGCTCTTCCTGCTGTTCTTCGTCTGGCCCGGCGCGCTCGCGGTGATCTACTCGTTCACCAACTACCGGGGGGTGGGCAACTCGCTCACCTTCATCGGGCTGGAGAACTACCAGAAGCTGTTCACCGACGAGACCTTCTACTCCTCACTCAGCCGCACGTTCCTGTACGCGCTGCTGTCGGTGCCCGCGCACTACGTGGTGAGCCTCGCCATCGCCGTGCTGCTCGCGTCCTCCCTCGCGAAGGGCAAGACGTCCGCGCGGATCATCTTCTTCCTGCCGTGGCTCATCTCCCCGATCGTCGCCGGTGTCATCTGGCGCTGGCTGTTCGGGGAGAACTTCGGCCTGGTCAACTACCTCCTGCGGCAGCTCGGCGGTGAGGGCATCCACTGGGAGACCGACGCGACGGCGGCGCTCATCCTCATCGTCATCGTCGGCACGTGGGGCTCGACCGCGTTCAACATGCTCCTGTTCATCGCCGCGATCCGGAACGTGCCGCGCTCCTACCTCGAGGCCGCGCAGCTCGACGGCGCGAACTCCTGGCAGCGGTTCCGGCGGATCACGCTGCCGCTGCTCGCCCCGACCTCCTTCATGGTCATCCTGCTCACCACGATCGGGAGCATGAAGGAGTTCGCCATGATCCAGGCCCTCAACGGCGGTGGTCCGGGCACGCAGAACATGTTCATCGTCCAGTACATCTACCGCACGGGCTTCGAGCGGGCGAACATCGGCTACGCCAGCGCGGCGTCGATGGTGCTCATGGTGATCCTCGTGATCATCGCGCTCATCCAGATGCGGTTCGACCGGAAGCGGGACCTCGCATGAAGTCGGTGCGCTGGATGCCCAGCACTGTCATCCTCTGGGTCGTCGCCCTGCTCTACGTCATCCCGGTGGCATGGTTCTTCCTCAGCTCGTTCAAGCCGGGCTCGGAGCTGTTCAGCCTCCCGCTGCGGCTCTTCCCCGAGAACTGGACCGTCAGCGGGTACGAGACCGCGTGGAACCGGTTCGACTTCGCGCGGTACTTCCGCAACACGGCGATCGTCGCCGTCGTCACCACGATCCTCACCGTGATCGTGAGCGCGATGACCGGCTACGCCTTCGCGAAGTACAAGGCGTGGTGGCTCAAGGTCTTCTTCATCTGCATCCTCGCGACGACGATGCTGCCGACCGAGGTCATCATGCCGTCCTCGTTCGTGGTGGTCCGCGACCTCGGCCTCTACAACACCCTCGCCGGCATCATCGTCCCCTCGATCATCACGGCGACCGGAATCTTCATGTTCCGGCAGTACTTCTCCACGGTGCCTGACGAGCTCATGGAGGCCGCCCGCATCGACGGCGTGGGGGAGTTCCGGCTGTTCTGGAGCATCATGCTGCCGCTCGCCCGGCCCATCGCGGTCGTGCTCGCGATCTTCTCGTTCCAGTGGCGTTGGAACGACTACATCTGGCCGTTGATCATCCTCACCGACCCGAAGCAGTACACGCTCCAGGTGGCCCTGCGCTCGATCGTCGGCGCGGACAACGTGGACTGGTCCGTGCTGCTCTCGGCCTCGATCATCTCGCTCGTCCCGATGGTCATCCTGTTCGCCGTCTTCCAGCGGCAGATCGTGAGCGCGGACATCAACTCCGGGCTCAAGGACTGACGCCGTGCCGACTACCCACCACGGAGTGCTCGACGGCGCGCATCGCCTCGGTCTGCCGGCCGCGGCCCGCGCGGTGCTCGCCCGCTACCTCGAGGCCGACGGCCCGGTCGGCGGCGGAGGCGGGCTCACCGGTCACCGGGGCGTGATGGCGGCGGTCAAGGCCGCGGTGGTCGCGACGCTCGTGCCCGACGGCGAGGCTGCCTACGCCGCTACGCGCGCCGACGGCGGAGGTGCTTCGGCCGCCCCGCGCGCCGACGGCTACCCCGTCGCCACCGTCGAGGCGGCGTCGCGGTGGCTCACGCGCCTGGAGGAGCTCCAGGCGCCGTCGGGCCTGTTCTCCTCGGGCGACAACCTCGCGTCGCCGCCCGACTCGGCCTTCACCCTGACCGACGTCGGCCTCACGCTCGCGGTGCTGCGCGCCGTCGGGCGCTGGCCGGACGACCTGCCCGAGCGGCTCGAGGGCGTCCTGCGCCGCGCCCTCCCGGCCGTCACGACCGGCGGCGTGCACACCCCCAACCACCGGTGGGAGATCTCCGGCGCGCTCGCGCGCGCGGGCGAGCTGCTCGGCGGCTCCGAGGGCGCGGCGGCGCTCGCGCGCGCCCAGGAGTGGTTGACCGAGGGCGTGGACGTCGACGCCGACGGCCTCTACTCCGAGCGCAGCCCGAACTACGCCGCGCACGTGTCGAACCCGTCGCTGCTCACGCTCGCCCGCACGCTCGATCGGGCCGACCTGCGCGACGTGGTGCACACCAACCTGCACACGCTGCTCGACCTCGCCACGCCCGACGGACGCACCGAGACGGTGCACTCCCGGCGGCAGGACCAGAAGTCGGGACCGTTCCCGCTCGGCCCGTTCCTCGGCCACGTCGCCGTCTTCGCCGAGGCGTGCGAGCGCTGCCGCGCCGCGGCCGCCTGGGTGCGCGACCTCCCGGGCGTCGACCCGGTGGACGTGCTCGCGCACGCCCTCGTGGACGCGGACGTCGCCGCGGGGCTCGCCCTTGCCGCCGACGCCGCGCCGCGCTCCGGCGCCACACCGACCGACCTCGCCCGCCGCGCCCTCGGTGAGGGCCGGCGCTGGTGGGCCGGCCCCCGCCTGCTGCGCGAGTGGTCGGCCGAGGGCTGGACGCTCGCCTACGGCGGCTCGGACGTCCCCGCGACGGGCCGCGTCGCGTCGGGCCTCGCGTGCAACCCCACGTTCCTGCGCGTCGCCCGGGGCGACCTCGAGGTCTCGGTGCGACTCGCGCGCGACTTCTTCGGCCTCGGCCCGTTCCGCGCGCAGGCCGCCCACCCGAACGAGCACGGCCTCGCCCTGGAGGAGTCGCTCGCGGCGGGCTACTACCAGCCACTGCCGCCCGCCCTGCGCCGCGCAGACGCCGACTACCGGCTGGAGTTCGAGGGCCGGTTCGCGGCCGCGATGGCGTTCTCGGACCGTGCTGTGGACCTGCTGCACCTCACCACCCGGGTGAGCGTCGCCGTCGTGCCCGCGTCCGAGACCGACCTCGGTGGAGTCGACCTAGTGATCGACACCGAGGGTCCGGCCACCCCGCACGCGCTGGAGCTCGCTCTCTCGAGCGACGTACGCATCGACGGCGCGGCCCCGGCCGGGCCCGACGCCGTCCGCCTGAGCGGATCGGACGTCGCGGTGTCGACGGGCGCGACCGTGCTGACGGTGGACGCCTCGCCCGACGGCGATGACGCGCTTCCCGCGGTCTACAGCCCGGGCGAGGCGTACGAGTTCCTCGGCGGCACGGACGCGGTGGGCGGGACCCGGCTGTACGTCACGTGGAGCTCCCCGGGCACCCAGCGCGTGGCGCTCCGGTTCGCTCACCCGTGAGCCTCGTCGACGTCCGCCCGCACCCCCGCCAGGTCGCGTGGCAGGCGCGCGAGACGTACGCGTTCCTGCACGTCGGGATGAACACGATGACCGACGCCGAGTGGGGCACCGGCGCGGAGGACCCGGCGTGGTTCGACCCCGACGACCTGGACGCCGACGCGTGGATCGACGCGCTCGCGGACGCCGAGCTGACCGGCGTCATCCTCACCGCGAAGCACCACGACGGCTTCTGCCTGTGGCCCACTCCCACCACCTCGCACTCGGTCGCCGCCTCGCCCTGGCGCGGCGGCCGGGGCGACCTCGTGCGGGAGGTCGCCGACGCGGCCCGACGGCGTGGCCTCGCCTTTGGCGGCGCGGTTCACCAGCAACCGGGCCGCGCCCGTGCTCGCGGGCGCGGCGGTGCTGGGCACGCTCACTCGGTGACGATCACGTCCGGGTGCCAGCCCTGCGGCAGCGGGTCGGGCCGGGTCACGACGACGTCGCGCAGCTCGAGTCCCTCCACTCCCGTTGCATACAACCCCGGCATCCCGCCGGGCACGCGCGAGACGCCGTAGATCCCGTCCTCACTGACCTGGTAGGCGTTGTCGCGTCCCATCCCCTCGGGCGCGTCGGGGTTCACCGGGGGTCGCAGGTCGAGCTCGCCCTGGAGCCCGTCCCACGGCCCACCTGCGACGGTCTGCCGCAGTCGCACGTCGCTGAGGGTCACGTCGCGCACCGCGCCCCGGCGCCACGCGTGCAGGTGCACCGGTCCCGCGCACTCGCCCCGCACGCCCGCGATGCGCACGTCGTGGATGACACCCGGCTCGCGGCCGGGGACGCGCGGGAGGGCCGAGAGGTGGATCGGCTCGGCGCGGCCCCAGTAGGCGGGAGTGCCGATGGTGGTGCGCAGCACGACGTCGGACACCACCACGTCGTGGATCCCACCGCCGTCCCGGGAGACGATGCCGATCGCTCGGTTGGTCGGGCCGATCACGAGCCCGGTGGCCACGACGTCGCGCACGGGCAGGTGGGTCTCGGTGCCGATCTTGAGAGCGCACGAGCGGGACTCGAGGGTGCATCCGGAGATCACGACGCGCTCGGTGGGCGCCGCGTAGGCGCGCTTGCGGGTCGTCTTGAGGCACACCGCGTCGTCGGCGCCCGTGATGGAGCAGCCGATGACCCGCACATCGCTCGAACCGTCGATGTCGATGCCGTCGGTGTTGGGCAGCGTCATGGAGGCGTCGAGCACGAGGTCGGTCAGCGCCGCGCGCCGGCAGCCGGCGAGATGCACGGTCCACATGGGGGCGTCGACGATGGTGAGGCCGGCTACCCTCACGTCGGTGCAGTCCTCGAGCAGGATCATCCGGGGGCGCCGGTCCGCCGGAGCGCGGTAGCCGTTCTCGTCGACTTCGCCCACGGCGTAGGCGTAGCCCGACCCCTCGATCCGCCCGGGTCCGGTGATCGTCACGCGGGTCGCCTCGCGCGCGTAGAGGAGGGCGTGCCAGGACTCCTCGGCCGGCGTCACGGCCTCGTGCGTACGGAAGTCGTCGTAGCTCGGGCTCGCCACGACGACCGCGCCGGCCTCGATCCGGAGGTGGATGTCGCTCGCCAGGACGAGGCCGCCCAGCAGGTACCGCCCCGGCGGCACCGTTACGGTGCCGCCGCCAGCCGCCGCGACGGCGTCCACGGCGCTCTGGAAGGCCGCCGTCTCGAGGGTCACGCCGTCGCCCACCGCGCCGTGGTCGCGCACATCGGTCCGCCCGCTCGGAGTCTGGGTTGCCACGGCGCGCTTCTCGTTCGAATGTCCGGACATGCCCTGAAGTCTATCGCCGGTGCCACCTGCCTGCTCCGGTTTCACGATCTGCGTTGTTCGCCAGTCGCCCTTGGTGTGCGTGCGTGCGCTGTGTCCTTCTTGCTCATCCCTACGGCTCACCTCGAGGCCGAGCCGCTCGTG
>NZ_VENP01000008.1 GCF_006351005.1 Miniimonas arenae | reverse complement strand
AGAGCACGGGACTGCCTGGTGCGCGACGCACGGAGAGCACGGGACTGCCTGGTGCGCGACGCACGGAGAGCACGGGACTGCCTGGCGCGCGACGCACGGAGAGCACGGGACTGCCTGGCGCGCGACGCACGGAGAGCACGGGACTGCACGGCGCGCGACGCACGGAGAGCACGGGACTGCACGGCGCGCGACGCACGGAGAGCACGGGACTGCACGGCGCGCGGCGCACGGAGAGCACGGGACTGCCTGGCGCGCGGGGGTGCTGCACGCGCGGCGGCGCGCGGCGGCGCGCGGTGTGCCGGGTGTGCCGGGTGCGCCGAAGCGGCGCGTGCGGCGCGCGGCGGAAGCCGCGATGTGCGTGCAGCGGTTGCCCGCCGTCCGTGGCTTTGGTGTGATCGCTCCGTGGCCCAGCTGACGCGCCTCCTCACGCCCCTCACCGGAACCGACCCCGCCCACGGCGCCCTCACGCTGCGCGCCCGCCTCCAGAGCCGGGACGAGCGGCACGCCATGGGCCGCACGCTCCGGCAGACTCGTCCGGTCGAAGCCCTCGGTCAGTGGACCGTGCAGCGCGACCGCCCCCAGGTCGTCTCGCTCATCCGCGCCTCGCACGACGGCCGGCTCGCGCACCTCGTCGGCATTCGCATCGGCCGCATGATCGGCTCCCCGTACGGCTTCCTGCGCGGTTCGGCGGTCGTGATGGCCGACGACGTCGCCCGCCTTCCCGTCACCGGCATCACCCCGGTCGTCGGTGGCGACGCCCACCTGGGCAACTTCGGCTTCTACCGCTCCCCCGAGGGCGAGCAGGTGCTCGACATCAACGACTTCGACGAGGCCCACGTCGGCGCCTGGGAGTGGGACCTCGCCCGGCTCACCGCGAGCACGTGGGTGGCGGGCCGCGAGAACGGTCAGACCGAGGAGGCCTGCCGCGACGCCGTCGTCGCCTGCGTCACGGCCTACCGCGACGAGGTGGCCCGCCTCGCGGAGATCCCGCTCGTCCAGCGTTCCTACGAGCGGATGGACGTCACGCACCTCGCCGACACCGCGACCGACCCGACGCTGCGGGACGCGATCCGCCGCGCCGCGAAGGCGGCGCGCAAGCGCACGAGCGACCGCGCGCTGCCGCGCTTCACCAGCGAGGGGGCCGATGGCCACCGCCAGATCGTCGCCGAGCCGCCCCTCGTGGAACGCCTGCCGGACGCGGTGGCCGAGCAGGTCGCCCAGGGCCTGGACGACTACCTCACCACGCTCCCGGCCCAGTGGCGCCGCGTCCTGGCGTGGTACGAGCTCGTGGACGTCGCGCACAAGGTGGTCGGCGTCGGCAGCGTCGGACTGCGGGCCTACGTGGCGCTGCTGGTCGGCACGAGCCCCGACGACGTGCTCTTCCTCCAGCTCAAGCAGGCCCGGCGCTCGGTGCTCGCGCGCTACGTGCACGGCGAGCACGCCTGGCACGACCACCAGGGTCAACGCGTGGTGGAGAGCCAGCAGGCCCTGCAGACCGTGTCGGACCCCCTGCTGGGCTGGACCTCCTTCGGTGGCAACCAGTACTACGTGCGCACCTTCCGCAACATGAAGGGCACGGTTCCGCTGGACGGCCTCGACGCGGGCGCGCTCGTGGACTACGCGCGCATCGTCGGCAGCCTCCTCGCCAAGGGGCACGCGCGGACGTCGGGTGCCTCGATGATCGCCGGCTACCTGGGCGACGACGACGCGCCCGCGCTAGCCTTCGCCGCCTTCGCGCGGGCGTACGCCGACCAGACGGAGGCCGACCACGCGACGCTCGTGTCCGCCGTCGAGCGCGGTGACCTGCCGGTGGCGGACGGCCTCATGGGCTCGGCCTTCCGCCCCGGCGGCTGACCACCGCGGGTCGGCGGACCACGACGCGGCGGCGGATCACCAGGTCGAGTCGCCACGGATCACGACGTCGGACCCACCGTCGACGAAGATCACCTGACCGCACAGGTGCGTGTTCTCCTCGCTCGCGAGCCACGCCAGCAGCGCCGCGACGGTGCTCGCCTCGGCGAAGCCGTTGAGCGGCATCGGCACCATCTGGCGCAGCGCCTCGCGCTTCTCCTCGGTGTCGGTGAGGTCCGCCGTCATGGGTGTGAGGATGACGCCGGGCGCGACCGCGTTGAGCGGGATGCCCGCGCCGGCCCACTCCGGGCTCGCCGCCGAACGACGGATCCACCGCGAGAAGGCGGCCTTGGTCGAGCCGTAGATCAAGCCGCCGGTCTGCTCGTCCTTCGCGAGGATCTCCGCGCGCGCGAGGGCGGCGGGCTCGTCGCCGGCCAGCAGGTGGTCCACGAGCTCGGCGTCGTTGGGGTGCAGGCTCGCCATGGAGCTCACGCCGACGGCCCGCGGCGCCGGGGAGCCCGCCAGCAGCGGCCGCAGCCCTTCGAGCGTGGCGACCATGCCGAAGTAGTTCACGCCGACCGTCTTCGGCACCGGCAGGGCGAGACCGGCGACGGCGACGATCGCGTCGATCGCTCCGCCCGCCTTCTCCGCGACCTCGGTCACGAGGCGGGCGCGGTCCGACGCGAGGGTGAGGTCCACCTCGACGTCGGCGTCGTGCAGGTCGACACCGATCACCCGGTGCCCACGCTCGGTGAGCAGCTCCGCCGTCGCCTTGCCGATCCCCGACGCCGAACCGGTCACCACGTAGGTGCGTGTCATGTCGAACTCCTTCGTCCGCGCGCCCGAGGCCCTCTCGGGCAGCTCCACGCAACCACCGAGCGCTGAGGGCCGCGAGGGCCAAAAGTCCCCGGAGGGGGACGATCCGGTGCAAGAACCGGCCGGCGGTGGACACTCGCCAGATGACGGCGCCGTCCGCGCCTCACGCGAGGAGGCCGTATGTCCACGAGGCGAGTCAACCGGTCGGTCACGCGCGCGCTCGGCCCTCTGCTCGCCGTCGTGCTGCTCGCCGGGTGCACGGCGCCGGGCACGGGCGGCGCGGGGGCGTCGCAGGGCGCGTCGGCGGAGCCCACCGACGTCACGGCGGCCGCCGGGTCCGGCGGCTCGACGGGCGCGGGTGGCACGGATCCCGGCGTCACGGATCCCGGCGTCACGGTCTACACCGCGGCCACCACGCTGCTCCAACGTGACGGGGCCGACCCCGTCGCGTGCCTCGGCGGCGTGCTCGAGTCCTACCCCCCGCAGTGCTCCGGACCGGTCGTCATCGGGCTGGACTGGGACGACGTCGCCGACGCGGAGCACGCCTCCGGCGTCACCTGGGGCACGGGCTGGGTGGTGGGCACCTACGACGGGGACCGTGACACGTTCACCCTCACGCGACCCGTCGCACCCGACGCGCCCGACGGTCTCGAGCTCACAGACATCGCGCTGCCCGCTCTCGCGCCGCTGTGCGACGACCCGTGGCGAGGCGGCGACGAGTCGGCCGTCGCGCTCGTGGACGGGCCCGACGGCCCGGACCTCCCGCCCGCGGCGCACGACGCGGCCAACCTCCTGCACGAGCGCGCCACCGCCCTGCTCGGTTACGTGGAGACCTACGTGTCGGACGGCGTCAGCGAGTTCAACGTGCTGCTCACCGAGGACAGCGACGTGGAGGCTGCACACCGCAGCCTGCGCGAAGTGTGGCCGGGCTGGCTCTGCGTGGGCTCCGCCGACTCCCCGAGCAGCTCCGAGGCGCAGCTGGCCTCCGACGCGCTCGCCGAGCACGCCGAGGAGCTGCGGCTCCTGGGGTGGGGGCCGGACCAGGTGTCGGGCACGTTCCGGGTCAGCGTGCTCGTCGACGAGCCCGAGCTGCGCCCACGACTCGTGGCGGTCCTCGCACCCTGGTACCCCGCGGACCGGGTCGAGCTCGAGGCAGCGCTGCGCCCGCTGCCCGCCGGCTCCTGAGCTCACGTCCCCGGGCTGGCGATCATCGCGCTCGGCGTCGGCCACCCGGCGAGGCGATCCGCAGATCTCGACGACGGCGGCGCAGCGGCCCGTCAGCAGCCGGCGGCATCGCGGACGGGCGCCCTGGCCCCTCAGCCGAAGACGGAGATGTGCCCGGTGTGCGCCGCGTTCTCGATCTCCTCCACGACGGCGAGCGCGAAGTCCGCGCCGGACACGTCGCCCGCGTCGGGGGCCACGACGTCGCCACCCACGCGGTAGGAGCCGGTCGCCTCACCGGGGTTGAAGGCGCCGTACCCGCCGGACGGGCTCACGTAGAGCCAGTCGAGGCCCTCGCGCGCCTGCAGACCGGCGAGGATCCGGGCCATCTCGAGCGACTCGGCGCGGTAGGCCGCCGGGAAGTCGTCGCCCTCGGCGATGCGCGGCGCGTCGGGCGCGGGACGCAGCGAGCCGAAGCCGCCGATCACGACGAGGCGGACGCCTGCGGCGCTCGCGGCGTCGGCGAGCGCGGCGTCGACGCCCTCGAGCGCGCCCTCGAGGGGTCCGCGCGGAGAGAGCGCGGAGACCACGACGTCGGCGTTCGCCACGACGCGCTGTGCCACCCCGTCGGCGGTGAGGTCGGCGGTCTCGTAGGACACGCCGTCGGCGGGCTCGACCGGGAGCGTACGGCTCCACGAGGTGACCTCGTGCCCCCGCGCCACCGCGACCTGCGCGATGTTCCCGCCGGTGTACCCCGTACCGCCGATGACCGTGATCCGTGCCATGTGTTCCGTCCTCTCGTGAGTGCCCCGCGATCCGGAGCACACAGGGCAACACAGCCCACCCGGTAGTTGTTCCCTCAACTAACTGCTCAGCTGCGTGCGAGCACGCCGTCCCGCACCTCGCCGGCCGCCGTCGGCCCGACCCCGGCCTCGAGACCGAGCCGCACGATCCACTCCCACTGGGCGTCCTCGAGCCCGCCGTTGTCCTGGGCGATCTCGACCGCGTCGGCGACGAGCCCGCGTCCACCGGCCGGACCGAGGCGTGCGTCCGCGACGAGCTCGCGCACCAGGACGGGCAGGTAGGAGGTGTCGAGGCGCTCGACGTCGAACCGCACGTGGTCCTCGGTGTAGTCGCGCACCCCGACGCGCCACGCGTGCCGCGTGACCCGCCAGGCGCCCTGGTCGGTCACCCGCGAGCTGCGGCGCAGCACCTCCGCACCGACCCCGCGGGCGACGGCGAGCCACTCCCCGCCGAGTGCGGCGTACCTGTCGACCGCGTGCGCGCCGGGCGTCCCCGCGACGGGATACGGATCGGTGGCCACCTGCTCGGCCTGGGGCACGCCGGGCATCCCGGGCAGGCCCGGCACGCCAGGTCCCACCGCGGGCTCGTCCTCGTTCGGCAGCTGCGCCGTCGAGAGGCCCACGAGATGTGCGGGGAACTGGTCGCCCAGGGCCTGGCGGTAGCGCTCGAGCTCCGTGGGACCGAGAACGCCGAGCGCGAACCGCGAGCGGCAGGTGCCGCACTGGACGAAGGGCTGGGCCCGCTTCATCGGGATGAGCGGGATGAAGAGGATGTGCAGCCACCAGCGGCCCCGACGCAGCCGGTACGCCGTCTGGCCCAGGCACTGCGGGCAGTGGAAGTGGCCCTCGCCCACGGTGTGGTGGATGACGTAGGACCCGAAGATGATCACGGGCACGCATCGTAGGCGGCCCACCCGCGAGCACTTCCTTCCGACGTGAGGCTCGCCGTCGTGCGTCAGCGCTCCTGGGGCGAGCGGTGGATGAGGTAACCGCCCAGCAGGGCTGCCTGCTCGACGTCGTGCCGGTCCTGCGCCGTGCGTCGCACGGCGCCGGGCGGACGGGTCCACCCGGTGAGAACGGAACGGCGCAGCGACGACCGCGCCTCGGCCCGCCTGTCCGGCGTGCGCATGGAGACCACTCCTTGAACTGTCGCGCGGTGGGTGGGGGACGCCGACGATGGCGTCCGGCCCCGCGGCGGACCGCGCTGGAACACCGGGGACCCCTCCACGGTACCGGCGCCACACCCTGGGGAACCGGGACCTTGCCCCGCTCGTCGGCGTAGATTGGCGCCGTGGACCTCTCCCAGCGACCGGTGGCGCCCGCGCCCTACGACCAGCTGCCGCCCGTGCCGAGCTTCACGCTCACGAGCCGGGACCTCATCGACGGAGCCCCGCTCGGGGACGACTTCGCGGCGCACGCCGGCAACCGTTCCCCGCACCTGGCGTGGTCGGGCTTCCCGCCCGAGACGCAGAGCTTCGTCGTGAGCTGCTTCGACCCGGACGCCCCCACGCCCGCCGGCTACTGGCACTGGACCGTCGTCGACCTCGACGCCTCGGTGACCGAGCTGGACACGGACGCCGGCGCGAGCGACCTCATGCTCCCGGGCGCCGCGTTCCACGTGCGCAACGACGGCGGCACGCACGCCTACGAGGGCGCGGCGCCGCCCGCCGGCGACCGCGAGCACCGCTACGTCTTCGCGGTGCACGCGCTCGACGTCGACACGCTCGACCTCGACCCGGAGGCGTCGCCGACCGCGGTCGCCTTCACGGCGCTCTTCCGCACCCTCGCGCGCGCGACGCTCACCGCGACCTACCAGCGGTGACGCACCTCGACGCGCGGGACGGCGAGGGCGCACCGGCATCCTCGCCGCGCGGCGCGCTCGAGTGGCTCCCGGCGCTGGCCGCCGGACAGGCCGACCCGGCCGTGCTCGCGCCCTCGGTCCTGGCCATGCTGCGCATGTGGACCCAGACCGAGCCGCGAGTCGCGCACGAGGTCCTCGTGGCGCGCATCGACCCCGACCTCGCGGACACCCAGGCGCTGACGGACGCCTACGGCCTCGACCTGGCGGTGTCGGCCAACTGCGTGCTCGTCGGCGGACGGCGCGACGGCGAGGAGCGGGTCGCCGCGGCCGTGGTGCGGGCCACCACCCGCGCCGACGTCAACTCGCGGATCAAGCGGCTCCTCGACGTGCGCAAGGCCTCGTTCCTCTCGACCGACGTCGCCGTCGCCGAGTCGGGGATGGAGTACGGCGGGATCACGCCGCTCGGGCTGCCCGACCGGTTCCGCGTGCTCCTGGACGCACGGGTCGCCCAGGGCGAGGCGCTCATCGGGTCCGGGGTCCGCGCATCGAAGATCCTGCTGCCCGGGGACCTGCTCGCGGCGTGGCCGCGGGTCGAGGTGGTGGCGGGCCTCGCCGTCGAGGTGGGCTGACCCAGCCGTCAGCCCCGCTGGCCGCGCACGGTCCGGGCAGCCAGCACGATCGCGAGGATCGACAGCACGACGCCGACGCTCGCCGTGACCACGACGCCGGCGTCGAACGCGTGCCGCGCGGAGTCGGCGAGCACGGCGGCGAGGTCCGCGGGGAGCTGGTCGGCGACGTCGAGCGCCCCGGCCAGGGTCTCCCCCGCCGCGTCGGCCTGCGCGCTGGTGAGCCCGGCGGGCACCACGAGGTTGGCGGCGTAGCTCGCCGCGAGGATGCCGCCGAGGATCGAGGTGCCGAGCACGGCGCCGAGCTCGTACGCGGTCTCCGACACCGCGGACGCCGCACCGGCCTTCGCCGGCGGCACGGCCGCGACGATGATGTCGTTGGAGAGCGTCTCGGCCATCCCGACGCCGATGCTGAGCAGCGCGAACGCCGTCGCGAGCACCCACACCGCGCTGCTCCCGCCCGTGACGGCGAAGACGAGGTAGGCGATCCCGGCAAGCCCGAGGCCGACCGACATGAGCACCGCGGGCGGGACGCGGCGGACCCAGCGCACGACGAGGAGCGAGGCGACGACCATCGCGAGCGTCCCCGGAAGCAGCACCAGGCCGGCCTCCATCGGACCCATCCCCATGACGAGCTGGAGGTGCTGGGCGAGGAAGTAGAGCAGCCCCACCATCGACAGCACGCTGACGAGGTTGACCAGCACCGAGCCGGTGAAGGCCGGCACCGCGAACAGGCGCACGTCCAGGAGCGGGTTGCGCTGGGCGAGCAGGCGCCGCACGAGGACGGTGCCGGCCGCGATCCCGACGACGACGCCCAGCACCACCACGAGGTCGAACCCCTCGGTCGCGAGGTGCTTGATCGCGAAAACGACCGGCGCGAAGGTGAGCATCGACAGGACGATCGCGACGACGTCGAGCGGGCCGGGGTTGGGATCGCGGCTCTCGGTGACGAGCAGCGGGGCGAGCACCAGCAGCGGCACCAGGAACGGGACCGCGAGCAGAAAGACCGAGCCCCAGTGGCCGTGCTCGAGGAGCACGCCGCCGACGATCGGGCCGATAGCGCCGCCCGCGGCGAACCCGGTCGCCCACACGGCGATCGCGAGCCGGCGCTGGCGACGGTCGAGGAACATCCCGCGCAGCAGCGAGAGGGTGCACGGCATGAGCGCCGCGCCGAACACACCGAGCAGGGCGCGTGCGACGAGCAGCGCCTCGGCGGTGGGCGCGTTCGCGGCGAGCACGGACACGACGGCGAACCCCACCGAGCCGATGAGCAGCAGCTTGCGCCGCCCGATCCGGTCGCCGAGGTTGCCCATGCTCACGAGCAGGGCGGCGAGGACGAGCGGGTAGACGTCGACGATCCACAGCTGGAGCGCGGCGCTGGGCTGGAGGTCGCGCGCGATCACCGGGAGGGCGAAGCTCAGCACGGTGTTGTCGATCGAGACGATGAGCACCGGGAGCATGAGGACGGCCAGGCCCCACCAGTCGCGCGCGCGGGCGAGGCGCGCCGGCTCGGTGGCGACCGCGCTCGAGCGGTCGTTCGCGCTCGAGCGGTCGTTCGCGCTCGAGTGGTCGTTCGCGCTCGAGCGGTGGTTCGCCTGCGTGTCGCGCGTCGGAGTGGTCGTGCTCATGGGGCACTGACCTACCGTCTGGACGGTTACCGGAGGAGGCCCGTGCGCGGTGAGATCCACCACCACGCACGAAGGCCCCGGACCGCGTGGTCCGGGGCCTCGCACGGGGCGGGGGTGCTGACTCCCCCGCCCCGATCACCCGCCTCAGGACGCGGCGGCCTCCTCGCGACGCGCGCGAACCTCCTCGACGGAGGTGCCGTAGTACGCGGCGAGCATGATCTCCTTCATGTCCTCGCGCATCGGCATGCGCGGGTTGGCCGGGGCGCACTGGTCCTCGTAGGCGCCCGTGGCGACCTCGTCGAGACGCGAGATGAACTCGGTCTCGTCGACGCCCTGCGCCTGGAAGGACGCGGGGATGCCGACCTTGGCCCGCAGGGACTCCACGGCCTGCGCGTAGGACTCCACGCCCTGCTCCGGCGTCTCGGCCGGCAGGCCGAGGTGCTTGGCGATCTCCTGGAACCGCTCCGGAGCGACGTAGTGCTCGTACTTCGGCCAGCTGGTCAGCTTGGTCGGGATCTTGCCGTTGTAGCGGATCACGTGCGGCAGGAGCGTGGCGTTCGTGCGGCCGTGCACCAGGTGGTACGTGGAGCCGACGACGTGCGCCATCGCGTGCACGATCCCGAGGAACGCGTTGCCGAAGCTCATGCCGGCGATGGTCGCCGCGTTGTGCATCTTCTCGCGGGACTTCTCGGTGGCCGGGTCGCCCTTCTCCCCCGTGACGGACTGGGCGAGGTTCTCGAAGATGAGCTTGATCGCGTGCAGCGACATGCCGTCGGTGAAGTCGTTGGCGTAGACGGACACGTACGCCTCGGTGGCGTGCGTGAGGGCGTCGAAGCCGGAGTCGGCGGCCAGCGAGCGCGGCATGGACGCGGTCAGCGCCGGGTCCACGATCGCGACCGACGGCGTGAGCGCGTAGTCCGCGAGCGGGTACTTCTTGCCGGCGTCGGGGTCGGAGATCACGGCGAACGGCGTGACCTCGGCGCCCGTGCCCGAGGAGGTCGGGATGCAGACCAGCTTGGCGAGGTTCCCCAGGGTCGGGAACGTGAAGGCGCGCTTGCGGACGTCGAAGAACTTCTGCTTGAGGTCGGAGAAGTCGATCTCCGGGTGCTCGTACAGCAGCCACATGACCTTGGCGGCGTCCATCGGCGAGCCACCGCCGAGGGCGATGATCGTGTCCGGCTTGAAGTGGCGCATCTGCTCCGCGCCCTTCTGGACCGTCTTGACGCTGGGCTCGGGCTCGACCTGGTCGATGATCTGGATGGCGACCTTGTTGCCGCGCCGGTTGAGGACGTCCATGACCCGGTCGACGAAGCCGAGCGTGGTCATCACGGCGTCGGTCACGATCGTGACGCGCTCGACGTCGGGCATGTCCGCGAGGTAGCGGATCGCGTTCGGCTCGAAGTACGTCTTGGCCGGGACCTTGAACCACTGCAAGTTGTTGTTCCTCCGACCGATGCGCTTGACGTTGACGAGGTTGATCGCCGAGACGTTGTTCGAGACCGAGTTGTGCCCGTAGGAGCCGCAGCCCAGGGTCAGTGACGGGATGAAGGCGTTGTAGATGTCGCCGATGCCGCCGAGGGAGCTCGGGGCGTTGGTGATGATGCGGATCGCCTTGACGCGCGAGCCGAACTCCTCGGCGAGCTCCGGGTCCTCGGTGTGGATGGCGCCCGAGTGGCCGAGCCCGTCGAACTCCACCATCTGCTCGGAGAAGCGCAGACCCTCCTCGACGGAGTTCGCCTTGAGAACCGCGAGCACCGGGGCCAGCTTCTCGCGGGTGAGGGGCTCAGCCGGGCCGACCTCGCTCACGGGCACGAGGATGACCGAGGTGTCCTCGGGGACGGTGAAGCCGGCCTGCTGCGCGATCCACGCGGGGTGCTTGCCGACGACGGCCGCGTTGAGCTTGGCACCGCCGCAGTTCGCGGAGTTGGCCTGGACGCCGAAGATGAACTGCTCCAGGAGCGCCTTCTCCTCGGGGCTGGCGAGGTAGGCGTGCAGGTGCTGGAACTCGGCGATCGCCTCGTCGTAGATCTCGGCATCGAGGATGGCGGCCTGCTCGGAGGCGCAGATCATGCCGTTGTCGAAGGCCTTGGAGAGCACGACGTCGTTCACGGCTCGCTTGAGCTTCGCGGACTTCGTGATGTAGGCGGGGACGTTGCCCGCGCCGACGCCGAGGGCGGGCTTGCCGCAGGAGTAGGCGGCGCGGACCATCGCGTTGCCGCCGGTCGCGAGGATGAGGGAGACGCCGGGGTGGTTCATGAGGAGGCCGGTGGCCTGGAGTGAGGGGGTCTCGACCCACTGGATGCAGTTCTCGGGGGCGCCGGCGGCGACGGCCGCGTCCCGCACGACCTTCGCGGCGGCGACGGAGCACTGCTGAGCGCCGGGGTGGAAGGCGAAGACGATGGGGTTGCGCGTCTTGAGCGCGATGAGGGACTTGAAGATCGCCGTCGAGGTCGGGTTCGTCACGGGAGTGACACCGCAGACCACGCCGACGGGCTCGGCGATCTCGGTGATGCCGGTCAGCTCGTCCTTGCTGATGACGCCCACGGTGCGCAGGTCGCGCATGGAGTGGGTGACGTGCTCGCACGCGAAGATGTTCTTCACGGCCTTGTCCTCGAACACACCGCGACCGGTCTCCTTGACGGCGAGCTCGGCGAGGACGCCGTGCTTGTCGAGGGCGGCGACGGCGCACTTGGCGACGATGTAGTCGATGGTCGCCTGGTCGAAGGAGGCGTACTCCTTGAGGGCCGCCAGACCCTTGGCGACGAGGTCGTCGATGTGGTTCACGGTGGGGTCGACCTCGGAGGCGGTCGAGTCGACTGCCTCCTCCACGACCGTCTCGGCGTCCTCGACGGCGACCTGGTTGTCAGCTGTGGTGGTCACGCGTTGCTCCTGGTGTCGGGTGGGTGATGACACGAAACTACGAGGCGGCACGCGGCGTCTCATGAGGCCGAGGTCCCGGGGACCCAGGTCCCAGGACCGAGGTCCCAGGCCTCGGGGGTGGTCGGGACGCCGAGGGCCCACGGGGCAGAGCGCCCAGGCTACCGAGGCCCACGCCGCCGGAGGTGCCTCGGCAGCATTCGCATCCGGGACGGCGCCGGCGCCGAACGCTGGGTTGGGGCCACGGCGACGGCGCCGAACGCTGGGTTCTGGCTCCCAGCGAGCCCCCTGATGACCGAAACCCAGCGTTCGCGCGAGCGCGTCACGCAGAACGAGAGACCCGTCCCGCCCCGCACCCCCGAGGCGTGATCTGGCGCCGAGGTCCGCAGTCGTGCTCGAGTCCCGCCTGCACGCGCTCGGGCGCAGCCAGCTCGGGCGCACCCAGCTCGGGCGCAGCCAGCTCGGGCTCCCCCGCTCGGCTCAGCGCCGCCCGACCGCAGTCCCTGCCCACACGTCGTGCAGCCCCCGGCCGTCCGGCCCCCAGATCCCCGCAGGCACCACGAGGCACAGCGCCACGGTCCGCACCACCGCCTGCAGCGGTCGGCACGGCACCCCGCCGTCCGCGTTCCGGCGCACCACGAGCCCGAAGAGCCGGTGCCCGATCGTGGCTCCGAGGGTCATCAGCAGCAACGCAGTCATCAGCGCGAACACACCGAGCGTCGCCAGCGGGTGGTAGTCGAGGAACCCGGCCGAGATCGCCGACGCGATCACCCAGTCCACGATCAGCGCGCCCAGGCGCCGGCCCACGTGCATCCCGGCGGACGCCGCGGACGGGGAGGACGACGGCGAGGGGTGCGCTCCGCCGTCGGGCATCGGTGCGTGGTGGCGGGGTTCGGCTGGCACCGCACGATCGTAAGCCGCGCCTCGAAACGGACAGCGCGCGCCCAGCCCGGCGCGGTACCTTCACGCCCGGCGACGTAACGTCACCGACACAAAGGAGTCATGACCGGGAAATCGGGCCGCCATAGCGTTCAGCCGACCCCGGGACCGACCTACGAAGGAGCCCCATGTTCAGTACCGCCGAGGAGGCGATCGCCTACACGCATGAGCAGGGCGTCGAGTTCATCGACGTCAGGTTCATCGACCTGCCGGGCGTGCAGCAGCACTTCAACATCCCGGTCGAGGCCTTCAACGACGACGCCTTCAGCGAGGGCCTCATGTTCGACGGCTCCTCGATCCGCGGCTTCCAGGCCATCCACGAGTCGGACATGAAGCTCATCCCGGACGTGACGAGCGCCTTCATCGACCCGTTCCGCAAGGCCAAGACGCTCGTCGTGTACTTCTCGGTCGTGAACCCGTTCACGGACGAGCCGTACTCGCGCGACCCGCGTCAGATCGCGGCCAAGGCCGAGGCGTACCTCGCCTCGACGGGCATCGCCGACACGGTGTACTTCGGCCCGGAGGCCGAGTTCTACCTGTTCGACTCCGCCCGCTTCATCTCCCGCCAGAACGAGGCGTTCTACCACATCGACTCGATCGAGGCCGCGTGGAACACCGGGCGCGAGGAGGAGGGTGGCAACCAGGCGTACAAGACGCGGTACAAGGGTGGCTACTTCCCGCTCTCCCCGAGCGACAAGTTCGCCGACCTGCGTGACGAGATGTGCACCGTGCTGGGCTCGATCGGCCTCGACGTCGAGCGGGCGCACCACGAGGTCGGCACCGGCGGTCAGCAGGAGATCAACTACCGCTTCAACACGCTGCGCTCGGCCGGCGACGACCTGATGAAGTTCAAGTACGTCATCAAGAACGTCGCCTACAACGCCGGCAAGACCGTGACGTTCATGCCGAAACCCCTCTTCGGGGACAACGGCTCGGGCATGCACTGCCACTCCTCGCTGTGGAAGGACGGCGTGCCGCTGTTCCACGACGAGTCCGGCTACGGCGGCCTGTCCGACCTCGCCCGCTGGTACATCGGTGGCCTCCTGCACCACGCGCCGTCGCTCCTGGCCTGGACGAACCCGTCGGTGAACTCCTACCGCCGCCTGGTCCCGGGCTACGAGGCACCGGTCAACCTGGTCTACTCGGCCCGCAACCGCTCGGCCTGCATCCGCATCCCGATCACGGGCTCCTCGCCCAAGGCCAAGCGCGTGGAGTTCCGCGTGCCGGACCCGTCGGCCAACCCGTACCTCGCGTTCTCGGCGATCCTCATGGCCGGCATCGACGGCATCAAGAACCGCATCGAGCCGCCGGAGCCGGTCGACAAGGACCTGTATGAGCTGCCCCCCGAGGAGCACGCGCAGATCCAGCAGGTCCCGGGCTCGCTGCCCGAGGTCCTCAAGGCTCTCGAGGAGGACAACGACTACCTCACGGCAGGTGGCGTGTTCACCCCGGACCTCATCGAGACCTGGATCGACTACAAGCGGACCCACGAGGTCGACCCCGTGCAGCTGCGTCCGACGCCGCACGAGTTCGAGCTCTACTACGACGTCTGAGCCGTCGCACCTTCCGAGAGGGCCTCCGACCTGCGGCGACGCGGGCCGGGGGCCCTCTCCGTCGGAACGCCTCGGTTTCGTTCCGGACCACTCCCACGCGCGCACGACGGCGCAGCGAGCGTGTGCACGACGGCGCCCCACGTGCGCTCCTCACGTCCGTTAGGCAAGTCTCCCTGCACCGCCCCACCCTGCCCGATCGGGCCGTGCCTCGACGCGCACGCGCTCCCACCCTTGTCCCCCATCCCCCCACGGGTCTAGCGTGCGGCCGTCCCCGTGTCGGCAGGGCGGCACGGAGCGCGAGCGACGGAGCCACTGATGGCTGCTTGGGACGACCTACCCGAACCGCTGCGCACGAGCGGCCTGCTCGACGCGCTCCAGGGACCCCTCTCGGCGGTGACCACCACGCCGTGGGCGCTCGTCACCGAGAACGGCACGACCTGGAAGCGCCGAACCGCGACCGCGTCGCTGTCGGGCTTCGCGGGCGGCGCGATCGACCCCGCGACGGGCCGGATCGGCTCGGGCGGTGACACCCCGATCGAGCTCGCCGGCGACTCGGTCGTCCTCGCCGAGTGGCGTCGCCTCAGCGGCACCACGCTCGCCGACCCCGAGGACGGCGCGTGGCGCGTCGATCTCGACGTCCCCGGCGTCCGCGTCCTCCTGCCCTTCCTGCGCGGGGCCCGCCTCGCCGGCGACGGCATGCTCGAGGAGGACCCCGACCACACCCAGGTCCGCCTCCTCGTCCCGCGCCTCGTGATGCGTCTGGCCCAGAGCCCAGGCGGCAGCGTCGGCTTCGAGCTCCTCTCGGCGACCACCTCGGGCGAACCGCTCGACGACGTCTACTCCTGCATCGAGATGTCTCCGCCGTACGCGCTCGTGGGACCCGGCGCCGTCGTCGGTTTCGCCTTCCGCGCCGCGGTGCTCGACCTGTCCGGCGAGTCCGGCCCCGCCGGCGTTCCTGCGCAGGCGCGCGCCATGCCCGCGGAGTGGCAGGGCTTCTACCTCCCCGAGGCCCGCCTGTTCGTGCAACCCGACGGCCTGGACGGCATCGCCGTGTCCGCGGGCGTGCGCAACCTCTGGATCGGCCTCGGGGTGCACGCCGGGGTCACCGGCACGTTCAGCGCCGAGGTGGTCAACCGTGGCGGTGCGCCGAGCATCATGGCGCGGTTCATCACGCCGTCCGGTCGCCACGTCGCCGCGATCGCGGACGGCGAGGTCGAGGTCCCGACCGGATCGACGTTCGTCGCCGACACCAACGGCGGTACCGCTCCCGTCACGATCACCATCACGGGGGGTGGTCCGGTCACGAACGGCCGGACCACCGTGACCGTGCCCGCCGCGGGCGCGGTCACGCTCACGGTCACCGCCGCCTCCTCGGGCGGACAGAGCGCGACGGCGAGCTTCCGTGCACGCCGACCCGCGGCCGCCGAGGGCGCGGGCAACGACGCGACGAACCCCGTCCAGCTCACGAACACCGCACCGGAGGCCGGACGGCTCGTCCTCGTGCGCCAGGACGCGACGACGGCGACCCTCGCCCTGGACCCGCCGGTCGCCGCAAGCTGGACGTGGAGCGGCGGGGGCTCCGCGGCGTCCGCGACCGAGGTGACGGTCCCGGTCGGCGACGGCGCGACCGTCACCGTGAGCGCGACCCGGCCGGCGAGCAGCGCGCTCGTCATGGATGCCTACCTCCGGTTCGACCACCCCACGCCGGACGAGGCCACGAACCCCACCTGGACGACGACCCTCGCCAACATCGGCACCTCGCCCGCGGCCAACCGCACCTCGGCGCCGGGCGGGACACCCTTCGCGACGCTGGCCGCCGACCGGCACGCGGCGTTCACCGCGGCGGCCGGTGGCGGCGCCGGCACCGTCACCGTGACCGGCTACGCGTCGTGCGAGTCGGACACCGAGGCCAAGCGCACCTACAACCAGGAGCTGAGCGAGCGCCGTGCCGCCGTCGTCGCCGCCGTGCTGCGCAACGCCGGGTATCCCGTCGGCACCGTGTCGGGCCTGGGTCACGTCCCGGCCCGGGACGGGGTCGACCCGCGCGGCACCACGCCCGTCCCGGCGCCCACCGCGCCGGACTGGTGGTGGGTCCGGGTCACGGGCCCGACCCCGGCGACCCCCGCTGCGGCCACGGCGCGGCTGACGCGACAGCCGCGGCTCGCCGTCGTGGACCGCGACCCCGCGCCGCCCACCACCGGACGCCCGGACTGCTTCCGCCGGATCGGCGTCGAGGTCGAGCTGCTCCGCTCGACCTTCGTGCGCTGCGAGATCTGGGGCGAGTTCGACGTCGAGACCGCCCTGGAGACGAGCCTCGCCCAGGGTGGGGTCGACCAGTTCGGCGTGGGCAGCGCGAGCGACGGCATCTGCCTGTTCCGGGTGCGCCTCAAGCTGGCCTCCGACCGCGGAGCGTGGGAGGTCTTCGGGGAGTTCCGAGCCGCGCAGGCGGACCTCGACGGGCTCTACGACCGCCGCCTCACCCCGGCCACCGCGCCCGACACGGCCCTGAGCATGGCCGGCGCCTTCGCCGTCATGGCCCCGATCTCGGCGGCCGTCGCGACCCTCTCCCCCGCTGCCGGCGCCCTCATCCAGCTCGGATCGGTCGCGCTCGGCGCCGTCGGCTGGATCGACGTGCGCGCCCTCACGATCCACGGCGGCGAGATCGTCGTGTCCAACGGCGTCATCGCGCCGGACGGCTCGACGGCGAGCACCGGCACCGGAGCGGTCAGCGTCATGCTCGACGTCGAGGTGCAGTTCGCGTTCGACTTCTCCGTCGTCAAGGTGCCGCGGGACAAGCCCGTCCGCACGCGCTACCAGGCCGTCGGGGTGCGCGCCGCGTGGGACCCCACGGGGCCGGCCGTGCCGATTCCCGTGTTCGACGCCAGCCGCGGCTACGAGCTCGAGATCAAGCCCGGCTCGATCCAGGCGGTCGAGCCGCTCGACGAGATCCTGCGGATCATGGGCGTGCGGGTGTCCCGCGACAACCCGACCTACCTCGAGGTCGAGGCGATGATCGGCGTCGAGCTCGGGCCGGTCACGATCGACACGGTTCGCGTGCGCCAGCGCCTCGACGCGCCCGAGCCGCCCCAGCTCACCAAGCTCGGCGCGAGCCTGGACATCCCGAGCACGCTGCACGGGTCGGGGACGCTGGAGATCCTGCCCAACGGCTTCAAGGCGTCGATCGACCTCACGATCATCCCCGTGAGCATCCGCGCCGCGGCATCGCTCGCGCTCATCACCGAGAACGGCGTCACGGGTCTGCTCATCGGCATCGAGGTCGAGTTCCCGGTCCCGCTCCTGCTCGGGAACTCGGGGCTGGGCATCTTCGGCTTCCTCGGCGGCGTCGGTATCAACTTCGCGCGCTCGGAGAACCCGAACGCCGCACTGCCCGCGCTGGACTGGGTGGGCACCCAGCTCGCCCGGGGCTCCGTCATGCACGTCGACGGCTGGCACCACCAGCCCGGCTCCTACGCGTTCGCCGCGGGCATGCTGGTCGGCACGATCGAGGGCGGCTACGTCGTCCACCTCAAGGGCATCCTGCTCATCGAGGTACCCGGACCGCGCCTGCTGCTCATCATGAAGGCCGACGTTCTCAAGAAGATGCCATCGGCGACGAGCCAGGAGTCGGCCACCTTCCTCGCCGTGCTGGACATCGACTTCGGCCGCGGCACGATCACCCTCGGCGTCGTCGCCGACTACACGATCGAGAAGATCCTCCAGGTGCACGTCCCGGTCACGGCGTTCTTCTCCACGAAGCAGCCGGAGACCTGGCGGGTCGACCTCGGCACCTACCACGACCGCATCCGCGTCAAGGTGCTGGACGTCCTCGAGGCCAGCGGCTACCTCATGGTGCACGGCAACGGCCTCACCGGCGGCTCGCCCAGCTCGGACGTGCCGCCGCTGCCGGGCGCGAGCGGAGTCGCGATCGCCACCGGCTTCCACCTCCAGGCCGTGCTCATGGGGTCCAAGCCGGCGCGGCTGTACGCCGAGGTGGCCGCCGGGTTCGACGCGATCCTCGGCTTCGACCCGTTCTACCTCGCCGGGCGGATCTACATCCGTGGTGAGCTCATGCTCTTCATCGTCTCGATCGGCGTCACGGCCACGCTGGATCTCGCCGTCGGCAAGCGGGTGGAGAACGGCCGCGAGGTCGACCACCCGTACGTGCACGGCAAGGTCTGCGGCAAGGTCTCGTTCTTCTTCTTCGACATCGAGGCGTGCATCGAGCTGACGATCGGCTCGGCGCCCAGCCCCGACCTCGTCCCGCCGCCGCTCGTCGCCTCGCTCGACTTCGTCGGCCGCTCCGCCGTCGTCGTCGAGGGCTCCGGCGCGACCGGCAGCCCGGACGCGCGTCTCGCGCGCGCCGCGAGCGCGCCGGCCGACGTCGTGCCCGAGCTGCCGCTGGACGCCGTCGGAGTCCTCGTGCTCACCACGGCGCCCGAGACGGCGGGGGGGAACGTCGTGCTCGGCGCGACGCCGAACGGGACCTCCGGCGTCTCAGGCACCTCCGCCTGGTACCGGATCGGGGACCGCTGGTGGGCCTACCGGCTGGACTCGGTCACGCTCGCCGGCGCGCTGCGCGCCGGTCCGACGCCGAGCGTCTGGTGGAACGACTCCAACCCGACCGATCAGATCGCCTCGCCCGCCCTCGCGCTGCTCACGTGGGCGCCGCTGCCGTTCAGCTCGGCGATCAGCTACGGCGAGACCCTGACCCGGCAGATCGACCACCGCTGGGGCACCGTGTGCCACCCGCCGGTCCCGGCCGCGCCGCAGCTGTGGACCTTCGGCGGTCAGCCGCTCGGACCGAGCGAGTCCGGCTGGTCGCTCGTCGGGCTCGTCTGGCCCGACCCGCCCGGCTCGGCGCCGCGGTCCGCTCCGGCCGAACGCGTGCTCCGGGTCCGCGAGCCGTGGCGCAGCGGCACGCCCGCCGACGCGCTCGCCCCGACCGAGCCCGCGCGCGTGGTCGGCGACGCCGTGCCGTGCGGCGGCGCGACGGATCCCGCGGACCCGCTCGCCACGTGGACGAAGGGCCTGCCCGGGCGTACGACGGCGGGTGGCCTGTCGATCGACCTCACCTCGGCGACGGCGGCGCTCGCCTCGGGCACGGACCTCACCGACCTCGCGGGGCACGCGCGCTCCCGGCTCGTGGAGGCCGACCTCGTACGAGGCAAGCTCTGCGACGGTCGGGTGCTGCGCTGCCCGTGGCACGAGTGGGCGGACCCGGTCGGGCTCACCGAGCGCGAGCTCAAGCGGCTCGAGGAGGCGCGCGCCGAGGCCGGCTGGACCCCGGACGCGCTCGCGGACGCCGTGCTGCTCGATCTGACCGAGCCCCTGCTCACCGCGCGCGTCCTGCTCGTCGCGCCGCTCGAGCGCAAGCGCCAGGTCCTTCTCCAGCAGCGAGCGGAGGACGGCACCGTGCTGGCCGAGTACCGGCTCGTCAACGACGACCTCGTGGACGCCGCCCACCCGCTCCCGGGCACGTGGGTGGACCCGGGCGGCCCGTGGGAGCGTCCCGTCCGGCTCGCCGGTCGGGCGGCGGCCTCCGTCATCCGCGACGGTCGGATCCTCGGGCTGTTCCTCGCCGACCTCGGGCGCCTGGAGAAGCAGACCACGCAGCTCGCCATCGGCTGGAGCGACCGAGAGGCGCCGCCGTACGAGAGCCCCGTGCACGTCGTCGCGCTCGAGGCCGTCACGTACGCCGAGGCGGAGCGCGAAAGCTGGGACGAGACCGTCACGAACAGCGACCGGGAGGCGTTCGAGACCGGCCTGACCCACGCCCCCACGGACGTCGCGCTCCTGGTGCCCGGCCAGGACTACACGCTCACCGCGAGCTGGCACTGGGACGTCGAGACGGGCGAGGCGCACCCGACGCGCGTGCCGACCTACCCGAACGCCGGAACCCCGCAGACCTTCCGGTTCCGCGGCGCCTCCGCCGCCGCGTGCCCCACCGACCTCGCGCCGTGGATCCTCGACACGACGCCCGGCATGGGCGACGCCGGCATCTTCTGCCACGACCCGCTGCGCATCGCGCTCTCGCACCAGGCGGTCCCCGAGCTGTTCGCGGCCTACGGACGGCGCCTCGAGGTCACGGTGCGCTCGTCCTCGGGCCACCACCCCGCACCGCCCGGCGGCGGCCCCGCGGGCCAGGCATTCGCGCTGCCTGCCGACGCCGCGGTACGCCTCGACGCCGGACTCGCCGAGCTGCACCCGCGGACCGCGCCGCTCCAGGCGTGGGAGCAGACGGCCGCCGAGCTGCTGCCGAGCACGCCGTGCGTCGGGGTGGACGAGGTCACCCGGGACACCGAGGTGCTGACGTTCCGGTTCGAGCTGGACCCCCTTACCGACTACCTGCTCGACATCGAGTCCGTCCCGATCGCGGGCGGCGCACGCACCCGGGTGTATCGCGCGAACTTCACCACGTCGCGGTTCGACTCGCTCGCGCACCTCGCGTCGTGGATCGCGCCGAGCGCCGTCGAGCACCGGCTGTGCCGCACGATCACGCCGCTCACCGCCCTGCCGACTCGCCCCTCGGGCGACCAGTGGGACGCCGCGGTGCAGGCCGCGGGACTCGACGTTCCGGTCGTCCCGAGCGCACCTCGGGTGGAGGTGTGGTGGAGCGCCGACCCGGCGCCGCGGCCGCTGGCCGTCGTGATCGAGGCGTCCGAGGCGCTGTACCGCGAGCACCTCGCGCCGACGTGGGTGACGGGTCCGGGCGACTCCGCCGACCCGTCGCACGGCTGGTGGGCCGCGCGGCCGCAGCCGTGCCTCACCCCGGCGGGCGTGCTCGCGCCGGGCGCCGGCGAGGTGACCGCGCAGGGACCGCTCGTCGTCGCCCCCGGTGGTACCCGGGTACTCGCGTTCCTGCCGGCGAACGCACGCGGTGCGCGATTCCGGCTCGACCTGCTCCGGCCGGGCGACCCCCTGGCGGGGACGGCGGACGAGCGGGCGCTCGCCGTCGACGTCGCGCTCGAGAAGGCACCGTGGGAGGTGGAGGACTGATGGACCGCATCCACGACCCCCGCTGGTTCCGTGCGGCCAGCGCGCTGATCGACTGGCCCGGCGTGGCTCGGCAACGTCTGGCGAACGCGCACGTGCAGTCCGACGAGATCGTGGAGCGTGCGCTCGCCGACGCCAAGCGGTTCGGTGAGCGGCTGCACGTCGTGTGGTCGGTCCGGCCCGAGCTCGGAGTCCCCGCCGAGCCGTTCACCGTGTGGTGGCGCACGGTCCAGACCCGCACGAAGCGGACGTCCTTCGACGTCGACACGAGCGACGACCGCGCGCTGATCTCGTGGGGCGGCGAGGAGGTCACCGCCCTCGGGGTCTCCGCCACGGCGTTCGACCCCACGAGGCCGGTCGGCCTCTTCCTGCTCCGCGAGGCAGGCGAGGACCCGTTCGCGGCCGTCGCGGCCGCAGCGCGCAACCCGGGGCCTGGCGGTGCGGTCACGCTCGAGGTCCGCGCGCCGTTCGCGACGTGCGCCCTTCTGGTCAACGGCACGCCCACGAACGTCGCCGCCGCGTGGCTGCGGGACACGGTCGCGGACGACGGCTCGTGGAACCCGCTCGAGCGCGTCGGGCACCCCGTCAAGGACGGCGAGCTCGGACGCTACCGCCCCGACCCGCAGGGACTCGTCGTCGCGCCCGTCGGTGGACCCGACGCGGCGCTGGACCGGCTCGACCGGGGTGGTCCCCCGGTCGGCTGGTGGTTCGCGACGGAGTCCGGCCGGCTCGCCCCGGTGTGGGAGCGACCGGACCCCGGGGGTCTCGTCGACGAGGCGCGCGAGCTGCTCTTCCCCGAGCTAACGCGCCTGTGGGACGACGTCGAGCCGCAGCAGGTACGTCTCGTCTCGCGTCGCAACGTCCCCGGGCCGGGCGAGGGCCGGTACGACGCCGAGCCCACCACGGCCGACCTCCCGCTGCTCCGCACGTTGCTCGTCTCCGCAGCCGGGGATGCGTTCGCCGCGCTCACCACGGGCTTTGCGACCGCCTACCGGGGCAGCGAGATCGACCAGCACCCGGCCGAGATCGAGCTGCTCGTCACCGCGCCGTACGAGGAGACGCCCGACGGCGATCGCGGCGTCGAGCTCGTCGCCTTCCTCCCGCCGGCCCACCATCACGCCAGCGTGCCCGCCGTCGCGGGCCTGCTCGCCCAGCGTGCCGTACTCACGACGCCGCCGCGGCGCGACGACCCGTTCGCCGAGTCCGTGGAGCTGCTCTGGCAGCCGGGCCTCACGACGGCGACCCTCACCGGCCCGACGGCGTGCGTGCTCGCGGGCTTCGGACCCGCCGACCCGCCGGCGAGCGACCTGCTGCCGCCACGCCTCAAGGGCGGGAGCGCGGTCCAGCTCCTCGCGAGCCCCGGCGGGGACCCGAACCACCCGGAGATCCCCGTCGACCCGCGCCCGCGCCTGGTGGACCCCGGCCGCGCGCTGCCGTACGAGGGCACCGTCAGCCGCGGCTACGCCGTCGCGCAGGCGAACCTGTTCGGGATCTACTCCGACTGGCAGGACGTCGCGTGGACCGGTGCCGCGCCCGCGCTCATGGGGCCGCGCGTGGTGAGCCTCTCGCTCGCCGCTCGCTGGACCGGTTCGACGCTCTGCCCCGCGGAGGCGACGGTCGAAGTCGCCGTGCCCTGGCCCGAGCGCACACCCACCGATGTCGAGCTGCTCCTCGTGCCCTACCCCATGCCGACGGGCGCCACCCCGCCGCCCGCCGTCGACCCGGACGCGCCACCGGCGGGGGCCGTGACGGCGCACCTCGGCTTCGCCGGGGACGAACCGCTCGTCGCCGGCGGCCCGGCGGGAACCGGCGTGGTCGGCATCGACGTCGACGGCACCGAGCTGAGCCGCACGCCCGTCCCGTCCGGACAGGCGCCCCCGGCCGTCCCGGTCCCGCGCCCGGCCGGCACCGCGACCCAGGGCGACGACGGGCGCCGGTACCGCCTCACGGTCCCGGTCGGACCGCTGGACTTCGCGGGCGTCTCGCGCTGGGGCGTGCGCGTGTTCGCCCGGCTGCGCGCCCGCAACCACGCGCAGCCCTCGGCGTGGTCGCCGCGCCCCGAGGATCCGGCGACCGCCGTCGCCGCGAGCCCCGTGCCGATCGTGCTGCCCGCGCCGCCCCAACCGCCCGACGTCCCCCTCGCGAGCACGCCCGACCACCTCGGGCGCAGCCACGTGCACGTCACCTGGGTCGGCCCGGTACCGGCGCAGGCCGACCGGGTGGTGGTCTGGGAGACGTCCGAGACCGTGGTCCGCGAGCGCCTCGGCCTGCCCGAGCCGCAGCCCGGCACGGCCGAGGCGCTCCCCGGCTGGCGCCTCGACGCGCTCTGGGACGCCTACGACGCGACGGCGCCGGACCGGCGCAAGAACCTCTTCCGCCGCATGGTCGAGGTGCCGCTGGCGGGCGGCGACCCGCACGCGGTCGACGTGACGCTGCCGCGCGGCTCGAAGGACATCCATCTGTTCGTCGTCACCACGGCGAGCACCACCGGCGCGGAGTCGCCGTGGCCCGACGCCGCCGGGCCTGTCCAGCCGCACCACCACCTGCAGGCCGCGCTGGCGCCGAGCCTCGTGCGCCCGACGCAGCCCGCGGTCCGGCCGGGGTTCGGCGCCGACGGCGCGCTCACGGTGACGTTCGAGGCCGCATGCTCGGTGGGCGTCACCGCGTTCGAGCTGTTCGCCACGCGATCCGCCGAGGCCGCGCTCGATCACCGCACGATGGGGCCGCCGCGCGCGAGCGTGCCGGCGGTCGCCACGGGCGGGACCGACCCGATCACCGGCGCGCCGCTGTACGCCGGCGCGTGGCCGAGCGACCTGACGCCGTCCTGGGACCCCTGGCACCTGCGCGCGACGGCGGTGCCACCCCCCGTCGTGGGGCCGTCGGCCGTGCGCGGGGTCGTCTCGCCTGCGAGCGAGGCGGTCGCGGTCGCGCTGCCGCCGACGACGCCGCCGGACCTGGAGCCGCTCGTCGCGGAGGTCGGGCCGGACGGTGCCGCGGTGCTCGTCCGCTCGGCGACTCGCGCCCCGGACCGCGTCACGGCCGCCGGCTCGCACGTGCTGCTGGCGACGGTCGACGGCGTCCCCGTCCCGCCGGTCGGCGGGGCGGTGCCAGGACCGGCGGGCACGCCGCTGGAGCTGGTGCCCGTCGCCGGCTCGGACACGCCGCCCGTGGCGCCCGCGACGCTGCCGGCGCTCGCCCGCCGCGCTCGCGCGTCCGGTCGCACCCCGCTCGTCCTGTGGACGCACCGCGCGGACCCGACGGCGCCGCTCGCCGTCGTGCTCCGGCTCACCGACCCCACGGGTCGGGTGAGCGAGCGCACGCTGACCGTGGCCGGCTGGGTGCCGCCGACGCCCGCGACGTGGTTGCGGATCGAGGACGTGTTCACGATCGTCGGGCGCGGCACGGTCTGCACACTGTCCACGAGCCTGCCGCCGGACTCCGCCGGCGTGCTGCGCCTCGTCGCGACGCGGCGGGCCGGCGGCGTGCGCCCGGTGCCGTTCCCGACGCCCCGACCGCTGCCTCGGCCGCTCGACCCGGCGACGTCGCAGGAGATCAGCCTCGTCATCGCGGACGTCCCGCTCGCGCGCCGGCTCCCGATCGGGCGACTGCAGGCCGCGAAGACGCCCCGGGCGGACGGTGGCACGGACCTCTCCGTGCCGCTGACCCTGCAGGCCACCACCGTGGCCGCGCAGGTCACCGATCCCCGGGGGGCGACGGCGAGCGCGCGCTGGCCCACGCGCTGACGTGCGCCGGGGTCACGGCCAGGCGCCGGTCGGTGCGCTCGCGGGGCTCGCTGGTCTCGCCGGGCTCCGTCGAGGGTGTCGCTAGTCCGCGCTCGGGTCGCCCGCGACGCTCGCGTCGACCTGACCGTCCGGCCCGATCACCGTGACGGCGTCGGCCTCGCCGACGACGCCCGGCTGCGCCAGCCGTGCGCCGTCGTCGACGAGGCAGCGCCGCAGGGTCACGCCCGAGGCGACGTGGACGCCGTCGAGCAGCACGCTCTCCTCCACCACGGCACCCGCCTCGACCACGACCCCGGGTCCGACGACGCTGCGCCGCACGGTGCCCGCGACGTGCGAGCCGGGCGCGAGCAGGCTGTCGGCGACCTGTGCCCCGGCCAGGACGCGTGCGGGGAGCTGCTGCGGCTGGGCCGAGCGCACGGGCCACGCCGGGTCGTCGAGCCGCGCCCCGGTCCCGTCGAGGAGCTGCTGATGGGCGATCCAGTAGGACTCGGGCGTCCCCATGTCGCGCCAGTAGCCCTCGAGCCGGTGCTCCACCGTGCGGTGCTGCGCCACGAAGTACGGCACGAGGTCCTCGCCGTAGTCCCCGAGCCCGCCCAGCCGCTCGTGCAGCAGGTCGAGCGCCTCGAGCAGCGCCGGGCCGTCGAAGCAGAACACCTCGACGGCGACGAGGTCGTCGGCCGGCTCGTCCGGCTTGTAGGCGAACTCCGTGACGACGCCCTCGTCGTCGGTCACGACCACGCCGTGGTCGGACGGGTCCGCGTCCGTCCTCGTGGTGACCATCGTGAGGGCGGCGCCGTGCCGCTCGTGGGTGGCGACGACGTCGCGCACGTCCAGTGCGTACAGGTGGTCCGCGCTCAGCACGACCACGAGGTCGGGCTCGAAGCCGGCGATCCGCTCGCGGTGGCGCCACAGCGAGTCGCTGTTGCCCTCGGCGAACCCCTCACCGGTCGCTCCCGTGAACGGCGCGAGCAGGTGCAGCCCGCCGTGGATCCGGTCCAGGTCCCACGGCCGGCCGCCGGAGAGGTGCTGGTTGAGCGAGTGCGGCAGGTACTGCTCGACGATCCAGACGTCGGACAGCCCGCTGTTGGCCACGTTCGAGAGCGCGACGTCGATGAGGCGGTAGCTGCCCGCCACCCGCAGGGACGGCTTGACCCGGTGGTCGGTGAGGACACCGAGCCGGCTTCCCTTGCCGCCGGCCAGGATCACGCAGAGGATGCGGCGCTGTGGCTTCACGAGGCTCCCTCGCTCGTCGGTGGGCGCTGGCCGGTGGTGCTCGTCGGTGGTCCGGCTCGCTGGTTCGGCCCGGTCCTCGGTCAGTCCTCGGCGACGAGCACCGTGACGGGGATGTTGCCCCGCGTGGCGTTGGAGTAGGGGCACACCTCGTGCGCGGCGTCCGCGAGCGAGCGGGCCACGTCCTGCACGATGCCGGGCAGGACCACCTCGAGCTCGACCTCGAGCTGGAAGCCGCCGGAGCTGTTGCGGCTCATCCCCACCCTCGCGCCGACCGAGCTGTCCTGCAGCTCGACGTGCTGCTCGCGCGCCACGCGCTGCAGCGCGTTGTGGAAGCACGCGGCGTACCCGGCTGCGAAGAGCTGCTCGGGGTTGCTGCCCTCACCGCTGCCGCCGAGCTCGGTCGGGAAGGCGAGCTGGAGGTCGAGGCGACCGTCGGGCGTGGTGACCCGGCCGTTGCGGCCAGGACCGGTGGACAGGGCTTCGGCGACGTAGAGGGCGTCCATCCCCCCAACCTACGTCCCCCTCCGCCGCCCGCGGGCCCGCCGGGGCCCCGGGCAGCCCGCTCAGGTCCCGCCCTCCCGCGCGAGCGCCTCCGCAGCGGCTCGGGCACGCGGCTCGTCGAGGTAGCTGCCGCCGCGCGCGAGCGGCACGAGCAGCCCGTCCCGCTCGGCGCCGGTCGGTGAGAACTCGTACAGCAGCGGGTGGCCCGTCGGCAGGCCGAGGTCCTGGATCTCCGGGTCGGTCAGGCCGTCGACCACCGCGCAGAGCGCCCGCAGGGAGTTGCCGTGCCCGACGACGAGCACCGCACCCCCGTCACGCAGGAGCGGGTCGACCCGCTCGCGCCACAGCGCGCCGACGCGGACCATGACGTCCGCCAACGACTCCGTGCGCACGAGCGCGGCCGGGGGCAGACGTCGGCACAGCGGCGTCGCGGCGAGCTCGTCGTAGAGCGCGTCGCCCATCGGCGGCGGCGGCACGTGCACCGAGCGGCGCCACGCCAGGAACTGCGCCTCGCCCTGCTCGGCGAGCACGTCCGCCTTGGTGCGGTTCGTCAGCGCGCCGTAGTTGCGCTCGTCCAGCCGCCAGTCGTGCTGCACCGGCGGGAGCAGCGGGAGGTCCACGGCGAGCACCTCGGCGGTCTGCCGCGCGCGGGTGAGCTCGGAGCACAGCGCCAGGTCGAACACGATCGAGGTCGCGGCGATCAGCTCGGCGGCGCGGTGCGCCTCACGACGGCCCCGGTCCGAGAGCGGCACGTCGAGCACGCCCGTGAACAGACCCGCGGCGTTCGCGACGCTCTCACCGTGCCGGACCAGCACGGCGCGCCCGAGGTGCCGACCGTCGGCCATCGCGCACCGTCCTCTCGCTCGTCACGCGTCGAGCGCGCCCCCGCCGAGGCCCTGCGCGCGCGCAGCCACGATAGCCGCGGAGCGGTCGCGCAGCGCGAGCTTGGCGAGCACCGTCGCGACGGTGTTGCGCACGGTCTTCGGGCTGAGGCCGAGCCGGCGTGCGACGGCGACGTTGTCGAGGCCAGCGGCCACGAGGTCGAGCACCTCGCGCTCGCGCTGCGTGAGCTGCGGGAAGGGCACCCGCGCCGCGCGCGTGCCACCCAGCACGTAGGCGAGCGCGCGCTCGGCGACGGCCGGAGACAGGATCATCTCCCCCGCGGCCACGGCGCGGATCGCGCGCTCGACGGCGTCCGGGGGCGCCGACTTCACGAGGTAGCCGCGCGCGCCGGCCCGGACCGCCGCGACCACGGCGTCCTCGTCCTCGTGCATCGTCACGACGAGGACGCCGGGGCCCGGCCGGGTGCGCACGAGCTCGCGGGTCACGTCGACGCCGGATCCGTCGCCGAGGTCGAGGTCCATGAGCACGACGTCCGTCGCGTGCCCCCCGGCGAACAGCGCGAGCGCCGCCGTCGCGCCGTCCGCCTGCCCCACCACCGAGATCCCCGGCAGGGAGTCCAGCAGCGCGGTCATGCCGATCCGGAACACCGGATGGTCGTCGACCACCGTGACCCGGACGGTCCCCGGCGCGGCGGTCGGCTCGATCGGACCCGTCGGACCCGTCGGCCCCGTCGGCCCCGTCGGCCCCGTCGGGCCCGTCGGCTCAGGTGTCCCGGATCCCGCCGGTTCCGCCGGGGCCGGGCCCGCCGCACCCGCGGCACTCACGGCGCCTCCGCCGGGACGAGCGGCACGCGCGCATGCACCCGCGTGCCGGTGCCGTCGGCGCAGGGCCCGACGGCGAGCTCACCACCCAGCTCGCGCACCCGTTCGCGCATCGAGCGGCTCCCCACGCCGTCGGGCGCGTCGATCCGGCCGCGCCCGGCGTCCTCGCACACGACGACCAGCGTGCCGCCGCTCCCGACGGCGACGGTGAGCCGGCACGTCGTCGCGCCCGAGTGCCGCGAGGCATTGAGCACGGCCTCGGACGCGACGGCGTAGGCCGCGGCCGCGACCCGCGGGTCGAGCTCACCCAGGGTGACCGCCGTCGGCGCGACGTCGAGCTCGACGGCGAACCCGGCCGTCGCGTGCTGCGCGACGAGCTCGCCCAGCGCGGCACCGAGCCCTCGCTCCTCGAGCACGGGCGGCAGCAGGCTGCGCGACAGGGCGCGCACGTCCTCGACCCGCTTCACGACCTCGGCCTGGAGTGCCGCGAGCACGGCGTCGGCGGCCTGCGGGTCGGTCGGCAGCACGTTCCGCGCCCCCTGCAGCCCGAGCCGCAGCCCCGAAAGCCACGGCCCGATCCCGTCGTGCAGCTCGCGGCGGATGAGGCGTCGCTCGGCCAGCCGCGCACCCGTGGCCGCGTCCCGTGCGCGGACGACCTCCGCCGTCGCGCGCACGAGTCCGAGCCCGACGGCGACCACCGGCTCGAGCGTCGAGAGCGCCTCGAGCGTGCGCGCGTCGAGGCGCTCCCCCGGGCGGGGCGTCACCGCGAGCGAGCCGAGGGCCGACGCGCCGCTGTCGCCGTCGACGCCACGCCGGACCTCCCGACGCACCGGCACCGAGGTGGGCGTCCCCCACCGCCCGACCTCAGCGACCAGCGGGCCGGCACCGTCGGTGACTCGCGGCTCCCCCAGCACGAGCTCGACCGACTCCAGCCGCAGCGACTCACCGACCGCCGACGCGAGCCGGTCGAGCATCTCGTGCGCGTCCGACTCGGCCGACAGTGTTGCGCCGATCCGCAGCGCGGCTCGACCCGGCGAGGTGGCGTCGCCCCAGACGAGTCGGCGCACCTCGACCTCGAGCCGGCGTCGGATCGGGTCGACCGCGAGGACAACGCCCACGGCCGCGACCACCTGCGCGACCGCGCTGCTGCCGACCACCCGCGAGGCGGTCCAGACGAGCCCGGCGTAGACGAGCACGAGGCCGAGGGTGAGCAGCCCGGCGAGGACGGCGCGGCTGATCGCGAGGTCGATCCCCCACATCCGGGTGCGCAGCACGGTGACCAGCAGCGCCGCCGGGAAGAGCGCCTGCGCGACCAGGTGCAGGACCGGCACGAGCAGGACGAGCGTGCCGCCCGTGTAGGGCACGAACACGAGCGGCAGGAAGGACACCGCCATCACGGCCGTTCCGGCGGCGAGCAGGCCGAGCCCGGGGCGTTCGGCGACGGGACCGCGGCGGTGCCGCCACGCGACCGACGCCGCGGTGACGAGTCCGACCGCGACCACGGCCGCGAGGATCGGGCCGTTGTCCCACATCGGGGCGAGGATGCGCTGCACGGTGAGGGTCGCCGTCGTGGCGATGCCGGCCGCGAGCCCGACGCGCTCGACGACGCCGAGCGGGGTCTCGCGCACCAGCCAGGGCACCACGAGGAAGAGGGCGAGGGTGCCCGGCACCCACGCGGACCCGATCAGCGCGACCGCGAGGTCCTGGCCCGCGAGCCCCGGGTGGGTCGTCGTGAACGAGACCCAGCCGCCACCCAGGGCCGCGACGCCGCCACCCGCGCCGGTGAGCGCGACGAGCCAGGCGACCGGATGGCTGCGGCGGGACAGGATGACCCCGGCGACCGCGCCGTAGACCACGCCCACCACGACGTCGACAACGAGGAACAGGATGTCCGCGGTCACCGGGAGCCCGCTCGCGAGCTGCAGCGTCCCGCCGGCGAGGGCCGGCGTCGCCGCGGCGATCGCCACGGCGACCCCCGCACGCGGCCGGGCGGGGTGCCGGCCACCGCTCCTCGAGGGCGGTGACGCGCCCGCGCCTCCGTGCGGGAGCGCTCCCGCTCGGGCGGTGGTGGTCATGAGGTGCACCGTAGAGCCGAGCGGGGCGCGGCGGGACACCGCCGCACCCCGCCGTCGCCGGGTGGCTCGTCCGACCGGCGCGCAGCGCCGGCCTGGGACGCCCCCCACGGGTCCCCGGCCCTCGCCCGCCCCGCCGGACCTGGCCTCAGCGCCGGTCCCCGAGCGCGAAGCCGAGAGACGCCACGAGCAGCCAGACCGGGCCGGTGAACCCGGCCATGTACTGCAGCGGCGACGCCCCGGCGACGACCGTGATCACGCCCAGCACGAGCGAGGTCACGCCCAGCCAGCGCGGCGCCGCGCCGTGCCGGAGCGAGGCGAGGGCGAGCGCGATCGCGGAGAGTCCCGCGCCGACCCACAGCCACGGGATCGTCGCGGTCCAGTCGGTGTAGAACGCTGCGGACTCGGGGACGTACAGCTCGGGCTCGGCGAGCCCGAACGCGAACTGGGTGTCCAGCCCGCTCCCGAGCAGGAGGGCGGCGGCCGTGAGCACGAGTCCGGTCGCCGCGACGGCGCCGTGCAGCGCCCCCGCGGGCGCCTGCTGGTCGAGGCGGCGCTTGAGCCCCGCCGCGAACACGGGGATCACGAGCAACGTGAGCACCGCGAACGTGTGGAAGACGAAGAACGCCCCCTGCTTGCTCGCGGCGTCGGCGAGCATCGCCTCGGCGTCGCCGGCGGTCGCCTCCCAGTCCACCGACGTGGCCATCGAGGCCTGGATCGTGGCGATGCCCAGGACGCCCGCCGCCACCCCGGTCCACGCCCAGGCGCGGGAGGGTCGGGCGAGCTCAGGTCGGGCGGTGTTCTGCTGCGACAGCGCAGTGGTCATGACGTGTCCCCTCGGATGAAGTACGTCCCCGCCCCTGCGGCGGCGACGGGGACACGCTCGGCCGGGCGGCGTCCCGGGCACCAGGGCGGTGCGCCCGATCCGTCGGGCAGGTGCGCCGGGACGCGCCGGACGGCGCGTTCGGCCGCCGGCGGCGCACCAACCGATGAGCGGTGCCGCGTTCACCGGTCTACCCCGCATGACCGAGAAGCACCTGGCCCGCGAGGGCGCCACCATCGCCTTCGACCTGCACGGGGACCCGACGGCCCCGTGGTCGGCCCGTCCCCTCCTCGTGATCGGCTCGCCGATGGGCGCGAGCGGGTTCACGGACCTGGTGGAGCTGCTCGTCGCGCGCGGCGACCGGCTCGTCGTCACCTACGACCCGCGCGGCGTCGAGCGCAGCATGCGCTCCGACGGCGCCGGCGAGCTCACCCCCCGCGATCACGCCGCGGATCTCGGCGCGCTCGTCGAGGAGGTGCTCGCCGCGACGCGGTCGGCCGACGGCGAGCCCGCCGACGGCTCAGATGGTCACCACGCGGTCGACGTCTTCGCGTCCTCCGGCGGCGCGGTCAACGCGCTCGCTCTCGTGCAGCAGCACCCAGACCTCGTCGCCACGCTCGTCGCGCACGAGCCCCCGCTGCTCGCCCTGCTGCCCGACCGCGAGGCCGCGAGCGCCGCCGTCGAGCACATCGTCGCGACCTACGCCCGCGAGGGCGCCGGTGCGGGAATGGTGCGGTTCATCCTGCTCGTCGGGCACACGGGCGAGCTCACCCCTGCGTTCAGCGCGCAGGCGTTCCCGCCGCCGGCCGCGTTCGGCATGCCCGCCGAGGACGACGGCTCGCGCGACGACGCCCTCCTCGCCCAGAACCTGCGCACGTGCACCGCCTTCGTGCCGGATCTCGAGGCGCTGCGCGCCGTCGGTACGCGGATCGTGCCGGCCGCGGGTGTCGAGTCGACGGGCCAGCTCGCGCACCGCGCCGCGGAGGCGCTGGCGTCCGAGCTCGGCGTCGCGGCCGCGCCGTTCCCCGGCGACCACGGCGGCTTCATGGGCCCGCAGATGGGCGCGGCCGGCCCGCCGACCGCGTTCGCCGACCGCCTGCTCGAGGTCCTCGCGGGCTGAGGCACGACGGCGAGGCGCACCACGCCCGCGACGGCGAGCGGCACCATCAGAACCGCCCCCGCACGCACCGCCCCACGCCCAGAACGGCCCGAGGCGACGAGAACGGCCCGCCGAGGACCGTTCTCGCCGCGGTGGGCCGTTCTGGGCGCGCGAAGCGCCCGGGCCGCCAGGCCCGCAGCGAGAACCAACTCTCCGCCCCCACCGCCCCACGCTCGGGACGGCCCACAGCGACCAGAACGGCCGGGCGCCCTTACGAAACCGACCGCCAGAACGGCCCACAACGACCAGAACGGCCCGGCGCCCCTACGAGACCGACCGCCAGAACGGCCCACAGCGACCAGAACGGCCCGGCGTCCTTACGAAACCGACCGCCAGAACGGCCCTTAGCGACGAGAACGGCCCACCGAGGACCGTTCTCGCCGCAGTGGGCCGTTCTGGGCGCGCGAGGCATCCGGGCAGGGCCCGCAGCGAGAACCAGCCCTCCGACCCAACGACCCCCGCCACCAGAACGGCCCACAACGACCAGAACGGCCCGGCGCCCCTACGAGACCGACCGCCAGAACGGCCCCTAGCGACGAGAACGGCCCACCGAGGACCGTTCTCGCCGCAGTGGGCCGTTCTGGGCGCACGACGGCGAGCCGCACCCCTGCACGACGGCGCGCCCTACCCCGGCGCGACGGCGAGCGCAGGCACACACGCGCGTAGCCTCGTCGGATGCGCACGTTCTACCCGCCGATCGAGCCGTACGCGAGCGGGATGCTCGACGTCGGCGACGGGCACGAGATCGCGTGGGAGACCAGCGGGAGCCCGGACGGCAAGCCCGTCGTGTTCCTGCACGGCGGCCCCGGCGGCGGCAGCACACCGGCGCACCGGCGCCTGTTCGACCCCGCCCGGTACCGGATCGTCCTGCTGGACCAGCGAATGTGCGGACGCTCCACGCCGCACGCGAGCGAGCCCGACGCCGACCTCGCGACGAACACGACGTGGACGCTGGTCGCGGATCTCGAGCGGCTGCGCGAGCACCTGGGCGTCGAGCGGTGGCTGGTCTTCGGCGGCTCGTGGGGTTCGACGCTCGCTCTCGCGTACGCGCAGACGCACCCCGAGCGGGTCACCGAGCTCGTGCTGCGCGGGATCTTCACGCTGCGGCGGGCGGAGCTGGAGTGGTTCTACGAGGGTGGCGCCGCGGCGCTCGTCCCCGACCTGTGGGAGGACTTCCTCGCGCCGATCCCCGCCGAGCAGCGGCGCGGCAGCCTGATCCAGGCCTACCACCGCCTGCTCACGGACCCGGACCCGGCGGTGCACGGTCCGGCCGCGCTCGCCTGGACCACGTGGGAGGCCTCGACCCTGACCCTGCTGCCACGTCCCGCGCTCGTGGCCGCCATGCGGGACCCGGCGCACGCGCTCGCGTTCGCCCGCATCGAGAACCACTTCTTCGTGCACGCGGGCTGGCTCGAGGAGGGGCAGCTCATCGCCGGTGCGGGCGCGCTGCGGGACGTCCCGGGCGTCATCGTGCAGGGGCGCTACGACCTGTGCACGCCCGCGATGACGGCGTGGGACCTGCACCGGGCGTGGCCGCGGGCCGAGCTCGTCATGGTCCCCGACGCCGGGCACGCCTTCGACGAGCCCGGCATCCTCGACGCGCTCGTCACCGCGACGGACCGGTTCGCCGGCTGATCCGCTACCCCGGCCCGACGACGGCTGGGTCGACGGCCGCTCCGCCGGCTGTCGGAGAACAGCCGGTCGGGCAGCGATGGGGAGAGCGGACGGCGAGGCAGCGGCCGGCAGCAACCGGCCGACGGACCAGTCACCGGCCGGGACGGGTCAGGCAGCCGCGCCCGCGCCGACCGACCCGAACGTCGGCAGCGCCGGCATCGCTGGCAGGGACGGCAGGGACGGCAGCGGCGGCACGGCGGCGCGGGCGGCCGCGGCCAGCTCGCCCACCGCGCGCAGCAGCCGGGAGTTGAAGGCCTCGGGCTGGTGCAGGTTGGCGTCGTGCCCCGCGCGGGGGATCACGATCCACCGGGCGCGGGGGTTGGCCCACCGGTAGAGCGGCGCGCCGACGCGCATCGGGTCACGGCTCCCGCTCACGAGCCACACCGGCAGCGCGGTGGTGCGCAGCACGCCGAGCGGGTCGCACGCCATGACCTCGCGCAGCACGTCGGTGACGACGTGCCACGTCCCGCCGCCGAGCCCGAACGCCCGCGTGACGTGGTGCGCGGCCATCCGGAAGGCGGGGACGAACGGGCGGTTCGGCGGCGTGGAGCACGCGACCGCCATGACGCCGGCGATCCGGTCGGCGTGCGTGCCCGCGTAGTGCAGCGCGGTGTACCCGCCGAGCGAGAGGCCGACCAGGAGCGGCGGCTCGGCGCACCGCGCCACGGCCTCGTCGAGGGCGTCGATCGCACCCGCCAGCGTGAAGCGCTCGTCCCGCCGCGCGCCGTGACCGGGCAGGTCGACGGCGATGCTCTCGATCCCCCGACGGCGCAGCGCGCGTTCCTGCGCGGCCCAGACCAGGGACGACGAACGCGTGCCGTGCACGAGCACGACGGGTGCGGGCATGGTGCTCCTCGCTGTGGCGGACGACCGGCTGTCACGGACGACCGGCCGTGACCGGGTCGTCCCGGTCGGCCGGGGACCCGATCGGCGCGGTCGGGTCCTCCCACGGTACGCGGGCTTCCTGGGAGGACGCCGGGCGGGTGACGCCCGAACGAGGAGACCCGGTGGAGAGATCGCCATGTTTCCGGCATGTGTCCACATGCTGGACGCCCTCGCTACGCTGACGGTTCCGCACCGCAGCCCGCGGTGCACGTCTTCGGATCGGAGGTGCCCCATGTCGCAGACGCCCGACCCACGTCCCGGCGCAGCCCAGTACGCAGCCCTCGAGGTGAACGTCACGTCCGTCATCGGTGAGCCCGAGGTCCTCGAGGACCGCCTCACCGCCGTGCGGGGCACCACCCCCGGTCCCGAGCCGGAGGTGCGCGACCTGCTCGCGCTCGCCCGCGACGTCGAGCACGACCCAGCCTGGCTCGAGCTCAAGGCCGCGGCCGGTGCGCTGCAGGAGCTGCAGGACAAGGACGGCTCGGTGCCCGCCCCCGCCGACCACGCGCGCGCCGCCGCCCTCGTCGAGACGGTGGCGCTCGCCGTCGAGCGTCTCGCCCCGCGCTTCCCGCACGACGGCGAGTATCTCGCCGCGCTGCCGGCGGACCTGCGGCGGTGGTCGGCCGAGGGCCTGGGGGTGCCGGACTTCCTCGACTCCCTCGTCGCGTTCGCCCCCGCCCCGCTCCGGGTGGACGGTCTGCGCCACCTCGTCGTGTTCCCGATGGTGACCCAGAACGGCTCGCCCGACCGGCACCTGGAGGCGCTGATCGTCGAGGGCATCTGGCCCGAGTCCGTGGCGGAGCTCGAGGCGAGCCACTACGACAACGCGCTGTTCGTCTCGCTGCGCCTGGTCGACTTCACCGCGGGGTACGCCACGAACTCGGCGGTGCTCTTCCCGGAGACCGTCGCGATGCGCGAGATCCCGCAGTTCACGTGGGGCGCGATCTTCCAGGACCGCGAGGCGGCGCGGTTCCGCCGCGTGGTCACGGCCGCGGCGGAGATCACCCGGCTCGACGTGCCGGACGACCTCGCGATCCTCCTGGCGGACCAGCACGAGGCCGAGCACGTCTTCGTGATGTGGGACCTCATCCACGACCGCACGCACATGCGCGGCGACCTGCCGTTCGACCCGTTCATGATCAAGCAGCGCATGCCGTACTTCCTCTACTCCCTCGAGGAGCTGCGCTGTGACCTCACCGCGTTCCGCGAGGCCGTCGCGATCGAGGAGCGGGTGCAGGCCCGGTTGGTGGCGGGTGAGGACCTCACCGAGGTCGAGCTGTGCGCCGGGCGGCACGCGCGCGGTGTGCAGTACGCGGTGGTACTCGACCGGATCTTCCGCTTCGCGCTCACCGGCTCGCGGGTGCGCAACTACGACGGCCTCGGCGGCCAGCTGCTGTTCGCGTGGCTGCACCAGCGGCACGTCGTGGAGTGGACCGACGTCACGCTGCGGATCGACTGGCAGGACGCGCGCGACGCCGTCATCGCCCTGGGCGACGCGATCGAGGAGCTCTACTGGACCTCGATCGACCGCCCGAAGGTCGTGCACTGGCTCGCCGCGTACGACCTGGTCCGCGGCGTGCTCGCGCCGCACCCGGCCTCGGTGTGGGCCGCCGGCCTGCCGCGCGAGGTGCTCGCGGGCCCGCCGAAGGGATACACCGACGCCGTGCTCGACGACGAGTTCCCCCTCTCGATGTTCCACGAGGCGCTCGGGCGCAAGCTGCGGCCGGTCATCGACGCGTGCGTCGGGATCACCGGGACGGACGGGTGAGCGGCGCGTGGGCCGGCCGTGACGCGACCATGACCAGACTGTGACCACCGACGCCAAAGACGCCGCCGGCACCACCGCCGCCGGCGTTGCCGGCGTCGCCGGCCGGACCGTGCTGCTCGCGGGAGCGGGCAGCACGGCCGGCCGGGCGGTCGCCCGCGCGCTCCTGGACGCGGGCGCCCGGGTCGCCCTCGTCTCCCGCTCGGCACCACCCGCGCCCGACGGCGCAGCCTCCTACGCGTGCGACCTCACCGACACCGCCGCGGTCGACGCCCTGGTGCCGCGCGTGCACGCCGTGCTCGGCCCGGTGGACGGCGTGCTGCCGCTCGTCGGCGGCTGGCGCGGCGGCGGGGGCGTCGCCGGCCAGACCGAGGAGGTCTACCGGGCGCTGGAGCCGGCGTTCACGGCGCTGCGCCTGACCACGACGGCGTTCTGGCCCGACCTGCTCGCCTCGCCCGCGGGTCGCGTCGCCCTCGTCTCCTCGACCTCGGTGGCGCGACCCACGGCGGGCAGCGCCGCGTACACCGCGCTCAAGGCGGCTGCCGAGTCGTGGGTCGCCTCGCTCACGCACGGCTTCGCGCACGTGCCCGCCGGCCCCGGCGGACCCGCGCCGTCCGCCGGCTCGACCGGCGGCGCACCGTCGGGCGGCGCACCGTCGGGCGGCGCACCGTCGGGCGACGCACCGTCGGGCGGCGCACCGTCGGGCGGCGCACCGTCGGGCGGCGCACCGTCGGGCGGCGCACCGGCGCAGTCCGCGCCGCCCCGCGGCGCGGCCGTCATCTTCCGCGTGCGCGCCCTGGCGGGCCTGGAGGAGGAGCTGGCCCGCGCCGTCGTGCAGCTGTGGGCCGTGTCCGCGTCCGAGGTGAACGGGAGCGTCGTGGACCTGGGCACGGACGCGGCCCGGGGAGAATAGGGGCGTGAACCCCCGCCACGACCTCGACCTGCGCACGTTCGCCTCCGACAACTACTCGGGCCTGCACCCGGAGGTGCTCGCCGCTCTCGCCGCGGCGAACGAGGGGCACCAGGTCGCCTACGGCGGTGACGCCTACACCGAGCGGCTGGACGACGTGGTGCGCGGCCACTTCGGCCCGACGGCGAGCGCCTGGCCGGTCTTCAACGGCACCGGCGCGAACGTCGTCGCGCTGCAGGCGATGCTGCCGCGCTGGGGCGCCGTGGTGTGCGCGTCGACGGCGCACATCGTCGTCGACGAGGGCGGCGCACCCGAGCGGATGGGCTCCCTCAAGCTGCTGCCCGTGCCGACCCCGGACGGCAAGCTCACGCCCGAGCTCGTGGACCGCGAGGCGTGGGGCTGGGGCGACGAGCACCGCGCACAGCCGCTCGTCGTGTCGATCACCCAGACCTCCGAGCTCGGCACGTGCTACACGCCGGACGAGATCCGTGCGCTCGCCGACGACGCGCACGAGCGCGGGATGCGCCTGCACGTCGACGGCGCGCGCCTGGCCAACGCGGGCGCGACGCTCGGCACGGGGCTGGCGGCGTTCACCACGGACGCGGGTGTCGACGTCGTGAGTCTGGGCGGGACGAAGAACGGCGCGCTCGCGGCCGAGGCGGTCGTGGTGATCGACCCCGACGCGCTGGTCGGCGGGATCGCCGCGATGCCGTTCGTGCGCAAGCTCTCGATGCAGCTCGCGAGCAAGATGCGGTTCGTCTCGGCGCAGCTGCTCGCGCTCTACGACGGCGACCTGTGGCTGCGCAACGCGAGCCACGCGAACGCGATGGCGCAGCGGCTGCGCGCCGGGCTGGAGGCGGGGATCGCTACGGGCGAGCTGCCCGGGCTCGGCCTCACGCAGCCGACCCAGGCCAACGCCGTGTTCGCGACGCTGCCGCCCGCGGTGGCCGACCGGGTGCGCGCCCGGTACCGGTTCTACGACTGGGACGCCGCAGCGGGCGAGGTGCGCTGGATGTGCGCGTTCGACACCCGGCCCGAGGACGTCGACGCGTTCCTGGTGGCGGTCCGCGAGGAGCTCGCCACCCCCTGACCCCTCCCCGTCTCCGAGGGCTTCTTTTCGTATCGCGGAGGGCTTCTTTCCATATCGCGGAGTGGGTGACCCTCAGCGCCGCCCGGGCCCCGGCCGCGCGGGCGCCGTCCGCACCGGCACCGCCTGGCCGTAGAAGATCCGCTCGACCACGGCGCGGGCGCGCCGCGCCGTGCGCAGGTAGTCCTCCTCGAGCTGGCCGCCCGCGGCCGGCCCGTACCCCAGCAGCTGCGCCGCGGCGGCGAGCTCGCGCCGCTCCGACGGCAGCACGTCCAACTTCGGCCCGGTCGTGCGGCCCGTGGCGAGCACGAGCGCGTCGCGGGTGCGCACGCCGAGACGCCAGGCGCGCTGCAGCAGCTCGGCATCGGCGGCGGAGACCACCCCGGCCTCGGCGCCGGACCGGAGGGCCTCCAGCGTGCGCGGCGTGCGCATCCCCGGCACCTCGTGCGCGTGCAGCAGCTGCAGGTACTGCACGGTCCACTCGACGTCGGCGATGCCACCGCGGCCGAGCTTGAGGTGCCGGTTCGGCGGCACGCCGCGGGGCAGCCGCTCGTTCTCCACCCGCGCCTTGATCCGTCGGAACTCGCGCAGCTCGTGGTCGTCCAGCCCGCCGCCGGCGTAACGGACCGGGTCGATCAGCGCCACGAAGCGCTGCGCGAGGGCGTCGTCGCCGGCGACCGGGCGCGCGCGCAGCAGCGCCTGCCGCTCCCAGCCCGCCGACCAGCGCCCGTAGTACTCCTCGTACGCGGCGAACGAGCGCGCGAGCGGACCGTTGCGCCCCTCGGGCCGCAGCGACGCGTCCACCTCCAGCGCGGGCTCCGGACCGGTCTGACCGAGCAGGTGCCCGATCCGCTGCGCCACCGCGAGCGCGTAGGTCTGCGCCTTCTGCGGGTCGGCGCCGGGAACGGGGTCGTGCACGAACATGACGTCCGCGTCGGAGGCGTAGCCGAGCTCCTGCCCGCCGAGCCGGCCCATCGCGACGACGAGCATCGCCGTCGGCGCCTCGGCGTACCCCTGCTCGGCGCCCACCTCGGCGGCGGCGATCCGCAGCGCCCCGCGCAGCGCGGCGTCCGCGGCCCACGAGATGCCGGGGGTGATGTCCAGCTCCAGGTGCGTGAGCACGTCCGACACGGCCGTGCGGGCCAGCTCCCGACGCCGCAGGTAGCGCACGTGCGTCGCGGCGGCCTGGGAGTCCTCGAGCGAGCGACGCCGCAGCACCGCGTCCATCTCCGCCTCGAGCGCCTCGGGTCCGTGCGGCGCGAGGTCGCCGTCCTCCGCGAGCCACTTCACCGCGTCCGGGGACCGCCGCAAGTGCTCCGCGGCGTAGCGCGAGGACGACAGCACCTGCGCGAGGTTGTGCGCGGCTACGCCGGAGTCGCGCAGCAGCTTGAGGTACCAGGGCGTCGCGCCCATCTCCTCCGAGAGGGTGCGGAACGCCAGCAGCCCGCCGTCGGGGTCGGGCCCCTCGGTGAACCAGCCGAGCATCACCGGCAGCAGCTGACGCTGGATCGCCGAGCGGCGCGAGACGCCCTCGGTGAGCGCGGCGATGTGCTGGAGTGCGGCGTCCGGCGCCCGGTAGCCGAGCGCGGCCAGGCGCGCCCGGGCGGCCTCGGGCGCGAGCGAGGCGTCCGCCGCAGACAGCTGCGCGGTGGCGGGCAGCAGCGGACGGTAGAAGAGCTCCTCGTGCAGGCGCCGCACGTCGCGACGGGTGTGCCGCCAGCGCACGAGCAGCTCGGCCACGACGTCGCTCTCCTCGTCCGGCACGATCCGCATCGAGCGACCCAGCCGGGCCAGGTCGCGCTCGTCGGTCGGCACGAGGTGGGTGCGTCGCAGCCGGTAGAGCTGGATGCGGTGCTCCATGAGGCGCAGGAAGCGGTAGCAGACCCCGAGGCGCGCGGCGTCCGCGCGCCCGACGAACCCCTCCTGCGCGAGCGCCGACAGCGCCGCGAGCGTGTTGCGGTGCCGGATGCCGGGCGCGAGGCGGCCGTGCACGAGCTGAAGCAGCTGCACGGTGAACTCGACGTCGCGCAGCCCGCCGGTGCCGAGCTTGAGCTGGCGGTCGGCCTCCTTGCGCGGGATGTGCTGCTCGACGCGACGCCGCATCGCCTGCGCGTCCTCCACGAAGTGCTCGCGCTGCACCGCGGTCCACACCATCGGCTGCAGCGCCTCGAGGTAGGCGTCCCCGAGCGCGCGGTCGCCCGCGACGCACCGGGCCTTGAGCAGCGCCTGGAACTCCCAGGTCTTCGCCCACCGCTCGTAGTAGGCGACGTGGCTGGCCAGCGTCCGCACGAGCGGGCCCTGCTTGCCCTCGGGCCGCAGGGCCGCGTCGACCTCCCACAGCGCCGGCTCCCGGCTGGGACCCGAGCACGCCCGCGCCGTGCCGGACGCGAGGCGCGTGGCGATCCGCAGCGCGCGGTCCTCCGCCACGACGGGCTCGCCGTCCTGGCCGAGCACGGGCTCGGCCACGAAGATGACGTCGACGTCGGAGATGTAGTTGAGCTCGCGGCCGCCCGTCTTGCCCATCCCGAACACCGCGAGCCGCACGAGCTCGGAGTCGGCGACCTCCGCGCGGGAGACGGCCAGCGCCGCCTCGAGCGCCGCCGCGGCGAGGTCGGCGAGCGCCGCCGCGACGCCGGGCAGCGTGGACAGCGGGTCGGGGCGGGTGAGGTCGGACGCGGCGATCCGCAGCAGCTGCTGGCGGTAGGCCCGCCGCATCGCGTCCGTGGGCCGCTCCACGTCCGCGGCCGATCCCGCGACCGGGACCTCGGCGTCGGGGTCGGCCCCGACCGCGCGCAGCAGCGTGGCACGCACGTCCTGCGCCGCCTCGGCGAGGATCCCGGGGCCGGTCTCCCCCGTCACGAGCGCGACGTCGTCCGGGTGCGCCGCGAGCGTGTCGCCCAGGGCGGCGGACGCGCCGACGACGGCGAGCAGCCGCTGCGCCGGTTCGCCCGCCTCGCGCAGCACCTCGCGCACGTGGGCGCGCTGGGCCGGCGTCGACGACTCGAGGATCCGCACGAGCGCGAGCAGCGCGAGGTCCGGGTCCGCCGTCGCGCCGACCGCCTCGAGGAGGTCGCCCTCACCGTCGGGCCCGGCCACCTCCTGCACGACGGGGTCGGCGAGCAGGGACTCGGCACGACACACCTCGCGGAAGCCGAGCCGGATCAGGCGCGTGGACGTCGAGGCCTGTCGGGTCACGGACCCACCTCCTCCGGTCGCAGTGCGGGTCGCAGCGCGAGTCGAGCCGTCGTTGCCTGCGCGGGTCGAGCCGTCGTGGCCGGCGCGAGTCGCCGGCGCGGCCGACCCGCGAGCATCGGTCCTGGCCGCAGCGTCGTCGCCGGCGCTCAGAGCGCGCGCAAGAGCTTGGCGATCTCGTACGGCGTCACCTGGGCGCGGTACTCCACCCACTCGCGGCGCTTGTTGCGCAGGAAGACCTCGAACACGCTCTCGCCGAGCGTCTCGGCGAGGAGCTCGGAGCGCTCCATGGTGTCGAGGGCGTCCTGGAGGTTGTTCGGCAGCGGCGCGATCCCCAGGGCCCGACGCTCGGCGTCGGTGAGGTCCCAGACGTTGTCCTCGGCCTCCTCGGGCAGCTCGTAGTCCTCCTGGATGCCCTTGAGGCCCGCCGCGAGGAGCACGGCGTACGCGAGGTACGGGTTGGCCGCGGAGTCCAGCGCGCGGTACTCCACCCGGGCGGACTGCCCCTTGCCCGGCTTGTACATCGGCACGCGGATGAGGGCGGAACGGTTGTTGTGCCCCCAGCACACGTAGCTCGGCGCCTCGCCGCCGCCCCACAGGCGCTTGTAGGAGTTGACGAACTGGTTCGTCACGGCCGTGATCTCCGCGGAGTGGCGCAGCATGCCCGCGATGAACTTGCGCGCCGTGTTGGACAGCTCGTACTGCCCCGCGGGGTCGTAGAACGCGTTCGAGTCGCCCTCGAAGAGCGACAGGTGGGTGTGCATGCCCGAGCCGGGCTGTCCCGACAGCGGCTTCGGCATGAAGGACGCCATGATGCCCTGGTCGAGCGCGACCTCCTTGACCACGGTGCGGAAGGTCATGATGTTGTCGGCCGTGGACAGGGCGTCCGCGTAGCGCAGGTCGATCTCGTTCTGCCCCGGGCCGCCCTCGTGGTGGGAGTACTCCACCGAGATGCCCATCGACTCCAGCAGGCCGATCGTCGCGCGGCGGAAGTCGTGCCCCGTGCCACGGGCGACGTGGTCGAAGTACCCGGCGTCGTCCACCGGCACGAGCGGACCCTCGGCGCTCTCCGGGGTGTGGAAGAGGTAGAACTCCACCTCGGGGTGCGTGTAGTAGGAGAAGCCGAGGTCGGCCGCCTTGGCGAGGTTGCGCTTGAGCACGTTGCGCGAGTCCGCGGCGGCCGGCTCGCCGTCGGGCGTGAGGATGTCGCAGAACATCCGCGCCGTGCCGCGGTGGTCGCCGCGCCACGGCAGCACCTGGAACGTGGCGGGGTCGGGGCGCGCGAGCATGTCGGACTCCGACACGCGCGAGAGGCCCTCGATGGCGCTGCCGTCGAACCCGATCCCCTCGGCGAACGCGCTCTCCAGCTCGGCCGGGGCGATCGCCACCGACTTGAGCATCCCGAGCACGTCCGTGAACCACAGGCGGATGAAGCGGATGTCGCGCTCCTCGATCGCTCGGAGCACGTACTCCTGCTGCTTGTCCATCGCTCTCCCTCGCCGACCGTCGGTTCGTTCCTATCATGGCGGAACCGGGAGCGAACCCGGGCGCAACCCCGACTAGTCACGGCGCCGGGCGCGGCGAACAGCGCGGCGGACGGCGCGACTAGGCTGGCAGCCATGCCCGGCAGCCCCTCGGCGGCGGCAGCGCCGTCGCCCTCCCCCGCCAGCACCCGCCCCGTCCGCGTGCCCGACCTGCGGGCGCTCAAGGAGCGCGGCGAGCGCCTCGTGATGCTCACCGCCTACGACGGCGTGACCGCCCGGATCTTCGACGAGCAGGGCGTGGATCTGCTGCTCGTCGGCGACTCCATCGGCGACAACATGCTCGGTCACCGCAACACGATCCCCGTCACGGTCGACGAGATGGTGGTGGCCACCCGCTCGGTGGCGCGGGCCACGAAGCGCGCGCTCGTCGTCGCCGACCTGCCGTTCGGCTCCTACGAGGCCTCACCGGCGCAGGCGCACGCCACGTCGGTTCGCCTGCTCAAGGAGGGCGGCGCGAACGCCGTCAAGCTCGAGGGCGGCCGGCACGTGACCGAGCAGGTCCGGCTCCTCACCCGCAGCGGCATCCCCGTCGTGGGGCACCTGGGCCTCACGCCGCAGGCCGAGAACATCCTCGGCGGCAAGCGGGTGCAGGGTCGCGGCGAGGACGCGGCCGACGCGCTGCTCGCCGACGCCGTCGCGCTGGCCGACGCGGGCGCCGTCGCCCTCGTGCTCGAGATGGTCCCCGCGCCGCTGGCCGCCCGCGTCACGGCGCGCCTGGCGATCCCCACGATCGGGATCGGCGCGGGCGCCGGCTGCGACGGCCAGGTGCTCGTCTGGCTCGACATGGCCGGCATGGCGGACTGGGCGCCGCGCTTCTCACGGCGCTTCGGCGAGGTGGGCGCCGCGCTGGCCGAGGCGACCCGCGCCTACGGTGCCGCGGTGCGCAACGGCTCGTTCCCCGGGCCCGAGCACACGTACGGCGAGTAGGCGAGCTCGCCGTCGGGCCCTACTCGTCCGACCCGGCCCAGCGCCGGTCCTCGGCGTCCCACGACTGCGACCGCTTGCGCGCGGTCTCGAGCGCCGCAGACGCCTCGGCGGCGGTGCGGTAGGGACCCATGCGCTGTGTCCAGGGGGACACCAGGCCCTTCTCGACCTCGCCAGACGTGAGGTTGTAGTAGTAGCCGTTCTCGGTCAGGTCCGCGTCGTCGCGGGGTGCGTCCTGGGTCATCGATCCTCCTAGACTTCCCATACTCGCACGACGGCGTCGCTGTCGTCATGCCCGCACACCGCTCGGTCAGGAACCCACAGGAGGGCCCGTCCCATGTCCAAGAAGCAGTCGCTCGCCTTCGGCATCGACATCGGAGGGTCGGGCATCAAGGGCGCGCCCGTGAACCTGCACTCCGGCGAGTTCGCCAAGGACCGGCTCCGGATCGAGACCCCGCAGCCCTCGACGCCCGAGGCCGTCGCGCGCGTGCTCGGGGAGCTGGTGGGCTCGTTCGACCTGCCCAGGAACGCGCCGATCGGCCTCACGTTCCCCGCCATCATCAAGCGCGGCGTCGCGTACTCCGCGGCGAACGTGGACAAGTCCTGGATCGGCACGGACGTCGCCGAGGTGGCGCGCGAGGCCACCGGGCACCCGACGCTCGTCGCGAACGACGCCGACGCCGCCGGCTTCGCGGAGGTCGCCTACGGCGCCGCCAAGGACGTCAAGGGCCTCGTGCTCGTCGTGACGCTGGGTACCGGGATCGGCACCGCGATGATCTACGACGGCGTGCTCGTGCCGAACGCCGAGCTCGGCCACCTCGAGGTCGACGGCCACGACGCCGAGACGCAGGCCTCCTCCGGCGTCCGCGAGCGCGAGGGCTGGACGTTCGAGGAGTGGGCGCCCCGCCTGCAGCGGTACTTCTCCCACCTGGAGTTCCTGTTCTCCCCCGACCTGTTCGTGGTGGGCGGCGGCGTGAGCAAGAAGCACAGCCAGTTCCTGCCGCTGCTGGACCTGCAGACCCGCATCGTGCCGGCCAAGCTGCGCAACGCGGCGGGCATCGTGGGCGCGGCCGCGCTCGCCGCGCGGTCCGCGTCGTAGCGCGGCCGTGACGAGCGACGGCGCGCAGCCCGACCTCGCAGGCGGCGCGCAGCCCGACCTCGCAGGCGGCGCGCAGCCCGACGGCGAGCAGCACCTCGCCGCCTGGCGTGCGGCCTACGCGCTGGAGCAGTGGTACTTCCTCGCGCGCGGCTACGGCGACCAGGTAACGCCGTTCGCGCTGGAGCAGGACGGTCGCGGCTTCATCTGCGTGTTCACGACGCCGCAGGCCGCGTCGGACTTCGGCGTCGCCTCGGGCCTGGACGAGGCCGAGGCGGGGCGGCTGCTCGCGATCCCGCCCGGGGACGCGACCGAGTACCTGCTGGAGTTCGTGGCGGACGGGGTGCACGCCGTCGCCCTCGATCCGGGGACGCAGGACGAGGCCGTGCTGCTCGCGGCGCTGCCGCACGTACGCCAGCTCGTCCAGGACCAGGGCTGAACCTGAACCGGGCTTTACATCCGCCAGGGCAGGCGCATACCGTGGGTCGTCCCGACGGAAGGAGACCCCATGGGTATCGATGACAAGTTCGAGGCCAAGGCCCAGGACGCGAGCGGCAACGTCAAGGAGACCGTCGGCAAGGCGACCGACGACGAGCAGCTCGAGGCCGAGGGCAAGTCCGATCAGCTCAAGGCGTCCCTCAAGGAGGCCGGCGAGGACATCAAGGACGCCGCGTCGAACGTGGCGGACAAGGTGAAGAACGCCTTCGACAAGCACTGATCCTCGCCTACGACCCGGTGCCCCGGTCGCCCCAGCGGCGACCGGGGCACTCGTGCGTCCGGGCGGGTCTGCCGGGGCGGCCGTGACGGTGCGCCCGCGGCTCGGCCGGAGCCCGCCGTGGGCAGGTATCACGAGCCGGGCCGCCGTCTCCCCTTCGGATAACCGGGCGCATCCGGCGCCGGGACCCGAGGGAGGCAGTCGTGACCACCACGTCCACACCCAGCCGTCGCCGCCGGGTCCGCGCCGCCGCGGCGTCCGACGGAGTCCAACCGCCCGTCTTCTCACCCCGGACCCGCACGCTCGTCTACGTCGTGGGGCTCGCCGTCACCGTCGGGTCGGTCCTCGTGATGACCCTCGCCGGGGTCTGGTTCCCGGACGTCGCGGACAAGCTCATCGCGACCGCTGGCGGCATCGGCACCGCGTTCGGGGCACTCGCCTCGGCAATGGGGGTCGCCTACCGCCCGGCGAGCCTCGTGATCAGCGAGGCGAAGGCGGAGGACTGACGTCCGCTCGCCGTCGGGCGCTGGCCTACACTCGGGTGCGGATGAGCCGGCCAGGCGGCCGCGTCCCCCGATCGCCTCGGCGTGCGGGGGCCGAGGAACGTCCGGGCTCCACAGGGCAGGGTGGTGGGTAACGCCCACCCGGGGTGACCCGCGGGACAGTGCCACAGAGAACAGACCGCCCGTCGCGCCCCTCGGGGCACGACGAGTAAGGGTGAAACGGTGAGGTAAGAGCTCACCAGCGCACCGGGTGACCGGTGCGGCTCGGTAAACCCCACCCGGAGCAAGGCCAGACAGGGAGCGAGCTGCCCGCTCGATGCTCCCGGGTAGGCCGCTGGAGGCGTGCGGCGACGTACGCCCGAGATGGATGGTCGCCACCCGCCGTCGGGCGACCGACGGCGGGGACAGAACCCGGCGTACCGGCCGGCTCATCCCCCGGCCCGACTAGACTCTCGGGGTGCTCCTGGTCCTCCCGCCCTCGCGTGGCCAGACCCCCGGACCCGACGGCGCATCTCCCCTCGACCTCGACGCGCTCACCCTGCCCTCGCTGGCCCCGTCGCGGCGCGCCCTCCTCGACGCGCTCGCGGGCGGTCGGCACGACGTCGCGAGCTCCCCCACGGCCCCCGCCGCGGCCGTCCTCACCGGGGTCCTCTTCGCCGCCGCCGAGCTTCCGGTGCTGCTGCGCTCGCGCGGTGCGGCGGCTGCCCGGACCCGCGAGAGCGTCCTCGTCGCGTCGCCGCTGCTCGGCGTCGTGCGCCCCCAGGACCGGGTGCCGGCCAGCCGGCTCGCCATGGGCACGGTCCCGGGGATCGGTGGCCTCGGCCCGTACTGGCGCCCGCACCTCGAGGCGGCGCTCGCGCCGCTCGCCGCCGGTCGGCTCGTGGTCGACGCGCGGTCCTCGGAGTTCCTGCCGCTGTGGCGCCCGCCGCTGGACGCGACGTGGGTCGCGGTCAAGGTGGAGCAGCAGGCCGCGGACGGGGCACGGCGCGTCGTGAGCCACTTCGCCAAGCACTGGCGCGGCGTGCTCACCCACCACCTGCTCACGCGGCGTGGCGCCGAGCCGGACGACGCCCGCTCCCTCGTGCGCGCCGCACGGGGGCTGGTCGCCTCGGGTGCGGTGCTCGCCGTCGAGCACGACGGCGCAGCTCGCCCCGGTCAGCCCTCGATCCTCACGCTTGTCGTCGCCTGAGCCGCCGGCGCGCCGTCGGAGCGGCGCCCGAGCACCCCAGCGCATGCTCAGGCCGGCGAACCGGCGAGCGGTGCGGGCTCAGTCGTCCAGCCGGACGAGGATGTAGCCGTCCTCCTCGGAGCGCACCACCTCGTCCGCGCCGGCGGACCTGATCGCCGAGACTTCCGAGAGGGACAGGTCCAGCCGCAGCGGCTCGGTCGTCGAGCCGCGCAGCCCCAGCACCGCGAGGCCGGAGTTCTGCTTCCGGACCTTCTCGTAGAGAGCGAGCAGCCCGGCGTCGATCCCCTCGACGGCGACCGCGCGTCGCCCGGCGATCTCGTCGTGCTGCCGGTCCAGCTCGGCCAGCGCGGCGTCGCGCTCGGCGGTGGTGCGCTCGACGTCGGCGCGCAGCGCCTCGGCCTGCGCGTCCACGGCGGCCAGCGCGCTCTCGGCGGACTCGAGCCGCTCCATCACCTCGATCTCGACGTCCTCGAGAACGCTCTGACGCCGGGCCAGCGCCTCGAGCTCGGCGATCACGGCGACCGAGTCCTTCGCCCCGAACTGCCCGGCGTCGAGCCTGGCCTGGTCGCGCGTGCGTCGCGTGCGCACCTGCTCGACGTCGCCCTCGGCCTTCGCGACCTCGCGGCGCAGGTCCTTCACCTCGGTCTCGGCCAGGAGGCGGGACCGGCTCAGGTCACCCGCGCGGGCGTCGAGCTCGGCGAGCGCGGCGATCGAGGGGTGGGACCGGCGGGCGTGCGCGAGCTTGGCGAGCTGCGTGTCGAGCGCCTGGACGTCCAGGAGCCGGCGCTGGTCGAGTCGGGGGGCAGTGGTCACGCGGGCCTCTCAGGTCGATCGGTCGCCTCGGCCGCCGCGGTGGCGGCCGGATCGGCGCCCACGGACGCGGCCCAGGCATCGGTGCGGGCCGTGCTGACGTGGACCTCCAACCTAGCGCCCCGCGCCTCGGCATCCGCCCGCAGCTGGTCGGCGAGGCCGGGCAGCCACACCCACTCGCTCGCCCAGTGGGCGGCGTCGAGCAGGTACGGCTTCTCGGCGTGCGCGCGGAAGTCCGTGGCCGGGTGGTGGCGCAGGTCGGCGGTGAGGTAGACGTCGACACCGGCCTCGCGCGCCGCTGACAGGAACGAGTCGCCGCTGCCGCCGCACACCGCCACCGTCCGCACGAGCGCGTCGCGGTCCCCCGCGATCCGCACGCCCTGCGCCGTGGCGGGCAGCGCCGCCGCAACCCGGCGCGCGAAGGCGTCCAGCGTCAGCGGCTCGGCGAGCTCGCCCACCCGCCCGGTGCCGGAGCCCGGCAGCGCCGCGGGGTGCGTCGCCGGCACCAGCGGTCGGAGGGTCGCGGGATCGAGCCCGACGGCGAGCGCCAGCGCCTCGGACACCCCACCCGGGGCGTCGTCGGCGTTCGTGTGGGCCGCGTACAGCGCGCAGCCCCCGCGGACGAGGCCGGTGAGCACGCGACCCTTCGCGGTCGTCTCCGCGATCGTCGTGACCCCGCGCAGCAGCAGCGGGTGGTGGACGAGCAGCAGGTCGGCGTCGAGCTCGACGGCCTCGGCCGCGGTGAGCTCGGTGGCCTCGACGGCGAGCAGGACGCGGTGCACCTCATGCGCCGGGTCGCCGACGAGGAGGCCGACGGCGTCCCACTCGGCCGCCGTCGACGGCGGGTAGCGGTCCTCGAGGTCGGACAGGAGATCGCTGAGCAGCACGCTGCGAGCCTACGACGGCGTGGCCTGCGCAGGGCGGCATCGGCACAGCTGGCCTGGGCGAGCGACCGACCGGCGAGTACCGTGACGCACGCGCGGCGTCCTCGCTCGTCCGGGCGGAGGCAGCGGATCGCGCTCGAGGGAGCTCCCATGGACGGCGCGACGAACGGTTCGGACCGGATCTCCGCCGTCGAGTTCCACCGGCGCGACGGCGTGGCGGACTGGCGAGTCACCGGCACCGGTCCGCAGGCCGTGTTCCGCGCCACGTCCCTCGTCCACGCGGCGGGCCTCGTGGGTCCGATCGTCGCGGCAGCCGAGCGGTCGGGCGTGCGTCCCGACATCGACGTGCGGCCCGAAGGGGTCGTCGTACGGATCCCGTCCGGCGATGAGAACACGATCGCGGCGGCCGTGGTCGAGTTCGCTGCCGCGGTCTCGCGGGCGGCCGCCGAGCTCGACCTCGCGCCGGATCCGGCGCGGGTCCAGACGATCAACGTGTACGTGGCCCAGCACTCCGGCGCCGACTCACGGCCGTTCTTCCAGGCCGCGCTCGGCTACGACCCGCTGGGCGACACCGACGCCGTCGACCCGCTGCGCTGCGGTCCCCAGCTGGCGTTCAACCCGATCACCGGCGACGCGCCCGGCCGGGGGCGGACTCATCTCGACGTGTTCGTGCCCGCCGACCAGGCGCAGGCGCGCGTGGCGGCGGCACTCGCCGCCGGTGGCCGGATGGCCGATGACTCCTACGCGCCCGCGTGGTGGTCGCTGGCGTCCCCGGAGAACCACGGGGTCGACATCGCGGGGTGGCCCGACACGTCGGAGTGACTCGCCGGCACGAGCCGACCGCTCGTCAGGGAACGCGCGCAAGCGAACGCGCGTCGGGCTCCGCGCCTCAGACGTTGAAACCGATGGCCCGCAGCTGCTCGCGGCCGGACTCGGTGATCTTGTCCGGGCCCCACGGCGGCATCCACACCCAGTTGATCCGCAGTGCGGTGAGCAGGCCGTCGACGGCCTGGGCCGCCTGGTCCTCGATCACGTCCGTGAGCGGACACGCCGCGGAGGTGAGCGTCATGTCCACGGTCGCGGACCCGTCGGGGTCGATGACCACGCCGTAGATCAGCCCGAGGTCCACGACGTTGATGCCGAGCTCGGGGTCGATGACGTCGCGCAGCGCCTCCTCGACGTCGGCGACGTTCGGCACGGTGACGGGCGCTGCGGGCGGGGCCGGCGCAGCGGCCACGTTCTGGTTGGTGCTGGTACTGGACTCGGTGGTCACGGGACTGTCCTCCTACGCGGTGGGGCCGGTGAGGGCCTTGGCGACGGCGTCGCGCAGGGCCATCCAGCCCAGCAGCGCGCACTTGATCCGGGCGGGGAAACGGGCGACGCCGACGAACACCGCGGCGTCCCCCAGAGTCTCCTCCTGCTCCAGCGGCAGCGGGGCGCCGCGGTTGCTCATGAGCGCGCGGAAGGTCTCCGACAGCGCGTCGGCGTCGCGCACCGAGCCCTTCTCCACGAGGTCGGTCAGGACGGACAGCGACGCGCGCGAGATCGAGCAGCCGACCCCGTCCCACGAGACGTGCTCGATGACGGGCGATCCGCCGTCGGGCGCGTCCGCGAGCTGCACGCGCAGCCTCACCTCGTCGCCGCACGTGGGGTTCACCTGGAACGACTCCCCCACCATTGCGGCGCCCGGGTCGGCGTCGAGGAGGCCCTCGCCATGCCGCTCGCGCGCGTGGTCGAGGATGACCTGCTGGTAGAGCTGCTCGAGACCGCTCATGACGTGGCCAGGCCGAAGTAGGCGCGCACGCCCGCGAGCGCGTCGAGGAACACGTCGAGCTCCGCGGTCGTGGTCGCGACGCCCACCGAGGCGCGCGTCGAGGACGCGACGCCGAGCCGCCGGTGGATGGGCTGGGCGCAGTGGTGACCGACGCGCACGGCCACGCCGGCCGCGTCGAGCACCTGGCCGACGTCGTGCGGGTGCACGCCGTCGACCTCGAAGGCCACGACGCCGAGCCGGTCAACCGCCTGCGTCGGCCCGAGCACCCGCACGTGCGGCACCTGGGCGATCCCGGCGAGCAGGTGCGCGGTGAGCTCCTGCTCGTGCGCGGCGACGGCGTCCATCCCCAGGTCGGAGAGGAACTGGGCCGCGGCGCGCAGGCCGACGGTCTGCGCCACCATCTGGGTGCCCGCCTCGAACCGCTGCGGCGGTGGCAGGTAGGTGGCCTCGGTCATCGTCACGACCTCGACCATCGAGCCGCCGGTCGTCACGGGCGGCAGCGCCTCGAGCAGCGCACGCCGCCCGTACAGCACGCCGATCCCGGTCGGGCCGAGCATCTTGTGGCCGGAGAACGCCGCGAAGTCGACGTCGAGCGCGTGCAGGTCGACCCCGAGGTGCGGCACCGACTGGCACGCGTCGAGCACGACGAGGGCCCCGACGGCGTGCGCGCGGTCCACGACGGCGGCGACGTCGGTCACGGCACCGGTCACGTTCGACGCGTGCGTCACGGCAACGAGCCGGGTGCGCTCGCCCACGACGGTCTCGAGCGCGCCGACGTCGAGCCGGCCCTCGTCGGTCGCGGGCAGCGGCCGGATCACGGCGCCGGTGCGGGCGGCGAGCTCCTGCCACGGCACGAGGTTGGCGTGGTGCTCCAGCTCGGAGACCACGATCTCGTCCCCCGACGCGAGCGCGAACCGCTGCGCGGCGACCCCGCCCCGCCCTGCCGTCGCGTTCGACATGGCGTACGCGACGAGGTTGATCGCCGCCGTCGCGTTGGACGTCCAGACGATCTCGTCGTCGTCGGCCCCCACGAAGTCGGCGACGACGCGGCGCGCGTCCTCGAACAGCTCGGTGGCCTCAGCCGCCAGGGTGTGCGCTCCACGGTGCACCGCGGCGTTGGCGGTGAGATAGAAGTCCTGCTCGGCGTCGATGACGCACTCGGGCTTCTGCGACGTCGCCCCCCAGTCGAGGTAGACGAGGTCGTGGCCGTTCACCTGCCGGGTGAGCAGCGGGAAGTCGGCGCGCACGCGCGCGAGCTCAGCCGCGCGCTCGCGCGCGGACGTCGCGACGTCGGGGTTCGCCGTCGTGGTCGTCATGTCGTCTCCTTCCCGCTGATCGAGGCTCGGTCGCCTCAGAGCGCCGAGGCGAGGAAGCGGTCGTAGCCCTCCTCCTCGAGGCGCTCGGCGAGCTCCGGGCCACCCTCCTCGGCCACCCGGCCGTTGACGAACACGTGCACGAAGTCGGGGTGGATGTAGCGCAGGATGCGCGTGTAGTGGGTGATGAGCAGCACGCCAACCTCGCTGGAGCCCTTGAGGCGGTTGACGCCCTCGGACACGATGCGCAGCGCGTCGACGTCGAGGCCGGAGTCGGTCTCGTCGAGCACGGCGAAGGCGGGTCGCAGCAGCTCCATCTGGAGGATCTCGTGGCGCTTCTTCTCACCGCCGGAGAAGCCCTCGTTGACGTTGCGCTGCGCGAACTCGGGGTCCATCCGCAGCTTGTCCATCGCGGTCTTGACCTCACCGGTCCACGTGCGCAGCGCGGGCGCCTTACCGTCGATCGCCGTCTTCGCGGTGCGCAGGAAGTTCGCGACCGTGACGCCCGGCACCTCGACGGGGTACTGCATCGCGAGGAAGAGCCCCGCGCGGGCGCGCTCGTCGACGCTCATGTCGAGCACGTTCTCGCCGTCGAGCAGGATCTCGCCGTCGGTGACCTGGTACTTCGGGTGACCGGCGATGGAGTAGGCGAGCGTGGACTTGCCGGAGCCGTTCGGGCCCATGATCGCGTGGGTCTCACCGCTGTTCACGGTGAGGTCGACGCCGCGCAGGATCGGCTTGGGGCCGTCGTTCGTCTCGACGCTGACGTGCAGGTTCTTGATCTCGAGGGTGGCCATGGCCTTCTCTCTCAGGTGCGGTGGGTTCGGGAGGTCTCGGGTCGACCGGGCGCGTGCGGCCGGTCAGGTGCGGACGGGCGAGTCGACGTCCACGAGGACGATCTCGCCGTCGATGGTGACGGGGTAGGTCGTGACGGGCTGGCTCGCCGGCGGGCCGAGCGGCCGCCCGGTCGTGACGTCGAACCGGGAGCCGTGCTTCCAGCACTCGACGCTGCACACGCCGCGCTCGGTGAGGACGTCGCCGTCGCCCAGCGACGCGCGCCCGTGCGAGCACTCGTCGTCCAGGGCGTACACCGAGCCGTCCTGCGCGCGCACGAGCGCCAGGAGCAGGTCGGACCCGTCGGCGGCGGTGACCGAGACGGTCATCGCGCTGCCGGGGGCGAGGTCGTCGAGGAACGCCGCGCTCTGCGCCGTCACGGGGTGCTCACAGGCCGGTCTCCTCGAGCTCGTGCTCGATCGCCTCGACGAGGCGCTGCTCGACGGCGGGCACGCGGATCTGCTGGATGAGCTCGGCGAAGAAGCCGCGCACCACGAGCCGGCGTGCGGTCTCCTCGGGGATGCCGCGCGCGCGCAGGTAGAAGAGCTGCTCGTCGTCGAAGCGTCCGGTCGCGCTCGCGTGACCGGCGCCCTCGATCTCACCCGTCTCGATCTCGAGGTTCGGCACCGAGTCGGCGCGGGCGCCCTCGGTGAGCACGAGGTTGCGGTTGAGCTCGTAGGTGTCGGTGCCCTCGGCCTCCTTGCGGATCAGCACGTCGCCGATCCACACGCTGCGCGCCCCGGCTCCCTGGAGCGCACCCTTGTAGGTGACCCGCGAGCGGCACCGCGGCGCCGCGTGGTCCACGAACAGCTGGTGCTCGAGGTGCTGACCGGAGTCGGCGAAGTAGAGCCCGAAGAGCTCCACGTCCCCGCCCTCGGCCGCGAACGCCGCGGAGGTGTTGAGACGCACCGCGGTGCCGCCGAGGCTGACCACGGTGCCGCGCAGCCGCGCGTCCCGGCCCAGCCGCGCCACGACCTCGCCCGCGTGCACCGCGCCGGCGTCCCAGCGCTGGAGCAGCACGAGGTCGAGGTGGGCGTTGGCGGCGATGTCGACCGAGATGAACTCGGAGTACGTCGCCGTGCCGACACGGTCGATGACGAGCGTGACCTGCGCGCCCTCGCCGACCTCGACGAGGAGGTGACCGCGCACGTCGTCGCCGCGCCCGGTCAGGGTGATCTCGACGGGCTCGGTGACCTCGGCGTTGCGGGCCACGGCCAGGCGCATCGCGCCGCCGGAGTGCCGGACGGCGAGCGCGCTCGCGCGGTCGCCGGGGGCGCGCACCGAGCGCTCACGCGCCGTCTGCGCGTCGACCTCGTCCAGCGTCACGCCGTCGGGCAGCGTCGGCACGGTCCACTCGAGGTGACCGTCCGCGGCGACGTCGCGCAGCACGGGCGCGAGGTGGTCGACGGGCGAGAACCGCCACTCCTCCTCCGAGCCGGTGATCTCGCCGAACGCCTCGACGTCGAACGTCGCCAGGCGAGCGGCGCGCGACGCCTCGGGAACGGCCGGGCCGCCGTGGGTGTGCGAGGCGTCGGCCGTGGCGCGCGTGTGGTCGGTGGACATGACATCGGTGGTCGTCATCAGCCGACGGCCCCTTCCATCTGCAGCTCGATGAGGCGGTTGAGCTCGAGGGCGTACTCCATCGGGAGATCGCGCGCGATGGGCTCGACGAACCCGCGCACGATCATCGCCATGGCCTCGGTCTCCTCCATGCCCCGGGACATGAGGTAGAACAGCTGGTCCTCGCTCACCTTGGACACCGTCGCCTCGTGACCCATGTGCACGTCGTCCACGCGGACGTCGACGTACGGGTAGGTGTCCGAGCGGGACTCGGTGTCGACCAGCAGCGCGTCGCACAGCACGTTCGACTTGCTCGCCTCGGCGCCCTCGAGCACCTGGACCAGTCCGCGGTAGGACGCGCGGCCGCCGCCGCGGGCCACCGACTTCGACACGATCGAGGACGACGTGTGCGGCGCCATGTGCACCATCTTCGAGCCGGTGTCCTGGTGCTGGTCGGTGCCGGCGAACGCGATCGAGAGCGTCTCGCCACGGGCATGCTCGCCCATGAGGTAGACGGCCGGGTACTTCATCGTCACCTTGGACCCGATGTTGCCGTCGATCCACTCCATGGTGGCGCCCTGCTCGGCCGTCGCGCGCTTGGTCACGAGGTTGTACACGTTGTTCGACCAGTTCTGGATCGTCGTGTAGCGCACCCGCGCGTCCTTCTTCACGATGATCTCCACCACGGCGGAGTGCAGCGAGTCGCTGGAGTAGATCGGCGCGGTGCAGCCCTCGACGTAGTGCACGTAGGAGCCCTCGTCGGCGATGATCAGCGTCCGCTCGAACTGGCCCATGTTCTCGGTGTTGATCCGGAAGTAGGCCTGGAGCGGGATCTCGACGTGCACGCCCTTGGGGACGTAGACGAACGAGCCGCCCGACCACACTGCGGTGTTGAGCGCGGCGAACTTGTTGTCCCCGGTCGGGATCACCGAGCCGAAGTACTCCTCGAAGATCTCCGGGTGCTCACGCAGGCCCGTGTCGGTGTCGAGGAAGATCACGCCCTGCTTCTCGAGCTCGGCGTTGATCTGGTGGTAGACGACCTCGGACTCGTACTGCGCGGCGACCCCGGCGACGAGGCGCTGCTTCTCCGCCTCGGGGATGCCGAGCCGGTCGTACGTGTTCTTGATGTCCTCGGGCAGCTCGTCCCAGGAGGCGGCCTGCTTCTCGGTGGAGCGCACGAAGTACTTGATGTTGTCGAAGTCGATGCCCGACAGGTCGGCACCCCACTGCGGCATCGGCTTGCGCCCGAACAGCGTGAGGCCGCGCAGACGGCGCTGCAGCATCCACTCCGGTTCGTTCTTGAGCCGCGAGATCTCGCGGACCACGTCCTCGTTCAGGCCGCGGCGCGCGGTGGCGCCGGCGACGTCCCGGTCGTGCCAGCCGTAGCCGTAGTTGCCGATCGACGCGATCGTCTCTTCCTGGGTCATCGGCTGGGCGGTGCCGTTCGGCACGATGCCCACGTCCGTGGTCGGAGTCGTCATGCGGTTCCTTCCTCGTGGTGGCTGGTGCGCGACTGCGCCGGTCGGGGCGTCGCGGAGTGGGTGGTGGGGGCGGACGTGTCCGGGGTCGGCGCCTCCGGGGCCGCGCGGGTGGCAACCGTCGGCACGGGGATCGCCGTCGTGCAGGCGTGCCCGCCCGCGGCGATCGTGGCCAGGCGCTGCACGTGCACGCCGAGCAGCCGCGCGATGAGGCGGGTCTCGGCGTCGCAGAGCTCGGGGAACTCGGCCGCGGCCGTCCGCACCGGGCAGTGACCCTGGCACAGCTGCAGCAGCGTGAGGCCGCCGCGCGAGGTCGACCGGGTCGACGCGGCGTAGCCGTCCGCGGACATCGCGTCCGCGAGCGCGGCGGCTCGGGCGGCGACGTCGGGACCGGCGGCCTCGACGACGGGGCGGTAGGCGCGCTCGATCTCGACGAGCCGCTCCTGCGCGAAGGACGCGACGCCGTCGCGCCCGAGGTGCGCCGCGATGTGGGCCAGCGCCTGCGCGGCGAGCGCGCCGGAGCCGTCGGGCAGGTGCAGCTGTGCGGCCGCCGTCGCGACGTACTCGCGCGGCGGGCGTCCGCGCCCGCGTGGCACGTTCCCGACGGCGGGACGCTCGGCGATCTCGCCGGCCGCCACGAGCGCGGTGAGGTGACGGCGGACGCCTGCGGGGGTGAGGTCGACGATCGCCGCGATCCCCGCGGCGTCGATCGGGCCGTGCTCGACGACGAGCGTGCGCACGCGGTCGCGCGTACCGGCGTCGTCTGCTTCGGGGTGCGTCGCCGCGTCGGTCAGCGCGCCGCGGGTGACCACACCGTGCGGGCCGGCACCGGTCGTGGTGAGCGGGAGCGGGGACGCCGCACGAGGTGAGGACACGACGACCACCTCCAGCGACGACGGGCACGACGGGGCCGTGCAAACTCCCGGACTTTGGTAACAGTGTCATGCGGTAAATCCATTCCCGCTAGCAAGGCCAGCCTCACCACACCGCAGGCTGAGGCGGGTCACGTGCGCCGGTCGCGCCGCACAGGTCGCCGAACGCCGCGGCGCGCCCCACCGGCCGCCCTCACGCGAGAGGCCACCAGCAGCCGCCGGAAGGCGGCCCTGCGCCGCAGGGGGCACCACGGGTCTCGCCGCCAGGACGCCACTAGGATCGACAACCGTGCCCGCACCCGCCGCCCTCGAGGTGACCGATCTCGTCGTCACCTACGACGGCCGCCGCGTGGTGGACGACCTCACGTTCCAGGCCGAGGCGGGTCGCATCACGGCGGTCCTCGGACCGAACGGCGCCGGCAAGACCACCACGATCGAGTGCGCCGAGGGCCTGCGGCGCCCCGCCTCCGGCACGATCCGGGTGCTCGGTCACGCCCCCGGGTCGACGCAGGCACGCGCGAGGACGGGCGTGATGCTGCAGGACGGCGGGCTTCCGATGGCGCGCAGCGTCCGCGACGTGCTCGCACTGGCGTGCGCCGTCCGACCGGGGGCGCGCTCGCCCCGCGAGCTCGTCGACCTGCTCGACCTCGCCGCCGTCGAGCGCACGCCCGTCCGACGCCTGTCCGGGGGGCAGCGCCAGCGGCTCGCGTTCGCCGTCGCGATCGCCGCCCGTCCCGACCTCGCCTTCCTCGACGAGCCGAGCGCGGGCCTGGACCCGCACGCCCGGCGCGACGTGTGGTCGCTGGTGCGCGACCTGCGGGAGTCGGGCACCGCCGTCGTGCTCACGACCCATCTCCTGCAGGAGGCCGAGGAGCTCGCGGACGTCGTGCACGTCCTGGACCGCGGTCGGCTCGTCGCGGCCGGCACGCCGCAGGACCTCGTGGCGCGGTACGCGGCGACAGACACCCTGCAGATCACGTTCGCCCGGCGCCCGGCGCCCGGCGAGCTGGCGGCGCTCGGCCGCGCGGCGGCCGCCGGCGCCGTCGAGCGCGACGGCGACGCCGTGCTCGTGCGCGACCTGGGGTCCGACGGCCCGCACGTCACCGCCCGGGTCGCCGCGTGGTGCGCCGACGCCGGACTGGCGATCCTCACGCTGCGCGCCGGGGGCGGCACGCTCGAGCACGCCTACCTGGCGCTCACCGGCCGCCACGAGCTCGACGACGCCGGCTCCCCCGGGCGCCCGGGCGCCGGCGCCTCGGACGGGAGCGCGGCATGACCGCGACCCGTCGCGTCCTCGCCTACGCGCGGTTCGAGGCGATCGGCATCCTGCGCAACGGCGAGCAGCTGCTCGTCGCCGTCGTGCTGCCGGCGCTCGCGCTGCTCGGGCTCGGCGTGGCCACCGTCGTGTCGCTGCCGCTGGACGGCACGAACCGCATCGACCTCATCGCCCCGGGCGTCCTCGCCCTGGCGATCATGTCCTCCTCGTTCACGTCGCAGGCCATCGCGACCGCGTTCGACCGCCGATGGGGCGTGCTGCGCCAGCTGTCCACCACTCCGCTGGGTCCGCGCGGGATCGTGCTCGGCAAGGTGCTCGCAGTGCTCGCGGTGCAGGTGCTGCAGGTCGTCGCGCTGTCCGGCCTCGCCGTCGCCGTCGGCTGGCGTCCGGACCTCGGCGGGCTCGGCGCCGCGCTGCTCACCTGGGTGCTCGGCTCGATCTGCTTCACCTCGCTCGGGCTCCTCGTGGCGGCGCGGCTGCGCGCCGAGGCGGTGCTCGCCGTCGCGAACCTCCTCTGGCTCGCGCTGGCAGCGATCGGCGGCCTCGTCCTGCCCGCCGACGGCGACACGCGGTTCGCCGTGCCGCTCGCCTCGTGGCTGCCCTCGGGCGCGCTCGGCGATGCGATGCGCGCGGCCCTGGTCGACGGCGCGTTCGCCGAGGTCGCCCTCGTCGTGCTGGCGGCGTGGACGGTCGCGTGCCTCGCCGCGGCGGCGCGCTGGTTCCGCCCGACCGAGTAGCGCCGGACCGGGCGTCGTGACCGAATCGTTATAGAACGGGATCGGCGTCATTCCTGGCCCGCCGCCCGCGGCGGCGGTGACCGACGAAACCGCCCCGTCACCACCCCTTCACACAACGTGCACGTGGTGACTTATCGTGCGGATCGTGTCCGCTCCGGGCACGACGTCGTGCCCTGATCCCTCGACGCCCTCACCACAAGTGAATCTGGAGGATCGTGTGACCTCACCTCGCACGTCCAGGCGCTGGCTCCCCTCCGTCGCCGCCGCCGCAGTCGCTGCCCTCGTCGCCGGAACCGCGGTCGGCGCGGCCGCCGACCCCACCGCCCTCCCGAGCGCGGGCGCCGTCGAGCGCCCCGACGCCGGCACCCTCGAGAAGAACCAGCTGCTCACCGACTCCGGCACGGTGACGGCATTCGTTCAGCTCGACCTTCCGACCACGCGCGACGTCGCGCCCACCGCCACGCCGAACGCGAGCCAGCAGCGCCAGGCCGACGGCGCCGCGGACGAGATCGCCTCGACCGCCGGCGACGTCGTGGCCGACATCGACGGCGACGTCGAGGAGCTGTACACCACGGTGAACGGGCTCGCCGGCGTGGCGGTCCGCGCCGACGCGGGCGCGCTCGCCGCGCTCGCCGACCGGGACGACGTCGTCTCGATCCGCCCGATCACGTCGATGGAGATCACGAGCAACGGCGGCAGCGACGTGTTCACGCGCACCGCGCAGGTCTGGCAGGACCTCGGAGTCACGGGCGAGGGCCAGACGATCGCCGTGATCGACACCGGCATCGACTACTCGCACGCCTCCTTCAACCCCGACAGCGACCTCGCCTACCCGGCCGACCTCGCGAGCGCGGGCGACTTCTTCACGCGTGACGTGACGTGGCCGCAGGGCAAGGTGATCGGCGGGTGGGACTTCGTCGGCCGCGCCTACACGGGTGGCTACACCGACACCCCGGCCGCGCCGGACCCCAACCCCATGGACGAGAGCCCGGCGGTGTGCACCGACGTGCCGGCCAGCGTCCCGATCGGCGACGGCCACGGCTCCCACGTCGCCGGCACGGCGGCCGGTTACGGCGTGTCCGCGGACGGCACCACGTTCCAGGGCGACTACACCGCGCTGAGCGGCGAGGACCTCCTCGGCATGCAGGTGGGCCCCGGCTCGGCGCCCGCGGCCGACCTCGTGGCGCTCAAGGTGTTCGGCTGCGCGGGCTCGACCGAGTACGTCGGCGCGGCGCTCGACTGGCTGCTCGACCCGACGAACGAGGTGGCCGCCAAGGTCACGGTCGTCAACCTGAGCGTCGGCTCCACCTGGTCGCCCGCGGACGACCCGGAGAACGAGCTCGTCAACCAGCTCGTCGACGCCGGCAAGGTCGTCGTCATCTCGTCGGGCAACTCCGGCGACGTGTTCGACATCGGCGGCTCCCCGGGCAACGCCAACGGCGCCCTCACCGTGGCGAACTCCGTCGGCAACCAGTTCGACCTCGCGGCCGCGCAGATCCGCACCGGGAGCGCCGACGCACCCGACGAGCTCTACGCCGGGCAGTACTCCATCGCGTACCTGTTCCCGAACGGTCCCGTCGGCCCGTCCGAGATCACGACGCTCACGCCCGGGACGCTCGCCTACAACTCCGGCTGCGTGGCCTACACGGACCAGGACAAGGCGAAGGTCGCGGGCAAGACCGTGGTCGTCGCCTGGGACGACGCGGCAGCCCTGCCCTGCGGCTCGGCAGCCCGGACCAACAACGCCGCCGCCGCCGGGGCGGCCGGGATCGTGTTCACCGGTCGCAGCGAGGTCTTCTCCGCCGGTCTGACCGGCGCCGTGACGATCCCGACGTTCCAGCTCACCGGTCCGGGGACCGAGGACCTCCTCACGTACGACCCCGCCACCGGCGTCATCGCGCTGAACGAGCCGACGTGGATCACCTACGACGACACGCTCGGCCTCTCCGTCACCGCCCCGTCGGTCGCGGACACGCTCAACGACTCCTCCTCGCGTGGCGTGCACGGCTCGCTCGGCGTCGCCAAGCCCGACGTCGCGGCGCCCGGCACCACGATCTCGTCGGTCGCCGTCGGCTCCGGGAACGGCTCGAGCATCAAGAGCGGCACGTCGATGGCGGCGCCGCACACGACGGGCATCGCGGCGCTCACGCGCGCGGCGCACCCGGACTGGTCCGCGGCCAAGGTCAAGGCCGCGGTCATGAACGGTGCGAACCACGACGTCACCCTCGACGGTGACGTGTTCGGACCCCAGCGCGTCGGTTCCGGACGCGTGGACGCCGCGAACGCCGTCGGCACGTCGGTCGTCGCGTACTCCGCCGACAACCCGACCGGGGTGTCGCTGAGCTACGGGGTCATCGAGGCGACCGGTCCGGTCTCGCTCACGAAGAAGGTGGAGATCGCGAACAGCGGTGCGTCCGCCGTCACGCTCGGGGTGGCGTACGTGCCGCAGACCGAGGTCGCAGGCGTCACCTACACCGTCTCCGCCAGCTCCGTGACGGTCCCCGCGGGCGGCACGGCCACGGTCGACGTGACGCTGTCCATCCCGGACCCGAGGGCCCTGGCCAAGACGGCTGACCCGACGCTGCTGGCCGACCAGGGCCTCGGCCTCGAGCGCGAGTTCCTCGCCACGCCGCAGGGCTGGCTGGAGCTGTCCGGCGCGCCGGACGTGGACGGTGCGCTCCGCGTGCCGGTCTCGGCCGTCACCAAGCCGGCGTCGGCGCTCTCGGCGTCGCGCGTCGTGTTCTCCAGCGCCCTGTCCAACGACGCGACGCTCGAGCTCACGGGCACCGGCGTGAACCAGGACGGCTACCTCTCCCTGGTGGCGCCGTTCCAGCTCGGCGCGACGTCGCCCGCGATCGAGGGTGACCTCACGCCGAGCCTGCGCGCGGCCGACCTCGCCGCCGTGGGTGTCGCGCCGTTCTCCTACCAGGCCACCGACGACTACCTCGCGTTCGGCGTGCAGACGCAGGGCCCGTGGGCGACGCTCGGCGGCTCGAACAAGATCGCGATCGAGATCGACACGGGCGGCGCCAACAGCCCGTACACGGTCGGAGTGCAGAAGTACCAGGTCGGCTCCGACTACGTCGACACGACCGTCGTGGGCGTCTGGGACAAGAACGGGAAGAACACGGGCCTGGAGCTGCTCAACAACCTCGACGGGTCGATCGACAGCAACACCTACGACTCCACCGTCGCGGTGCTCCCGGTCTCGCTCGCCTCGATCGGGCTCACCGACGGCGCGACGGCCACGTTCACGTACACCGTCCAGGGCACGTCGTGGCTCGCCAGCGACGTGGTCGACGAGATCGCCGACGTCACGTACGACGGCGCGACCAACCTCCGGTTCGGCGGTGGCCAGGGTCCGGTCTTCGTGGGCGCACCGGTCACGGGGATCTCCGTGCACCGGCCCGTCGCGACGATCACGCCCGCCGCGACGGCCCAGGGCAAGGTCGACGTCGCCGACACCGGGGTGGACGTGCTGCTGCTGTCGCTGCACAACAAGGTCGGCAGCCAGGCGACCGCGCTCGACGTCGTGGACGTCCTCCCGGCACCCCCGGTCGACAAGGTGAAGCCAGAGGTCACCCTGGTCTCGCCCGCCTCGGCCGGGCCGTTCAAGGCGCTCGACCTGCGGGTCGACGCGACCGACGCAGGTGGCCTCAAGAAGATCGTGGCCAACGTCTACCGGGACGGCAAGCTCGTCAAGAGCACGCAGACCGCGTTCAACGGCGAGACCTCCGGCAGTCACACCGCGACCGTGCAGCTGCCCTCGGGCAAGTACACGGTGAAGTACAACGCGCAGGACCTGGCGGGCAACACCTCCCAGACGAAGACCTTCTCGTTCACGATCGACTCCACCAAGCCGACTGTGTCCGTGAAGGGCTGGCCGTACACGTTCGGCTCGCGCGGGGTGTACAGCCTCGTGAGCTTCAAGCTGTACGACGCCGGCAAGATCGACAAGGTCTCCGTCAACGGGGTCGTCAAGGACCTCAGCAACAACACGTGGTCGGACCTCAACTTCGTCCGTCCGGGTGCGTTCGGGGCGATCCGCGGCACCAACACGCTCGTCGTGTACGACGTGGCCGGGAACACGACCACGGTGACCTTCCGCCTGCGGTGACCGACGGCGGTGGTGCGGTCCGCCGCACCACCGCCGGGCTCCGCGGGTCACCCCCGCACGGCACGACGGCGGGCGTCCGGTTCTCCGGACGCCCGCCGTCGTGCGTCGGCGCCCGCCGTCGTGCGTCATCGGGCGTCGTCGGGCTCGTGCGATCGCGGGTCCGGCGGCGCGTCGCCACGTAGGCTGGTGCGGTGCCCAGCCCGACCCCCGCAGCGCCCGTCAGCCCGCCGTCTTCGCCGCCGACGACCTCCTGGCGCGAGCGTCTCACCCCGCGGGTGACGCGTGTCCTCGCGACGGCGAACCTCGTCTGCCAGATCGGCATCATCCTCACCGGGGGGGTCGTCCGGCTCACCGGGTCGGGCCTGGGCTGCTCCACCTGGCCGCAGTGCGAGCCGGGCGAGTTCAGCCCGGTCCTGCACCCCGAGGCCACCTACCACCCGTTCGTCGAGTTCGGGAACCGCACGCTGACCGGTGTGCTCCTCGTGGTCGCCCTGCTGCTGGCGGCCGCCGTGTGGAACGCGCCGGCGCTGCGGACCCGGAGCCGGTCGCTGCGGCTGCTCGCGCTCACGCCGCTGCTCGGCGTGCTGGCCCAGGCGCTCATCGGCGGCATCACGGTCCTGCTGCACCTGCACCCCGGCGTCGTCGGCTTCCACTTCCTCGTCTCCGCCGTCCTGGTCTGGGCGTCCACGGTGCTCGTGGTGCGCCTGCGCGAGGGCGACGACGCCCCGGAGCCGGTGCTCATTCCGTCGGGCACGAGCGGACGCTGGTTGCGCGCGGTGCCGGCCGTGTTCGCGGTGCTCACGCTCGCCGTCGTGGTCCTCGGCATCCTCACCACGGGTTCGGGCCCGCACTCCGGCGACGACGAGGTCGGTTACCGCTTCGCGCTCGACCCGGTCGTGCTGGCCAAGGCGCACGCCTGGACGGTCTGGCTGTTCGTCGCGGCCCTGGTCGCCACCCTCGTGGTCGTCACCCGCGCCGTCGCCGGCGGGCGCACCGACAACGCCGCCCCGGACCCGGGCTCGGCACTCGACACGGCTCGTGCGCGCGCCCTGCGCCAGTGGTGGGTCCTGCTCGCCGTGACGCTCCTGCAGGGCGCGATCGGGTACGCGCAGTACTTCACCGGGCTTCCGGTCCCGCTGGTCGCGCTGCACCTGCTCGGCTCGGCGCTTCTCGTGTCCGCGACGACCTTCGCGGTGCTCGCGCTCCGCGTGCGGAGCTGATCATGCCGCACCACGGCGAGGACCCGCGCACCCGGTCGGACCGCCCGTGGGCCGACCCGGCGCGCCCCGTCGAGGAGCGCGTCGCGGCACTGCTGGACGCGATGACCCTGCCCGAGCTCGTCGGCCAGCTGCACCAGCCCGCGAACGTCGACCTCGAGCGCGACGCCGCGCTCCTCGCGGCCGGCGCGATCGGCTCGACGCTGCACGCCAGCGGCGCCACGGCAGGCAACGTGCGCGACGGCGGGGTCAGCCGTGACCGCGTCGACGACCTGCAGCGCGCCGCGATCGAGTCCTCCCGGCTCGGGATCCCGCTGCTGATCGCGCGCGACGTGATCCACGGGCACCGGACGGTGGCGCCGATCCCGCTGGGCCAGGCCGCGACGTTCGACGAGCAGGTGGTGCACGACGTCGCGGCCCGCGCCGCGCTCGAGGCGAGCGCCGACGGGCTGACCTGGACGTTCGCACCGATGCTCGACGTCGTCGACGACCCCCGCTGGGGCCGCGTGGCGGAGTCGTTCGGCGAGTCGCCCCTGCTCACCGCGCGCCTGGGCGCGGCCGCTGTGCGCGGCTTCCAGGCCTCGGGACTGGTGACCGCGTGCGCCAAGCACTACGTCGGGTACGGCCTGTCCCGCGGCGGCCGCGACTACGCCACCGCCGAGGTCGGCGAGATCACCCTGCGCAACCGGCACCTGGTGCCGTTCCGCGCGGCGGTGGACGCGGGGGTGGGCACCGTGATGGCCGCCTTCTGCGACGTCGACGGCGTCCCGATGCACAGCCACCACCACCTCCTGCGTGAGGTGCTCAAGGGCGAGTGGGGCTTCGACGGCGTCGTGGTCGCGGACTGGAACGGCATCGGCGAGCTCGTCGAGCACGGCGTCGCGGCCGATCTGCGGGACGCGGCACGGCTCGCGATCGAGGCCGGCGTCGACGTCGACATGGTCTCGGGCGCCTACGCGGCCCACCTCGCCGCCCTGGTCGAGGGCGGCGAGGTCGACCTCGAGCTCGTCCGCGACGCCGCGCGCCGGGTCCTGCGCCTCAAGGTGCGCCTCGGGCTGCTCGACCCCGACTGCGCCTCGCTCCCGGGCCGCGGCGACCTCGCCGGCAGCCACGGCCTCGGGCTGGATCGCGCCCTCGCCCGCGAGGCGGCGGCGCGCTCGTTCGTCGTGCTCAGGAACGACGGCATGCTTCCCCTGCGCCCGCGCCCCACCGACACCGTGCTGCTCACCGGCGCCTACACCCGCGAGCGCGCGTCGCTCCTGGGCACGTGGGTGCTCGACGGCGATCCCGAGCAGGTGAGCGCCGTCGCCCCCGCGGTGGTCCGCGCGCTGGGCGAGCTTGCCGAGCTGGCCGAGCTGACGGCGGGAGCCGGGGACGCGGGCGGCGCGGACGCCGACGGCGACGCGGTCGGCGTCGTCGCCGAGCCCACCGTGCGTCGCGTCCTGGTCGACGACGGCGCGTTCGCCGACCGCACGCTCCGCCTGGCCCGGGACGCCGACCTCACGGTGGCGTTCGTCGGCGAGCACGCGGCGCGTTCCGGCGAGGACGGCTCGACGAGCGACGTCGGGCTCCCCCCGGGTCAGCTGGAGGTGCTGCGCGGCATCGCGGCGCTCGGGTCTCGGCTGGTCGTCGTCGTGCTGACCGGGCGTCCGCTGGCGCTCGGGGAGGTGCTCGACCTGGCGGACGCCGTCGTGCTCGCCTGGCACCCGGGCACCGAGGCCGGTGAGGCCCTCGCGGACGTGCTGGTGCGCGGGGTGCCCGCGACCGGGCGGCTGCCGATGTCGCTGCCGCGATCGGTGGGACACCTGCCGATCACGCACGCCGAGCGGCCGAGCGGCCGTCCGCTGCCCGACGAGGCGCGGGGACGTGGCCGCTACATCGACGCGCCGAGCAGCGCCGGCGTGCCCTTCGGTGCCGGGGCGTCCGCGTTGGCCTACGGCTCGCTCACCGCGGCGTCGGGCGAGGTGACGCGCGACGGCGAGGCGGTCGTGACGCTCGAGGTCACCAACCGCAGCGACCGCGAGGTACGCGAGCCCGTCCTGCTGTTCCTGCGCGACGAGGTCGCCGAGGTGACCAGGCCGGTCCGCGAGCTCGTGGACGTCCAGGTCGTGACGGTGCCCGCGGGCGCGAGCGTTCCCGTCACCTTCCGCGTGCCCGCGCACGCGTTCGGCTACCACGGTCGCGACCACGCGTTCCGGGTCGACCCCGGGCGGGTGGTGCTCACGGTGGGGTGGCCGCGCGCGGACGCCTCCGCCGTCGTGCTCGACGTCGTCTGACGGCAGGCAGACGTCCGACCGGCTCCGGGAGCGACCACCCGGCGAGCCCGCAGGCCCTAGGGTGCTCGCATGAGGGCCGACCCGGGCGAGGAGCCGGCTCGACCGCCCGAGCCCCGTCGGCACGGGCGGGCCCGCCGCTGGACCGTCACCGCCCTCGCCGCGGTCCTCGCCCTCGTCGGTGCGCTCGTCGCCGCGACCGCGCTGCGGATCGTCGGCGACCTCGTGGAGCGGGGCGACGTCCAGTCGTTCTACGCCCAGCCGACCGACGCGCTGCCGGGTGCCCCCGGGTCGATCGTGAAGAGCGAGACCCTGGTGGGCGTCCCGGTGGATGCGCGGGGCTGGCGCATCATGTACCGGTCGACCGACCTGAACGGCGACCCGGTCGTCGCGACCGGCGTGGTCGTCACCCCCCTCGGGCCTGCTCCCGACGGCGGACGCACCGTGGTCTCGTGGGGCCACCCCACCACCGGTTCCGCACGCGCGTGCGCGCCGTCCCTCTTCGTCGACCCGTACCTGGGCATCGAGGGCATGCGCGTGCTCCTGGACCGCGGCTACACCGTCGTCGCGACGGACTACACCGGCATGGGCACAGACGGACCCGACTCCTACCTCATCGGCGTGACCGAGGGACACAACGTGCTCGACGCGGTCCGGGCCGCGCAGGCGATCCCCGGCGCGGAGGCGAGCTCCGACGTCGTGCTGTGGGGCCACTCCCAGGGCGGGCAGGCGGTGCTGTTCGCGGCCGAGCTCGCGCAGCAGTACGCCCCCGAGCTCGACGTCCGCGCGGTCGCGGCCGCGGCCCCGGCGGCCGACCTGGCGGCGCTCATGCGCACGCACCTCGACGACGTGTCGGGGGTGACGATCGGCTCGTACGCGTTCAGCGCGTTCGCCGAGATCTACGCCGACCGCGGCGCGAACCTCAGCGACGTCCTCACGCCCGAGGCCGTCGCGATCCAGCCTCAGATGAACGCGCTGTGCCTGCTCACACACGTCGAGGAGCTGCACCGGATCGCCGATCCCGTCGTGGGGAGGTTCGTCGTCGCGGACCCGACGACCACCGAGCCGTGGGCCACGCTGCTCGCGGAGAACTCGGCCGGCTCCTCGGCGTTCGCGGCGCCGCTGCTCGTGCTGCAGGGGCTCGACGACGAGCTGGTGCGCCCCTCCGACACCGAGGCCTACGTCGCCCGCGCCCGGTCGCTCCGGATGGACGTCACCTACCGCACGGTCTCGATCGCCACGCACGGCACGATCGCCTACCTGGGGCTGCCCGACCTCGTGGAGTTCCTCGACCGGGTCGGGGTCTGACGGCGGACCCGTCGACTCAGGCCGGTCGGACGCCGGGCCGCAGCGCGAACGGCGCGTCGACGGGACGCAGCGAGGCGAACCCGTCCCCGGCCGCGCGGGCCGCGGCAAGCAGCCCCACGCACGCGCTCGGGTTGTGCACCCGCCCCGCGAGGACGGCGTCCGCCGCCCCGGCGAGCGGGACCCGATCGATCTCGATCTCCGCCTCCTCGCCCTCGCGCACGAAGTCCGTCGCCTCGGCGTCGTGCAGCTCGCGGGCGAGGAACACGCGCAGCACCTCGTCGGAGGCACCGGGCGTCGTCGCGTAGTCGACGAGCACGTCCCAGCGGTCGGCGGCCAGGTCGGTCTCCTCGGCGAGCTCGCGCTTGGCCGCACCGAGCAGGGTCTCCTCGTCGCCACCGTCTAGCAGGCCCGCGGGAACCTCCCACAGGTAGGCGCCCACCGGGACCCGGTACTGCCGGATCAGCAGCACGCGATCGTGCTCGTCGAGGGCCACGACGGCGACGGCGCCCGGGTGGTGCACCATCTCGCGCGTCACCACGCCGGCCTCGCCCAGGTCGACGTCCCGGCTCACGACGTCGAACACCCGCCCGGAGAACACGGTGCGCTCGGCGCGCACGGGTCGTGCGACGAGGGCGTCTCCGAACGCCTGCGTCCCGCCGGCGGCCTCGCTCATCGGGCGGGCTCCACCTCGAGCAGGCGCGTCTCCCGCTGACGCGCGAGCGCGGCGTCGACGAGCCCCGCGAAGAGAGGGTGGGCCTTCGTGGGCCGCGACTTGAACTCGGGGTGCGCCTGGGTGGCCACGTAGTAGGGGTGCACCTCGCGCGGCAGCTCGACGAACTCCACGAGCGAGGAGTCCGGAGACGTGCCCGAGATGACCAGGCCGGCCTCCTCCAGGCGCGCGCGGTAGGCGTTGTTGACCTCGTAGCGGTGACGGTGCCGCTCGGTGACGCGCTCGGTCCCGTACGCCTGCGCGGCGACCGACCCGCTCACGAGCACGGCCGGGTAGGAGCCCAGCCGCATCGTGCCGCCCAGGTCGCCCTCGCCGCCGACGAACGCCAGCTGCTCGGCCATCGTCGCGACCACGGGGTCCGGGGTGTCGGGGTGGAACTCCGAGGAGGAGGCCTGCGCGAGGCCCAGCTGCGTGCGCGCGTACTCGATCACCATGCACTGCAGACCGAGGCAGATGCCGAGGGTCGGCACCTGGTGGGTGCGGGCCCACGTCAGGGCGCCGAGCTTGCCCTCGATGCCGCGCACGCCGAAGCCCCCGGGCACGAGCACGGCGTCGGCGCCCTCGAGCGCGCGGCGCGCACCCTCGGGGGTCTCGCACGTGTCGGACTCGACCCAGCGGATGCGGACCTTGGCGTCGTGCGCGAAGCCGCCGGCGCGCAGCGCCTCGGTCACCGACAGGTAGGCGTCCGGCAGCCCGACGTACTTGCCCACGAGCGCCACCTCGACGTCGTGCGCGGGGTGGTGCACGCGCTCGAGCACGGTGCCCCAGTTCGTCCAGTCCACGTCCCGGAACGGCAGGCCGAGGCGGCGCACCACATAGGCGTCCAGGCCCTCGGAGTGCAGCACCTTGGGGATGTCGTAGATGCTCGGCGCGTCGATCGCGTTGACGACCGCGTCGGCGTCGACGTCGCACATCGCGGCGATCTTCCCCTTGACGCCCTCGGGCAGCGGGCGGTCGGAGCGGCACACGATCGCGTCGGGCTGGATGCCGATGCTGCGCAGCGCGGCCACGGAGTGCTGCGTCGGCTTGGTCTTGAGCTCCTTGCTCGGCCCGATGTACGGCACGAGCGAGACGTGCAGGAAGAACACGTGGTCGCGGCCGACGTCCTGGCGCACCTGGCGCGCCGCCTCGAGGAACGGCTGCGACTCGATGTCGCCGACCGTGCCGCCGATCTCGGTGATGATGACGTCCGGGGCGTCGTCGTCGAGGGCGCGTGCACGCATCCGCGCCTTGATCTCGTCGGTGATGTGCGGGATGACCTGGACGGTGTCGCCGAGGTACTCCCCGCGACGCTCCTTCGCGATCACCGTGGAGTAGACCTGACCGGTCGTGACGTTCGCGTCCTTGTCGAGGTCGACGTCGAGGAAGCGCTCGTAGTGGCCGATGTCGAGGTCAGTCTCGCCACCGTCCTCGGTGACGAACACCTCGCCGTGCTGGAACGGGTTCATCGTTCCCGGGTCCACGTTGAGGTAAGGGTCGAGCTTCTGCATGGTCACGCGCAGTCCGCGGGCCCGCAGGAGCTGGCCGAGGGAGGAGGCACTGAGGCCCTTGCCGAGGGAGGAGACGACACCCCCCGTGACGAAGATGTGCTTCGTGACGCCGTGAGAAGCGCCTGCGGTCAGGGTCCTTCGCGAGTGTTCCACCACGGAGTTCCACCCTAACAGGTCTCCTGGGCACCTCCCGTGAGCGCCGCGTACCGCGCGCGCCACGCGGCCGTGACGTCGGGCGAGGTCGGCAGCTGCGTGAACCGCTCGCGGGCGAGCGCGCCCAGCTCGAGGCGCCGCGCGCCGTCGTGCACGAGATGGGCGACGGCGGCCGCCAGCGCCGCGTCGTCGCCGACCGGCACGAGCAGGCCGCACCCCGTGACGAGCTCGGGCAGGCCGCCGACGTCGGTCGCGACGACGGGCAGTCCGGCGGCGAGGGCCTCCTGCACGACGAGCGCGCGGGCCTCCCACCGGCTCGGCACGACGAGCAGGTCGGCCGCGGCCATGAACGTCGCGACGTCGTCGCGGGCGCCGACCAGGTGGACCGGGAGCCTCGCCGTGCGGGCGGCGAGGTCGGCGCGGACGGACTCCTCGCCGTCGCCCACGACGATCCAGCGCAGGGCGGGCTCGCTCGCGAGCCGCCGCGCGGCGGCCGCGAGCACCGGCAGGTCCTTCTGCGGCGCCATCCGCGACACGGTGAGCGCCCAGACCTCCCCGTCGCCGGCCGACGACAGCCCCAGCACGCGCGCGACGGCGGCCCGCGCCTCCTGCCTCGTCCCGCGCCACGAGCCGGCCGCGGGCGCGGCGACGGGCGCGAGCTCGGCGCGCGCGGCACCGAGCTCACGCGCACGCTCGACGAGGTCCTGGGACGCGCCGGTCACCATGCTCGCTCGGCGCACCTGGAGCCGCTCGCCGAGCCCGGCCACGACGCCGCCGACACCGCCCGTGGGCGCCGTGTTGTGCCAGCTCACGACGACGGGCACGGCGCCGCCGAACGCGGCCAGCACCGCGGCGAGCCCGGCCTGGTGGCCGTGGGCGTGCACCACGTCGGCGGTGGCCACGAGCGATCGCAGGCGCCGCATCGCCTGGTCCGCCTCGACCGGCCGCGACCACTGCGGCCACGCGCGCACCGCGGCGTCGGCGAAGCCGAACCGCTGCGCCGTGTCCGAGGGCGCCACGACCTCCACGCGCTCACCGGCGCCGGTCAGCCCGGCGACGAGGTCACGCACGTGGACGCCGATGCCGCCGGCCGCGTGGCCGACGACCTGCAGGATGCGCATCAGGACTCACCTGTCTCGATCGAGGTTGGTTGAGCGGGTCCAGCGGGTCCAGCGGGCTCAGGGTTCTCGTCGGTCTGGGTCGTGTCGGCGGCGCCGGGCCGGCGCCGCGCGGTCCGCAGCGCCGTCATCGTGCTGCGGTCGCCCACGAGCACTCCCCCGGCGGTGATCGCCGCCGCGAGTCCGCCGCCGAGCAGCCCGAGCAGCACCGCGACGACGACGCCGCCGTCCGGGGCGAGACCCGCGACGGCGAGCCCGGCTCCCGCACCCACCACGCCGCCGGCCACGGCCACGGTCGCGGTGCGGGCGAGTCCGGTGAGCGCGTGCGGCCCGACGACGCCGCGGACGGCCACCGCCAGCACGGCCGCGCCGATCAGCGTGCCGACGCTGGAGGCCGCGCCGAGCGCGCGCAGCACGGCCGTCGCGTCCCCGCCGTCGGGCACGGTGGTCGCGACGAGCAGCCAGGCCGTGCCCGCGACCGCGACCGCGACCCAGCCGACGCTCGTCCCCACCAGCGCGTGCCGCGCGTGCTCGGTCGCGAACAGCACGCGGCTGAGGTGGTACATGAGCGCGAGCCCGAGGACGCTTGGGGCCCCGGCAACGACAGCCTGCGCCATCCCGTCCACGCTGCCGCCGCGCGCGACCGCCGCGAAGACGTCCTGCACCCGCCACGCGGCCGCGACGAGAGCCGCGGCCCCGGCGACGGACACGAGCACGAGGACGCGGGTGGACCGTGCCGTGTCCCGCGCGAGCTCGTCCCCACGTCCGGTCGCGGCGTGCTGCGCGAGGCGCGGGAACATCGCGGTCGCGAGCGGGATCGCGAGCACCGCGTACGGCAGCAGCACCACCGCCGTCGCGTACTGGTTGACGTTGAGCGCGCCCGCGCCGCCCCAGGCATTCGCCAGCCGCACGGTGACCACGACGCTGACCTGCTGCGCGAGCAGCCCGCCCGCTCCCGCGAGGGCGAGCGCGCGGGCGCGGCGCGCGACGCCGGGCGGGAAGTGCAGCGTCGGGCGCAGGCGCACGCCGGCGCGGTGCACCGGCACCAGCAGCGGCAGGCTGAGCGCCACCACCCCCGCCGTGGTGCCCCAGCCGAGCCACGCGACGGCGGCGCCCGAGAGCTGGCCGGGCTCGGTCCCCGCGGGCACGAGCCGCCCGACCACGTAGTAGGACGCGATGACCACGACGCTCGACAGAAACGGTGCCAGCGCCGGCCCGACGAACCGGCGGTGCGCCTGGAGCACCCCGGACAGCACGACGCCGACGCCGTACAGCGGGATCTGCCACGCGAAGATCCGCAGCAGCGTCGCCGCGAGCTCCCGCTGGTCCGCCGGCGCACCCGAGGACAGCAGCGCCTGGACCACCCACGGCGCCGCGAGCCAGGTGAACGCCCCGACCGGGACGAGCACGAGCAGCGCCCAGCTCAGCAGGGCCGAGGAGACCCGGTCGACGTCGGCGCGCAGGTGCCGGGCCAGCGCACCGGCCAGCAGCGGGACGACGGTGCCGGCGAGGGCGCCGCCGGCGGCGACCTCGTAGAGGACGTTGGGGACGGTGTTCGCGGTCGCGTACGCGCTGCCGACCGCGTTGGGGCCGACCCAGGCGTTGAGCGCGAACCAGCGGGCGAAGCCGGTCACGCGTGCGAGCAGCGTGAGCGCGGTGATGACGGCGGCCGCGCCGGCGACGCCGGACGTCAGCCGAGCCAGCCGCCCGGTGCTCACGACCGCCCCGTCCGCCTCAGGCGCCCAGCCGGCCCGCGCCGTCGAGCGCGCGCAGGGCCGGGGTGCGCTCGATGACGGCGGAGAAGCTCACCTTCTCGCTCGCGAGCGTGCCCGCGACGACGACGGCGAGCGCACCCAGGCGCACGGCCGGGAGCGGGTGCGCCGCCAGCGCCACGCCGAGGGCGGCGCCGAGCGCGTTCGCACCGGTGTCGCCGAGCATCGTGGTCTCCGCGAGGTCGCTCGGCAGCGCGCCCCCCGCGGCGCCCGCCACGCCGGCCGCGACGGCGGAGCCCGGGCCGCCCACGACGGCGAGCGGCGCCGCGACGATCGCGGTCACCTTGAGCGCGCGGCCGGGCCGCAGGTCGAGCAGGTTGACGAGGTTCGCGGTGCCGGCCACGAGCGCGCCGCTGGTCACGGCGTCGAGCAGCCCGGTCCCGGCGAGGCGACCACGGCCCGCGGCGAGGATCGCGCCGGCGGCGAGGCCCGCCGTCGTGATGCCCGCGAGCTTGGCCGCTCCGGTGGTCAGGCGACCCTCGCGCAGCGCGCGCAGGTGTCCGCGCAGGCCCTTGGTGGCGCGGTCCTCGGGCGCCTCGCCGAGGTCGTCCCAGGCCCCGAGCGCCGCAGCCGGGAGCACCGCGACGACGCCCGCCGTCGCGTCCCGCCCGCCGGCGCTCAGCGTGCCCGCGAGCGTGCCGACCGCCGCGGCCACGCCACCGCCGAGGCTCACGGTGCGGCCGCGGAAGTTGGTGCGCTCGAGCTCGGGCCGCGGATCACGCCGCAGCTCCGCGAGGCCGCCCCGCACCCAGGCCGCGCCGTTGACGACCGCGATGATCCGCCTCATGCGGCGTCCGCCAGAACGGGGCCGCGGCGCGCGGCGTCGCCGTGCCCGACGGTGGCCGCCTGGTCGGTGAGTGCCTGCTCCGTCGCCGCCTGCTCCGTCGCCGCCTGGTCCGTCGCCGCCTGGTCCGTGCCGGCGTCGTCGGCGTTCTCGGAGCCCTCCGGGGCGCCCTCGCCCGCACCCTCCGTGGTGGAGGCGTCGGTGGCGCCGTCCGTGGCGGCGCCGTCCGTCGCGCCGTCCGTCGCGCCGTCGGTGGCGCCCGAGCCGTCCCCGCCGGAGGTCCCGCGCACCGGCGCGGTGAGCGTGACCGACGGCGGCGCGACCGACGTCGCGCCCGTGCCGAAGCCGTAGTCGCCGTCCTCCTCGCCCGCGGCCACCGCGGCCAGTGCGAGCGGCACCGTGAGCTGACCGACCAGAGTGTCGAGGCCGTCGACGGTGGTGACGCCGCCGGCGGACCGGACGGCGGGCACGATGTCGTCGGGCAGCGTGGCATAGCCGGCCACCACGGCGTCGGCGTAGGAGCCGAGCGGCGCCAGCGCGCCGCCCCACCCCGTGCTCATCGCGGTGATCTCGGGGTCCGGCGTCGCGTCGGCGGGCTGCTGCACCGCCTGCGGGGTCAGCACGAGGACGAGGTCGGCGGTGCCTGCCTCCGGCGCGGTCGCGAGCGGCTCCGACCCCCCGGTCAGGCGCGTGAGGACGTCCTTCGCGGCCTGCGACGGCGAGCTCGGGTCGAGCGCGTCCGCGTCCGTGAGGGCGACGGCGAGGGCCGCCGCGAGCACGTGGGCGTCGTCGGCGTCGGTGTCGACGGGCGCGACGGCGCTCACCTCGTCCCGCACGGCCCCGGCGACCTGGGAGCGCACCGCGGTCTGGCTCGGGTCCGCCCAGAGCGAGGTCAGCTCGACGCGGGCGGTCACGCTTGCGCCCGCCTGGCCCAGCCGCTCCGTGACGGTCTCGACGCTCGCCTGCGGCACGTCCGGGAGCAGCACGAGCGCCACCCGGTAGGACGGCAGCCGCTCGGCGAGCAGGTCCGGGGCGGACGCGGCGAGGAAGGCCTCGTCGTCGGCGAGCTGACCCTGCGCCTCGTCGAGCTGGACGCGCAGCGCGTCCTTCTCCGAGCGCAGCTGCTCCACCTGGCCGGTGAGCTGGTCGGAGATGGTGTCGCGCAGCGGCCCGGCACCGAGCACGATCCCGACGGCGAGCGCGAGGAAGACCGAGATGAGCGACACGAGGTGGTAGCGGAAGTCGACCACGCCTCAGCCTCCAGAGAACAGGGATCGGACGAAGGACGTGAAGTCGTCCCAGCGGGCCAGGAGGATCTCCAGGCCGGCCTGGCCCGCAGGGGTCACCGCGAGGGCGACGGTGAGGGCCGCGAGGCCGGCCAGGACGAGCAGCACGAGCTGCCACGTCGAGATCGAGGGCCGGTAGAGCCGCGAGACGCCCTTGGCGTCCACGAGCTTGCCGCCGACCCGGAGCCGGGTGAGGAACGTGCTCGCCATGCCGTTGCGGCCCTTGTCGAGGAACTCGATGAGGGTGGCGTGCGTGCCGATCGCGACGATGATCTCGGCGCCCATGTCGTCCGCGAGGAGCATCGCGACGTCCTCGCTCGTACCGGTCGCCGGGAACACGACGTGCGGTGCGCCGAGCCGCTCCACCCGCGCCTGGCCGGGGGCGCGCCCGTCCCGGTAGGCGTGCACCACGATCTCCGCACCGCACGTCAGCGCCTTGTCCGACACGGAGTCCATGTCGCCCACGATGAGGTCCGGGGTCCAGCCGGCCTCGAGGATCGCGTCCGCACCGCCGTCGACGCCCACGAGGACGGGCCGGCTCTGCCGGATCCACGACCGCAGCATCGCGAGGTCTTCCTTGTAGTGGTACCCGCGCACCACGATGAGCACCCCGCGGCCCTCGATCGGCGTGCTGACCTTCGGAACGCCGATGCCGTCGAGCAGCAGGTCGCGCTCCTTGACCATGTAGTCGAGCGTGTTCGCCGCGAACGCCTCGAGCTGGTCCGAGAGACCCTCACGGGCGGCCGCCATCGCGGTCTCCACCGTCTGCTCGTCCTGGCGCACCCCCTGCGCCACCAGCTTGGTGCCGTGGCGCACCTCACCGTCGTGGATCGTGAGCCGCGTGCCGTCCTTGACCGCCATCACGTCCGGTCCGAGGCCGTCGACGAGCACCACACCGGCGTCGACGAGGATCTGCGGGCCGAGGTTCGGGTAGCGCCCGGAGGTCGAGGCGGCCGCGTTGAGCACGGCCGCGGGACGGCAGGCCACGAGCGCCTCGGCGGAGACGCGGTCGATGTCCTGGTGGTCGATGACGGCGACGTCGCCCTCCGCCAGGCGCTTCGTGAGGGACTTGGTGCGTCGGTCCACGCGTGCCGGTCCGGCGACCACGTCCTCGGCGACGGGTTCGCGGCGTACGGAGAGTCTCATGGCGTCGCCCATCGTCCCACGTCCGAGCGTGCGAGCAGGTCGGCGGCGTGCTGACGTGCCGTGGCGCTCGTCTCTCCCGACAGCATCCGGGCCAGCTCCTCGGTGCGCTCCTCGCCGGCCACGACCCGCACGGTCGTCACGGCGCCGTCGGCCGCGGCCGGGTCCTTCGCGACGACGACCTGGCGGTCGGCGTACGCCGCCACCTGCGCGAGGTGGGTGACCACGAGCACCTGCGCCGTCCGGGCCAGCCGCGCGAGACGAGCGCCGACCTGTGCGGCCGTGCGGCCCCCGATGCCGGCGTCGACCTCGTCGAAGACGAACGTGGCGCCGTCGGCCGTCCCGCGGTGCTCCGCGAGCGCGACCTCGAGCGCGAGCATCACCCGGGAGAGCTCGCCGCCGGAGGCACCCTGGCCCAGGGGCCGCGGGGGTGCGCCGCGGTGCGGGGCGAGCAGGATCGTCACCGCGTCGGCGCCGGTGGCGCCGGGGTCGGCTGGCTCGACGGCGACAGACACCTCGGCGTCGGGCATCGCGAGCCCGTGCAGCTCCTCGGTCACGGCGCCGGCGAGCGCGACGCCCGCGGCGCGACGTGCGGCCGTGAGCCGCGCGTTCACCTCCGCGCGCTCCCGCTCGGCCTCCTGCAGCGCGGCGCCGAGGGCGTCGAGGTCGTGGCCGGGTCCGGTGAGGGCGGCGAGCCGGGCCCGCGCGCCCTCGGCCCAGGCGAGCACGGCATCGCTGCTGCCCGGCGGCGGGTCGTCGGGGTGCGGGTCGCCGAACGCCGTGCCGTAGCTGCGGGCGAGCTGGGCGAGCTGCGCGCGGCGCGCGTGCACGGCGTCCAGCCGCGCGGGGTCGGCCTCGAGGCCGCCCACGTACCGGCCGACCTCGGCGTCGAGCTCGGCCGCGGCGTAGGCGGCGTCCAGAACCTGGGTACCGAGGAGGGCGAGCGTCCCGTCGTGCTCACCAGCCCGCTGCAGCGCGCGGGCGGCGCGTTCGAGGAGCACGACGGCGCCGTCCGCCCCCTCGCTCGGATCCCCGCCCAGCGCGGTGGCCGCGTCGTGCGCGGCGAGCCGGAGCGTCTCGACGTTGTCGAGCCGGCTCGCCTCCGACCGCAGCTCCTCGTCCTCGCCGGGCAGGATCTCGGCGGCGTCGATCTCCTCGAGCGCGCTGCGCAGCGTCGCGATCTCCAGGGTGCGGGTCCGCTCGCCGGCACGTGCGTCCTGCACCGCCGCGGCGAGCTCGCGCACGCGGGCGTGCGCGGCGCGCACCTGGGCGAGCAGCTCGGGCTGGTCCGGTCCCGCGAAGGCGTCGACCACCTCGCGCTGCCGGCTCGGCGAGCGCAGCTGCACCTGGTCGGACTGACCGTGCACGGTGACGAGGTGCTCGGCCAGCTCGGCGAGCACGCCCTGCGGCACGCTGCGACCGCCCAGGTGGGCGCGCGACCGGCCGCCCGACACCGTCCGGGCCAGGATGAGCGCGCCGTCGTCCAGCTCGCCACCGGCGTCGGCGGTGCGCTCCACCACGGCCTGCGGCAACTTGACGAACCGACCTTCGACCTCGGCGCGCTCGGCGCCGGCGCGCACGAGGGCGGCGTCGGAGCGCCCGCCCAGCAGCAGACCGAGCGCGGTGAGCAGCATCGTCTTGCCCGCCCCGGTCTCGCCCGTCACGGCGGTGAACCCGGCGGTCGGCTCGAGGCGCGCGCTCGCGATCACGCCGAGGTCGCGAATCGCGATCTCCTCGATCACGGCCGGCTCCCGCGCCAGCCGACCACGGGGAGGGCGAACTTGCGCACCAGGCGCGAGGTGAACGGGCCCGGGCGCAGGCGGGCGAGCGCGACCGGCTCGGCGCCGCGGCGCACCTCGACCCGGCTGCCCGGGGAGACGGGCACGGTGCGCCGACCGTCGCACCACATGGTGGCCCACGTCCCGGTCCGCTCGAGGAGCTCGACCTCCAGCACGCTGTCCGGCCCGACGACGAGCGGCCGGGCGAACAGCGCGTGCGCGCTCAGCGGGACGAGCAGCAGCGCCTCGACGTCGGGCCAGACCACCGGCCCACCCGCGGAGAACGCGTAGGCGGTCGAGCCCGTGGGCGTCGCGAGCACGATCCCGTCGCACCCGAAGGTCTCCAGGCCACGCCCGTCGACCCCGATGGCGAGCTCGATCATGCGCTCGGGGCGGTCCTTCTCGACCGACGCCTCGTTGATGGCCCACGTCCGGTGCTCCGTGCCGTCCGCGGTGCGCACGAGGACGTCGACCGTCATCCGGTGCTCCACCGTGTAGTCGCGGCGGGCGATCTGCGCGACCGCGTCGCCGATCTCGGACTCGTCCAGCTCCGCGAGGAACCCGACGTGCCCGAGGTTGATACCCACGACCGGGACGCCGGTCCCCCGGACGAGCTCGACGGCCCGCAGGATCGTGCCGTCCCCGCCGAGCACGACGGCGACCTCGACCCCCTCGGGCAGGACGACGGCGCCGTCGGGCCCGGTGTCGAGGTCCTCCTCGCGCAGCGCGCTGAGGCCGTGCTCGACGAGCTGTCCCTCGAGCTCCGCCCGCGCGGCGAGTGCGCGCTCGTGGGTGTGGGACACGACGAGGACCCGGCGCGGTGAAGACATCACGACCCCCATTCTGCGACCACGAGCTCCCCGGCCGCGGCACCGAGCGCCAGGCGACGGTGCTCGGCGTCGGCCTCGAGCGGCACCCCGGCCTCGTCCCGGCGCAGCCAGACCACGATCTCGTGGTTGCCGTGCGTGCCGGCGAGCGGGCTCGGCAACGCGGCCAGGGCGCGCAGGCCCTCGGCCGAGCTGGCGGCGAGCACGCGCTCCACGGCGTCGGCGCGCGCCGCCTCGTCCGTCACGACCCCGCCGCTGCCGAGCCGGTCGCGGCCGACCTCGAACTGGGGCTTGACCAGCAGCAGCGCGTCCGCGGTGGGCGCGAGCGCCGCCGCGAGCGGAGCGAGCACGAGGGTGAGCGAGATGAAGGAGAGGTCCGCGACGAGCACGTCGGGCGCGGGCGCCACGAGGGCGGGGTCGAGCGTACGGACGTTGGTGTGCTCGAGCACGCTCACGTCGGGCCGGCCACGCAGCCGGGCGTCCAGCTGCCCCGAGCCGACGTCGACGGCCACCACGTGCGCCGCTCCGCGCCGGAGCGCCACCTGCGTGAAGCCCCCGGTCGACGCGCCCGCGTCGAGCACGCGGCGACCCGCGAGCACCGGCGCCCCGCACGGCGCCTCGGCGAGCCGGTCGAGCGCGCCGGCCAGCTTGTGGGCGGCGCGCGAGACGTAGTCCTCCCCCGCCTCGACCGTGATCGGCGTCGAGGGGTCGACCCGGGCGGAGGCTCGCTCGGCGACGCGTCCGGCGACGTGCACCCGGCGCTCGGCGACGAGCCGTTGCGCCATCGAGCGCGAGGCGGCGAGCCCGCGCTCGGTGAGCTCGACGTCGAGCCGCGCCATCAGCGCTCCGCGTCGTCGAGCAGCTCGACGAGGGAGCGGTGGACCTCCTCGAACACGGCGACGTGCTCGCGCACCGGTCGTTCCTCGAGCGACTCCGGGGTGGGGACGAGCTCGGCGACGTCGGCGCGCTGCGTCAGGTCCGCGTCGTCCAGATCGAGGGCGTCGCCGCCGTCCGACTCGAGCGCGTCACCGCCGGGGTCGAGAGCGCGCGGCGGCCTGGGTCGGGAGAGCCAGTCCCCCGGCCTCGGCCGCTCGACCTCGCCGGGCTCGGTCATGGCGCCGGCGTCACCGTGGCGGGCACCGCCGCGAGCGCGGACCGCTCGACCGGCGTCCCGGCGTCGGCGGCCGCCCACACCGCGACGCACAGCGCACGCAGCTCGTCGAGCGTCAGGTCGGCGAGTCGTTCGCCCGGCACGAGCGTGCCCTCGCGCACGACACCCCAGGCGTCACCAACCGCGATGGCGCGGGCGTCGCCGCAGCGGTACCCCTCGCCGTCGCGCACGACGGCGGGGTGCACCTCGAGCAGGCCACGCAGGTCCGTGGCGAGGTACGCCGGGCGCTCGTGCGCTCCGGCCACGAGCAGGTCCGGGACCTGACTGACGCCCGTGAGGACGTGCAGTCCGGGAATCCCGGCGGCGCGGGCGCCGGCGAGGTCGGTGTCCAGCCGGTCGCCGACGGCGATCGGCCGGGTCGCCCGCACGAGATCGGCCGCCTCGTGGAAGATGCCGGCCTCCGGCTTGCCCGAGCTGGTCGGGCGGACACCGGTGGCGTTGACGACGGCGGCGACGAGCGAGCCGTTGCCCACGGCCATCCCGCGCTCGGTCGGCAGGGTCGCGTCGAGGTTCGTCGCCACGTAGCGCGCACCGGCGGCGACGGCGTACGCCGCCTCGGTCAGCTCGGCCCAGCCGACCTGCGGTCCGAAGCCCTGCGCGACGGCGTCGGGCCTCTCCTGCGCGGACGTGACCACGCGGAACCCCGCCGAGCCGACGGCCTCGTGCAGGCCGGGGCCGCCGACGCAGAGCACCGTCGCGCCCGCGGGCAGCGTCTTGCGCAGCATCGCTGCGGCGGCGAGCGACGCCGTCATGACGTGCGCGGGATCGGTCGGGATGCCGAGCGAGGTGAGCTGGTCCGCGACGACCGACGGCGGGCGTGCCGCGTTGTTCGTGACGTAGACGGGCGAGGCGCCCGCCGCGGCGACCGCGGCGATCGCGCCAGCCGCATGCTCGACGGCGAGCGCGCCGCGGTACACGACGCCGTCCAGGTCGAGCAGAACCGCGTCGTGCGCCCGGACGAGGGGGATCTCGCTCGAGGCGAGCGTGGACTCGACCATCAGAACAGTCGCCCTTCCTCGTCCTCCGTGACCGGGCCCTCGGCGGAGACGTCCGCCGACTCGGGCACGTCCTCGGTGGCCTGGGCCTCGACGGGGTCGGGATCGTCCGTCCCGGGGGCCACGGAGATGTCGACGTCGTCAGGGACATCCTCCGACTCCTCGTCCACCTCCAGCACCTCCACCGGAGCGTCAGCGAGGTCGGACGCGGAGTCGGCGCTGTGGAGCTCGTCGTCCGCGTCGGTCGTGTCATCGGGCTCGCCGGCGCTGTCGTCCGCCTCATCGGGCTCGCCCGCGACGCCGCTGGCGTCGTCGGGCTCGTCGGCCGACACGGCCACGGGCTCGAAGACCTCGTCGGACTCGTCCTCCGACGCGTCGACGTCGTCGATCTGGTCGCCGTCCGCGTCCTCCGACTCGTCGAGGTCGAACACCTCGACGTCCTCGTCGACCTCGATCACGCCGACGTCCTCGGTCGCTGCGGCCACGGCGTCGGCCTCGTCCGCACGACCGAGCGCGCGCAGCGCCGGCTCCTTCGCCGCCTCGACCCGTGCGGCGAGCTCACCGAAGCGGGCGGGCACCGTCAGCTCGTCGAGCAGCAGCAGCGCGACCTCGGCCTCGCCCATGTCGATCCGGGCCCCCGCCTCCACGATCGTCAGCTCGATGGACTCCGCCGTGGTGACCTTGCCCGCGGCCTCACGGACGATGGCGATCGCCCGCTCGGGGCGTCCGAGGCCACGCTCGGCGTCCGCCTCGAGGGCCCGATGCCCGTCGACCCCGCTGAGGCGACGAGCCGTGCGGATCTCGCGCAGCGTCTCGGCGTAGCGACCGGTGGCATAGGCCGTCAGCGCCATCGCCTCGCGCACGACGTCGATTCGCGCCGCGCGCCGACCCGCGGCCTGGGCGTGCTCGTACGCAAGCTCGGGGTCGACGTCGAGCAGGCGCCCAGCCATCACGAGGTGCAGGCCGACGCGCTCGGCGTTCTCCTTCGTCAGCCCGCGCAGGGAGCGTCGCACCTCGCGGTCGAGCATCGAGAACTCGATCTCTTCCGGGAGGAAGGGCTCCTGCGGGCGCTCCGCGCGCCGGTCCTGACCGGGACGCACCGCGCGTTCGCCCGAGCGCGCGAACGACGACCGTGCGCTCGATCCGCTGGGGCGCTCACCACGCGGCTGATAGGGGCGGCGCTCGCCATCGCCCGAGCCGCGGGACTGGTATGGGCGACGGTCGCCGTCGCGCTTCTCGTACGGGGGACGCCGGTCGCCGTCACGCTCACCACGGGACTGGTACGGCCGACGCTCACCGTCACGCT
>NZ_VENP01000079.1 GCF_006351005.1 Miniimonas arenae | reverse complement strand
ACGATCCGGTTCAAGTCGTTGTCCGGTCACGCTCAGACCGAGGCCGTCGAGTCGAGCGAAGGCGGTCAGGTCAGGGCGGCCGAAGCCGGCCGGCGGGGTAGCGTCGGACACGTCGAGGTCTTTCGGATGGATGGCGTAGGAACCTCCATCGTCGGGAGACCTCGACGTCTATCTGCGGACCGACGCGCTCGGCCGACCTACACCCTCATCTGGGAAGAGCCTTCAAACCCCGTCTCACCGACCTCTTGCGCGTCGCGGATAGGGTCCGTCAAGTTCCACGTCGGGCGGCCAGTGCCCGTCACCGCGCGTCCGAGCGCCCCGACGAGGCCCGTCTCGAAGCCAATCCGCTGACAGGAAGAAGATCGCGTGGCACGATCGAAGAAGCAGTCGCAACACGAAGGCGCACCGCTGCGTCCTGCGGGGCGCCACGGTGTTACGGAGGACTCGTGCGCACTTGGCAGAAGGCCCCAGTAGTCTGTGCGATCGCCCTTGCGGTCGTACTCGGCACGGTGGGGAGTTCCGCTCCCCCGCCAAAAGATCCGGCCCTCGAACCCACGCTTCTTGAGGAGGTGGCTTCGGACTTCCCCAATGCGATCGAGGTACTGCGCACCCCGGAAGTGAACGAAGCGCTCCAGGACGAGGACGTGCGACTCGCCGTTGAAGAGACGCTCCAGAGCGCTCTCAACGCTCCAGAGGGATCCTCCGTCTCGTGGACGTGGGTGCCACTCGAAGACATCGAGTGGGCAGGGCCCATCGATGACTGGATGCCCACGATCGAGCCGGACGAGTCTGACTTTCAGCAGATTGACCGCTCACAGGTCGAGGCCATCGACTCGACACTCACTGCCCTGTCAGAGGTCGTCACCCCCCTCTCCGTCGGAACGTGCTCCAGCGTCTACTGGTACCGAGTTCTCTGGACACAGGCTTTCGACAGCAATGTTCGAGCATCGTGTTACGCCGCTGTCGGGGACAACCAGACCAGTATCACGGCCACAGGGACGATCCCGGGTTATAGCGCCGCCGCAGGTGTGTGCCCCGCCAAGACAAGAGGACGGGTCTGGTGGTCGAACACGGGCTACTGGACCCCTCGGTGGTCTGCCTGGCGGGGCCCGGTGTCGTCATCGACGACCTGCTACTACTTCTCCGACATCCCGAGCCCGATCATCATCACCGTTGTCCAGCTCTCCAGTTGTGGACTGAGTGTGTGCCCGGCCTCGGCCCCGCTGTCAACGCAGAACGAGAGCCTCTGGGGCGCCCCCGAAAGAGGGACAGCATCTTGGTCGGGGCAGTGACGCGTCCTCTCGGCCTGTTGCCCTCGCGACAAGGGCTAGGAGCGCGCCCACTTGTCCTCGTCGCGCTCGGCGGTCTGGTGGCGATCGTTGCCTCGGGCTGCAGCTCGCTCCCACCTGGCGAGGGTAGTTCCGATCCCGCTCCGGGCGGAACACCGGAGGTGACCGCCTCCGGGCCCGATGCGGACCGGGCGAGTGCCGACACGGACGGCCTGACCCCCGGACGAGCACCCGCCGACACTGGGGAGGTGCCGACCGTCTCGACACTCTTCAAACAAGCGCGAGAAGGCGGCATGGTCGATCTCGATGACAAGGATGCCGAGCGGTTCGCCGCCCTCGTCCTGCCCGGCGACCCGTTCCCCGATCTCGCCACGATCGGGGTGCTGACCAAGGACGCGCTCCCGGACCTGCAATACTGGGGCGGAGGGTACGAGGATCCCTCCGGCCTGGGCTTCACCTTCCGCGTCACCTACTCGGACACCCCACTGACCCACACTCCACTGGGCGCCCAGGCCGCTGACCGCTCACCGCTTCCAGACGGCTCGACCGTCCTGGTGAGCGAACCCGGATGGGGAATGACCGCAGAAGCGCTGACACCTGACGCCCACTGCCTCGCTGCCGTCCTGGCCTACCCCGCCGTCGAGCCCCCGCCAGCCTTCCCCGAGGGCTACGACTCCTACCTCACCGAGACCCTCCTGGAGCGTCTCGCCACCATCGCCTGCTAGCCCAGACCAGTCACGACGCTCGGGTGTTCTCGGAAGGAGGCGAAAGTGGCAGTGGACCTCAGGGTTCTTGAAGCGCAGGAGTGGGTCAACGACACCTACAGAGGAAAGCCGGGGTTCGTCGACGCGCCGGAGAACGGGCAGACTGGCTGGTCCACGATGTACGCGCTGACTCGAGCACTCCAGATCGAGTTGGGCGTCGCACCGCCCTCCAACGCCTTCGGGCCAGGCACAACCGCCGCAGTGTCCGCGATCTCCCCGATCGCGACCGGAAGCGGTGCACCGGTCAACGTCGTCAAGATCCTTCAGTGCGCGATGTGGTGCAAGGGCTACAGCGCCGGCAACATCGACGGCGACTTCGGTGCTCTCCTCACCGCTGCGGTGCGCAACGTCCAGACCGATCTCGGCGTCGCTTCCAGGCCCGGGTTCGGGACCGTAGACGCCAAGCTCTTCCGAACCCTGCTGACCATGGACGCCTACATCCGAGTCGGCGCGGGAACGGTCGAGATCCGCTCCATCCAGCAGTGGCTCAATGCGACCTACATCGGCCGGCTCAACTTTCAGTACCTTCCGACCGATGGCCGCTTCTCGCGCGGTGTCCAGACCGGGCTGCTGTACGCCCTGCAGTTCGAACTCGGCCTCAACGATGCGACCCGAACGGCGCCTTCGGGCCCACCACCAGAGCGCTCCTGTCCGCCCGCCCGCCCCTAGTCGTCGGTACGGTCGACGGCGTCACCAAGTTCGTCCATCTGTTCCAGGCCGCGCTGACCTTCAACGGGTACCCCGTCTTCTTCGACGGGAACTTCGGGCCGGCCTCTTCAACCGAGACGAGCACCTTCCAGGACTTCGCCGCACTCCAGGTCACCGGCACGGGCAACTACCAGACCTGGGCAGAGCTCCTCGTCTCCACCGGCGACCCCACCCGGCCCGTGACCGCCATCGACACAGCGACTCCGCTGATCCTGGCCTCACAGCCGGACAACGACACGATCGACGCCGCGCCGATGGCGGCGTCGCTGGTAGCGCAGGGGTACACGATCGCAGGTCGCTACCTGGTGAACGCACCCGGTGGGACGCTCGACAAACGGATGCGGGTGGACGAGTTGGCCATGGTCTCGGCCGCTGGGATGGGCGTCGTCCCCTTCTTCCAGACCACCGGCTCGGCTTCCTCCTACTTCACACGTGCTCGCGGCCTGACCGACGGAGCTACGGCGATCGAAGCGGCTCGCGCGCTCGGGTTCGGCAACTCGACGATCATCTACTTCGCAGTCGACTTCGACGCAACGGACGACCAGATCGCCTCCAACGTCGTGCCCTACTTCGAAGGCGTCCGTGACGCGCTCGCGGGGAGTGAGTTCCGCCTCGGCGCCTACGGCACCCGCAACGTCTGCACGACCCTGTCCGACCTCGCCCTCGCGACTGCCAGCTACGTAGCGGGGCTCTCGAGCGGATGGTCGGGCAATCTCGGCTTCCCCCTGCCTCGGGACTGGGCCTTCAACCAGATCCAGGAAACCACAGCGAGCGTGAGCAACGGTACCGGGATCGTGTCATTGGGCCTCGACCGTGTCGCCTCGTCAGGCCGTAGTGACGGAGCTCGGGTCAGCCAGGCCTTCACCCGTTCGCTGGCGCGTCTGCAAGCGCTGGCGAACTCGTGGTCGGCCTCGACCGGGCAGGACCCCTCTGCCTTGATGAGTTACCCGTTCCGGCAGGGCCGCTACGAGGGCCTGAACTGGGGACTTCTTGCTGGCCCTGTGGACGACTCCTTCGTCGACGACGCCCGAGCCCAGATGGTCGAGCCGGGCTCATGGCCGCTCGCGTTGCGCTACGACGACCCGGGAGGCAGCAAGGCGGCCTACAGCCCGCACCTAATGGCGACTCTGGGCGCCTTGGTGCACCAGGGCATGCCTCCACTCCCCGGTGTGGTCACACTCGCGGACGTCGGGGGATGGCTGGGGGACCTGTGGACGGCGACGGGAGAGTACCTGAGACAGAGTCGCGAGAACGGCCTTCCCCAGACCTACCAAGCCGCTTACGACTGGGCTTTCACGAGGATCGGCCAGGCTCCCGGGAGCGCCCCGGGCCTGGCCGCCTCGTTCGACCGCCTCGACCTGCACCAGGACCTCGACGCGTTCAATGCCCGGGGGCGCCAGGTCGACACAGGCAGTGACGTTGCCGCCGCCGTGGCCTGGGCGCTGCAGACGGTCAACGTCAACGGGCTGGCCTGGCGGTACGAGGCCTTCATCGTCCGACGGTTCGGCAGCTCGACCATCACGATGTCCAACGCCATGTCCATGGCCCTGACGCTGTCCCCGGACACCCCAGAGAACCTCGCGCTCTCGGCCGCCCGTATGGAACTGATCCGCGAAGGGGCAGATCGGGACTACTCCTACAGTGACCTCACCGAGGGTGAGGCCCGGGGCATCGGGCACGGACTGTCCGCAATCATCGCCTCACGCGCAGGGCGCAATCCGGTCCCCTGAGCCGGTCAGGGCGCAAGAGTGGCCGTCGCCGTCGGGTACCCGTGGGTTGTGGAGTACACGACGACCTTGATGAGGTCGATGTCCTGCGTGAGCAAGCCGACATCCACGGCGCTCTCGCGCAGCTCATCCCATGCGCTCTCCGCATACACGGACGTGGCAGGCCCCTCCATCTCAAGGGTCACGGTCAGGGTCACCGGCCCCTCGGCTCCCGCGAAGCCGTTGTCGCCCGACGTGGCCCCGGCTAGGTGAAGGCCCCCGGCCAAGGGCAGGTCACCGTTGGCCCGAAGGAAGGCTGAACTCGCAGTGTCAGGCCGAGAGCTGAGCAGGTTCGGCACCGCGAAGCCGACGAGCGCACCCAGCCCCGCACACAGAACGAGCGCCACCGTGATTCTGAGGAGTATCCCGCGCCCCTTGGGCTCCTGAATGCTCGTCGCAGGATTGTCCACAGGCTCACGCTAGCGGCGCCGAGCGAGCAGGGCTCCCCTGCGCCGTGGACCATCTGTGCAGGCTCTGAGCGGGTCTTGGTGTCCTCGGGGAGACCGCCCGAGTCGTTGACTCCCGTCTTGTCCGCACGACGAAGAACGCCGACCGGGCCATTGTGGAGCGATGGGACGACCAAGCCTGGGCCCGCCGTCAGCGCCTCGAACGTTCTTCCGCTCTCCCGCCCACATCACCTGGTGCAGGGGCGCATGTGCCGCATGGTCCCGGGTAGGTAGAACTTCGAGCGGAAGTAGAACGACATGAACAGCAACCTCTCCGGCGGGTGGAGCACCTTCTGGAACGGCCTGGCCGGCTCCGGCGGCTTCGGCACCCTGATGACGGTCCTGAGCATCGTGGCGGCGGTGTTCATCGTCTTCGTCATCGTCAAGATGATCTTCGCCAAGTTCCGGGGTCGCAACGAGGGTCTGGGCAGCCTGGGCTGGGCGCTCCTGGTCGCCGCGATCATCGTCATGCCGAGCGTCGTGATCCCGCTGTTCCTGCGGATCGTGGACGCCATCATCAACATGATCGGTGGGATCGCCTCCGGCGTCTGAGCCCAGGGGCGAGGAGACCGACGATGCCGCACGAGGACGAGGTTCACGTCCCGGCCCTCTACATGCTGACCGCCATCACGGGCCGTCGGCGTAACGAGGGCCGGGAGATCGTGTCCAAGTCGGGCATCGTCATCGACCGCAGGTTCTTCCACCTCGCACTCATGGGCACCATGTGTCAACGTCGGACTGGAACTGACCCCGTGTCGTCGGACTGGAAGTGACCCCCCGACGTGCTCGTTGGTCTACTTGTCGCGGTCCTTGGTGAGGAGTTCGCGGCGGGCTCGGGTGCGGTAGGACTCGCCGGCGAGGGTGAGGACCTCGGCGTGGTGGACGAGGCGGTCGATCATCGCGGCGGCGACGACCTCGTCGCCGAAGACCTCGCCCCAGCGTCCGAACGGCAGGTTGCTGGTGACGAGGATGGAGCCGGTCTCGTAGCGGGACGCGACGAGTTGGAAGAACAGGTTCGCGGCGTCGGTGTCGAACGGGATGTAGCCGACCTCGTCGATGATGATCAGCTTGTAGCGGCGGATCTTCTTCAGCTCGGCCTCCAGGGCGCCGCCGTGGTGGGCGCGGGCGAGGCGGTCGATCCAGTTCGTCGCGGTGTCGAACAGCACTGACCAACCCGACTGCGCGGCCTTGATGCCCAGGCCGATCGCGAGGTGGGTCTTTCCCAGGCCGGGTGGGCCGAGCAGGATCACGTTCTCGGCCTTGGGCACGAACGTGGCGGTGGCCAGGTGCGCGAGCACGTCCTTCCTGAGGGAGGGCAGGTGCTCGAGGTTGAAGTCCTCCAGCGTCTTGATCGCGGGGAAGTGCGCGGTGCGGATCCGCATCGTGGTCCCGGCGGACTCCCGGTCGGCGACCTGGCGTTCCAGGACCGCGGCGAGGTATTCCTCGTGCGACCAGTTCGCCTCCCGCGCCTGCTCGGCGAGCGTGTCCCAGGTTCGCCCGATCGTCGGGGTCTTCAAGACCCGGGTCAGGTAGGCGAGCTTGGAGGCGAGCTGGTCGCCGACCGGTCTGGTGTTCGCGATGGTGGTCATCTACTTCCCTTCAGCGGTCACCGCTCCGGAGCCGGGGCGGGGGTCGAAGTCGACGCCGAACAGGGCGTCGTAGTCCGGCAGTGCCCGGATCGCCACGACGTGCCCGTCGCCGTGGGTGCGGGTCGAGCGCTGCTGGCGACGGGCGGCCAGGTCGTGGCGCAGCAGCTTCGCGGTGGCTCGGTGCTCGGGGTCGGTGATCGTGCGCGCGTGCCCCCAGTCACGGGCGTGGTCGGCCACGACCTGCCCCGCGCAGGTCGCCACGACCCGTGCCGGGGTGGCCACGACTCCGACGAACCGGCCGATGGCCCGCGGGTCGACGGAGTAGTCGTTGCCGTCGATGCGCACGTAGTAGTCCCGGCCCAGCCGAACCCGGTGCGTGAGCCCGATCGCCGGTGCGAGCGGGGGCAGTGCGACCATCGCCGCCCGGTCGGCGGCCCACCGCTGGGCCGGGCTGACCGACCCGATCGAGCGCAGCACCCGTGTGTTCGCCCGCGTCGCCAGCCAGTCGCCGATCTGGTCGGTGAAGTCCAGCGGCGAGGTGAAGGTCCGGCCGGGCAGGAACGAGGTCTCGAAGAACCCGTTGCGCCGCTCGACCAGGCCTTTGAACTCCGGGTCCCGGGGCGGGGCGAGCTTGAGCCGGACCCCGATCGTCCCGGCGAAGCTCGCCGCCTCGATCGTGGGCTTGCCCGTGCCGCCGATGGCCGCCTCCCGGTCCCAGACCAACGTCCGCGGGCAGGCGCCCCATCCGGCCAGGATCTGCCACATCCCGGCCAGGATGTCTCCGGCCTTGCGCGAGGGGATCATGACCGCGTCCGTGACCCGCGAGTACCCGCACGTCATCGCCAGCACCGGCAGGATCCGCTCGGCCCCGCCACCGACCGGGATCGGCTGCGGCGGGAACCACAGATCGCACTGGGCGACCTCGCCGGGGTCGTACTCGACCCGGTCGGCCGGGTCCGGCGGCACGAACAACGGCCGTAGCTCCCGGACCCGGTCCTTCAGGATCGTCAGCGACCGCGTCCACCCGATCCGCTCCGCGATCACCGTCGCCGGCATCCGCGGGAACTCCGCGAGCAGCGCCCGGATCTGCGGCTCGACCGCATCGACCGCCGAGCCCCGCGGACCACGCTCGCGCGACGGCGGCGCCCCGGCCCGCAACGCCGCCCTGACCGCGTTGCGCGCCAACCCCAGCCGGCGCGCGATCTCCTTGATCGGAACACCCTCGGCTCGGTGCAGCCGACGGATCTCAGCCCAGTCTTCCAGTGCGATCACCCCTCCAGCGTGAAGCGCCCCGGGTTCGGTGGAGGCTCTCAACTCACGGAGGATGAGAGTCATGGCAGCACCGAAGAAGTACCCGGACGAGTTG
>NZ_VENP01000078.1 GCF_006351005.1 Miniimonas arenae | reverse complement strand
GCGTGCACCGGTCAACGTCCGAGGTCCGGGCCCCGCGATCCGGATCCCAGCGTGCGGCCGAGGAGGCCAGTCGGGTCGAGCAGGTTGGAGTTGTGCCCGCCGGGGACGGTACGCGGCGCGGGTGCGGCAGGTTGGTAGCCGTCGAGCTGACGGTTGAGGTCTCGGCGTGCGTGGTGGAGGCCGTGGTCGCCGGTGTCGCGTTGCATGGCGTCGGTCCAGACGTCCTGGGCTGCGCCGAGGTCGCCGGCGACGAGGTGGAGAGTGTTGCTCTCGCGGCCGCGGGTGAGGCCGACGTAGAGCCCGGCGCCGTCGGCCCCCTGGGTGAGGAGCGTGTGGCTGTGGGTGGTGGTGGTGCCTTGGTTGCCGTGCCCGGTCGTGGCGTAGCCGAGGTGGGTGTACTGGGCGACGTAGTCAGCGGGCAGGGTGTGCCGGCGGCGGGTGCTGTCGGTGATGGTGAGGGCGCCGTCGGGGTGGACGTGGGTCACGGTGAACGTCTCTCGGTTGGCGATGCCGAGGCGGGGGTCGTTGCGGCGGACCATGACGTGGTCCCCGACGCCGATCGCCAGCCCGTCCGCTCCGGTCACTGTGACGCCGTCGTGGACCTCGCCCAGGCGGACGCGAGCGTCGTGGACGGCGGCGTTCAGGGCGGTGGCCTCGGACACGCTCGCCGCGGTGAGTGCGACCTTCTCCCCGGAGCGGGCGGACAGAGTGCGGGCGGCGTCGGCGGCGATCGCGGCGTAGGCCTCCTCCTGTGTCTCGTGGAGGCAAACCTGCCCGCGCCGCACCAGCTGCTCGAACGTTGCCGCAGGCTGTCGTCGTTCCCGGATGGCGAGAGTGAGGGTTGCGTAGGTGGGATCGGTGAAGCGGTGCACGGTGGCCAGGTCGACCCGATCACGGGTGTGCCGGGTGGCGAGGTCCAGGACCCCGCCGCGGCCGACGGCGCCGAGCTGGGCGACGTCGCCGATCATCACGACCTGGGCCCCCGCGTCCCTGGCGAGGTCGAGGAGTCGGAGGGCGGCTTCCTGGTCCAGCATCCCGGCCTCGTCGATGACGAGCTGGGTCCGGGAGTCGAGCCGCAGCGCGGGTGACGGGTAGGGGACGGTGCGTCCGGTGGCCGGGTCGACCTGGCCGGGGTGGAGGTGGTGCCAGCGGGTGCCGTCCTCGTTCCATCGCCAGCCGTGGGCGTGCAGGAGCTTGTGCACCGAGGACGCCGCGGCACCGGTTCGTTCTGCGGCGCCGAGAGCGGCCTTCATCGACGGGGCGGCCACGACCTGACGAGACCCGATGGCTCGGGTCACCGCGGCGGCGGCAGTCAGCATCCGGGTCTTCCCCGCCCCGGCCGCCCCCGTGACCACGACCAGTCCGGCGCCGCTGCTCATCGCGGTAACCGCGGCGAGCTGGTCCTCCCCCAGCACCTCCCGCCCGAAGCCGCCGATGTCGAGTCGGTTCAGGAGGTAGGTGACGTGGTCGGCGTCGATCCCGGGAGTGGTGGTGTCGGTGAGGGTCTGCAGCAGGTCGCCCAGGCGCCGCTCGGTGCGGATCACGTGCCGGCTGGTCAGGTGCCGGTACCCGTCCGGGACCGCGCCACTCGCCCATCCGGCCGGTGCGACGGACTCGCACGACGTGGTGGCGCGCGTGGTGATGTCCTCGATGGTCTCCATCAGCACCCGCCGCGGTGCCGTGACGCCGGCGTGGGAGAGGAGGCGGGCGGTGTGCTCGGTCAGATCGGCGGTGGACCAGGTCGACCGCCGACCCTGGGCCTGCTCGATCGCCAGGGCCGCGATCTGGTCCCGGTCGATCGCCCCGACCTCGACCCGCGGCGCGGGTGGGACGGGCGCGGTGGGGTGGGTGTAGCCGGTGGCGTGGATCTCGGCCCGCCACAGGTCCTCGTCCGGTGCGACGCCGGGCTTCTTGTCCGGCCGCCCCTGCTCCCACGCGAGCCGGTGCCAGCCCCGCACCACCCGCGGCCCCGGCACCTGGCCGGGGTGCTCGGCCTGCCAGTCCGCCTCGATCTGCTCGAGGTTGGCGGCGATCTGCCGGCTGCGCTTGGACATCGCCGGCACCGCGTCCCGCAGCTCGACGACGTCGCCCGCGGCGGGGTCGAACGTCAGCCCCCGGGCGGCCAGCGCGGCCCGCAAGCCCTCGTGCGCGGTGATCGCGGCCTCCCCGATACCCCGGAGGGCGCCCTGCTGGCGGAACATCAGCGCGGTGTCCAGGCCCCGCCACCCACCCGCGGCGTACACCCGAGTGTTGACCTGGAGGTGGATGTGGCGGTGGGGGTCTCCGGCGCGGGAGGTGTGGTGCACCACCGAGGCGGCCTCCAGGACCTCGACGCCGACGTGCACCTGGGCGCCCTTCGGACCGACGCGGGTGCGGGAGTGCGTCGCGAGCCAGGACAGCAGCGCCCCCGCCGCCTCCTCCTGCGCCGCGTCGAGCGCGCGGGAGACCTCCGGGTACAGGGCCGCCGCGAGGGAGAGCGTCTTGTCGCAGTTGACCGTCATCTCCGCGAACCGGGGCGAACGCTCCACGCCGACCACCGACCCTGCGGCGTCGTAGCGGTGCCTCGTCCGTGGGGTGCCGCGCACCTCCCCCGTGCCCGGGTCGACCCAGTCCACCCACGCCTCGTACGCTGCGCCGTCGAGCACCGAGCGCGACGTGAGGCTCCCGGCGCCGTCGAGGACCCACCGGTCCACCAGGCCGGGACCGTCCTTGAGGTAGTAGTCCTCCGGGCGGTGCGCGTCGGACTCCAGGTAGCGCCGCGCCGCGGCGCCGCCCTCACCCCGCCACAGCTGCACCCCGCCCCTCACGACGCCACCACCCCGGGGAGTCGCGTCCTACTCCGTAGCATGCGTCCATCGCTGTGAAACCCGTCGGCGGTGGTCGGCCGCAGGTCGAACGGGCAACGGGTGCACGGACGTCGGGTGGCGGGGTTCACGGCGCGGTCACCACCGTGAGCAGCGCCTCGGTGCGGCGGGCGAGCTCGGGCCAGGCATCGCCGTCGTGCGCGGCGGTGCGGCACTCGCGGAGGATCTCGGCGAGGGTCTCCAGGCATGCGCTGAGCGTCGGCACGATGACCTCGATCGCTCGACGGCGCTGGTCCGCGTCGAGCCACTCGTCGGCGTAGACCACCCGCTGGAGGATCACGCTGAGCACCGCCTCGACGTCGCGCGCCGGCTGACGTGCGAGCGACTCCAGGTCGCGCAGCCCCGCGACGGCGACGTCGAGTCGTGCCCCGATCGCGGCGACATCATGGCGTCCGTGGGCGTCGGTGAGGGTGAGGAGCTCCTCGGCGGTGATGACGTGCCCGGCGGTCCGGCTGAGCTGGTCGATCTCTGCCAGGTCCGCGGACACGGTGGCCTGGGCGACGTCGAGCGCGAGGGCGATCGCACGCTGGGTCATCCCCCGCGCGCGCAGGGCCGCGGCGCGGGTCTGGCGTAGCAGCACGGCCGCTCGGTGGGAGCGTCGGGCGGGGTAGGCCTTCCCGTCCGTCCCGGTGGAGCGGGCGCCCCGACCGCTGACGGGGCCGGGCGCCGTCGTGCTCTCTACGGTGTGCGGTTCGGTGCCGGCCCGGTGCTCGCCGATGACGCGTGCGGCGGTGCGCTGGCTGGTGCCGGTGAGCGAGGCAACGGCTCGGCTGCTCATTCCCTGGCCGGCCAGGGAGGAGATGGCGCGGTCCCGTTCGAGGCGAGGCAGTGCGAGGCGGCAGGAGCTGAACTCGCTCTCGCAGTAGCTCGCCCAGGAGTCGTAGCCGAGGCTGACCCAGGCGTGGCGGTTCCACGCGTGCAGCGCGAGCTGCCACGTGGTTTCCAGGCTCTGCCTGATCCGGTCCGTGAGGTGACGGGCGTCCTCGACCGTCATCATCCCGGCGCCTTGCTCCCCCGCGGGGCCCTGCTCCCCCACGAGATGCTCGCTCACGGCGCGCTCTCGCGCGTGGTCGTCGCGTCGCGTGGGCATCGCCGTCTCCTGCCGTCGGGAACGGCTCGATGCTGCAGACCACCCCTTACCCGTACCCGTTACCCGTTGCCGGGCAAGGGGCTCCGAACAACGGGAAACACCGCTCGGGCAACGGGCAACACCCTCGGCGCGCGGGACACGACGGGCCGTGTTCACGCGACGGTGCGTCGTCGGGCGAGGTTGGTGACCGGACGTCCGCCCCGGTCCAGCGCGGTCGGCGGGATCCGCAGCAGGCGACCGAACCGCACGGCGCGCAGCTCGCCGCGGGCGATCATCCGGCGGATGGTGTCGGGCGAGCAGCCGACGACGTCAGCGGCTTGTCGGATCGTGAGGTAGCGCGGGTAGCTGGTGTCCATGCCGACTACACGACGGAGCGCGTCGCGAGTGATCGGCGTCGATCACGTGGACGTCTCCTCGAGCTCGGCCCGGCACGCCCGAGGCGCTGAACCCACGCTGCGTGCTCAGTGGGTCAGTGGGAAGACCCGGACGTCGGCGTGGTGAAAGATGACGATCAAAGACTGCTGCGAATGATGCATGGCGAGCACTTCGCGCAAAGATCACTCGTCATCAGGGCGATCCCGAGCATTCTCGCGTCCGGCTGATCGGCTCGCCCAGCCGCCCAGACAGGCCGGTCGAGCCGCACCGTGCGCGATCAGTGGGTCAGTGGGAAGACCCGGACGTCGGCGCGGTGGCCGTTGCTGACGAGCTTGGCGTCGCACGTGTACAACGGCGCCTCGAGCGCCTCGGCGAGCGCCAGGTAGGAGGCGTCATAGGTCGTGAACTGGTGCCGCAGTGCCCACACACGCTCAGCGAGCGGCTGGAGCTCGTGACGATGGATCGTGAACGCGAAGTGGTCCTGCCTCGCGTCCTCCGCCACGGCATCATCGAGCTTTCGACCCAGCACCAGCCCACGCAGCACCGAACACACCTCGACATCGAGCAGGTGCGGCGCGGCGACATCACCGGCGAGGCCGGCAAGCAGCTCGGCGTCGACGTCCCGCCCCACGAGCGCCTCGACCATGGCCGAGGCGTCGATCACGATCACCGTCGCTCGGACTCGACGGCAGCGAGGATGTCACTCACGGTCGGCCCGCCCGACCGGTCCCGATCCCTGAGCCTGGCAACGAGCTCGGCATTCGTGGGGCGCGAGGCGATCCTGGCCAGCTCCGCGGCCACGTAGGCCGACAACGACTTGCCCTCCGCAGCGGCACGTCCCTTGAGGGCCTCGGCGACCTGCTCGGGCACATCGCGGATGTAGAGCGTCGTCATGAGGCGACGCTAGCACTTTGCAAGCGCAGCCAACCAAGGTGAGAACGGGCGTCACGCCGCGACCAGCAGCATCACACCCATGGTGGTGTCGCCCATGGTTCGCGCATCAGCACCATAGAAGACACTCCTGCCGCCGAACGATGTCGCCTGTGAACACCATCGTGCCGCCGATCCCGCCGTCTCGCGGCGGGGCGTGATCGGGTGAGCCAGGTGACTCACCCGATCACGGCCGAACCTCGCACGGCTCACGCCCGCGCCGCCTTCGTCAGTCGACCCGGTCCCCGACGGCGTGGGCGAGCCGATCGGTCAGGGCCCGGTCCCGCTCCAGCGTGGCGTGCTGGTAGCGCAGCGCCACGGCGACGTCGGTGTGACCGCCCCGGTTGAGCAGCTCGGCCAGGGTCGCGCCCTGCTGGGCGTAGGCGGTGAGCCCGGTGTGGCGCAGGTTGTGGAACCGGAACTGCGGGCGGCCGGCCGCCTCGCGCGCGGCGCGCCAGGCGACGTCGAACCGGGTCTGGGAGACCCTGGTGGTGCGGTGGGGCTGGACCGCGAGGACCGGGGCGGCCGGGTCCGGCCCGACGAACCTCGCCAGGTGCTCCTGGAGCTGCGGCAGCAGGAAGGACGGGATCGCGATCGACCGGGCGGAGTGGCACTTGGGAGCGGTCACCTCCCCGGCCTTGACGTTCCACTGACGGCGGATGTGCAGCACCGCCCGGGTCGGGTCACCCAGATGCTCCAGGTCCCGCCGCTGCAGCCCGAGGACCTCCCCGAGCCGCATGGCGCACCACGCGGCCAGCGGCACGGCGATGCGCAGGTGCTCAGGCATCGCCTCGGTCATCGCGAGCACCTCGGCCGGGCTCGCCACGTCGCCGTCCAGGTCCTCGGGCCGGACCCGGGTGTGCTTGGGCGCGACGGGGAACGTGAACTCGGTGAGGCCGCCGACCTTCCCTCGGACGGCAGCGTTGAGGCAGGAGCGCAGCACCTGAGCGGCGTTGGGCGCCACCCCGTTACCCCGCTGCCCGGCGTAGCGGGACGAGGGCTGCTTCCTGAGGTGGTCCAGGTGCGCGGCGACCATCTCGGTGGTCAGGTCCACGAGCCGGACCTCACCGAGCACGGGCAGCCAGTGGGTGCGCAGCACCGAGCGGTAGCTCACCGCGGTCGCCCGGGAGCGGCGCGGGTCGTTCTCCAGCTGCAGCAGCCAGTCCTGCGCCCACTCGGCCAGGGTGATCGCCTCGGCGCGGCGCGCCTCGACCTCCGCCCGAGCGCTCGCGCGTCGTTCGGCCGGGGAGACGAACGAGCGCGTGACGATGTCGGCCCGGGCGAGGGTGAGCGCGGCGCGCGCGTCGGTCAGCGTCTCGTACACCCCGATCGAGGTCACCACGCCGTCGACGGTGACGCGGACCCGGTACTTGCCCCGGTACATGCTGATCCCCCTCGGGAGGGAGGTGCGGGTGGGCATCGTGGTCTCCGTCCTGCTGGCTCGTGCCCGCCCCTGCCGGCGGGGGTCGGGCGTTGACCCACTCACCACGCGCTCCGTGAACCAGTGGAGGTGAAATCGATCGCCACTTCGGTGGATCTCAACTCCACCGCCCTCCCGCGGAGGCTGTGACAGCCAGGTGACAGTTTTTCGGCCCTCTCGTGCATGTTCCTGCCCCCTCGTGCCAATCGGTACCACCGCGACTTTTCGGCACCAGGGCAACGAAAAGGCCGAGTCCACAGGACTCGGCCAAATCGCTTGTGGAGGCGGCGGGAATCGAACCCGCGTCCGACGGTGTGGAGCCAGGGCTTCTCCGGGTGCAGTCAGCTGCTGTTCTGCTCGGCCCCGGCACTGGCGCTGACAACGTGCCGACGGGCCCAGTTACCTAGAAGTCCCCGCAGCCCCGGTAACGAAGGCTACGAGCAGTGGCTCTCTAGATGACGCTAGTGATCCGGCCGAGAGCGATCCGGGACTAACGGACTTCGGCTACTCGCTCAGGCGGCGAGGGCGAAGTCGGTGCGCTTGGAATCGGCACCTATTGGTTTGCGTGGAGCGTTATCGAGATAACCACGCATCCTCGACCCGCTTCCCCTGGCTGAACGGCCGTCGTCGAAACCGTTCACCCCCCTGTGCAGTTGTCAAACCCACCAGTTGCCCGAGGGCGACCGACGTACCCGCCGAGGCGAGCCCCACGAGTCTACCTGTGCAGCGCCGTCGTGCCCACCGCTATTCCCGACCCTCGCCCGAGGCGAGCGGGCCGACCGCGCCGAGCTCGGCGTCGACCAGGGGCTTGACCTCGGTGCCGAGCAGCTCGATCGCGGCGAGCTGCTGCGCGTGTGGCACCCCGCCCACGTCCATCTGGAAGATCTGGCGGGTGTGCCCCACGGCTGCGTGCGTGCGGACGATCTTCTCCGCGACCTGCTCGGGGTTGCCGATCGCGTACGCGCCCGCGGGTGCGGCCGTCGCCTCGTACGTCACGCGGTTCGGCAGCGCGAACCCCCGCTCGGTCGCGATGGTGCGCATCGAGGAGTGCCAGTACGGAAAGAAGTCCTCCAGCGCCGCGCGCGCGTCCCGCGCGACGTAGCCCATCCCCGAGAGCGTGACCGACGGCGTCGCCGCCTCCCCCACGACGCCCGCTCGCGGGCAGAACTCGCGCCGGTACAGGTCCGCGAGCGGCGCGAAGTGCGTGGGCCAGCCGCCGATGATCGCGTAGTTCACGGGCAGGCCCGCCTGAGCGGCGCGCACCGACGAGTCCGGGTTGCCACCGGTCGCGATCCCGAGGTTGAGTCGCCGGCCGCGTCCGGGCACGTCGTCGGGCTGCGGCAGGACGAGCGCGTCGAACAGCGGAGGCCGGAAGCGACCCTCCCAGGTGAGCCGCTCCCCCACCGCACCGGCGTCGTCGAGCGCGAGGAGCAGGCCGAGCTTCTCCTCGAAGAGCTCGGCGTAGTCGTGCAGGTCCGCCCCAAAGAGCGGGTAGGACTCGATGAACGACCCGCGGCCCGCGAGCAGCTCCGCGCGCCCGCCGGAGAGGGCGTCCATCGTCGCGAACTGCTGGTAGACGCGCACCGGGTCCTCGGTGGACAGCACCGTGACTGCCGAGCCGACGTGGATCCGCTCGGTCTGCGCCAGCGCCGCGGCCACCACGGTCGCCGGCGAGGTGATCGCGAACTCCGGCCGGTGGTGCTCGCCGATCCCGACGTAGTCCAGGCCCACCTGCTCGGCGAGCCGCACGCGCTCGAGGACGTGGCGCAGGGTGGTCGCGGCGTCGGCGCCCTGGACGACGTCGCCGAACGTGTAGATCCCGAGCTGCATGAAGCCATTCAAGCGCACTACGGGGGCGGTCTCGGACGGAGCGGGGCCGCCCGGTCGGAGCGCACCCGCCACGCCCGCACGACGCACCCACGGCGCGACTGCGGCGTGCCCGCACGAGGCGGGCGACGCCGTGGGACGTGCGGCGTCAGCTCTTCTTCGAGCTCCCGATCAGCAGCGACAGGCCGGCGCCGAGGAGGAAGACGTCCTTCGCGAGGCCGGTGCCGTCCTGGGTGGGGCGCACGCCGTCGACGGTCGCGCCGGGCGTCTTGTGGTACATCCACAGCAGCGCCGACGAGAACGCCGTGAGGCCGAGGCCCGCGAGGCGTGCGGGGATGAACGGGGCGAGCAGTGCGGAACCGAGCGCGAGCTCGCCCGCGGCGAGCAGCTTGCCGAACTCCTCGGCCTTGATCTGGCCGAGCTGCGGGAAGGCCCGCGCGGCCATGGCCTGCAGGCCGGCGGCGGACTCGGCGTCGAGCTGGGTCTTGCCGATGCCGGAGTTCAGGATGAACGCACCGGTGGTGAGTCGGAGGGGGATGTTGCGCAGGCTGGCCACGGGAGCTCCTCGATCGACGACGGCGAACGCTCCACCCTACGTCTCACGCGCCGTCGTGCGGCTCACCCGGGCGGGCGGGCCGGTGCGTGTGCTCACTCGCGCCACGAGCACGCCCGCGCCGTCAGCGCACGCGCACCGACAGGCAGGTCACGCACCCCTCGAGCTTCTCGAACTCGGAGATGTCCACGGTGACGACGTCGAGGCCGTGGTCGCGGAAGAGCGCGGCCGTGCGCGGCGCTGCGGCGGACATGAGGACCGTGTGCGGGTCGAGGACCACGACGTGGGCACCCGCCTCCTCGGGCACGGCCCAGAAGGTCGGGAAGATCTCGGGGTCGTCGACCACGGGCTCCCAGCCGATCACGGTGCCGTCGGGCAGCGCGGTCACGGCGCTCTTGAGGTGGAGGGCCTTGGTCATCGGGACGCTGACCACCTCGTAGCCGCGCGGCTCGAGCAGGAACCGCAGCTGGCGCACGCCCTCGGGGTTGGTCCGCCCGCCGCGACCCACGTAGACGGTGCGGCCGACGGTGAGGACGTCTCCGCCGTCGAGCGTCGCGGGGGCCTCGATCTCGGCGACCTCGAGGCCGAGGTCGACCACGGCGCGCAGCGCCCCCACCGTCTCAGGCTTGCGGGCGTCGGCGCCCGGCCGCGTCACGACGGCGAACGGCCCGAACAGCACGACGGCGTCCTCCACGAACACGGAGTCGGGCAGGTCGTCGCGCGGCTCGACCTCGATCGTGCGCCAGCCGTGCGCCTCGAGCGCCGCGACGTAGTTGACCCACTGCGCCCGCGCGAGCTCGACGTCGACGTCGGCCTTCTCGATGTGTGTCACCAGGCCGTCGGCGAGCGACGCGGCAGGTCGGCGCACGAGGGCGCGCCGGTGCGGGGGTGCGTCGGCGGCGTCGGCCTCGGCGGCCGCCTGGACGGCGTCGGTCTCGGTGTCGGAGGAGTACGCGGCGGTGCTCACGACGCCGAGCCTAGGGTTCGGCGGGTCCCTCCGGCAGGCGTATGGGACAGCTCAGGCGAGCTCGCGGTTGCGGATGGCGCGGTGCGCCTCCCGCATGTCCTGCTGCTCGCGGAGCGTCTGGCGCTTGTCCCACTCCTTCTTGCCGCGCGCGAGCGCGATCTCGACCTTGGCGTGCGAGCCGAGGAAGTACAGCTCGAGCGGGACGATCGTGTAGCCCTTCTCGCGTGTCTTGGAGTCGAGCTTGAGGATCTCCGTCTTGTGCAGGAGGAGCTTGCGCTTGCGACGCGGCGCGTGGTTGGTCCACGTGCCCTCGGCGTACTCGGCGATGTGCACGCCCTCGAGCCAGGCCTCGCCGCGGTCGATGAGCACGAAGCCGTCGACGAGCGAGGCGCGGCCGGCGCGCAGGCTCTTCACCTCGGTGCCGGTGAGCGCGATGCCCGCCTCCCAGGTGTCGTCGATGTGGTAGTCGTGGCGGGCCTTCTTGTTGCGGGCGACCACGATCTTGACCGGCTGGTCCCCCTTCGCGGCAGCGCGCGCGGCTCGCTCCGCGTTCTTCATCCGGGACATGCCGACCACCCTAACCGCGGGGTAGTCGCGGGCTCACCAGGATTTCGCTCGCGGCCGACCTGCGCCCCCCCCCCCCC
>NZ_VENP01000077.1 GCF_006351005.1 Miniimonas arenae | reverse complement strand
TGGCGACGGTGAGGGGGCTGTACCGCGCCGCCTGCGAGCTGCGTGCGGTCGCGGCACGCTGGGCTGCATGCTCTGCCTCGCGGTCCGCCTCGATGCTCCGCCGGGTCGCCTCGTCGGCTCGCTCGAGCGCACGCCGGTGCCGGTGCTCGGAGTGGTGCCCCACCTTGATGGGCTCGCCGCCGGGCGGGAGTGTCTCGAACGCCTGCTCGGCCCGCAGCGCGACGTCGCGGGCCTCGTCGGCTCTGCGCTGCGCGCGCGCCTCGAGCGACCGCTGGCGGTCCTGTGCACGAGCCGTCCGGTCGCGCTCGACGTCCTCGGTGGGCCGCGGGGTGACCGCGTTGGGGGCCGGCGCGACCGTGACGGGGACGGAGACCTGGTTGGTGGCTCCTCGGGAGTCCGTGACCGTGAGCACCATCGGGTACGTGCCGGCGGCCGCGTACGTGTGCGACGTCGTCGCGCCGGTGGCCGTGGCGCCGTCGCCGAACGCCCACGCGTAGGTGAGGGCGTCGCCGTCGGGGTCGGTCGACGTGCGGGCGTCGGCCGTCACCGTGAGCCCGGTGACCGACGAGGTGAGGCCTGCGGACGGCGCGCGGTTCGGCGGCGGCGCGAGGCGGCTGACCTCGAGCCGGTCCACCAGCACGGTGGCGGCGGCGGTCGCGGTGGAGGAGACGTACGCGGAGATGCCGACCCCGACCGTCGGGGTCTGGAAGCCGACCGTCGCGTCGGATGCGGTGAGCGTCCAGGCGGTCGGCTCGGTGGCGCCGGTCCACGTGCGGGCACGCAGCCGCACGGGCGAGGTCCCCTCGGCCTCGAACCGCAGGTGGAGCATCTGGTTGGCCGCCGGCGTCGTGCCCAGACGCAGCGACGCGAGCGTCGTCTCGGTGCTGCCGACCTGCCGCACGAGGGTCAACCTGGGGGCGCCCGTGCTCGAGTACTGCACCTTCGCGGTGTAGAGCTGCGTCGACGACTTGCGCTGGACGGCGGACACGTACGTTCCGGACCCGGTCGCCGTCGCCGTCGTCGCGATCGACGTGAGCACCGAGACGTCACCCGCAGACGTGTCGAGCATCCCCTCGTACCGGCGCCCGACGTCGACCACCAGGACGCCGGCCGAGCCGTTGACGCTCAGCCGGTTGAGGTTGTTCAGCACCCAGGCCTGGCCGGTGTCGGTGCTGCCCCAGCCGCTGGTCTGGGTCCGGTTGAACTCGTCGCGGACCACGACGGGGTCGTAGGGGGTGCGCAGGCGCCAGGTGGGCGACTCGGTGGTCGAGGTGCCGTCCGAGACCACGGCGCGCCACTCGTACTCCGTGTCACGCGCCAGACCGGCCCAGGTCGTCGAGGCCGTCTGTCCGGACGGCACGGTGACCGTCGCGATGGTCTGGAACGGCGCGGGAACCTGGCCGACGAGGTCGAACGGAAGGGTGAAGGAGGAGGAGTCGTCCGTCTCGTACTGGCCGAGGGTGGGGGAGTAGGTCGTCGCCGTGAGGGTCGCGGCAGCGGGGTCGAAGCGGTAGTACCGCAGCCACCCGTTGCCGCCGTTCGCGCGGTCCTGGTAGTCGGTCGTGAGCTGGTGCACGTCGTTGCCGCACGCGTTCTTGTCGGTGCGGCGGGCCTCGCCCAGGTCGTTGTCGTGCACATGACCGCTCACGACGAGCCGGATCTGGCAGTGCGTGCGCACGAACTGGTCCCACATCACCGCCGGCGCCGTGCCACCGGGCCGCTCGGGGTTGGTGTTGCGCGAGTTCGCCAGGTTGAGGAAGGAGTGGGTCGCGAGGATCACCGTGCGGTTCGGGTAGGCGGCCAGCACGCGGTCGGCCCAGTCCAGCGCGTAGGTCGGGGCCTCGAACTCGAGCGAGAGCACGAGCCAGTCCACGCCGCCCGCGGTGAACAGGGCGTAGTTGTCCATGTTGCCGCGGTCCACGGGGTCGGGGCCGAACTGCTTCCAGTAATCGCTGACGAGGTCACCGAGGTGGGACACGAACTGGGTGTTCAGCTGCGAGCGGGAGTCGACGATCCACTGAGCCTGCGCGTCGATGACCAGTCGCGGGCGAGGTAGGTGTAGTTCTGCGTGTCCGGGATGACGACGAACGTGAAGGGGTCGGCCGTCGAGGTGCCCGGTACGGTCGCTCCGCGGCGCCGCCCCTCGAACCGGACGGTGACGTTGCCGCCGTCGGGGTCCGTCGGGGTGACCGCGAGCACGGGATCGACCTCCGCCGCGGTCGTGCCGTCGGCGGGTCGCACGAGCGTCGGCGTGCCGGGCGGTGCCGCGCCTGCCGGGACCGCGGTGGCCGCGGTGAACACCATCGCGGCCGCGGCGACACTGGCCAGGATCCGGGCTGCCTTGCGTCGCATCTCCCCTGATGCCCGCATGGCCACCACCCCCCACGGGTGAGCCGATCAGACGCGCCATGCTCCCACCGCGGCACAGTCGGCGTACAGGGCGAGTTTCCTCAGGCGTCCTCGGCCAGCTCCAGCCACTGCTCCTCGAGGTCGGCGACGTCGGCCTCGATCCCGCGCAGCCGTTCGGTGAGCGCGGCGAGGCCGGCGTAGTCGGCGACGTCGTGGGTCGCCATCTGCTCGTGCAGCGCGAGGGCCTCGGCCTGGCGCTTCTCCAGCCGCCGCTCGAGCGACGCGAGCTCCTTGCGGGTGGCGTGCCGCTGCGCACCCCCGTTCGCGAGGCGATCTTCGTCCTTTCCCGAGATGATCGTGGTGACGGACTGTCCGGAAGAACGTCTCGAGAAAGGACGGACTTCCTCTCGCGAAGCGGCGCGGAGGGTGAGGTACTCCTCGACCCCGCCGGGCAGGTGCCGAAGGGTCGCGCTGCCCCCGCCGTCTGCCCTGGGCAGCACCGCGTACTGGTCGTCGGTCACGCGCTCGAGCAGGTACCGGTCGTGCGAGACCACGAGCAGCGTGCCCGGCCAGCCGTCCAGCAGGTCCTCGATCGCGGCGAGCATGTCGGTGTCCATGTCGTTCGTCGGCTCGTCCAGCACGAGCACGTTCGGCTCGCCGAGCAGCACGAGCGCGAGCTGCAGCCGCCGCTTCTGCCCACCCGACAGGTCCCGCACCGGGGTCGCGAGGTGCGCCGAGGTGAACCCGAGCCGCTCGAGCACCTGCCCCGGGGTCAGCTCGTCCCCGCCGACGGACGTGAACGCCGCGCGCAGCGGCGCGATGACGTCGGCCACCCGCGACCCGACGTGCGGCGTCAGCTCGGCGAGGTCCTGCGACAGCCACGCCGCTCGCACGGTCTTGCCGCGCTTGACCCGCCCCGACGTCGGCTCCAGCGCGCCGGTCACGAGCCCCAGCAGCGTCGACTTCCCGGCGCCGTTCTGGCCCAGGATGCCCACCCGGTCGCCCGGCCCGAGGATCCAGCTCACGTCGTGCAGCACGTCGTGCTCGCCGTCGTAGCTCACCGAGGCGTCCACGAGCTCGACGACGTCGCGGCCCAGCCGGGCCGTCGCCGTGCGGGTGAGCGCCACGGTGTCGCGCACCGGCGGCACGTCGGCGATCAGCGCGTTCGCCGCATCGATCCGGAACTTCGGCTTCGACGTCCGCGCGGGCGCCCCGCGCCTCAGCCACGCGAGCTCCTTGCGCATGAGGTTCGCCCGCCGCGCCGCGACGGCCGAGGCCTGCCGGTCGCGCTCCACCCGCGCCAGCACGTACGCGGCGTACCCGCCCTCGAAGGGCTCGACCACGCCGTCGTGCACCTCCCACGTCGTGGTCGTCACCTCGTCGAGGAACCACCGGTCGTGAGTCACGACGGCGAACGCACCCTCCCCTGCGGCGTACCTCTCCTTGAGGTGCTCCGCGAGCCAGGTCACGCCCTCGACGTCGAGATGGTTCGTGGGCTCGTCGAGCAGCAGGACGTCGACGTCGGACGTGAGCAGCGCCGCGAGCGCGGTGCGCCGGCGCTGCCCGCCGGACAGCGAGCCGACCGTCGCGTCCCACGGCACGTCGGCGACGAGCCCGGTGATGACGGACCGGATCCGGGGATCGGCGGCCCACTCGTGGTCGGCGGCGTCGCCGACGATCGCGTGGCCCACGGTCGCGGCCTCGTCGAGCGAGTCCGTCTGGTCGAGCATCCCCACCCGGACGCCGCGGCGCGTCGTGACGCGACCGGAGTCCGGCGTCGTGCGTCCGGCCAGCAGCCGCAGCAGCGAGGACTTGCCGTCGCCGTTGCGGCCGACCACCCCGACCCGGTCGCCGTCGTTGAAGCCGAGCGAGACGCCGTCGAGCACCACGCGGTTGGGGTAGGCGAGGCGGAGGTCGTCCGCGCCGAGGAGGTGAGCCACAGGGATCAAGCCTAGGCGGGGGTGCGACCGCGGGCTTGGCTCCCGCTATTGACTACACCAACGGTACTGTGAATACTTTATCGGTTCAGTCAACCCGATGTCACCTCTGGAGCCACGCATGAGCTCGTCCGTCCTTCCCACGGCGCAGACAGCGCTGCCCGCCTCGCCGGAGCCGCCGGCACCACCCCGCCGCCCCGACCCCGGCGACATCGCCACCCTGCGCGCGGGCCTCGCCGGCTCGCTCGTGCTCCCCGGCGAGCCGGGTTGGGCGGCCGCGAGCGCGCCGTGGAACGTCGCCGTCGCCGAGCGTCCCAACGCCGTCCTGGTCGCCGCGAACGCGGGTGACGTCGTCGCGGGGGTGCGGCTCGCCGTCGCCCGCGGGGTGAAGGTGGCTGTGACCGGGCCCGGCCACGGCGCGAGCGCCACTCTCGCGAGCACGCTGCGGGTGAGCACCGACGGGCTGCAGCGGATCGAGGTCGACCGGGCGGCGCGCACCGCGCGCGTCGGCGCCGGCGTCTCCTGGGGCGTTCTGCAGGCGGCGCTCGACGGCACCGGCCTCACCGGCCCGGTCGGCTCGAGCCCGTCGGTCTCGGTGGTCGGTCTGCTGCTTCAGGGCGGCTACTCGTGGTTCTCCCGGCGGGTCGGCGCCGCGGCGGGCTCGCTGCGCGCCGCGGAGGTCGTCGCCGCCGACGGCTCGATCCGGTGGATCGACGACGGCGTGGATCCCGAGGCCATGGCGGCCCTGCGTGGGGGAGGGGGCGGGTTCGCCGCGGTCACCGAGGTGCTGCTCGACCTCATCGAGGCGCCGAACCTCGCGGGCGGCCGCCTCATGCTCCCGATCGAGGCCGCGTCCGCCGTCCTGGCCGCCTACGCCGCCGCGACGCGCACGGCGCCGCCAGAGATCACCCTGTGGTGCAGCGCGCTGCGGTTCCCGCCGCTGCCGGAGCTGCCCGAGCCGCTGCGGGGGAGAGCCTTCGTCGCCGTGGACGCCGTCTCGACGGCGGGCCTGGATGCCCTCGAGCGCGCGCTCGCCGGTGTGCGCGCGGCCGGCCCTGTGGTGCACGACACGGTCGGCGTCCGCACCGCGAGCGGCATCCCCGCGATCTGCGAGGAGCCGGTCGCGCCGACGCCCACGGTGCAGCGCGGCTTCACGCTCGCGGACCTGCCCGACGACGCCGTCGCCGCCTTCACCGCGGCCGTCACCCAGCCGGGTCCGCACCTGGCGGTCCAGCTCCGGCACACCGGCGGGGGGCCGGTGCTGCGGGACGGGCTCGCCACGGCGGTGGCCGACGGTTACGTGGTCAACGCGCTCGCCGTCGCGCCCACGCCCGCCGCGCAGGAGGCGGCGCGGGAGGCGAACGAGCGGCTCGCCGTCGCGCTCGCGCCCTGGCGGGGCGGGCGTCCGCTGCCGAGCTTCGTCGACCCGGTCGACGGTCTCGCGGCGGCGTACGACGGCGAGCAGCGCGCCCGCCTCGACGCCGTCGCTCGGCGGTGGGACCCGGAGGGCACGTTCGTGCGGTCGCTCGCGTGAGCGCGCGGGAGGGCTGACGCGGGTCGCGAGTGCGAGCGACCCCCGTCGGACGACGGAGCGCGCCGGGGTGTTGGGGGCCGGCGCGCTCCGTCGAGCGCTGGGCTCAGGCGCCGAGCGCGGCTACCGCCGTCGAGCCCGCCCGTCGAGCGCGCGGGCGCCGGCGTCAGTCGTCGAGCGCCGCTCGGTGCGCGGCCGCGATCTCGACGTACTGCGAGGCGTTGTGCTGCAGGTACGCGCGCTCGTCGGGGGTGAGGTCGCGGACCACCCGCGCGGGCGCACCGGCCACCAGCACGTGCGAGGGGAACGACTTGCCTGGCGTCACGAGCGCACCCGCCGCGACCATCGTGCCGGGGCCGATCACGGCGCCCGACATCACGGTCGCGCTCATCCCGACGAGGCAGCCGTCCCCGATCGTGCAGCCGTGCAGGACCGCCGCGTGGCCCACCGAGACGCCGTGCCCGACCACGGTCGGGAAGGCCTGGTCGACGTGCACCACGACGCCGTCCTGGAGGTTCGTCCGCTCGCCGATCGTGATGCTCGCGATGTCGCCCCGAAGCACCGCGTTGTAGAAGACGCTCGAGGACGCGCCGATCGTCACCGCGCCGGCCACCACGGCGCCCGGCGCGATCCACGCGAGAGGCGAGATGCGGGGGCGGGAGTCGCCGACGGCGAGCACGAGGTGGTCCATGAGGGCTCCGTTGCGATCAGGGGACGGGTAGGGAACGACGGGTTGTCCTGCGGTGGGAGCTACGGCGCGGCGACGGTCCGCGGCACGGGCGCCCGGCCCGAACGCGCGACGCCCGTCTGCGTCTCGTACCGGTGCAGCAGCGCGCGCAGCGCCTCGGCGAGCTCGCCCGCGTGCGGCACGCCGTCCTCGCCCGGCCCGTCCAGCGCCGCGAGCACGGCGCGCTCGCGGGTGACGAGGTCGGAGACCGCGGCGTCCACGGCGGCCCGACCCGCGGGGGTGAGCCGCACGAGCACGATGCGGCGGTCGTCGTTCGACCCCCGACGATCCACCAGACCGCGCTCGGCGAGCCGGTCGATGCGGTTGGTCATCGTGCCGGAGGAGACGTGCGTCTGCGCCACGAGCCGGCCGGGCGTGAGCTCGTAGGGTTCGCCGGCCCGGCGCAGCGCCGCGAGCACGTCGAACTGCCACATCGTGAGGTCGTGCTGGGCGAACGTGGCCGCGCGCATCGACTCGATGTGGTGCGCGAGGCGGTGCAGCCGGGAGAACACGTGCATCGGCTCGACGTCGAGCGTGGGCAGCTGCGCGTGCCACGCCGCCGTGATCGCGTCGACCTCGTCCGCGAGGTCGTTCGACGTCGGGCTCATGAGGGCAGCCTAATCTCTCGACGTCGAGATTTTCGACCCTTGGGGAATGGTCGGGTGACGGCGACGCGCAGGTCGGCCTCCGCGGGCGCACGCCCTGCGAGCCCGGACCCGCGCGCCCGACGGCGAGCCTCGCCGTCGTACGCCAGGTCGCCCCGCGCTCAGCGCGGGTTGCGAATCGCGGGCGACCCCTGGAGCGAGCCGAGCCCGTTCCAGGCGAGGTTGACCAGGTGCGCGGCCACGACGCGCTTGTCGGGCGAGCGCGCCTCGAGCCACCACTGCCCGGTGAGCGCGATCATCCCGACGAGCATCTGCGCGTAGATCGGGGCCGTCGCCGGGTCCAGGTCGCGACGCTCGAACTGGTCGGCGAGCAGGTGCTCCACCTGCGTCGCGACGTCGCCGATCAGCGAGGAGAACGTGCCGGAGGCCTGGGCCACGGGGGAGTCGCGCACGAGGATGCGGAACCCGTCGGTGCTGGACTCGATGTAGTCCAGGAGCGCGAGCGCGGCGCGCTCCACGATGATCTTGGGGTGACGGTTAGGCGCGAGCGCCGTGGTGAGCATGGACAGCAGCCGCTCGACCTCGCGGTCGACGATCACGGCGTACATGCCCTCCTTGCCGCCGAAGTGCTCGTACACCACGGGCTTGGAGACGTTCGCGCGGGCTGCGATCTCCTCGACGCTCGTCGCCTCGAAGCCCCGCTCGGCGAACAGCGCGCGCCCGACGTCGAGCAGCTGTTCCCGGCGTTCGCGCGCCGTCATGCGCGGTCGCGCCGCGCGGCGGGGGCGGACGCGGAGCGGTGCGGGATCGGGGGGCGTGCTCACGCCCCCATCATGCCCTGGCAGAATCGCCAGGGCCCGGGGACGTCGACGCGGTCCACCCGTCCGACGCCTGCGACGTCCCGGCGGTCCGCCCTGGTGTAACGGCAGCACGCCGGCCTTTGGTGCCGGGAGGTCCGGGTTCGAGTCCTGGGGGCGGAGCGGGTGCGCCGTCGGTCGGCGTCGGCTCCGCGCGCGGGTCGCGCGGGTCGCACAGGTGGCGGACGCCCGCCCACGGCCGACGCACAGCCGGCGCGAAGCGTTCACACGCCGTTCGGGCGGACGCCGTCGGCGCACTAGAGTGAGCAGGCCCGCTCGTGCCAGTCCCCCGGGAGACCGTTGCCGTGACCACCGCACGTCCCGCCGCCGTCGTCGTCCTCGCCGCCGGCGAAGGCACCCGGATGCGGTCCACCACCCCCAAGGTTCTGCACGCCATCGGCGGACGCACCCTGCTGGGCCACGTGCTCGCCACGGCGCGCGACCTCGCTCCCGAGCGCCTCGCCGTCGTCGTCCGGCACGACCGTGACCGCGTCGCAGCGCACGCCCTTGAGCTGGACCCCGGCGTCGTCGTCGCGGACCAGGACGAGATCAAGGGCACCGGCCGCGCCGCCTGGTGCGCGCTCACGGCGCTGGACGACGCCAGCCGCGTCGACGGCCCTGTCCTCGTCCTCGCCGGCGACGTCCCGCTCCTGGACTCCGGCACGCTGGGGGAGCTGCTCGCGGCGCACGTCGCGGACGGCAACGCCGTCACCGTGCTCACCACCCGGGTCGCCGACCCGGCCGGGTACGGCCGGATCGTGCGCGACGGCGAGGGGCACGTCGAGCGCATCGTCGAGGACCGCGACGCGAGCCCGGGCGAACGGGCGATCGACGAGATCAACACGTCCGTCTACGCGTTCGACGCCGCCGTGCTGCGCCACGGCCTCGAGCACCTGCAGGATCCCGACTTCGCCGCGACGAGCAACGCCCAGGGCGAGGTCTACCTCACCGACGTCGTCGCGCTCGCGCGCACGCACGGCCCGGTGCGCGCGCTCGAGACCGACGACCCGTGGCTCGTCGAGGGCGTCAACGACCGCGTCCAGCTCGCTTCGCTCGGCGCCGAGCTCAACCGCCGGGTGCTCGAGGACGCGATGCGCGCCGGCGTCACGGTCGTCGACCCGGCCACCACCTGGGTGGATGTGACCGTCGAGCTGGCGCAGGACGTCACGCTGCTGCCCGGCGTGCAGCTGCACGGGGCGACCCGGATCGCGGCGCGTGCCACGGTCGGTCCCGACACCACGCTCACCGACACCGAGGTCGGGGAGGGAGCGGAGGTCGTGCGCAGCCACACGTTCGCCGCTCGGATCGGGGCCGGCGCGCACGTCGGTCCGTTCACCTACCTCCGACCGGGCGCCGACCTCGCGGCGGGCGCGCACGTCGGCGGTTTCGTCGAGGTCAAGAACTCGACCGTCGGTGAGGGCGCGAAGGTGCCGCACCTGTCCTACGTGGGCGACGCCGAGGTGGGCGCCGGCTCGAACCTGGGCGCCGGCGTCATCGTCGCGAACTACGACGGCGTCTCGAAGAACCGCACGCGGGTCGGGGCGCACGCGTTCGTCGGCAGCAACAGCGTGCTGGTCGCGCCGCTCGACGTCGCGGACGGCGCGTTCGTCGCGGCCGGCTCCACGATCACGCGAGACGTGCAGCCGGGTGCGCTCGCCGTCGAGCGTGCGCAGCAGAAGTCGGTGCCGGGGTGGGTCGCGCGGCGACTCCCCGGGACGCGCTGGGCTGCGGCCGCCGAGGCCGCGGCCGGGGCGGGCAGGGGCGAGGACGCCGACGGCGTCGAAGGCACTGGAGGAGACCAGGCATGAGCGGCATCACCACGTTCGGGGAGCGCAGGCTCGTCCTCATCTCGGGTCGAGCGCACCCCGACCTCGCCGAGCGCGTGGCGCAGGAGCTCGGCGTCGACCTCGTGCCGACGACCGCGTACGACTTCGCGTCGGGCGAGATCTACGTGCGGTTCGCGGAGAGCGTGCGCGGCGCGGACGCGTTCGTGCTGCAGAGCCACACCGCTCCGGTGAACCAGTGGGTCATGGAGCACCTGCTCATGGTCGACGCGCTCAAGCGCGCCTCCGTCAAGCAGATCACGGCCGTCATGCCGTTCTACCCGTACGCGCGCCAGGACAAGAAGCACCGCGGCCGCGAGCCGATCTCCGCGCGCCTCATGGCCGACCTGTTCCGCACCGCCGGCGCGCACCGCCTCATGTCGGTGGACCTGCACGCCGCGCAGACCCAGGGCTTCTTCGACGGGCCGGTGGACCACCTGTTCGCGATGCCGACGCTCGTGGACTACGTCCGCACCCGGGTGGACCTGGGCAACGTGGTGGTGGTCTCCCCGGACGCCGGCCGGATCCGGGTTGCGGAGCTGTGGGCGGCCAAGCTCGGCGGGTGCCCCCTGGCGTTCGTGCACAAGACGCGCGACATCACGCGGCCCAACCAGGCCGTGGCCAACCGCGTGGTCGGCGACGTCGCCGGGCGCGACGCGGTGCTGGTCGACGACCTCATCGACACCGGCGGCACGATCGCCGAGGGCGTGCGGGTGCTGCGCGAGAACGGTGCGAAGTCCGTCACGATCGTCGCGACGCACGGCGTGCTGTCCGAGCCCGCGCCCCGCCGGCTCGCGGAGTGCGGCGCGCTCGAGGTCGTGGTGACCGACACGCTGCCGATCCCGCACGAGAAGCGCTTCCCCGGACTGACGGTGCTGTCGATCGCGCCGCTGCTGGCGCGCGCGATCCGCGAGGTGTTCGACGAGGGCTCGGTGACGAGCCTGTTCGACGGGAACGCCTGACCGCAGCGGCCGGGTGCGGCGGGTGGGCGCCCGACCTGGTTGCGATGCCAGCGTTTCGTACCGCTCGCGAGGGCGGTGCCAGCGTTTCGTGCCGCTCGCGAGGGCGGTGCCAGCGATTCGTGCCGGTTCGTGGCTTCCACCCGGCACAGATCGCTGGGTTCGCGCTTCAGCCCGCGACAGATCGCTGGG
>NZ_VENP01000076.1 GCF_006351005.1 Miniimonas arenae | reverse complement strand
GGGCCTGACCCACAAGCACGTCGACGCGCGCGCTCTTGTGGACATCGTCGATGTCCATCCCGCTCCGCCCATGCGCGTCGCTCCCGAACATCTGGACGCCCACGTCGCCATTTTCTTCGCGCCGGTGGAGGACTTCGAGCTCGCCGTCATCGAGCCGCAGGGCGAGGCGATCCCGCTCCGCGGGGCCGGGCCCCGCATCGCGCTGGGCATCGCCGGTGAGGTCGAGGTGCATGCGGGCACGCGACGCGAGCGGCTCACACCGGGCCGTTCCGTGTTTCTCGAGCACGGTGAGGACGTCCAGGTCAGCGGGACCGGGCGCATCGTGCGCGCCTCGGTCCCCTGACACCCGAGATCGACGTGACGGCTCAGGAGCGCTGGGCCGCGAGCACCTCGGCGAGGGTGGGCGCCGCCGCGTCCTTCGCGGACAGCTGGGCGCGGTCGTCGGCGTCGATCGGGATCGGCCATGCGATGCCCAGGGCCGGGTCGAGCGGAGTCACCGCAACTCCGGCCATGCCGGGTCGCCACTCGTCGTCGAAGCAGTAGAGGTACTGGCTGACCCCGTCGCTCGTGGACTGGAAGCCGTTCAGCACACCGCGCGGGACGAGCACCTGCACGCCCAGCTCGATGGGGACGGTCACGACGGCGCCGACCGTGGGGGAGTCCGGCCGGGCGTCCACGTACGCGCCGAGCACCGTGCCGTGGACGACGGACACGAACTTCGTCATGGCCTCACCGTGCAGGCCGCGCACCGCGCCACGCGAGGTCTCGGTGAGGTTGAGCTGCTGCCACGGCCCGGCGTGCAGCCCGGCGTCGGCCATGGCCGAGGCGCGGAAGAACTCGCGCACCGTGCCCCGCTCGTCGTGGATCTGCTTCATCCGGACGACGTGCAAGCCGTCGATCGCCGTGGACTCGGTCGTGAAGTCGTCGATGCGCACCATGGCCCTCACGGTACCGACGAGGCGTCCTAGATCCCCAACCGGGCCGACTCGATCGCGGGGCACCGATCCATCACGACGGCGAGCCCGGCCTCCTGCGCTCGCGCGGCGGCCGCGTGGTCCACGACGCCGAGCTGCAGCCAGACCGCCCGCGCGCCGCGGGCGATCGCGTCGTCGACGATCGCGCCGGCGCGCGCGGAGTTCACGAAGACGTCCACGACGTCGATCTCGCCCGGGACCTGCGCCAGCGTCGGGTAGCCCGGAGCGCCGTGCACGGTCTCGGCCCGCGGGTGCACGGGCACGATCGCCATGCCGAGCGCCTGCAGCCGCAGCGCCACGCCGAAGGCGGCCCGGGCGGCGTTCGTCGAGAGCCCGACGACGGCCCAGGTCGCCGGCTCACGCAGCAGCCGCTCGACCGTGGCGGAGTCGTTGATCGGGATCGGCGTCACCTTTTCGTCTCCCGTCGCGCGGCCGTGCCTGTGTCCACGGCTCCGGAAGCGCCCGAGCGCAGACCCGAGTCGGTTCCCGTCCCGGGTGGTGAGAGCAGGGACTCGACGGAGCGAGCCGTGACCTGCGCGCTGCGGGCAATGCGACGTCGCTCGCGCAGCGCGTGGGGAAGAAGGGCGACGTAGGAGCCCAAGGCCCGGAGCCGGACGGCGATCACGCCGCGGCGTCCTCGCCAGGGTTCACGGCCGCGGAGGGTGATCGACGCGGTCGTGAGCGCGAAGCGAGCGACGCAGCGCACGGCGAGTCCCGCGGACGCGTTCTTCGTGACGACGACCAGCCTGTTGCGTGCGTCGTGGAAGCGGAAGAACGCGCTGCCCTCTCCGGTGGTGGCGGAGTGCAGGTGGCTCGCCACCGCGTCCTCGCAGTAGGTGATGCGGTAGCCCGCGCGGCGCAGGCGCCACGACAGGTCGGTGTCCTCGTAGTACATGAACAGTCGCTCGTCGAAGAGCCCGACCTCTCGGAGCGCGGCGGTGCGGAGCAGGACCGCCGCACCGGAGAAGCCGAACACGTCGGGAGCGGGGTGATGTCGTGTCGCGTCGGCGAGCCAGCCGCGGTCCAGCCCGAAGCCGTCGGCGCGCACGAGGTTCCCGGTGGAGTTCACGAGCCGGTCCTCGCCGTCGTCGTCCGGCAGCCAGGCGCCGTCGGGCCCGTGGACGGCTCCGGCGGTCTCCGCCGGCACCCGCCGGAACCTCTGGGACAGCAGGACTCGTGCCGCGACCGCCGCGACGTCGTCATCCGCCTGCCGTGCCGCTGCCACGAGCGCGGCCACGAAACCCGGATCGGGCACCGCGTCGTTGTTGAGCAGGATCACGTACGGAGCACGCACGTCGCGCAGGGCGAGGTTGTTCCCCGCCGCGAAGCCGAGGTTGTGGACGGACCGCGCGAGCCGAACCCCGGGAAAGTCGCGGGCGACGAGGTCGGCCGTGCCGTCGCTCGAGGCGTTGTCGACCACGACCACCTCCATCCGCACGTCGCCCAGCTCCTGGCCCTCGAGCCCCCTGAGACAGTCCGCGACGAGGTCGGCGGCGTCGTACGTCACGGTGATCACCACCACGTCCGGTCCGGGTGCGTCGACGGCGTGGGGCCCGGCGGGCGTCATGGTGCGACCGCCCGGTAGACGTCGAGGGTGAGCGCCGCCGTGCGGTCCCAGGTGAAGGCCGCCGCCCACGCGCGCCGCACGGCGCGCTCGGGCTCGCCGTCGGGCACGTCGAGCAGAGCGAGGAGTCCTGCTTCGAGGCCCTCGACGCTCGGATCGCACGCCAGCTCGTGTCCGCCACCTACCTCGCGCAGCGCCGGGACGTCCGAGACGAGCACAGGACGCCCGCAGGCGAGCGCCTCGATCACCGGCAGTCCGAAGCCCTCGTCGAGCGACGGAAGCACGAGCGCCCGACAGCCGGCGACGACCCGGCGCAGGTCGGCGTCCTCGAGCCAACCCGTCTGGCGGATCCCCGGCCCAGCCACTCCCTCGGCGCGCCCCGCCGGGCCCGCGAGCACGAGATCCGGCACGTCCACCTCCTGCTCGCGCGCCGCACGGTGGGCGGCCACCAGTGCCGGGAGATTCTTGCGCGGGTCCAGCGAACCGACGAACAGCAGGTATCGCGCCGGCAGACCCAGCCGATGACGGTCCTGCTCGTCGAGCGGCTCGGCGCGCTGCCACGCAGGGTCGACCCCGAGGGGGGTCGCGGTCACGCGTCCGTGCGGCAGGTCGTAGCGCTCCGCCACCTGACGGGCGACGGCGTGACTCGGCGTGACCACGTGCGCCCCTCGCGCGAGGGCGCGGGGAACGAGGGTGCGGTAGTCGAGGACGTCCGGCGTGACGGTCCGCGCGTGGAGCTCGTAGGTGAGGTCGTGGATCGTGACGACCTCACGGGCGCGCAGTGTCGGTGGCGACACGAAGTTCGTGCCGTGGACCACGTCGCACCGTCCCGCCACGAGCTCGACCGGCGGGAACGGGGAGCGTCGCCAGCCCGCCCGCAGCGCGCGTGCGGGAACGGGCAGACCGACCTGACGCACGTGCGGTGGGAGGTCGTCGATGCGACGCCCTCGCGCGGACCACGTCGTCACGCTGACCTGGAGCTCCCCCGAGGCCGTCTCCGCACGCCGCGCGATCGCCGAGACCAGGTTGGCGGTGTAGGCCCCGATGCCGGTGCGCCGCCCCAGCATCGGCGTCGCGTCGAGGAGCAGCTTCACGGCGCCGATCGTCTCATGGACACGTCGGAGGGGTCCCGTCGTCGGCCGCGGAGGTCGCCGGACGGCTCGGCCAGGGGAGGTCGAGGAAGCCGCCGAGCCGGTACCCGAGCCGTGCGACCTCGGCTCGGGTGCGCAGGTCGGTCAGGGCCGCGAGCTCCGCACCCCACGCGTACCCCCAGGCGAAGCGCCCGAGGTCGGGGTCGTCCGGCAGCGACGGGTGGGCGTTGACCTCGAGGCTCGCCGCGCCGCGGCGGCGCGCCGCCGCGAGCGCCGCGCGCAGGCGGTCGAGGTCCATCGCGCCGGCCTCGTCCAGGCCGGCGTAGTCGTGCGTGCCCACCAGGCCGGCCGCGGTGACCCGGCGCCGGGTGCGCGCCGCCATCAGACGCACGCCCCAGCCTAGCGCGGAGCGAGCGTGACTCGTGGGCAGGCGGACCGCCCGCACGCGGTGGCGCGCGGCGAGCTCGGCCACCACGGTTCCGACGGTCGGCCACAGGTGGGTGTGCTGGTGGGTGTCGAGGTGGGTGAGCGCCAGACCGGCCCCGAGGAGCCGGTCGACCTGGGCGCCGAGCTCCCGCCGCACGTCGTCGGGGTCGATCCGGCCCAGCGCGCCGCGGCGCACCACCGTGCGGTAGCTCAGCGGGAGACGACCGCGTCGGTCGAGAAGGGTGGGGATCTCCCGCGCGCTCAGCACGGGCGGATCCTCGCCCACGAGCGCCAGGTGGGCCCCGACCTCCAGGGTGGGGCGGGAGCGCAGCATCGCGACGGCGTCGTCGAGCTCCCGCCCGACGGCCAGCAGCGACGTCGCCGTGACGACGCCCTCGTCGTGTGCGTGCGCGACCGCCGCGTTCACGCCCCGGGTGAGTCCGAGGTCGTCGGCCGTGACGACGAGGAGCCGCTCGGTCACGGGCGAGCCAGCTCGCGGCGCAGCGCGAGGAGCTCGCGGACGAGGGCTCGGATCACGGCCGGCGAGGACAGGGTCGAGACGCCGCGCGTCCGCGGGAAGTAGTCCACCCCGATCTGCAAGATCTCGAACCCGGCGTTCCTGGCACGCACCACGATCTCGGCGTCGATGAACGAGCTCTCGCTCTTGGGGTGCACCGTGTCGACCACGCGGCGCGTCATGAGCTTGAAGGAGAAGTTGATGTCGCGGACGCGGGTCTTGAACAGCACGCTGATCAGCCCGTTGTAGACGAACGAGTAGACCGTCCGCAGCGGACCCTCACCCGTGCGGTCCAGCCGGTAGGCGCTCACCATGTCGACCTCGTAGGTGCGCAGGACCCGCAGCGCGCGCCGCAGCTCACCCATGTCCCAGGGCAGATCGGCGTCGGTGTAGAGCACCACGTCCCCGCGGGATGCGGCGAGCCCGGACTTGATCGACCCGCCGAGCTTGCGGTTCCTCGCGTGGTGCACGACCCGGACCCGGTGGTCCTGCGCGGCGAGCCCGTCGGCGATCTGCGGGGTCGCGTCCGTCGAGGCGTCGTCGACGATCACGATCTCGTAGTCGCCGATCTCGCCAGCCGCCACCATGAGGTCGCACGTGCCGCTGGCGGCGGTCACGGCCCGCTCGACGTAGTCCTCCTCGTTCCACATGGGCAGGAAGATCGACAGCAGCTGGTCGGCCGTGGACCAGACAGCGGGTTCGCGGTGCGAGTCTCCGCTCGACTCGCGCTGACCGGGGCCCATCAGGCGACCTGGATCATGTGGGTGAAGCACCACGCCAGCGTGACCAGCGTCAGTGCCAGCACGGTGACGGTGGCGATCTGCAGCCATCGTGGTCGCTGCGCCAGCCAGTCACCGCTGACCAGGAGCGCGGGGAAGGCCGCGAGCGCGTAGCGGCCCGCGCCCATGAAGTCCTTCGTGCCGATGATCGGGATGGCGATGACGATCGCGGTGTACGCGAGGTAGCCCCAGCCGAAGCGGCGCTGCACCCGCGGCAGGAGGAGCACGACGGCGAGGCACGAGAGAGCCTGCACCGTCAGGTTGAGCACGATGGCCCACTCGCCGTGCCAGATCGCGCCGAAGTAGGGGATCTTGAACCACGTGTGCGGTCCGACGCCCTGGTTCCAGCCCGGTGAGGACTGCGTCTCGACGAAGGCGAGGGGGTTGCCGAACTCGACCCAGAGCCACGTCATCCACGCCACCAGGCCGAGCGGCGCGATCAGGACGCCGAGATGGCGTGGTCGCACGAGCCGCACCGCAGCCAACAGGTCGCGCAGGTGGACGGGTCGACCGGGCTGGGTCGCGAGCTGGTCGAGCACCCGGACCACGAGCCCGACGGCGACGGCGATGCCGAACGGGCGGGATGCGACGGCGGCTGCCCCGACGATGCCCGCGAGCAGGTAGTGACGGCGCTCCAGGAGCAGGAAGGCACTCACCGCGAGTGCGAGGTACGTGCCGTCGGAGTACGCGGGACCGTGCAGGAAGAACGCGTAGGGGTAGGTGAGGAGCACGGCGACGCCGAGCATCGCCGAACGGGCGGGCAGCCGGTCCCACGCCCAGCGCGCCGCGAGCACCGTGGCGAGCAGCCCGGCGAGCGAGGCGACGAGGTAGCCGGCGAGCTGCGTGTCCCCGACGACGAGCGCGGCCGCGCGGACGAGCATCGGGAAGACCGGGAAGAACGCGATCGGCGACTGCTGACCGGGGACGTAGTAGTACCCGTTCTCGGCGATCCCGACGTACCAGTTCGAGTCGAAGCGAAGCCACCCGTCGACGAAGGCGATCCCGGTCGCGCCCTCGCTGGGGACGGCTCGCGCCGAGCGGGCGCTCATGAACGAGAGCAGCACCGTGATGGCAAGGTAGGTGCCGATCACCCCGAACCAGGGGAACCTCGCGCGAATCGACGTCTGACCCACCGCCGGAGCCGCTTCGATCGACGACACGCAGACCTCACAAGGGATGGTGGTGTGCCCCGGCGACACCCGGGACGACCATAGTGATCCCGGGGGCACCGAGAGGCGGTTCTCGTGCGCTTCTCCCGTCGGTTCTTGTGGAGGCTCTGTGACGTCGCTCGTGGGTTACGTGGCCCTGGTCGCTGCGGCGCTGTGCTCGGGGACCGCGCTGCTCCTGCAGGCCCGTGCGGCCCGCGGCGTGGACGTGGACCACCCGGTGTCGGTGCTGGCGCGGCTCGTGCGGAGCCCGGCCTACCTGTTCTCGCTCGGGCTGGTCGTGGTGGCGTTCGTGCTCGCGGCCGCGGCGCTGCGCGTGCTACCGGTGTTCACGGTCCAGGCGGTCCGGGCGTGCTCGGTGCTCGTGCCGGCGCTGCTGGCACCGCGTCTGCTCGGGATCCGGGTGCGGCCCCGGGAGTGGGCGGCGGTGGTCGCGATCGGAGTCGGCCTCGTGCTGCTGGCCTCCTCGGCGCAGGCCGGCGCCTCGCACCCGCACCGCGGGGCGACCTGGTGGGTCCTGGGCACCGTGGTGCTGGCGGCTGTCGTCACGCTCGTCGTGGTGGGTCGTCCGCCCTCGCTCGCCGCGGGGGTCGTGCTCGCGGTGGCGGCCGCCCTGGGGTACGGCTCGCTCGCGGTGGGCATCCGGCTGGTCGGGCCGGTGGCACCGACGCAGATGCTCGCGCACGGCGTGTTCTGGGTCGCGGGTTCTGGTGGTGCGCTCGCTCTCGCGGCGACCGCCCTCGCCTTCCAGCGTGGCGGCGCCGTGATGGTCGCCGCGCTCGTGACGGGTGGTGAGACGGTGCTCGGCGCGCTGGGCGGGGTGCTGCTCGCGGGCGACGGCGCGGTCCCCGGTCGGGGCTGGCTCGCCGTCGTCGGCCTCGGGTGCGTGCTCTCAGGCGCGGTCTCGCTGGCGCGTTTCGGCGCCGCCGCCGAGGTCGGCGTCGGGGCGGTGGAGCCACGCGCTCTGGAGGATCTCGGTCGGCCCGCGTGACGCCGTCCAGCCCAGGGTGTCGCGCGCCAGTGTGACGTCCGCGACGACGGCGGCGGGGTCCCCGGACCGGCGCCCGGCCTCGGCCCACGCACCCGGCCGCCCGGCCAGCTCGCAGAGCCGCGCCACGACGTCGCGCACGGAGGTCCCCACGCCCGTCCCGAGGTTGAGGGCGGGAGGCACGTCGGCCCCCGCCCAGAGCGCGTCGAGCGCCCGGACGTGCGCCTCGGCGAGGTCCTGGACGTGGACGAAGTCGCGCACGCAGGTGCCGTCCGCGGTCGGGTAGTCGGTCCCGTTGACCACGGGGCTGCGGCCCGCGCGCAGCGCGGCCACCGTGGCGCTGACGAGGTTCTCGGTGCTGCGGTCGGCGAGGACGCCGTCCTGCGTGCCCGCCACGTTGAAGTAGCGCAGAGCGATCGTGCGGCTCCCGGTCGCACGTGCGAAGTCGGCGAGGAGCCACTCGCCGGCCAGCTTCGAGCGGCCGTAGGGGTTGACCGGGCGTGGCGGGTGCCCCTCGGTGACGCGGCCGGCCGTGACGTCGCCGTACACCGCGGCCGAGGAGGAGAAGACCACGGTGCGGACCTCGCCGTCGGCCAGCGCGCGGAGCAGCCGGAGCAGGCCGGTGACGTTCTGCTCGGCGTACTGCAGCGGTCGCACCACCGACTCGGCGACGCGCTTGTGCCCGGCCAGGTGGATCACGGAGCCGACCCGGTGCTCGCGCAGCGCCGCCGCGAGGCGGGCCGGCGTGCCCGGGTCGGTGAGGTCGAGGCGGAGCAGGGTCAGGCCGCGGACCCGTTCCGGACGTCCCAGCGACAGGTCGTCCAGCACGACGACGCCGCGTCCCGCGGCGGTCAGGGTGTGGGCGACGTGCGACCCGATGTAGCCGGCACCGCCCGTGACGAGCACCGTGTCGGGTGCCGCGCTCGGACGTCGGGGCGTGGTCACCCGGCCTGCTCCTCCTGCTCGGTCTGGGTCGGCAGGGTCCCGTCGAGCACCTGCTGCCAGAACACCGGCGCGGCTGTCTCGTCGAGCAGGACGGTGGAGCCGAGGTCGCCCGGACGGTAGTCCGGGTCCGCGATGGGGGGCGCGCCACGGAAGCCGCCGGGACCGGTTGCGTTGCGGAACGTCAGGGCCATCCGGCCCAGCGCGAGGATGCCCGTGTCCGGGTCGGTCACGAGGTTGTCCGTCGCGACGCGGACGAGGTTGAGCTGGCGCCCGGGCTCCAGCAGCGACGGACCCTTGAGCTTGCCCATCACGGCCTGGATCACCTGCTGCTGGCGCTGGCCGCGCCCGATGTCGCCGGTCGGGTCCGACTTTCGCATCCGGGCGAACGCCAGCGCGTCCGTCCCGTTCACCTCGTGGCAGCCGGCTGTCCAGACCATGCCGGAGTCGACGTCGTCCACGTCGGAGTCCCAGCACAGCTCGACGCCGCCCACGCCGTCCACGATGGACACCACGCCGCCCATGCCGACCTCGACGTAGTGGTCCACCGTGATGCCGGTCAGCTGCTCCACCGTCTGGACGAGCAGCGGGGCCCCGCCGTACGCGAAGGCGGCGTTGAGCTTGCCCGGCCCGACCCCGGGGATGTCCACGTAGGTGTCGCGGGGGAGCGAGACGAGCGACGGCGTGCCGTTCGCCGGCGCGGTGAGCAGCATGATCGTGTCGGTGCGCTGGCCGGTGGTCGTCGTGTCCTCGATCGCGCCGTCCGCGCGGGAGTCCGAGCCCGCCAGGAGGTAGGTGACCCCCGGGGTCGCCGCGGCGCCCGACAGCGCCTCGACGTGCTGGATCCGGCCGTTGGCCCAGATCAGGAGCCCCACGGGCCACGCGAGCAGGAGCACCAGGGCGATCACCGCGGCGAGGACGATGCGGCGTCGCCGGTGGGTCGAGCGGCTGACCGGCCGGTCGGGCACGCCCGTCGTCCCCGGTCGCCCGGGACCACCGGGGCCGCCACCGGCGGTCCCGGCGAGCGGCCGTCCGACGGTGGGCCGGTTGCCTCCCGCGCCCGCAGCGACGGGCTGTGCGCCGCCGGGGCGCGCCGAGACGCCAGGGCGGCCCGGGGCGGCCCCGGACAGGGGGACGGCCCGCGTGGCACCGACCGCCGGATCGGTGCGCGAGCCGCGGGCGGGCGCGGTCGGCCGGCCGGGACCGGAGGCGGGGCGCTGCACCGGGATGGGACGGGCCACCCCGGGTGGCGGCTCGGCCGCCGCGCGCTCGGGCCCGGCCGAACCAGGCGAGCGCTCGCCCGGGGTCGTGGACGTCCGGCCGGGGGCAGGAGTGGTCCGGCCGAACGGCGCGCGCCCCGGAGGCGTCGCCGGCTGCCGCGGCGGCAGCGGGGCGCGCGTCGGCGCCTCGGGCGCACGGGCGCCCGACGGCGGACGCGCGGGCACGCCCGGGCGAGGTGAGGTTGGCGTGACCCGTCCGCTCGCGGCCCGCTCGGCCGGCGAGGGTCCCGTCCGTCCCGGAATCCGGCGTCCGGTGCCGGGTTCGAACGACGGCGGGAGCTCCTCGTCGGCCATGTCAGCGTCCGAGTTGGGCGTACTTCGCCTCGGTCGCGTCCTTCTGCGGCCGCCACCACGCCTCGTTGGCCTGGTACCACGCCACGGTGGCCGCGAGGCCCTCGCGGAAGTTGCGGTAGCGCGGCTCCCAGCCCAGCTCGGTGCGCAGCCGCGTCGCGTCGATCGCGTAGCGCATGTCGTGGCCCGGTCGGTCGCTCACGTGGTCGTAGGCGTCACAGTCCAGCCCCATGATCTCGAGGATCGCCTCGACCACGTCCTTGTTGCTCGTCTCGCCGTCGGCGCCGATGAGGTACGTCTCACCGATCGCGCCCTTCTCGATGATCGACCAGACGGCCGAGTTGTGGTCCTCGACGTGAATCCAGTCGCGCACGTTCTCGCCCTTGCCGTACAGCTTGGGCCGGATGCCGTCGATCACGTTAGTGATCTGGCGCGGGATGAACTTCTCCACGTGCTGGTAGGGGCCGTAGTTGTTGGAGCAGTTCGAGATCGTGGCCTGCACCCCGAAGCTGCGGACCCACGCACGCACCAGCAGGTCGGACGACGCCTTGGTCGAGGAGTAGGGGCTCGAGGGGTTGTACGGCGTGTCGGGGGTGAACTTCGCCGGGTCGTCGAGCTCGAGGTCGCCGTAGACCTCGTCGGTGGAGATGTGGTGGTAGCGGGTGTCGTGGCGGCGCACCGCCTCGAGCAGCTGATAGGTCCCGATCACGTTGGTGCGCACGAACGGCCAGGGGTCGTGCAGCGAGTTGTCGTTGTGCGACTCGGCGGCGAAGTGCACGACGACGTCGGTGTCGGCGACCAGGGAGTCCACCAGGTCGGTGTCGGCGATGTCGCCCCTGACGAAGGTCACGGCGTCCGCCACGGGGTCGAGCGAGCTCTCGTTCCCCGCGTACGTGAGAGCGTCGAGCACGGTGAGCTCGACGTCGGGGCGCTCCCGCACCGTCTGGTGGACGAAGTTGGCTCCGATGAAGCCGGCTCCGCCGGTCACGAGCATGCGCATGGCGCGCCTCCTAGCTGGTCGCGTTCTGTGCCGAAGATCGGTTGTGCCCGAGGAAGTCGCGCACGTCGTGGACGAGACTAGGCCCGGAACCCGGCGTCCGTCCCGGTGCCGAGCGGGGAGAGGTCTGACTCCA
>NZ_VENP01000075.1 GCF_006351005.1 Miniimonas arenae | reverse complement strand
CGACAAGTCCAAGTCTTCCCTGCTCAGAGGGCACTTCGGTACTCCTACGCGCCGAACACGACCAACCCCCGATGAACGATCCGGGCTAGGTCGACCTCACGGATGGCAAACCAGCCGTCGTGCCCCAGAATGTCGTCATCATGAGATTGCAGAAGTCCCTGCCGGCAACCCTCTCAGTACTGATGCTTATTGTCGGCGGCTCCGCCGCAGGAGCAAATGCAGACGACTTGGCCGGTGTAGCGGATTCCGTGGCTGCCCAGATTGCCGAGGTAGCGCCCGAGGTGGGAGCGCTGTGCCACCGTCGCCAGAGGCAGGTAGCCTCGTTGCGGTTTCCGACGATGTCGTCGTGACGGCACCGAAAGATGGCGTCGGAAGCGTCGAGTTGAGGAGTTCCACCGTCGGCACTCTCGATGTATCTCTGCCAAACCAGGCGAACCAGGATGCGCCGGTCGTTGCGAGTGATGGCACAGTGGTCTATTCGGGAGAGACGTCCAGCACCGCCCCTGCAGGTGCTCACCGCAGGGGACGTGAGGCTGCAGAGCATTAGTGAGAATGAGGGAGCACCCAGCCGCTATTCGTACGAGTTCTCTGACTTCGTCGATCTAGTGTTGCGGGGCGATGGAGGAACGGGCATCACAGAACGGACTCAAAGCGGTTCGGTCGTGAAGTATGGTGAGATCGATGCCCCTTGGGCGTTCGACGCGAGTGGAACGCCGGTGCAGACGTACTATCTGGTCGAGGGTAACCTGCTGACTCAGGTTATTATCACCGACCCCGGCACGACGTACCCAGTGATTGCTGACCCCAAGTTGACGCTTGGCAAGAGGATTTATTGGTCACTGACGCGAACGGAGCAGCGATACTTCGGGACGATGGGATCGGTGGCTGCCGCAGCGTATCTCTGTGGACAGACCGTCGGTCTCGGATGTGCGGCGGCATCAGCTGCTGCGGCTGGTATCGGCCTGTACTTGAGTGACCGCGGAGGGCTCTGTCCCACGTCAGCCCCATGGTTGCAGGTTGGGTTCCCCTACGGATTCCCGGCCCAGATGTGGCCAGGGCCGTCCCTCGCCTGCCTGAAGACGGTCTGACATGCGCCGCCCCAACCTTCGAGCAGCCTGGGCTGTCACGGTGATGCTCAGCCTCGTCATCGGCGCGACGGGAGGATGGCGCCTCGGGCTGGCGTGCTTCGCGGCAGGCGCCGTCACCGTGATCCTCATGGCCTGGAGTGGCAGGAGGGCGAAGGCGCAGCGCAGGTAATCCGATCGCTCGTGGGACGTGTGGCCGGGTGGCGCCGATGCCCGGATACCCTCGGAGGGTGATCGACATCAAGGCGCTGCGCGAGGATCCCGAGGTCGGCCGGGCGAGCCAGCGGGCCCGCGGCGCGGACGAGACCCTGGTGGACCGCGTGCTCGCGGCGGACGAGCGGCAGCGCGCGATGCTCACCTCCTTCGAGTCGCTGCGCGCCGAGCAGAAGCAGATCTCCCGCTCGGTCGGCAAGGCCGCCCCCGAGGAGCGGCACGACGTCCTCGCGCGGGCCAAGCGCCTGTCGGAGCAGGTGAAGGATGCCGAGCAGGCCGCCGGCGAGGCCCGCGAGGAGCTCGACGCCCTCCTCGCCCAGCTCCCCAACATCGTGCTGCCGGGTGTACCCGTCGGTGGCGAGGACGACTACGTCGTGCTCCGCCACGAGGGCACGATCCGGGACTTCGCCGCCGAGGGCTTCGAGCCCAAGGACCACCTCGAGATCGGCGAGGGGCTCGGCGCGATCGACATGGCGCGCGGCGCCAAGGTGTCGGGCGCGCGGTTCGACTACCTCGTGGGGTTCGGCGCGCGGCTGGAGCTCGCGCTGCTCAACGCCGCGATGGACATGGCGATCGCGCGCGGCTTCACCCCGATGCTCACACCCACCCTCGTGAAGCCCGAGATCATGGCGGGCACCGGCTTCCTCGGCGCCCACGCGGAAGAGATCTACTATGTCCCGGCCGACGACCTCTACCTCGTCGGCACCAGCGAGGTGGCGCTCGCGGGCTACCACGCGGGGGAGATCCTCGACCTGTCGAGCGGCCCGCTGCGCTACGCGGGCTGGTCCTCGTGCTACCGCCGCGAAGCGGGTGCCGCAGGCAAGGACAACCGCGGCATCGTGCGCGTGCACCAGTTCGACAAGGTCGAGATGTTCTCCTACGTGCGCCAGGAGGACGCCGCCGTCGAGCACCAGCGCCTGCTCGGCTGGCAGGAGGAGATGCTCACGCTCGCCGGCCTGCCCTACCGCGTCATCGACACCGCGGCCGGCGACCTCGGCTCCTCCGCAGCCCGCAAGTTCGACTGCGAGGCGTGGATCCCCTCGCAGGGCCGCTACCGCGAGATGACGTCGACGTCGAACTGCACCACGTTCCAGGCGCGCCGCCTCGGCGTGCGCGAGCGGCTCGAGGACGGCTCGACCCGCCCGGTCGCCACGCTCAACGGCACGCTCGCCACGACGCGCTGGATCGTCGCGATCCTCGAGAACCACCAGCGCCCGGACGGGTCGGTCGCCGTCCCCGAGGGCCTGCGGGGCTACCTGGGCGGCCTCGAGGAGCTGCGCGCCTGATGGGCGCGGGGCTCAAGGCGCACGACGGCGGATGGCTCGCCACGCCGTCGTTCTCCCGCTGGTTCGCGCGCGCCGAGGCGTCCGGGCGCGCGCGCGACCTCGTGGCGGGCCCGGACCTGCTGGTCTGCCTCGACATCGACGGCACGGTGCTCGGCCACGACGGCTCGCTCAGCCCGCGCGTCCACGAGGCCGTCGCGGCGCACGCCGAGGCGGGCACGCACGTGGTGCTCGCGACCGGGCGCAGCATCCCCGCCGTCGTGCCCGTGGCGCACTGGCTCGGACTCACCCGGGGCTGGGCGGTCTGCTCCAACGGCGCGGTGACGATCCGGCTCGACCCCGACCTGCCCGGCGGGTTCGAGGTGGTGCAGGTCGTGACGTTCGACGCCGGACCCGCCGTCCGCGCGCTGCTCGCCGAGGAGCCGGGCGTGCTCGTGGCGGTCGAGGACGTCGGCGTCGGGTTCCGCGTCACGGCGCCCTTCCCGGCGGGCGAGCTGCTCGCCCCGACCCAGGTCGTGGACGTCGAGGAGCTGCTCGCCGAGCCCGTCGCGCGCGTGACGCTGCGCGCGCCTGGCAAGGAGTCGCGGCTCTTCCACGACCTCGTCGAGCGGTCCGGGCTGCACGGCGTGGCGTACGCCGTCGGCTGGACCGCCTGGCTCGACCTCACGCCCGAGGGGATCTCGAAGGCGTCTGCGCTCGAGGGGATTCGCGAGCGGCTCGGGGTCGAGGAGTCGCGCACCGTCGCGGCCGGCGACGGCCAGAACGACCGCGAGATGCTCACCTGGGCGAGCCTGGGCGTCGCGATGGGCAGCGCCGACGCCGGGACGATCGAGGTGGCCGACGCCGTGACGGGGCACGTCGAGGAGGACGGCCTCGTCGACGTGCTGCAGGCGCTCCTGCCGTAGCGCTGCGTGGTGCGTGGTGCGTGGTCCAGCAGGCACCGCACCGACTCAGCCACGTCGGGTTCTGCGCTCGTCAGTGCTGTGGCTCCCGTCTCGGCGGCGGGAGCCTCCGAACCGGACGATCAACCGCATGATTCCGCCAGTTCTTGCGCACACGACGCAGCGCCCATCGAGGAGTCGCGGCGAGTACACAGCCACAGCGCTGTGGCTGTGCAGCGCGCGGGACCCTGGCCGCGGCGCCCAGTGAGGGGCGGAGAAACGGCGGAATCAAGCCGATTCTCGACCATGCTGCGGCGTCGCCGGCACCGCGGCACAGCCACAGCGCTGTGGCTGTGCAGCGCGCGGGACCCTGGCCGCGGCGCCCGACGAGGCGCCGAGAAACGGCGGAATCAAGCCGATTCTCGGCCATGCTGCGGCGGCGCCGGCACCGCGGCCCAGCCACAGCGCTGACCATCGGCCGGGGCATGGTCGTGGCGCTTGGCCGAGCTAGAGGTACTGGCCGGGTGCGGGGTGGCGGCCCTCGCCGTCGTCCGACGCCACCGCACCCGCGGGGATGATCCGCACGCCCGGTGGCAGCTGGCGCGGCGCGCCGGCCTGCTGCTGCGCCTGGACCTGCTGCGCCACGAGCGCCGTCTGGATCCCGTGGAACAGCCCTTCGAGCCACCCGACGAGCTGCGCGTGCGCGATGCGCAGCTCGGCGTCGGTGGGGGTGTCGTCGGGGGAGAACGGCAGCGTGACGCGGTGCAGCTCGGCCACGAGGTCCTCCGACAGTCCGGACTCGAGCTCCTTGACCGACGCCTCGTGCACCGCCACGAGTCGGTCGCGCGCCGCCTCGTCCAGCGGCGCGGAGCGGACCTCGTCGAGCAGCTGCTTGATCATCGTGCCCAGGCGCATGACCTTCGCGGGCTCCTCGACCTGATCGAGCACGCCGCGGCGCTCGCCGTCACCCTCAGCGGGGCCGGGCAGCGTCTCGGTCTCGTGCGGGGCGGGCTCGGTCGCGGTGGGCTCGGGGGCGGCGGCCGGGCGATCAGCGTCGTCGGGCTCGTGCGACGGGGTGGTCGGCTCCTGCGTCATCGCCCCATCATGTCCCACCGGTGCGACGCCGCCCCCGGCCAGCCCCGCAGTGCCAGGATGGACGCCGTGAGCCTCGACGACGCCGTTTCCCACGCCACGCAAGCCGCGCTTCCTACGCCCGCCACCTCCGACGGGACCGCAGCGGCCACGCGCGCCGCGATCGACGCCCCCCTGACCTGGCTCGGCAGCCCCGCGCACGCGCGCTGGCTCGAGCAGCACACCGACGACCTCATCGCCTTCGCCTCGGGCAGCGCGATCGACGCCGGCTTCGGCTACCTCGACGGTGACGGCGAGGTCCGCGACAGCGACCCCGACGGCGAGGCCGAGCTCTGGATCACGTGCCGGATGGTCCACTCCTACAGCCTCGGCGTGCTCCTCGGCCGGCCCGGCTGCGCGGTCCTGGTGGACCACGGCCTCGGTGCGCTGCAGCAGACCTTCGCCGACGTCGAGAACGGTGGCTGGTACTCCAAGGTCACCGCCGACGGCCCGACGGCGAGCATCAAGGAGGCCTACGCGCACGCCTTCGTGCTCCTCGCCACCTCGTCGGCGCTGCTGGCCGGCCGGCCCGGCGCCGCCGAACTGCTCGCGCAGGCGCAGGAGGTGCACACCACCCGGTTCTGGAACGAGGACGAGGGCATGGCGGTGGAGTCCTGGGACGCCGCGTGGACCGAGTGCGAGTCCTACCGCGGCGTCAACGCCAACATGCACACGGTCGAGGCCTACCTCGCGGTCGCCGACGCCACCGGCGAGCACGTCTGGCGCGAGCGCGCGCTGCGCATCCTGCGCCGGGTCCTCGGCTACGCGGCCGACTACTCCTGGCGCATCCCGGAGCACTTCTCCACCGACTGGGAGCCGCTGCCCGACTACAACACCGACGACCGCGCCCACCCGTTCCGTCCGTACGGCGCGACCGTCGGGCACTGGTTCGAGTGGGCGCGCCTCGCGCTGCACGCGCGCGCCGCGGAGCTCGCCCACGGCGCGCCCGAAGGTGACGTCGCCTGGCTGCTCGAGCCCGCCGTCGCGCTCTTCGAGGCGGGGGTGCGCGAGGGCTGGGCGGTCGACGGCGAGGACGGCTTCGTCTACACGGTCGACTTCGACGGGGTGCCGGTCGTCCGCGAGCGGATGCACTGGGTCGTCACCGAGGCGATCGGGGCGGCCGCCGCGCTGTGGCGGGCGACGGGTGACGTCTCCTACGCCGAGGCGTACCAGACCTGGTGGGACTACGCGCAGACCTACCTGCTGGACGGCAGCGGCTCGTGGGTGCACGAGCTCGACGTGCACAACGCGCCCGCCGACACCGTCTGGCCTGGCAAGCCCGACATCTACCACGCGATCCAGGCGTCGCTCATCCCGCGCCTGCCGCTGTGGCCGGCCCTCGCGAGCGCTGTGAAGGCCGGGCTGCTCGACAGCTGAGCGGGGGGGAGCGCCGCGCGGGGCGCTACCGCTGGCGCCGGCGGTGGCTCCGGTGGCGCTGGGAAGCAGCGGCCCGCCGGCGCGGCACGGCTGGGCCGACGCGCGGCCCGGCGCGGCCCGCGCGTCGCCCCGACCCGGCAACGCAGCCCCCGCAGCACCCAGACACGGCGAAGGGCCCCGGGGGATCGCCCCGAGGCCCTTCGTGGTCCGTGCCGGTCGGAGCGGGTGGTACCCGCATCGACCGGCGGCGCGCTCAGGAGATCAGCGCAGCCACTTGTTCTTCTTGACGACGTCGAGGCCGCCCCACCACTTGCCCAGGCCCCAGGTGTCACCGGCGAGGGTGGCGCCCATGATGAGCAGGACGACGGCCTCGATCCAGTGGGAGTCCACGAACGGGTTGGTGTTGCCGGCCACGAAGAAGGGCCACTCCGCCATATACATGAAGATCAAGAGGAGCGTGCCGGTGACGGCGGCGATGCGGACGCCGGCGCCGAGGAGCATCGCGATGCCGATGCCGAACAGGCCGAGCATGAACAGGACGTCGCCGAACGGGTTGATGAACAGCTTGAAGAACCCGACGAACGGCGTGGTGGCGGGGTCGCCGAACTGACCGGTGGCGGCCTTGAGGAAGCCCTGGGCCGGCGTGCCGCCGTTGATCCAGGCATTCTCGGAGGCGGTCGCGTAGCCCAGACCGAACAGCTTGTCGAGGAACGGCCAGAAGAAGAGGAAGCCGATCACGATGCGGCCGAAGGCCAGCACGCGACGGGCGAGCACGGTGGTGACGATGTCTTCCTGCCGCTCGGCAGGGAGGGTGCTGGTCGTGGGTGACGCGGTAGCGGTCATCTCGGGTTCTCCTTGTGTGGGTGAGGCCCGAGTGCGCCGGGCCCGACATGTGAATCGTTGCGTTCTGTGCAAGCTTCTGCACGGGACATAGGTCGTGCCTTCACAGAACCTTCACGCCGACGCGGGAACTCGTCATTGTGGTCGTTGCTGAAACCGCCGCACGGCGGACCCACGAGGAGTACCCGCGAGGTGACGCGGCGTCACCCCCGCATCAGGGGCGGACGAGCACCGTGACCCGGTCCACGCCGTCGGGCACGTCGTCCTCGCGGACGTCCGACGGCGAGCGATCGGACACGAACACGCTCACCTCGAACGGGGCTCGCCTCGCCCCGGGCGGGTGCTCGCGCTCCGACACCCGCGCGCGGACCAGTGCGACCTGCTCCGCGAGCCGAGGCCCGAGGCCGCTCACGATGTTGACGCCGTCGGCGAGGTCGGCGGCGAGGGCGAGGGTCGCCGTCGTGCCTGAGCCCACCACGATCGGCGGCGCCGGTCGGGTGACGACGCCGGTCAGGCCGTGCGTCGCGACAGAGCCCGTGGCGTCGCGCCCGGCCCAGATCGCCCGCAGCGCCGCGACGTGCTCGGCGAGCAGTGCGCGTCGCGCCGCCGCGGGCTGCGGCACCCGGCCCAGCGCCGCGTCCTCGCGCGCGAACGGCGAGCCGGGCCCCGCGCCCGCGCCGATCCCGCACACGACGCGGCCAGGCGCAAGCGAGGCGAGCGTGTCGACGGCGAGCGCCAGCTGCGCGGGGTGGCGGTTGTGCACGTTGGCGACGAGGACGCCGAGCCGGACCCGCTCGGTGCGCGCGGCGATCGCGCCCAGCAGCGCGAACGGGTCGCGCGACGCGCCCGCGCCCGGGTCGCGCAGCGCCGCGAGCGAGCTGACGTGGTCGAAGGTCCACACGCCGTCGTATCCGTCGTCCTCGGCGCGGACCGCGGCGTCGAGGATCGCGCGGGCGTCGCCGCCGAAGGGGGACAGGACGAGGTCGCGCGCGAGCGTCATCGCGCCGCGGTCCAGCCGCTCGGTGCGCCCGGGACGAGCACGACCTTGCCGACCGCCTCGCCGTCGCGCAGCATCGCGTGGGCGCGCGGCGCGTCCGCCAGGGCAAGGACGGCGTGCAGCACGGGCCGGATGCGGCCCGAGGCGACGTGCGGACCGAGGTGCGTGACGACGTCGTGCACGATCGTGGCCTTCTCCGCGGCGGGACGCGCGCGCAGGGTGGTGCCGTGCACGCTCGCGCGGCGCTGCATGAGGGTGAGCAGGTCGAGCTCGCCGCGGCGGCCCTGCTGCGTGCCGATCACCACGAGGCGGCCGCCGGGTGCGAGGCGGCGCACGTTCTCCGCGAGCGCGCCGCCGCCGAGGACGTCGAGCACGACGTCGACCCCGCGCCCGTCGGTCGCGGCCAGGACCGCGTCGGTGACGGCGGCCGGGTCGAGGGCGCGGTGGTCGAGCACGACGTCGGCGCCCAGGTCGGCCACGACACGCGCCTTCTCCGGGCCGCCGGCCGTCGCGAGCACGCGCGCGCCGAGCACGCGGGCGACCTGGACCGCGGTGACGCCGATGCCGCCCGAGCCGCCGACGACGAGCACGCTCTCGCCCGCGCGCAGGCCGCCGACCGGCCGGTCGCCGACGCCGACGAGGTTCGACCAGACCGTCGCGAGCGCCTCGGGCAGGCTCGCGGCCTCGGGGTCGGTGAGCGCATCGGGGGTCGGCAGGAGCTGCTCGGCCGGCGCGAGCACGTGGCTCGCGTAGCCGCCGCCGGCGAGGAGGGCGGCGACGCGGTCGCCGTCGCGCACGTCGGTCACGCCGTCCCCGACGGCGAGCACCCGGCCCGCGACCTCGAGCCCGGGGTGGCGGGGTGCTCCGGGCGGGGGCGGGTAGTGGCCGGCGACCTGCATCAGGTCGGCGCGGTTGACCCCGGCCGCGGCGACCTCGAGCAGGACCTCGCCGGGGCCGGGGGTCGGGGTCTCGGCGGTGGTGGGGTGCAGGGCGCCGTCGCGGATCTCGAGGAGGTCCATGCCGCTCACGCTAACCCGCTCGGGCCGCTGGGCCCGGCCTCGCGTCTGGGTGGTCGACCGCGAGCGCCGGCTCGCGCGCACCTGCGGACGCCCGCGCACACACCTGCGGACGCCCGCGCACAGCTGCGGACGGCTGGCGGCACGGGGTGAGGACCGACGGCGTGTCTGCCGCGACACGCCGACCGTCGGGTCAACCCGTCCGCAGATGTGCACGAGTCGTCCGCACGTGCGCGCCGGCCCCCGAGGAACACGGACCGCGCGGTGGGAGCGGGCGGACGCGAGCATGCGCCGGGGTGCCCGATAGCGATCCTCGGGCAGGCGCCGGGGTGCCCGAGAGCGATCCTCGAGCACCCCGGCGCACGCTGGCGGGCCGTCGCGTCCTTGAAGCCGCCCTAGTGCGCGACCGCCTTCTCGGCCCCGTGCCCGGTGAGCGAGCGCACCTCCATCTCGGCGGCGAGCTCGGGGTCCTCCGACCGCTTGTCGAGCACCGAGAACAGCCATCCGGCGAGGAACCCGAGCGGGATCGAGACGATGCCCGGGTTGTTCAGCGGGAACCAGTGGAAGTCCACGCCGGCGCCGAACACCGACGTCTCCTTCCCGGAGAACACGGGCGAGAAGAAGATGAGCACGAGCGCGCTGATCAGCCCGGTGTACATGCCGCCCACCGCGCCGCGCGTGGTGAACCCCTTCCAGAACAGCGAGTACAGGATCGTCGGCAGGTTCGCCGACGCCGCGACGGCGAACGCGAGCGCCACGAGGAACGCCACGTTCTGCCCCTGCGCCCCGATGCCGCCGAGGATCGCGACGGCTCCGATCCCGATCACCGTGTACCGCCCCACGCGCACCTCGGCGGCCGGGTCGGCCTTGCCCTTCTTGATGACCGAACCGTAGATGTCGTGCGCGAACGACGCGGCCGCGGTGATCGTGAGGCCGGCGACCACCGCGAGGATCGTCGCGAACGCGACCGCCGAGATGATGCCCATGAGCAGCGACCCGCCGAGCTGGAGCGCGAGCAGCGGCGCCGCCGAGTTCACGCCGCCCGGCGAGGCAAGGATCGTCTCCGGTCCGACGAGCGCGAGCGCCCCGAACCCGAGCACGAGCGTGAACAGGTAGAAGATCCCGATGAGCGCGATCGCCCAGACGACGGACTTGCGCGCCTCCTTCGCCGTCGGGACGGTGTAGAAGCGCATGAGCACGTGCGGCAGGCCGGCGGTGCCGAGCACGAGCGCGAGGCCGAGCGAGATGAAGTCGACCGGGTTCGCGCCGTACTGCTTGCCGGGCGCGAGGATGCTGATGTCGCCACCCGCGGACTCCACGCCCGCCTCGAGCATCGCGGAGAAGTCGAACCCGAACTTGCCCAGCACCCACACGGTCATGATGAACGCGCCGATGATGAGCAGGATCGCCTTGATGATCTGCACCCAGGTGGTGCCCTTCATCCCGCCGATGAGGACGTAGACGATCATGAGCGCGCCGACCACCGCGATCACGATGGACTGCCCGAGCTTGGCGTCGACGCCGAGCAGCAGCGACACCAGGCCGCCCGCGCCGGCCATCTGAGCCAGCAGGTAGAAGAACGAGACGGCGAGCGTGGACAGCGCGGCCGCCATCCGGACGGGTCGCTGGCGCAGCCGGAAGCTGAGCACGTCGGCCATCGTGAACTTCGCGGTGTTGCGCATGAGCTCGGCCACGAGCAGCAGCGCCACGATCCACGCGACGAGGAAGCCGAGCGAGTACAGGAAGCCGTCGTAGCCGTTGACCGCGATGGCGCCGCAGATGCCGAGGAAGCTCGCCGCGGACAGGTAGTCGCCCGCGATCGCGGTGCCGTTCTGCGGTCCGGAGAACGAGCGCCCGCCCGCGTAGTAGTCCGCGGCGGAGGAGTTGTTCCGGCTGGCCCGGAACACGATCACCATCGTCACCGCCACGAAGAGCAGGAAGATGACGATGTTGAGCACGGGGTTGTTCTGCGCGGCGAGCTCGTCGTTCATCGAACACCTCCCACGGCGTCGGGCTCGGGGGCGTCGTCACCGAGGCCTCGGGTTCCGCCGCCGGCGCCGCCGCCGGGGCTTCGGCCGCCCTCAGCCGCCGTCCCGCCACCCTCCAAGCCCTCGAGCTCAGCGCGCAGGTGCGCGGCGCGCGGGTCGAGTTCCTTGTTCGCGTAGTGGACGTACCAGGCGGTGATGCCGAACGTCGTGACGAACTGCGACAGCCCCAGCAGCAGGCCGATGTTGACGTGCCCGAAGACCTGGGTCGCCATGACGTCCCGCGCGTACGACGCGAGCAGCACGTAGAGGATGAACCATCCGAACGCGGCCGCCGTCACCGGGAACACGAAGCGCCGGTGCTTGCTGCGCAGCTCCTGGAACTCGGCCGACTCCTGGACGGCGATGTAGTCGATTCCTGTCACGAGGCCTCCTTGCCCGTAAATCGGTTTCGGGGAGTCTGTCAGCCGCTCCGAGCGCCGCGATAGAGACTTCGGTCGAGAACATCTCCGAAACTTCTTCGCCCATCCGCGCACGACGGCGAGCCCGCCCTGGTAGGGCGCGCCCGGCTCGGGCGGGGTCGGGTCCAGCGGTGGGCCCGGCCGGGGCGCACGACGGCGAGCGCCCCCGGGCAGGTGTCGACAGATAGCCGAGTTGACCATCTGAATCCCTAGATGACCCACTTGAGCCGCGCCCGGCTTCGAACAGAGGGCGAAGAACGCTCTTCACGTAGATACTTGGACTGTTCTTGGCCTCCACT
>NZ_VENP01000074.1 GCF_006351005.1 Miniimonas arenae | reverse complement strand
CCACCCTCAAGACCACCACCCAACCCCTCCACCAGCCCACCACGACCACCGTCGCCGCCGCGGCTTGACATAGGAGAAACCCATGGCCCAGACCCTCGTCCTCGGACTCGACGACGTCACGGTGCGTCGCGACGGCAAGGAGATCCTCTCCCACGTGACGTGGGAGGTGCTCGACGGCGAGCGCTGGGTTGTCCTCGGACGCAACGGCGCCGGCAAGACCACGGTCGTGCAGCTCGCGGCGGGCCGGATGCACCCGACCAGCGGGACGGTGGAGATCCTCGAGGAGACCCTCGGCCGCGTCGACGTCTTCGAGCTGCGGCCCCGGATCGGGCTGTCCAGCTCGGCCCTCGCCGAACGGATCCCGGGCGACGAACGCGTGCTCGACGTCGTGCTCACCGCCTCCTACGGGATGACCGGGCGCTGGCGCGAGACCTACGACGACGTCGACGAGGACCGCGCGCGCTCGCTGCTGGCGGTGTTCGGCATGGCCGACAAGACCGGGCGCACCTACGGGACGCTGTCCGAGGGCGAGCGCAAGCGCACGATGATCGCGCGGGCCCTGATGTCGGACCCCGAGCTGCTGCTGCTGGACGAGCCCGCCGCCGGCCTCGACCTCGGCGCGCGCGAGGAGCTCGTCGGCGCGCTCGCGGAGCTCGCCGCCCACCCAGCCTCGCCCGTGCTCGTGCTCGTGACGCACCACGTGGAGGAGATCCCGCCGCACTTCACCCACGCCCTGCTGCTGCGCGACGGGCACGCCCTGGCGGCCGGACCGCTCGAGGACGTGCTCACCCCCGAGAACCTCGAGGCCACGTACGGGATGCCGCTGGAGATCACGCGGCACGAGGACCGGTGGAGCGCTCGCGCCACGGGACGCTCCTCCGGCAACCGGCACGGGGCCTGAACGAATCTGCTCGTCGATCGCCCCGGACGGAACTCCCCACCCTCTTGACTCGTTCTTGACATAGAGTGGGCTGTGACCGGGGACGTCCCGGCGCCGGCGAGGGGAGGCTGCGATGGACGCTTGGGTGATCTGGTTGGCGCTGTTCCTCCTGCTCCTCGTGGTCGAGGTGCTCGTCGTCGACCTCCTCTTCCTCATGTTCGCCGGCGGCGCGCTCGCCGCGGTCCTGGCGGCCCTGCTCGGTGCCCCGGTCCTCATCCAAGTGGTGGTGTTCGGCGTCGTGTCCGCGCTCCTGGTGGCCGTGATCCGACCGTGGGCGTTGCGCACGTTCCGGCGCGAGACGCCGGAGACGGCGACCAACGTGGCCGCGCTGATCGGCCGCTCGGCGACGGTCCTGGAGCCGACGTCGTCGCTCGCCGGGCGCGTCAAGCTCGCCGGGGAGGTCTGGACGGCACGGTTCGAGGGTGCGGGGACGCTGCCCGAGGGCGCGCAGGTCGAGGTCGTGCGGATCGACGGGGCGACCGCCGTCGTGACGCCCTCCAAGTCCGCGGACCTGCCCGACCCCGCCAACCCGTACGGCACCCCGACGCTCTAGCACCTGCTCTGACACACGGACCTCCAGGCGCTCGCACCCGCGAAGCGCGCGGCCCCGCCGCAGCCTGGAGCGAGGCACGACCGGCCGGAGCACCCGGCCCCGACCGGCCGCCACGGCGGCCACCAAGGAGGCACCCGTGGACACGGGCCAGATCGTAGGACTCGTGATCGTGGCGCTGCTCGCGATCTTCATCATCACGGCGATCGCCCGTGCGGTGCGGATCGTGCCGCAGGCCGTGGCGCTCATCGTGGAGCGGCTGGGCCGCTACCACTCGACGATGTACGCGGGTCTGCACTTCCTCATCCCGTTCGTGGACCGCGTGCGCGCCGGCGTCGACCTGCGCGAGCAGGTGGTCTCCTTCCCGCCGCAGCCGGTGATCACCTCGGACAACCTCGTGGTGAGCATCGACACCGTCATCTACTTCCAGGTCACCGACCCGAAGGCCGCGACCTACGAGATCGCGAACTACATCACCGGTATCGAGCAGCTCACCGTCACCACGCTGCGCAACGTCATCGGGTCGATGGACCTCGAGCAGACGCTGACCTCGCGCGACCAGATCAACGGCCAGCTGCGCGGCGTGCTCGACGAGGCGACCGGCCGCTGGGGCATCCGCGTCAACCGCGTGGAGCTCAAGGCGATCGACCCGCCCGCCAGCGTGCAGGGATCGATGGAGCAGCAGATGCGCGCCGAGCGGGACCGCCGCGCCGCGATCCTCACGGCCGAGGGTGTCAAGCAGTCCCAGATCCTCACCGCCGAGGGTGAGAAGCAGTCCGCGATCCTGCGCGCCGAGGGTCAGGCGCAGGCCGCGATCCTCAAGGCCGAGGGTGACTCGCGCGCGATCCTGCAGGTCTTCGACGCGATTCACCGCGGCGACGCGGACCCCAAGCTGCTCGCGTACCAGTACCTGCAGACCCTGCCGCAGATCGCCAACGGCTCCTCGTCGAAGATGTGGATCGTGCCGACGGAGTTCACGGCGGCGCTCAACGGCATCGCCGGCGCGTTCGGGGGCACGGTGCCGGTACCGTCGTCCGACGGCGCGGAGCCGGGCGAGAGCGCGACGGCGCGTTCGCGGCGCGAGCCGCTGGAGTTCGAGGACTCGTTCGCCGAGACCACGCTCGAGGACCCGTCGGAGGCGCTGCGCAAGGCGCGCGGCGAGGCGTCCGAGGCGACGAGCGAGGCACGCGCGGCCGGCACGCTGACCGGGCACCCGTTCGACCACGGCGAGGAGGCGGGGCAGCGGCCCGCCCAGGCTCGCGAGGCGCAGACCGGTGCCGGCGGCCCGGCTGCACCTGCCGGCCCCGCCGTTCCGCCGTCGCCCGACGCGGCCGAGCGTCCTGGGCAGGGCGAGGGCCAGGGGCTGCCGCCGACCGGTGGACCCTCGCTCCCGCCGCCGCCTCGCCCCTGAGGCACTGGGCGCGGGGCAACGGGTCGATGTGCAGGTGCGCGGGGTGGTCCGCGGCCCACGGGTTCGTCTCCTGCCCCCGCCCCCACGCGTAGGACGCGATCTCGTCGTGCCGGCCGCGCACCGCCGTCGGGCGCGGCCAGCGTGCGGCGAAGGGCGGCCACCACTCCGAGGCGAACCACGTCTCGAAGGCCTCGCTGTCGTCGGTGCCGACGACGTACCCGGCCGGCCCCTCGCCGTCGTCCACCACGAGCGCGAGGTCGGGGTGACGCGCGAGGTAGGGCGCGAGGAAGACCGCGGCCCACAGGTCGTCGTCGGGCAGGAGGCCGGTCGCGTCGCCGCCGTGGTCGGCGGTGCGCACGCAGATGTCGGCGAGTGCGGGATCGTCCTCGCCCGGGCGGTAGGGGCGCGGGGCGGAGAGGCCGGGGCTCACCTGCCCAGCGTGCGCCGGGCGGAACGCACGCCGCAATCGCGAGGTCGCCTCGCCGTCGTGCGCCTGCTCCCCCCGGTCGGCGCCGTGCGGATGTGCCGGTGTCGGTGCGCGGGCGTACCGTTCACCCCGTGCTGATCGGACTCCTGCGCACGCACCTGCGCCCGTACCGGGGCGCGGTGGTCGTGGTGCTCGTGCTGCAGCTGGTGCAGACGATGGCCTCGCTCTACCTGCCGAACCTCAACGCGCGCATCATCGACGAGGGCGTCGCGGTCGGGAACGTGGACCAGATCTGGCGGATCGGCGCGGTCATGCTCGTCGTCACCCTGGCCCAGGCGATCGCCGCGATCGTCGCCGTGTACTTCGGCGCCCGCACCGCCATGGCCTTCGGTCGCGACGTGCGCGGCGCACTCTTCGCGCGCGTGCAGAAGTTCAGCCAGCAGGAGCTGGGCTCGTTCGGTGCGCCGTCGCTCATCACGCGCACCACGAACGACGTGCAGCAGGTCCAGATGCTCGTCATGATGACCCTCACGATCATCGTGATGGCGCCGATCATGCTGGTGGGCGGCGTCATCATGGCGCTGCGCGAGGACGTCGAGCTGTCCGCGATCCTGCTCGTGGTGGTGCCGGTGCTCGTGGTCACCGTGCTGATCATCGTGAGCCGGATGGTGCCGTACTTCCGCACGATGCAGGGCCGGATCGACGCCGTCAACGGCGTGATGCGCGAGCAGATCACCGGCATCCGGGTGGTGCGGGCGTTCGTCCGCGACCCGTTCGAGGTGGCGCGGTACGCGATCGTCAACGCGGACCTGCGCGAGGTCCAGCTCAAGACCGGCAAGCTCATGGCGCTGATGTTCCCGACCGTGATGCTCATCATGAACCTGTCCACCGTGGCGGTGATGTGGTTCGGCGGGAACCTCGTCGACCGCGGCGACATGGAGGTCGGCGCGCTCACCGCGTTCCTCAGCTACATCATGTACATCCTCATGGCCGTGATGATGAGCTCGATGATGGTGATGCTCGCCCCGCGCGCCGCCGTCTCGGCGGACCGGATCGCGGACGTGCTCGCCTCCGAGCCCACGGTGCTCTCGCCCGCCGAGCCGGTCCGGCCCGCGGTGCTCACCGGCCGGGTCGAGCTCGACCACGTGACGTTCCACTACCCGGGGGCCAGCGCGCCGGTGCTCGAGGACGTGTCGTTCGTGGCCGAGCCGGGCCGGACCACCGCGATCATCGGCGCCACCGGGTCCGGCAAGACGACGATCCTCAACCTCGTCCCGCGGCTCTTCGACGCGACGCAGGGTCGCGTGCTGCTCGACGGCGTGGACGTGCGCGACATCGACCCCACCCTGATCACCCAGCTCCTCGGCCTGGTGCCGCAGAAGGCGTTCCTCTTCTCCGGCACGGTGGCGAGCAACCTGCGCTTCGGTCGCCAGGACGCGACCGACGAGGAGCTCTGGGAGGCACTGCGGGTGGCGCAGTCGGAGGACTTCGTGCGCGAGCTCGGCGGGCTCGAGGCGCCGATCTCCCAGGGCGGCACCAACGTCTCCGGCGGGCAGCGCCAGCGCCTGTCCATCGCACGGGCCCTCGTCCACCGGCCGAAGGTGCTGCTGTTCGACGACTCGTTCTCGGCCCTGGACTACGCCACCGACGCCGCGCTGCGCCAGGCGCTGGTGGCGGTCGTGCGCGAGTCCGCGGTGATCGTCGTCGCCCAACGCGTGTCGACGATCCGCACCGCCGACCTCATCCTCGTGCTCGACGACGGGCGGATCGTGGGTCGCGGCACCCACAGCGAGCTGCTGAACACCTCGGAGACCTATCGCGAGATCGTCGAGTCGCAGATGAGCCTGGAGGAGGCCCGATGAGTGGCGTCGCGCCCGGTGCCTCCGCGAAGGGCACCGCGGCCCGCACGGCGAACGAGTCGGCCCCGGTCGACGACGCCGAGGTCGTGCGTGACAGCAGGCCGGCGCGTCGTGGCCCCGGCGGGCCCATGGGCGGCATGGGCATGCCGACCGAGAAGCCGCTCGACATGCGCGGCACGCTGCGTCGCCTTCTCGGCGACATGCGCGAGCACCGTCTGGAGCTCGCCGTGTCGGTGCTGCTCGGCGTCGCGTCGGTGGTGCTCGCCGTCGTCGGTCCGAAGATCCTCGGCAACGCGACCAACATCGTGTTCGCGGCGGTGATCTCGCGGGAGATTCCGGCGGGCATCACCCAGGAGCAGGCGATCGAGGGTCTGCGGGCGCAGGGTCAGGACCGGCTCGCGGACATGCTCACGCAGGTGACGTTCACCCCCGGGGAGGGGTTGGACACCCATGCCCTCGCGGTCACGCTGGGCTGGGCGCTGCTCGTGTACCTGGGCGCGTGGCTGTTCGGCTGGCTGCAGGCCCGCCTCACCGCGATCGTGGTGCAGCACACGATGTTCCGCATGCGCGCGCGGGTGGAGGACAAGCTCACCCGGGTCCCGCTGTCCTACGTCGACCGGCAGAGCCGCGGCGACGTGCTCTCGCGCGTCACGAACGACGTCGACAACCTCTCGATGACCCTCAACCAGACGCTCTCGCAGCTGGTCACCTCCGTGCTCACCGTGGTCGGCGTGCTCGTCATGATGTTCTGGATCTCGCCGCTGCTCGCGGTCATCGCGCTCGTCACGGTGCCGCTCACGGTGGGCGTGACGTCGATGATCGCCAAGCGCAGCCAGCCCCAGTTCATCCGGCAGTGGCGCACGACGGGCGAGCTCAACGGGCACATCGAGGAGATCTACACCGGGCACGCGCTCGTGAAGGTCTTCGGCCAGACGGACACGGCCCAGCGCGTGTTCGACGAGCGCAACGACGAGCTGTACAACTCCTCGTTCCGGGCGCAGTTCATCTCCGGCACGATCCAGCCCGCGATGGCGTTCATCGCGAACCTCAACTACGTCGTCGTCGCCGTGGTCGGCGGGCTGCGGGTGGCGTCGGGGCAGATGAGCCTGGGCGACGTGCAGGCGTTCATCCAGTACTCGCGCCAGTTCACGCAGCCGATCACGCAGATCGCCTCGATGATGAACATGCTGCAATCGGGCGCTGCGTCGGCCGAGCGGGTGTACGGCCTCCTCGACGCCGAGGAGCAGGAGCCCGACCCCGAGCCGGCCGTCCGGCTCGACGAGGTCGCGGGCCGGGTGGAGTTCGCGGACGTCGACTTCTCCTACGACCCCCGCAACCCGCTCATCGAAGGCCTGTCCCTGGTGGCCGAGCCTGGCCAGACGGTCGCGATCGTCGGGCCCACGGGGGCCGGCAAGACCACGCTGGTCAACCTCATCATGCGGTTCTACGAGGTGCAGGCGGGCGCCATCACGCTCGACGGCGTGGACACCCGCGCGATGACCCGGGCGGACCTGCGGGGGAGCGTGGGCATGGTGCTCCAGGACGCCTGGCTGTTCGAGGGCACGATCGAGCAGAACATCGTCTACCCGATCGCGACGTCACCCGGCGCCCCCGTGACGCCCGAGCAGCGCGAGCGGATGCTGCGCGCCGCGCAGGCGACGCACGTCGACTCGTTCGTCCGGTCGCTCCCCGAGGGCTACGAGACGGTCATCACGGGCGAGGGCGGCTCGCTCTCCACGGGTGAGCGCCAGCTCGTGACGATCGCTCGTGCCTTCGTGGCCGATCCGCCGATCCTCATCCTCGACGAGGCGACGAGCTCCGTGGACACCCGCACCGAGGTGCTCGTGCAGAAGGCCATGAACGCGCTGCGGGTGGGTCGGACGTCGTTCGTGATCGCCCACCGCCTCTCGACGATCACCGGTGCCGACGTGATCGTCGTGATGGAGCACGGCAGCATCGTGGAGCAGGGCTCGCACGAGGAGCTGCTCGCCGCCGGGGGTGCGTACGCGCGGCTGTACGCCAGCCAGTTCGCGGCCGCCGCGATCGAGGACTGACCGGGCGGGACCCGCGACACGCGCGATCTTGCGCGCGCCGGTATCAGGACGACGACAGCGCGCTCCCCACGACCATCACCAAAAGTCGCTGGTGCGGGGGTTCGGCCCGCTGGGACACTGTCCCGCGAACCCGCCCCTCGACGAGGTCGTGAGGAGAAGGGGATGAACGGTCCGCCGAACGACAGGGGGAGGCGGACGGACGGGGATGTCGCTCGTGCTCGCCCTCTCGCGAGCGGCACCACCCCGATCCGCCATCGCCTCCTTCGCCGCGTCCGCGCCATGCCCTCGGGCGTGGTGCTCGTCGTCGCGGGCCACGGCTGGGGCAAGTCGACGCTGCTGAGCCATCTCGCGGCGACCGACGACCGACCGGTGCTGGCCGGTCGCGCCACGCCGCTCGGCGCCGTGTGGCACACCACGCCCGGCGGGGTGTCGTCGCCCGTCACCGCCTCGGAGGCGGCTGCGACGCTGGCGGCGCTGAGGCGCCCGACGCTCGTGACCCTCGACGACGCGCACCGGTTGCGCGAGCCGGCCGACGCCGACGGCTGGTTCGGTCGCCTCGCGGCCGCCGTGCCGCCCGGCGTCCAGGTCGTGGTGGCGGTGCGCGCGCTCCCGCCGTCGATGATCGCGCGGTACGACGCCCCCCTCGCCGGTGTGCTCGACGTCGAGGACCTCGCCCTGCGCCCCTACGAGGTGGACCGCGCCGCCCGGGAGGGGTTCGACGCGCCGCTGCGCGCCGACGACGTGCACCGGCTCGCGGCGGCCACGGACGGCTGGCCGGCCGCCGTCGACCTCTTCTGCCGCGCGACGCAGGGGATGCTGCCGGCGGACCGACGTCGCGCGGTGCGGGGGCTGCGCGGGGCGCCGTGGTACCTCGCCGACTACGCGGAGCACGTCCTGCTCGCCGGGCTGACGGCGCAGGAGCGCCGGCTGCTGATGTGGGGAGCGGCGTTCGACGTCCTCACGCCGCCGCGCCTGGACGCGCTGCTCGAGGTCTCGGACAGCGCGGACGTGCTGCGCAACGTCGCGCACCGGTCCGTGGTGCCGCTGCGTGAGTTCCCCGCGGGCTACCGGATCCCGATGCCGCTGCGGCGCTACCTCGGGGCGCGGCTCGCCCGCGACCTGGGTCCCGCCCAGGCGCGCGCATGGTGGAGCAGGGCCGCGAGCGTGCTCGAGGGCGAGGGCGAGACCGCGTCCACCATCGGGCTGTGGGCGCGCGCGGAACGCCCGGCGGACGTGGTGCGGGTGGCGCACGCCGGCACCGACCTGTGGACGTCGGTCAGCGGCGTGCTGCGCACCGATCCCGCCGTGCGCGAGCTGGTGCCGCAGCGCCTGTCGGCGTTCGCGACGCTGACGGAGGCGGTCGCGGACGGTGCGCTGGCCCCGGCGGCCCGGCTGCTCGAGCAGGTCGACCGCCCGGACGCGCCGGCGGGCGAGGGTGAGGGTGCGGACGACCACGAGCTCCGGCCGCTGCTCGGCGCTGCCGTGCCCGCCGCGGTGCGTGACCTCGTCGCGGTCTGGTCCCCGGACGGCACCGAGCACGGCTCCTCGCGAGGCGGGTGCTCTGCCCCGGACGACGCGACGATCCCCGTGGCGCAGCTCGACGCGATCGGATCGTGGGCGCGGGCCCTGCAGTGCGGTCTGCGCCAGGGTCGGGTGCCGTCGGGTCCGGCGGAGTGCGGCCTCGTCTCAGCCCTGCTGCACGGGTTGGCCGGCCGCGTGCCCGAGGCCCGGGCCGCGCTGGCCGCCGTGCTCGACGACGAGGACGAGGCCCCCGGGACGCTGCTCGCGGCGGCGCTCACCGAGTCGCTCGTGGACCCGGACGCACGGATCGAGACCGTGGCCGACGGCGCCGACTCGGTGCTGCGCGCCGCGCATCGCCTGGGTCTGACCTGGCTGCAGCGGCTCGCGCACGCCGTCGTGGTGGCAGCCGAGGGCGCCGACGACGCGCAGCGTCAGATCGCTGGGCTCGTGCAGTGGGCCCGGGATGTCGAGGACCCGTGGGGAGGCGTCGTCATTGCGACCGTCGTGACGGCCATCGCGGCGCGCCGGGGCGAGGACGACGCGCCGTCGTGGCTCGCGCTCGCGGCGGACTGGGCGGCACGTGACACTCCCGTCATCGAGGCGTGGTGCCGCCTCGGCGCGGCGCGCGCCGCTGCGCGGGACGCGGGTCGGGGGGCTGGGTCTGGGTCGTCGGCTGGGTCTGGGGCTGCGTCGACGGCTGGGTCTGGGTCGTCGGCTGGCTCGGCGGCGCCGGCGGTGGGTGGGCCTGGGCCCACGGCCGAGGTTCCGTCCGTGGCGGGTGCGCCGTCACCCGCGGGGATCGCCGTCGTGCCGGACGCGGCGTCCCGGGAGCGCGCGCGTGGGCAGGCTCGTGCGGGCGCGACCGAACCGACGGTGACGGCGGCGTCGGGTGCGGCCGCGTCGCCGTTGTCGGGGTCGCCGTTGCCGGAGCCGTCGGAGCCGTCGGGGTCGTCGGGGTCGTGGCCCGCCGAGGAGGCGACGACTCCGTCGTCGCCGTCGGCGCCGGGTGCGAGCCCACTCGGCGGAACAGCTCGTACCGGCGGCCGCGGGGGTGCCGCGGCCGGCTCGGGAGCGAACGACCGTCGGCCGGCACTCGAGGTGCGCTGCCTCGGTGAGCTTGCGCTTCTCGTGGACGGAGCCGCCGTCGATCTCACGGTCCTGCGTCCTCGGGCGAGGAGCATGCTGCGGATGCTCGCGGTCGAGTCCGGGCACCCGGTGCACCGCGAGCGACTCGCGCTCGCGCTCTGGCCCGACCTGCGCCCGACCGCGGCGATCCACAACCTGCACGTCAGCGTCTCCGCCGTGCGGCGGGCGCTCGACGACGCGCACCCGATGCTCGGGCGGGACGTGCTGGTCCGGGTGGAGGAGTCCTATCTCCTTCGCCTCGACGTCGGCGACACGTGCGACCTCATCGCTCTCGACGAAGGGCTCCGCGAGGCGCGTCGGGAGGCTGCGCGAGGCGAGCTCGCCTCGGCCACCCAGGCGTGGCGGGCTGCGGTCGACCGGTATCGCGCGGACCTTCTCGTCGACGAGGGGTCGTCGGAGTGGGTGGTCGGGCAGCGCGAACGAGTCCGGCTCGCCGTGGCCGAGGCGGCGTCAGCGCTCGCGAGGGCCGAGCTCGGCGAGGGCCGCAACCGTCAGGCCGCCGCTGCCGCGGTGCGCGCGATCGAGCTGGACGAGTTCCGAGACGATGCCTGGCGGGTGCTGGTGCGGTCGTTGACCCTGTCGGGAGAGGCGGCCGCGGCGCAGCGAGCGCGACAGGGCTACGCGCGGGTGCTGCGCGCGCTGGGGATCGCCCAACCCGGCACCGAGGTGGCCGGGGCGCGCCGAGCCCCGGGCACGGCGGCGGCTGCGCCTGCCTCGGCTGCATCCTCGCCGACAGCTCCGCCCACAGGTTCGCCGGTGACTGCCGACCCCGCTCGGACCCAGCCGGCGGGTTCGGTGCGACCCCTCCCGTCCGCTCGCGGGGGAGCGGTCGCCAGGGTGCTTCCGGTGCCGGACGGGCCTTTGTCTGCGACCGCGAAGGACGCGGAGCAGTCGCCCACCGCCGCGCGAGCCACGAGCGGGAGCGGCTCGTCGCCGCGCCTCGTGCCCGTCGCACACGCGCCGCGCCCCGCGCGCGAGCTGGACCTCGAGCCCGAGGCGGTCGCTCCCTCCGCGTAGCTGGGTGGGCTCCGTGCTGGTCTGCCCGACGCCTGGGCGGGCACTGCCCGGGGCGATCACGCGCTCCACGTGGTGCTCGTCACTGGTCGCAACCGTCGCTGACGTGACCGGTCCCGTGCGGATTGGTTGCGTGGTCGTCCGGCGCGGTCCGCGTGCGATCGCGTGCGCAGCGGGTCGCGGCTCGTGAGCGGGCTCGGGTGCCGACGCGCTCGACGTGACAGCCTCGCCGAGCCGCTCGTCACGAGGCGCCGCGGCGCGGCCGCGCGCGTCGTCGAGGCTGACGTGCACGAGCGCCAGGTCGTCATTGCCCGGTGGAGCGACGGGACCGATCTCGCTCGTCAGACCGTTCGGCAGCGGTGGGGCGGTGGAGTGGTAGCGGTGGCCGAGGTTGGGTGGGGCGCACCGGGATCGGGAGTCCATCGCGGCGAGCTCACCGGTGGTGGGGTCGCGGAACAGGCGCCGCAGCCACACCCCGTCCTTGCGGTCGTTGCTGCTGCCGTCCGCGGCGCTGTCGCGCGTCGCGCTGGTCCCCCTGTCGCTCGTTGCGCTGGTTGCGCTGGTGCCGAGCTGCCCGGGGTCCTCGTCCGCGGTGTCGGTGATCCCGCCGCCTGCCGAGCTCGTGCCGCGGTCACTGCTGCTGCTCTCGGCGTCGCTGGTGCCGTTGCTGCTCGAGCGTGGGCTGGTGAGGGTGGTGTGGATGAGGGTGCGGGCCCAGGGTGCGGGGACGGGGGTGCCGGCCAGGCTGGGGGTGGTCAGGGTGGCGGGTTCCTCGGCGCCCGGGGGGCCTTCGGGTGCGAGGAGGGTGGCCTCGGTCATGACGAGTCCGACGTGCACGGGGACGGGGTCGGTGGGGGCTCGTCCGGTCAGGCGGGTGGTGAGGGTGTCGGCCATGGCCTGGCCGCAGCTGGTGGCGTGTCCGGTGCTGACGGCGGTGTCGGCGGCGGCGCGTAGGGCAGTGTAGGCGGCGATGCCGTCCTTCATCGGCAGCAGGGCGGTGAGGTAGGTCATCAGGTCCGGGGCTGGGCGCAGGGTCACGGTGC
>NZ_VENP01000073.1 GCF_006351005.1 Miniimonas arenae | reverse complement strand
CAAGCCCGTCAGCTACGTTGAAGAACAGGTTCCCGTCGGAGCCGGTTCCAGATAACCGAGCCTCCACAAAACCCGGGGCGCTTCAGGACACCCCACGCGAGAGCGACAGGACACCGAGTGCGAAGGCGGTGTCGGTGCCGACCACGATGCCCCAGCCGCGCATCGAGTCCGCCCCGGCGTTGATGGCCAGGTAGAGCAGTGCGGGCACGATCATGCCGCCGACCGCGGCGATCACTGGGGCCGCCAGACGTCGCCGCTCGCGCAGCTCGCCCATGTCGAACTCGCGGCGGATCTCCAGCCCGGCGACGAAGAAGAACAGTGCCATCAGTCCTTCGTTGACCCAGTCGCGCAGGCTGTGGGACAGCTCCCAGGTTCCGGCCTGGAGGCCCAGCTGGGTGGTCCACAGTGCCTCGTAGGTGCTGGCCCACGGGGAGTTGGCCCACGCCACGGCGGCGATGGTGGCCACGATGAGCACGATCGCCCCGGAGTTCTCCATGGCGACGAACCGGCGCAGCGGCCCCCCGCGGGGGCCGGCGGGCATGGTGCGTGCTGTGCCCGGGGCGTCCTTCCGGTCCATCACTGCCGCCTGTGCCGGCGAACGCGAGGCGGGAGCGGGCACGGCTGCCGGTGGTGGTGGGCGTGTCGCGTCCTTCGTGCCGGGTGCGGCATGTCGGTCTCCGTGGGTGGTCGTGGGCCGGTTCGAGGCCGCAGCGGTGCGCCACCGAACGGGTCCGGCGGGTCAGGGGCGATGGTGGTGGGGGTGGCCTAGCTGCGCACGAGGCGTGCGATGGCCTGGGAGGCCTCGGTGACCTTCTGGGTGTGCAGGTTCGGCCCTGCTTGGGCGGCCTCGGTGAGGCAGTGGTGCAGGTGGTCATCGAGCAGCAGCAGGGCCACCGATTGCAGGGCGCGTGAGGCGGCGGCGACCTGGGTGAGGACGTCGATGCAGTAGGCGTCTTGTTCGACCATGCGCTCGATGCCGCGGACCTGTCCTTCGATCCGGTGCAGCCGGCGGTGCAGGGCGTCGCGGTCGGTTCCGGTGGTGGTCATGGCCGTCCTTCCTGGTGCGGGCCGGTCGCCTTGTGTGTGTGCCCTGGCCACGTGGTTGGCGGTGGCGCTAGTGGGCGGGGTGGCCGTAGCGGTGGGGGTCGGCGTCGAAGGTGGCTGCGCAGTGCTCGGAGCAGAAGGAGAACGTGACGCCGTCGTGCTCACGGGTGGCTGCGGCGGTGGCCGGGTCGATGCTCATCCCGCACACCGGGTCGGTCACGGTGGCGTTGTGGTGCGAGGCGGCCTCGTGGTGGTGGGTCATGGCGGTCTCTTCCTTGTCGTCGTTGGTGTTCTCGTCGTGGTGGTGGTCCCCTCCGAGCTCGACCACCGGTTGTTCGGTAGTAGTGGCCGGTGTCGTGATGGCCGCGGGCACGGGGGCGGGGTTGAAGCGGCGCAGCCGGTTGGAGTTGGCGACGACCGACAGTGAGGACAGCGCCATGGCCAGGGCGGCGATGATCGGGCTGAGCAGCAGCCCGAAGGCGGGGTAGAGGGCTCCGGCGGCGATGGGGATGCCCAGGGCGTTGTAGCCGAAGGCGAAGCCGAGGTTCTGTCGGATGTTGCGCATGGTGGCTCGGGATAGGTCCACGGCGGTGACCAGGCCGGACAGGTTCCCCGAGATCAGGGTGATGTCGGAGGACTCGATGGCGACGTCGGTGCCGGTGCCGATGGCCGAGCCGACGTCGGCCTGGGCCAGGGCGGGGGCGTCGTTGATGCCATCGCCCACCATCCCCACGATCCCGCCCTCGGCTTGCAGGCGCTTGACCTCTGCGGCCTTGTGCTCGGGCATGACCTCGGCCAGGACCCGGGTGATGCCGACCTGGCGCGCGATGGCTGCGGCGGTGTCGCGGTTGTCGCCGGTCATCATCACCACGTCCAGCCCGCGCGCCTGCAGGGCGGCGATCGCCTCGATCGAGCCGTCCTTGAGGGTGTCGGCCACGCCGATCACTCCGGCCGGGCGACCGTCCACAGCGGCGAGCATGGGTGTCTTGCCGTCTCGGGCGAGACGTTCGAGGTCGCCGCTCAGGGGTGTGGGGTCGATGCCTGCGCCGGTGAGGAGACGCTTGTTGCCGACCAGCACCTGGCGGCCCTCGACGAGGGCACGCACGCCCTGACCGGTGATCGAGGTGAACTCCTGTGGTGTGCCCAGGGCGTGCCCGGTGTTGGTGGCGCCGGCCACGATCGCGGCCGCGAGCGGGTGCTCGGAGTCGCGTTCGGCGGCGGCGACCAGGGCCAGCAGCTCGGTGTCGTCGAACCCGTCAGCCGGTAGCACATCGGTCAGCGACGGGGCGCCCTTGGTGATGGTGCCGGTCTTGTCCAGGACCACGGTGGTGAGCTTGTGGGCGGTCTCCAGGGCCTCGGCGGAGCGGATCAGGATGCCGTGCGTGGCGCCCTTGCCGGTACCGACGGTGATCGACAGCGGGGTGGCCAGGCCAAGGGCGCAGGGGCAGGCGATGATCAGCACCGCGACCGCGGCGACCAGCGCGAAGATCCCGGCCGGCGGCGGGCCGACCAGGGACCAGATCGCGAAGGTCCAGACCGCGATCACGATCACGGCGGGCACGAAGTAGCTGGAGACGTTGTCGACCAGGCGCTGGATCGGGGCCTTGGAGCCCTGGGCCTCGCGGACCAGGCGGATGATCTGGGCGAGCATGGTGTCCGCGCCGACCTTCGTGGCCACGTAGCGGAACGCCCCCGTCTGGTTGATCGTGGCACCGATGACGGTGTCCCCGGCGGCCTTGAGGACCGGGATCGGTTCGCCGGTGACCATCGACTCATCGATCGCCGAGGTGCCCTCGCTGACCTCGCCGTCCACGGGCAGCTTCTCTCCGGGGCGGATCGCGATCACGTCACCGACCTGGACGTCACCGACGCCGATCTCCAGCTCCTCACCGGCGCGGATGACCCGCGCGGTGCGTGGCTGCAGGCCGATCAGGGCCCGGATGGCCTCACCGGTTCCGGCCTTGGCCTTCGTCTCCAGCAGCCGGCCCAGCAGGATCAGCGTCAAGATGACCCCGACGGCCTCGTAGTAGACCTCTTGGGCATCGGCGGGCAGCACGTCCGGGACGAAGGTGGCCACCAGGCTGAACCCGAAGGCGGCGATCGTGCCGAGGGTGATCAGGGAGTTCATCTCGGCGGTGCGGTGCGAGAGCGCCAGCCACCCGGTGCGGTGGATCGGCCAGCCGGTGTAGACCATGACCGGGGCGATCAGCAGCAGCTGCAGCCACGGCTCCAGCAGCACCCCGGGCCACATCGCCCCGAACAGCTCATGGGCCATCACCGCCACCAGCACCGGGAAGGTCAGCACCGCGCCGATGATCACTCGCCGACGCAGATCGGCGATCTCGCTCGCGCGCTCGGCGGCTTCGGCGTCGACCGACTCGTCCTCGGCCACATGCAGCGCCACCGGACCACCCACCGCGGTGGTGGCAGTCTCGCCCCCGCTCTGGTGCTCGTGCGAAGCGCCCGTCACCGGCGCGATCTCCTCGGTCGGGCGTGGGGGTGCGATCACGCCACCACCGGTGGGTGGGTTCGAGGCTGCCGCAGCACCCGAGTCGGCACCACCAGCGGCAGCGGTGCCGGAGACCACTCGGACCTTGCCGTGCAGCATGTTCATCCCGCAGGCGAAGCCGTACTCACCGACCTCCTGGGGGGTGAAGTCCACGGCCGTGGTGGCGTAGGCGGGCAGGGACTGGTTGACCTTGAAGTCGGGGAAGACCACCCGGGAGGAGCAGTCCCCGGACTCCTGACGGTCGAAGACCATCCGCACCGGGACGCCCTGGACGACCTCGATGACGTCGGGGCTGTAGCCGCCCTTGACCGAGACGGTCACGACCTGCACACCGCCATCGACCTGTGCGCGGCGGGACTTCTTCGGGCCGAAGAAGTACCAGCCGATCAGGGCCGTCAGCACCAGGGCCGCGGCCAGCGTGGCGAGGATTCCCATGACCTCGCTCCTTCCTGTTGGGCCAGATGGCTCGAACCCCGCCGATACCCGGTGGGGGTATCTCCCACAGTAGGCGGGCGGAACCTGTACTGCCCTGATGGATCGATGAAAGTTCGATGAAGACGCCCGCTGTGCGTGACCCCGTGCCGTCTGCGGTGTGCAGGAATGACGAGGCCGGCGCGGGCGTGTGCGCTGCAGGGGGATCAGCGGGGGCACGCCCGCGCCGGCCAGAACGGAAGGGCCGACGCCTGGGTCGAGGGTCGGTCTCAGGGGATGCGTTCGTGGTCCTCGCGGGTCGGCGTGACGTGCTCGTGCCCCGGGTCCTGGCCGGTGGCGTCGCCGTGGTTGTGGCCGCCTTGGCGGTTCATGAAGAACATCATCGCGACCATCCCCAAGGGGCAGGCCAGCAGGATCGCATACGGCAGGGCCTGGCCCAGGTTGACGCCGAAGGCCAGCAACACGGCGAGGATGACGACCGCGCCGATGGCCATGTGCTTGAGGTGGTGTTTCATCGTGGTCCTTTCGTGGTGACCGGCGCGGAGTCGGCCAGGTGGGAGGGGTCGGCCAGCTGGGAGCGCAGCGACCGGTAGGTCTCGGGGTCGACCTCGCCCGCGGCGAGGCGGGCATCCAGGAGTGCCTGCGGGTCGAGGCTGGGATCGGGCCGTCGGCGGGGGGTGGGGAACATCCGAGACACGGCCCAGACGACGACCACCAGCAACCCGACCCACAGGGCGATCATGGCGGCCCAGCCGGCGACGCCCATCTGGTTGCACCACAGGCCCATCACGGTCTCCTTGCGCTGACCCCGGTGTGTGCCACCGGTGGCTTGGTTCCAGCCTGGGCCAGGGGGATCAAGAAGAGGCGGTCGCTTGATGAAGTCTCACTGAAGATCAGCGGTGGGCAGATCAGCCACGGTCGCTGCTGCGGGCAGGTCGATGACGAACCGGGTCCCGGTGCCCACTCCGGCGCTGTGGGCGGTGATCGTGCCGCCGTGGGCGTGCACGAGCGCCCGTGTGATGCTCAACCCGATACCGGAGCCGCCGTGGTCACGGTCGCGGGCGGTATCGACCCGGTAGAACCGCTCGAATACGTGGGGCAGATGGACACCGTCGATACCCTCACCGGTATCGGCGACCACCAGCCGCACGCCGTCGCCGTGCCGGCTCGCGCCCAGGCCGACCCGGCCACCGGTCGGGGTGTGGCGCAGCGCGTTGTCCAGCAGGTTGGCCAGCACCTGCCCAAACCGATCGGCGTCCACCCAGACCTCGGGCAGGTGTGTGCTGGCCTCGACGACCAGCTCGACGCCGGCGGCGGTGTAGCGGTCACGGGCGGACTCGGCCGCCACCTCCAGCACCTCCTGCGGGGTCATGGGTTGCCGGTCCAGGTGCAGGGCGCCGGTCTCGGCCCGGGTCACGGCGGCGAGATCGGCGGCCAGGCGGGTCAGCCGAGAAGCTTGGGTGCGCAGCACCTCGACGGTCTGCGGGTCCAGCTGCTGCACCCCGTCTTCCAGGGCGTCCACGGTCGCGGAGATCGTGGTGACCGGGGTGCGCAGCTCATGCGCCACATCGGCCATCAGCCGCCGCCGCAGGTCCTCGTCACGGTCCAGGCGGGTGGCCATGTCGTTGAAGGCGTCGGCCAGCTCATCGAACTCCGCACCCACCCGCGGCCGTGCCACGCGGGCCTGGAATCGGCCCGCGGCCACCTGAGCCGCAGCAGTGGACATGGTGCCCAGCGAGGCACCGATGCGGCGGGCCAAGATCAGGCTGACGGCCAACGAGGTCAGCGCCGAGGCTCCCAGAGCGATGGCCAGGGTCAGCGTGCTGGCCGAGATGAAGGCGGCCTCGGCATGCTCGAACGTCGTCCCGGGCGAGTTCTCCACCTCGATCAGGTGGTGGTGGAAGAACACCGGCCCCACCAGGGCGGCGATCAGCAGTGCCGTGATGCCTCCGGCGATGATCACCAGCGCCATCGCGATGATCAGGCGCGCAGCGATCCCACCCGCGCGCCCCGACGCCGCCGACCGGCTCCGCGCAGTCATTGGCCTGTGCCCATCCGGTACCCGACGCCGCGCACCGTGCGCACGTACTTCTGCTCCTTGGCGCTGTCGCCCAACTTCTGCCGCACGTGCAGGATGTGCACGTCCACCAGATGCTCATCGCCCACCCAGTCCGCACCCCAGACTGCGTTGATCAACGCCTGGCGGGTGAAGACTTGTCGCGGATGGGCCGCCAGGGCCGCCAGCACGTCGAACTCGGTGCGTGTCAGCGCCACCGGCTCGCCGTCCAAATGAACCTCACGTCCCGACTGATCGATGCTCAACCCGCCAAAGACCAGCCGCTCCGCCAGCGCCGCCGCAGCCGGTGCGGTGCGGGGTCGGCGCATCATCACCCCGACCCGGGCGATCAGCTCACGAGTGCTGAACGGTTTGGTCATGTAGTCATCAGCCCCGACCGACAACCCGATCAACGTATCGATCTCCTCGGCGCGGGCGGTGAGCATGAGGATGTAGCAGTCTGAGAAGGTGCGGATCTGGCGGCAGACCTCCACCCCGTCCAGGCCCGGTAGGCCCAGGTCGAGAATGATCACCAGTGGATCACCCTGCCGGGCCAGCTCCACTGCGGAGGGCCCGTCAAAGGCCAGGTCGACCTCGAACCCCTCCCGCTCCAAGTAGCCGGCCAGCACACGCGCCAGCGGCTGCTCATCGTCGACGACGAGAGCACGGCGACTATCGGAAGTAGAAGTGTTCATGCCTACCAGTGTCTCTGCTCACCCCGACAAAGTGGCCATCAGCGTGGGCCTGTTCGTCGGTGCCACGGGTGGGAAACGGCAACGGACGAATGGGTCGCGAGCCTGAGGGCGCACCTGGCTTGCTCGCTGGGCCCGTGGACGCGTGTCGTTGCTGCGGACTCCTGCCGGGCCGGCGCATCGGCTGAGTCAGGAAGGGGTCGAGGACGACACCGCGGGTGGCGCCAGTGACCGGTCGCGTGCTGCGAGGCGGGGTGGCGCACTGCTGCCCTGCAGGTGGCGTCGGCGGACCATGACGACCAGGACAGCACCGGCGAGCATGCTGGTGATCGACCACAGCTGTGGCTGCGTCAAACCGAAGAGCGCGGGCTCGTTGATGCGCAGGAACTCGACCGCGAACCGTGCACCACCGCTGAGGATCAGATAGCCGGCGAAGATCGTCAGGGGCGGCTGTCGCCGGCGGGCCACCCGCCACAGCACAGCAGCGATCAGGACGGCCGCAAGTGCTTCGTACAGGGGTGTGGGGTGCACGGGCACGTCGGTGGGAACCGTGCCATCGGAGACCGTCATGCCCCACGGCAGTGTGGTGGGTCGCCCGTAAGTGCCGTCGCCGGAGAACCAGCACCCCAGCCGGCCGACCCCGTAAGCCAGGGTCAACGGGATCGCCGCTGCATCGGCGACCACGGCCAGAGGTAGGTGTCGACGGCGGATGAGCACGAGCGCGGCGGCGAGGCCGGCCAGGAGCCCGCCGTACCAGGTGAACCCGGTGCCGCCGAAGTGGTGCCAGGTGAGGTTCGGCAGGTTCTCCAGCAGGTGGTAGATCTTCGCGCCAACGAACCCCCAGACCGTCGCCCACAGCACCAGGGCGTGAGCGTCGTCCTTCTTCAGGCCCAGGCGCTGGAAGGCCCGTCCGAGCAGGAAGGCGCCCAGCAGCGCCGCCAGCGCCTTGCTGAGGCCGTAGGTCTGGATGTCCAGGCCGAGGACGGAGAAGAGGATCGGTCGCATGGTGCGCTCCTGTGGTGGGCTGGTCGCCTATCGGGGTGTTCGGTCGGCAGCGTCGCTGAGGCGGCTGTCGGTCTCAGGAACCGTGCAGCAGGCTTCGTGCCCGGTGGTCGGCTGCGTGGCGGCATGCCCGCCGCAGCACCTCTGGTCTGCAGCGGCCGTTCGGTCGGGTGCACTATCGCGGCAGCAGGTGGTCATCGTGTCCTCCGTGGATCGTGGGCGTGTGGGGATGGGTGGGCTAGAGGTTGTCGAGGGCGATGCCCAGCAGGTCGTCGGCGTCGATCCACATCGAGGGATAGTCGCCGGACCAGACCTGCTGGCCGTCTGCGTCGATGAGGACGAATCCGTGCCCGGGCAGGCCCTCGTGCATGCCGGTGCCGAGCGTGTCGTACTCGGCGGAGACGGCGCCGTCGTCGAGCAGGAACGCGCTGGTGGCTCCGAGGCGTTCGCGTTCGGCGTTGATCTGCTCTGCGGTGTTCATCACGATCGGCAGGACGGTGATGCCGGCGTCGGCGAAGCCCGGCTCGGCCTCGATCGCTGTCATCTGGACGATGCAGGCGTCGCAGCCGGCGCCCTCGTTGAAGTAGAGCAGCACCGGCGCGCCGCGCAGGTCCGAGAGCCTCACCGAGGTGCCGTCGGAGGCGGGGAGGGTGAAGTCGGGAGCCGTGCGCACCTGGTCGGACTGCTCGGGCCGGGCAGACAGCAGCGCCATGACCACCAATGCGACGACCGCCAGGATCACCAAGCTCACGATGCTCAGGCGCGCCGTCCTCCTGCGGCGTGCCCGGGTGTCCTGCTCGTGCCTCATCGTCTCCTGGCGCTCCTTGGCTCGTCGGGTGGCAGATCGAGAGGTCATTGCGGGTTCCTCGTGCTGGTCGTGTCGTGGCAGGTCGGCACCGGACTGCCGTGGTTCTCGCCTGCGGATGGGTGACCTTCCACGGGATCGAGAGCTGTCTCTGCGGCCGAACCGTGCCCGGCCATGGAGTCGAGGGAGCCGGTGCGCCGCGCTCTGCGGCGCCCGATGAGCGTGGCCCAGATGAACGCCCCGGCCACCACGAACAGGATCAGCGCCTGAACGGGCTCAGGTATGGGCGCGGCCCACTGCTGGATGCGCAGGAACGTCTCGGTCAGCCAGGTAGCGATGGCCGACTGGGCCTCGGTGCCGCCGGTCATGCCCGGCTGGTTGGCCAAGGCGATGACCGCTCCGCCCATGACCATGAACCCGACGGCCACGACAAGGTTGACCGTGTTGGTGGCCAGCACGTGCCCTCGCACCCTTAGGCGGACCGGCTTGGCGCGCCAGAAGGTGCGCTCGCCCAGCCTGGCGGCATCCCACAGCAGGGCCATGACGAACAGCGGGAACACCATCCCGAACACGTAGGCCAGTCCAAGCACCAGCCCACCAGCCGGAGTCGCCGAGAGGGCCGAGAGGGTCATCACACCGACCAGCACGGGTGCGCAACACGCCGAGGCGATGCCCGAGAACACCCCCAGAGCGAAGAAGCTCGCGGTGTCGGCCCGCGTCGTGTCCGGTGCACGCACGAAGCTCGGCAGCGACCACATGCGCCCCGACAGCGCCAGCACAGCGAGTCCGATCATCAAGGCGCCGCCGGCGTAGTACAGCACCTGGTGGTACCGGGCGATGGCACCGGCCAGCAGGCTGGCTCCCAGGGTCAGCGGCAGCAGCACCACACCCAACCCGGCGGCGAAGACGAACGTCAACGGCAACAACCGCCATCGCCGGTTCTTGACCGCGCCGGCCAGGTAGCTCGGTGCCAGGAACACGATGCAGCACGGCGCGAACAACGCCACCCCACCAGCCAGGAACGCCGCCACCACACTCCCGGTGGTCAGCAGCTCACTTCCCACCAGCGCCACCCAACGCGCCTGAACCGGCCCGAGAGAGGGTGGCCGCGCCCATCCGAGCCAGCGCACGGGCGAGCTTCTTGCGCGGCAGCCGGCCCGAGCTGAAGTAGGCCCCCTCCAGCAACACCAGTGGGCTCATGGCCGACCGGTGCTCAGCGACCAGCCGCCTGCCCTCAGCGCTGTCGAGCGCGACGTGGCTGACCGCAATTGCGAACTCGCGCGCCAACTCCTGCAACGCCTGGTCGGCGTCCTCGCAGAAGTGGCACGCCGGGGCTGATACCACCGTGATACGCGGCGTGTACCTCATTGCTGAACCACCCGATCCTTCGATCTCCTCGTGGGCGCCCCCTGCGCGTGGCCGCGCGAGGTTCGCTGTCGAGACCATGTTCACCGCACCGCCCCACGCCACCGATCGGGGTTCGATCAACATTCGATGAAGCCACCCGCTGGTCACCACCCGGCCACGGTGATCGACCCCACGGCAAGCCGGGGACACGCGAACCAGGGGCTCGGCGAGCCCGAGCCCGGCCCCTGTTCGCGCGTCACCCGATCCACTGCCACTGCGGCTCGGGCGACCGGCGCGGCAGGCACCCCAGGAGCTGAGCGTGCCTGTCGCATCCTGGAACGGCTCTCGTCGCTGACCCCCGACCTGCGCCGTCCTCCCCAGGATGAACTCGCCGCAACACACCAACGTCCCCGGGGACCGCTCGTAGCGGTCGCCGGGGACGTTGGTGCGTTGCGGCGCAACCCGAAACTCTACATCCAGGACTCGTCGAGCATCTGCTCCATCTCGGTGATCTCGGCCTCCTGCGCGGTAATGATGTCCTCCGCCAACGCGATCGCGTCCGCATTCTGACCGTTCTCAACCTGAGACTGCGCCATCTCGATGGCCCCCCGGTGGTGCTCGATCATCAGCTCCAGGAACAGCCGATCCACCTCGGCATCCTCGGCGTCCGCCAGCGCCTGCATCGCCTCCTGCTGATCCATGCCCCCCATGTCCATGCCGTCGTGGTCCATGCCGCCATGGTCCATACCGGACGGCAGCTCCTCCCCCCAGGCCTCCAGCCAGCCGGTCATCTGCTCGATCTCTGGTCCCTGGGCATCACGAATCCGCTCACCCAGCTCGCGCACCTGCGCAGTGCTGGCTCGCTCCACGATCAGGTCGGCCATCTCGATCGCGCCCTCGTGATGCACGATCATCATCTGCACGAACTCGGTATCAGCCTCGTTATGCACAACCGCCTCCTGCGTCGCAGGCGAGTCCGTCGCCGTCGGGGAGGCCTGCCCACCAGCAGACTCAGGTTCCGAACTACACCCAGCCAGCGCGATCACCAACGCTGCAGCCCCGGCGACGGCCACCATCTTCGTCTTCGTCGTACTCAACAGATCTCGCTCCTCATCCTGTGCTGCACGTCGTGTGCATCCGTCCATCGGGGCGTCCTCACGCTCGGACTCTCGCCCGACCTCGCAGACATGGAGTCACCAGATTCGCGTGCCAGGATCAACACCTGATCCCCGAACCATGAAGGTCTGATCAAGACCTGGAGCGCTGACCGTGCGGTGCCGGGCATCGTGCGTCATGCAAGCCTTCTTCGAGCCCGATTCGCGGCTCTTCACTATGGATCCCGTGGACCGGTTGGTCTGGCTCCTTGATGGGCGTGGCGGTCTCGGCTCGGTGGACGCAGGATGGTCTGGTGGGCGGGTCTGACTCACGGCTCTTCTGACGCCGCTGCTTGTTGGTGGCTGTCCTGTCTGCGACGTGTCGACCGGCTCGGCTCACTCCCGAAAGTGCAGCCCGGCGGGCCGTCATGTCCTGATAGGAGTCTGGCGAGATCCCCGATAGTGAACTGACTGACGCCCGGCCGGGCTGCGCACCCGACAACACGGAAGGGCGCAGTTCCAATGGTGAAGCAAGATCAGATCGAGGTCTACGGCGGCATCGATACCCACGCCGAGACCCACCACGTCGCGGCGATCGACGGAGCCGGACGACGACTAGCCGATGTGAAGGTCTCGGCCACCGCGGCCGGCTACCAGGCGGCGTTGCAGTTTCTGCGGTCCTGGCCCGGGCTGGTGAAGGTAGGTATCGAGTGCACCGGCTCCTACGGTGCTGGGGTCAGTCGTGCGATCCGAGGCGCGGGCATCGAGGTCAGCGAGGTCAACCGCCCCAACCGCTTCGACCGCCGGCTACGCGGCAAGAGCGACCCCTTCGACGCCTACTCTGCCGCTGAAGCGGTGCTCTCGGGCCGAGCCAGCGCCGCACCCAAGGGCGGCGACGGGCTGGTGGAGTCGCTACGAGTACTGCGCACGTCCCGGTCCTCAGCGCTGACGGCCAGGACGGCGACGATCAACCAGATCAAGGGCATGCTGATCACGGCTCCAGAAGAACTGCGTTCGCGCTACCGGGGCATGTCGAACACCAAGCTGATCGCTGCGCTGGCGGCCTCCCGCCCCACACACGCGCCGGTCACCGCCACAGAGGC
>NZ_VENP01000072.1 GCF_006351005.1 Miniimonas arenae | reverse complement strand
GGATCCAGTACTCCACCGTCGCCAAGCCGACCTCGGACCTCGTCGGCAAGACGATGGAGATCATCACGTCCCTGCAGCAGGGTGACGGGTTCCCGGAGGCCACCGAGCAGGTCGACAACGGCGTGAAGGACGTCGACGTCTACCTCCTCGACCCGGTCGTGGTGACGAAGGCGAACATCAAGGAGGTCTTCGCCAACGACCCGAGCCGCCTCGCGCTGCTCAACTAGCTGGACGAGACAGGGAAGGCCGACCGTGCGAGCACGGTCGGCCTTCCCTGTCTCGTTCAGCCGTCCCTCGCTCGTTCGGTCCTCGCTGTCGCGTCCGGGCCTTCGCCCGACGCACGCGCGCGCAGGTCACCCTGAGTCAGCGCAGCAGCCCGAGCGCGCGCACCGCGTCGCGCTCGTCGATGAGCTCGGCCACGGAGGCGTCGATCCGCGCGCGCGAGAACGCGTCGATCTCGAGCCCCTGCACGATCTCCCACCGGCCGTCCACGGAGATCACCGGGAACGAGCAGACCAGCCCCTCGGGCACGCCGTAGGACCCGTCGGAGATGCGCGCGGCCGACGTCCAGTCCCCCTCCGGCACCCCACGCCGGCGCAGGTGGCCGTGGTCGATGATCGCGCTCACGGTCGATGCCACCGAGGATCCGCCGCGCGCCGCGATGATCGCGCCACCCCGGGCGGCGACGGTGTCGATGAACGGTCCCTCCGCCCAGGCCCGGTCCACCACCTCGAGGGCCGGCATGTCGGCGATCAGCGCGTGCCGCAGGTCGGGGTACTGCGTCCGGGAGTGGTTGCCCCACACGGTGACGCGGGAGATGTCGCCCACGCTGAGCCCGGTCCGCAGCGCGAGCTGGGCGAGCGCGCGGTTGTGGTCCAGCCGCGTGAGCGCGGTGAAGCGCTCCCCCGGCACGTCGGGCGCGTGCGCCGCCGCGATCATCGCGTTGGTGTTGGCCGGGTTGCCGATGACGAGCACGCGGATGTCCTGCGCCGCGACGTCGTTGATCGCCGCACCCTGCGGCCCGAAGATGCCCGCGTTGGCCTCGAGCAGGTCGGACCGCTCCATGCCCGCGGTGCGCGGCCGGGCGCCGACGAGGATCGCGATGTTCGCGCCGTCGAACCCGATCCGGGGATCGGCGGTGACGTCGACGTCGAGCAGCAGCGGCGACGCGGCGTCCTGCAGCTCCATCGCGACGCCCGCGGCCGCGGCCACGGCACGCGGGTGCTCGAGCATCCGGACCCGCACCGGGGTGTGCGGGCCGAACATCTCCCCGCTGGCGACGCGGAACAGCAGGGCGTACCCGATCTGCCCTGCCGCTCCGGACAGCGTCAGCGTCACCGTCTGCCGCATGGTTCGGTCACGCACTCGAGGTCCTCCCGCCACTGGCCGACACCCGCGATGGCGCCTGGCGTCGGCCGCACCGCCGGGAGCCTCCCCGGCTCGTCGCGAGGAGGTCCGTCCCGAGGGTAGCGAGGATCGCCCGCCGCGTCCGCCCGACAGCGCACCCACCGCCCCCGAGCGAGGTTCGGTATCTTGACGTCGAGAGTTCTCATCCACCCCGAGCACCCCCGGGAGTCCTCACATGGCCACGATCATCTACACGCACACCGACGAGGCACCGCTGCTCGCGACCTACTCCCTCCTGCCGATCGTCGCGGCGTACGCCTCGACGGCCGGGGTGGAGGTGGACTCCCGCGACATCTCCCTGGCCGCGCGCATCCTCGCGAAGTTCCCCGACTCGCTGACCCCGGAGCAGCGGGTCGGCGACGCGCTCGCCGAGCTGGGCGAGCTCGCCACGACGCCCGAGGCGAACATCATCAAGCTGCCCAACATCTCCGCGTCGATCCCGCAGCTCAAGGCGGCGATCGCCGAGCTCCAGGGCCAGGGCTTCGCCGTCCCGGACTACCCCGAGAGCCCGGCCACCGACGACGAGCGCGCCGTCCGCGCCGCGTACGACAAGGTCAAGGGCTCCGCGGTGAACCCGGTGCTGCGCGAGGGCAACTCCGACCGCCGCGCACCCGCCTCGGTGAAGAGCTACGCCAAGGCCCACCCGCACCGCATGGGCGCGTGGAGCCCGGACTCGCGCACGCGCGTGGCGACCATGGGTCAGGACGACTTCTTCGCCAACGAGCGCTCGGTGGTCATGCCCGCCGACGACACCCTCACGATCACCCTCGTGGGCGCCGACGGCACGCGCACCGTGCTCAAGGAGAGTCTCCCGGTCCTCGCGGGCGAGGTCGTCGACGCCACGTTCATGAACGTCGCCGCGCTGGACCGCTTCCTGGCCGAGCAGATCGCCGCGGCCAAGGCCGAGGGCGTGCTGTTCTCCGCCCACCTCAAGGCCACGATGATGAAGGTCTCGGACCCGATCCTGTTCGGCCACGTCGTCAAGGCGTTCTTCCCCGCCCTTTTCGAGGAGTACGGCGACCAGCTCGCCGCCGCGGGCGTCTCCCCCAACGACGGCCTCGGCGCTCTGCTCGCCGCCGTCGACCGGCTGCCCGACGGCGAGGCCATCAAGGCGGCGGTCGCACAGGGACTCGCGGACGGCCCGGCCCTGGCGATGGTCGACTCCGACAAGGGCATCACCAACCTGCACGTCCCCAGCGACATCATCATCGACGCCTCGATGCCCGCGATGATCCGCGGCGGCGGCAAGATGTGGGGCCCGGACGGCAAGGAGGCGGACACGCTCGCCGTCATCCCGGACTCCTCCTACGCCGGCATCTACCAGGCGGCGATCGACGACTGCCGCACACACGGCGCCCTCGACCCGGCGACGATGGGCTCGGTCCCGAACGTCGGCCTCATGGCGAAGGCAGCCGAGGAGTACGGCTCGCACGACAAGACGTTCGAGATCCCGGTGGCCGGCACCGTCGAGGTCACCGACAGCGCCGGTCACGTGCTGCTGCGCCACGACGTGCAGCCGGGCGACATCTGGCGCGCCTGCCAGACCAAGGACGCCCCGATCCGGGACTGGGTCAAGCTCGCCGTGACGCGCGCCCGGGCCACCGGGGCGCCGGCGGTCTTCTGGCTCGACGAGGCGCGCGCCCACGACGCGGTGCTCATCGCCAAGGTGCGCGAGTACCTGCCCGAGCACGACACGAGCGGCCTCCAGATCGAGATCATGGACCCCGCCAGCGCGTGCGCGCTGTCCCTGCAGCGTGCCCGCCGCGGCGAGGACACCATCTCGGTCACCGGGAACGTCCTGCGCGACTACAACACCGACCTGTTCCCGATCCTCGAGCTCGGCACGAGCGCGAAGATGCTGTCGGTCGTCCCGCTGATGAACGGCGGCGGCCTCTTCGAGACCGGAGCCGGCGGCTCGGCGCCCAAGCACGTCCAGCAGCTGCTCAAGGAGAACTACCTGCGCTGGGACAGCCTCGGGGAGTTCTTCGCGCTCGCGGCCTCGTTCGAGCACCTCGCGACGACGACGGGCAACGCCCGCGCGCAGATCCTCGCCGACACGCTCGACCGCGCCACGGGAACGTTCCTCGACCGCGACAAGTCGCCCACGCGCCGCCTCGGCGGCATCGACAACCGCGGCTCGCACTTCTACCTCGCCCTCTACTGGGCGCAGGAGCTCACCCGCCAGACGGCCGACGGCGAGCTCGCCGCCGCGTTCGCCGACCTGGCCGCGACGCTCGCGGCGCAGGAGGAGGCGATCGTGGCGGAGCTCGTCGCCGTGCAGGGCAGCCCCGTCGACCTCGGCGGCCACTACCGCCCCGATCCGGCGAAGGCCGAGGCGGTCATGCGTCCGAGCGCGACCCTCAACGAGGCGATCGACTCGCTCACCCGCTAGCCCGCCCGCAGGCCCCTGGGACGCGGGTCTCGCGACCCGGGACGCCTCGACTTCCAGGTTGCACACAGGCTGCGCGTGGAAGGATGTCCGACGGCGTCGCCGCGCGCCCACCCGATCTCTCCCGTCAGGAGCACCATGTCCACCACCCTTCCGCCCGAGTCCGACGCCGAGGCGTCGGCCGTCCTGATCGACGAGGTCGCCGTCGAGCCCGGCTACTCCCTCTTCGCCCGCGTGGGCGCCGAGGTGTTCGGCACGTTCGTCCTCGTCCTCGTCGGCGTCGGTACCGCGCTCTGGTCCGCCGTCAGCGGCGTCGCCGGTTCCGGCCTCGCCGTCCCGCTGGGCTTCGGCATCGCGGTGCTCGGCGCGGCGAGCGCCGTCGGCCACGTGTCCGGCGGCCACTTCAACCCGGCCGTGTCGCTCGGCGCCGCGATCGGCGGTCGCATCGGCTGGCTCGACATGCTCGTCTACTGGCTCGCCCAGATCGTCGGCGGGACGGCCGCCGCCGCGCTGCTGTTCTTCCTCATCCCGTCCGGCCTCGCGGACATCACGGGCAGCTCGAACCGGGCGTGGTTCTCCTCCACGAGCAACGGCTTCGGCGACCACTCCCCGTTCTCGACGGCGGCCCAGGGCGCTGCGACCTTCGGCCTCGGCGCCGCGATCATCATCGAGGTCGTGGCGACCGCGGTGTTCGTCGGCGTCATCCTGGGCGTGACCGACAAGCGCGCCAACGTCACGAACGCACCCGTCGCGATCGGCTTCACGCTGTCGGCGCTCATCGCGCTCACCGTGCCGTTCACGAACGGCTCGCTCAACCCGGCCCGCTCGCTCGCCACCGCCCTGTTCTCCGAGGGCTGGGCCATCCAGCAGGTGTGGGTGTTCTGGCTCGCACCCCTGCTCGGCGGTGCGATCGCCGCGCTCGTCTACCGACTCGTGACGCCGGTCCCCGTGATCGCTGGCGAGTGGCCGGAGACCGAGATCACCGAGGAGGTCGTGCTGGCCGAGGAGAGCGACCCCGAGCCCGACGCGCTCGACGCCCTCCTGGCCCGTCAGGCCGCCGCGGTCCCCACGACCGAGGAGACGCCCGAGGTCGAGACGCCCGAGGTCGAGACGCCCGAGGTCGAGACGCCCGAGCAGCGCGACGGCGAGGCGCCCCGCGCGTAGCCCGCTCGCACACCGAGCACCACGGCGAAGGGCCGCGGCGAGTCACCTCGCCGCGGCCCTTCGTCGTCCCGCGCCTCAGCCGAGCGGCACGAGGTCCGGCCCGAACGACAGGTAGCCGATCCCGACGGCGAGCAGCACCAGCGCCGTGACGTCCCACCAGCGCGCCCGCGCGATCACCCCGCGCCCCGGCGTGGCGAGCCGTGCGGCGGCCAGGACGAGGAGGCCGATCGCGAAGGTGCGCAACGCCGTCGGGACGTCCGCGACCACCGTGAGCGGCACGAGGAGCGCCGCGAGGAGCAGGCAGGCCCAGCCCAGGCGGGTGAGCCGACGCGACGCGGCGAGCGCGGCCGTCTCGGCCGCGGCGCGCTCGGCCGGATCGGTCGCCGCAGGCGTGGGGTCGGTCACGCCACCCACGGTATCCGTCTCGCTCAGTGCGCGAAGTGCCGCGTGCCGGTGAGGTACATCGTCACGCCGGCGGCCTGCGCCGCCGCGATCACCTCGGCGTCGCGCACCGACCCGCCCGGCTGCACGATCGCGCGCACCCCGGCGTCGATGAGGACCTGCGCGCCGTCGGCGAACGGGAAGAACGCGTCCGACGCCGCCACGGCGCCCCGCGCGCGCTCCTCGCCGTGCCCGTTGGCCCGCTCGACGGCGAGGCGGCAGGAGTCGACGCGGTTCACCTGACCCATGCCGACCCCGACCGAGGCGACGACCGCGGAGTCCTCGCTCGCCGTCGCGAGCAGGATCGCGTTCGACTTCACGGCGCGCACCGCGGTCCACGCGAACTGGAGGGCGTGCAGGACACCCTCGTCGGCGGCCTCCCCCGCCACGAGCGTCCAGCGCTCGGCGGAGTCGGAGGCGCCGTCGAGCTCGGCGTCGACCGTGTCGACGTCCTGCACGAGCAGGCCGCCGGAGATGGGCCGCAGCTCGCGCCCGCCACGGTGCGGCTCACGCACCGTGAGCACGCGCACGTTCTTCTTCCGGGTGAGGACCTCGAGGGCGCCGTCGGCGTAGGACGGCGCGAGCACGACCTCGGTGAACACCTCGGCGATGCGCTCGGCCATCGCGACGGTGACCTCGCGGTTGCTCGCGATCACGCCGCCGAACGCCGACACGGGGTCGCACGCGTGCGCGGCGGTGTAGACGTCCTCGATCGCCGCGTCCGGCGCGCCGGTCGCGATGCCGCACGGGTTGGCGTGCTTGATGATCGCGACGGCGGGCCCGGCCTGGTCCCACGCGGCGCGCCACGCGGCGTCGGAGTCGACGTAGTTGTTGAAGCTCATCTCCTTGCCGTGCAGCTGCGTGGCCTGCGCGAGGCCAGGGGCGGCGGCGTCGGAGGTGTAGAGCGCGGCGCGCTGGTGCGGGTTCTCGCCGTAGCGCAGCACCGAGGCGCGCTCCCACGTCGCCCCCACCCACGCGGGCGAGTCGCCGTCGCCCGCGACCTGCGCGCCCATCCAGGTCGCGACGGCGACGTCGTAGCTCGCGGTGTGCCGGAAGGCCTGGGCGGCGAGCGTGCGGCGCTGGGCGAGCGTGAAGCCGCCGGCCTCGACCGCCGACGCGACGTCGTCGTACGCCGCCGGGTCGACGACGACAGCGACGCTCGGGTGGTTCTTCGCGGCCGCGCGGACCATGGACGGCCCGCCGATGTCGATGAGCTCGATGCACTCGTCCTGGCTCGCGCCGGAGGCGACCGTCGCCGTGAACGGGTAGAGGTTGACGACCACGAGGTCGAACGGCTCGATGCCCTGCTCCGCGAGGGCCGCGACGTGGCTCTCGAGGCGGCGGTCGGCGAGGATCCCGGCGTGCACGCGGGGGTGCAGGGTCTTGACGCGGCCGTCGAGCATCTCGGGGAAGCCGGTGAGGTCCTCGACCTTCGTGACCGGCAGGCCGGCGCCGGCGATGGTGCTCGCCGTCGAGCCGGTGGACACGAGCTCGACGCCGGCGGCGACGAGCCGCGTGGCGAGCTCGACGAGGCCCGTCTTGTCGTAGACCGAGACGAGGGCGCGACGCACCCTCACGACGTCGGGGGTGGTGGCGGTGAACGAGGCGTGCACAGGGACAGGCTGAGACATGGTGCTCCAGACGACCGGATCGGTGAGGTCGGGCTGCGGGCCCAGGCGATCGGCTCCGCAGGGTCTCGAGCCGCCGTGCGACTCACCCAGCACTGGGCCGCTCCCCGGTGGTGCTCCACCGGTTCGCCAGTCACGGCCCGCGGCCACTCTACCGGCCGAGTCGGACCCGGCGTCCCTCGACCCTCCAGCCCTCGCGCGCCATCCGCCCGACGACGTCGACCAGCTGGGCCCGCTCGGCGACCTTGATCCGCTCGGTGAGGGCGTCGACGTCGTCGTCGTCGAGCACCGGCACGACGGTCTGAGCGATGATCGGCCCGGTGTCCACGCCCGCGTCGACGACGAAGAGGGTGGCGCCCGCGACCTTGACGCCGTGCGCCAGGGCGTCGGCGGGGGCGTGCATCCCCGGAAAGGCCGGGAGCAGCGCGTTGTGGGTGTTGAGATACCGCCCCGGGAACGCCTCGAGGAACGCGTCGGCGACCAGCTTGAGGAAGCCCGCCGAGATGACGAGGTCGGGCCGGTGCTGCGCGACCGCCGCCGTCAGCGCGCGGTCCCAGTCGGCCCGCTCGGCGTAGTCGGACACGCGCTCGACGAACGTGGGGATGCCGCGCTCGACGGCGAGCGCGAGTCCCGCAGCGGACGTGCGGTCCGCGCCCACCGCCACGATCTCGACGCCGTACCCGGGATCCTCCGCGGCGGTCAGCAGGGCCGCGAGGTTCGACCCGCCCCCGGAGATGAGAACGACGACGCGGGTGGGATTCACGCAGGCGAGGTTACCGCGAGCGCCTGCGGCGCAGCCGCGGGAGGCGCGGCCGGGGCACGGCGGCAAGCGCGGTGTCGATGATCGCCGCGACGTCGACCCCGCGGCGCTCCGCGACCACCAGGACCGCACCGACGCCCGCGACGGCGACGGCGACCACGGCCGCGACTGCGAGGCCGAGCGCCGCGGTGGTGCCGACGACGGCGAGCGGGCCCACCGAACCCCCCGAGAGGCCGCCCAGGACGGCGGCGGCGAGGCCCGCCGTCGTGGCGGCCACGGCGCCGACGACGCCGCGCGCCCGCCAGTCGCGGGCCCGCGCGAGCGGCGCCACGAGGGCACCCGCCGCAACGAGGACCGCCAGGACGAGGATCCACCGCCCCGGGCCGGGCCCGGTGTCCGGCACGGCGGCGAGCACGGGCAGGGCGGGCAGGGGTCCGGCGGTCGCGGCGTCGCTGGTCACGACCACGGCGCCGATCGAGAACCCGGGCCCGACGAGCCACGAGAGCGCCCAGACCACGAGCGTGGGCAGGGCCAGCAGCTGGGTCGCCAGCAGCAGCAGGGTGCTCACGACGTCGGCGCCGAAGCTCTGCTGCACCGCGAGCACGGCGCTCGCCCGGACGACGAGCGCCAGGACGAGCGTGGCGGCGGCGGTGCCGAGCAGCGCGAGGAGCACGCGTCGACCGGCTCGCAGGCCCGCGAGACACCACGTGGGCCACCCCTCGCGGGCCGTGACCGGCGTGGACCGCAGCCACCCGGCGACCGCGCCGCCCACGAGCACGAGCGCGGTGGTGAGGACGGCGCCGAGGGTCGGGGTGGCGCCCGCAAGGCGGTAGCCGCCGGCGACCACGCCGCCGGCCGCGAGCACGGTGGCCAGCAGCGACACGGGGTTCGCGATCATCGCGCGGCGCACGGCACCCGCCAGGAGCGCTGCCGTGACGAGCGTGAGGCCGATCGGCACGAGGGTGACCACGGTGCTGCTCGCGGGGGCGATCGCCGTGGCCGGGGTCGTCACCACCAGGGGCTGGCCGAAGGAGAGCAGCCAGCCCGAGGTCGCGTTGCGCGCCGCGTCGAACCAGCTCGCCTCACCCAGCACGGGGGCGGCGACGGTCGCGATGTACGCCGCGACCACGGGCACCACGAGCACGAGCCACGAGAGCACGCTCGCCTCGAGGCCGGCGCGCACGGCGCGCCCGATCTCGCGCGCGACGGCGCCGAGGTCGCGCCTCGCCCGGACGGCGGGACGCACAACCGAGCGGCCGTACTCCCCCGTGCCACCGACGGTCGCGAGCTCCTGGGTGCTCGTCGGGTCGGCGTCGCCGTCGGACCACTCGTCGTCGTCCGACCACTCACCCTCGTGGTTCGTCCACTCGGCGTCGGCCCACTCGCTCTCGTCGGCCCACTCGCTCTCGGGGTCGTCACCGCGCGACCAGGCGTCCGCACGCTCGGACCGGGTGAGCTCGCCGGTGTCGTCCGCCGAGGTCGCCGAGGTCGCCGGCGCGCCGCCCGACCCGGCGATGCGAGGCCGGGCGGGGCGGACACGGGGAGCGGGAGGTCTGGCCATCGCGACCATGCTGCAACCCCCACCCGGACGCGGGCGGGTGCCACGCCGTCGGGCGCGCGGGTCGCCCACCCCACGAGCACGACGCAGAACGGCCCCCGCCGCGAGGGCGAGGGCCGTTCTGCGCGTGCGGGGCGACTCAGCCGAGCAGCTCGCGTGCGAGCTGGGCGGTCTCGCTCGGCGTCGTGCCGACCTTGACCCCCGCGGCCTCGAGCGCGACCTTCTTCGCGGCGGCCGTGCCGGAGGAGCCGGACACGATCGCGCCCGCGTGCCCCATCGTCTTGCCCTCGGGTGCGGTGAAGCCGGCGACATACCCCACGACGGGCTTGGTCACGTGCTCCTTGATGTAGTCGGCGGCGCGCTCCTCGGCGTCGCCCCCGATCTCGCCGATCATCACGATCACCTCCGTCTCGGGGTCGGCCTCGAACGCCTCGAGGGCGTCGATGTGCGTGGTGCCGATGATCGGGTCGCCGCCGATGCCGATGGCGGTGGAGAACCCGTGATCGCGCAGCTCGTACATCATCTGGTAGGTCAGGGTGCCGGACTTCGAGACGAGGCCGACCCTGCCCGGACCGGTGATGTTCGCCGGGATGATCCCGACGTTCGACTTGCCCGGGCTGATGATGCCGGGGCAGTTCGGGCCGATCAGCCGCACGCCCTTGGCCTGCGCGAGCGTGAAGAACTCGGCGGTGTCCGCGACGGGCACGCCCTCGGTGATGATCACGACGAGCGGGATGCCTGCCTCGATCGCCTCGACGACCGCGCCCTTGGTGTGCGCGGGCGGCACGAAGATCACGGAGACGTCGGCGCCCGTGGCGGCCATCGCCTCGGCGACCGACCCGAAGACCGGGACGTCGACGGACGAACCGCGGGAGTCGCCGTCGGGCAGGTCGAACGACACGGACGTGCCCGCCTTGCGCGGGTTCACCCCGCCCACGATCTGGGTGCCGGACGCGAGCATCCGGGTGGTGTGCTTGGTGCCCTCGGAGCCGGTCATGCCCTGGACGACGACGCGGGAGCTGGAGTCGATGAAGATCGCCATGGTGGTTCGGAAGTCCTTCTGTTCGGTCCGGTCGGCGGGGGTCAGGAGGCGTTGGCCAGCTCGGCAGCCTTGTCGGCGCCGCCGTCCATCGTGTCGGCGAGCGTGACGAGCGGGTGGGCGGCCTCGGCGAGGATCCGCCGGCCCTCCTCGACGTTGTTGCCGTCCAGGCGCACGACGAGCGGCTTGGTCGCCTCGTCGCCGAGGATGCCGAGCGCCGCGACGATGCCGTTCGCGACGGCGTCGCACGCCGTGATGCCGCCGAAGACGTTGACGAAGACGCTCTTGACCTGCGGGTCGCCGAGGATGACGTCGAGGCCCGCGGCCATCACCTCGGCGGACGCGCCGCCGCCGATGTCGAGGAAGTTCGCCGGCGTCACGTCGCCGTGCTTCTCACCCGCGAGGGCCACGACGTCGAGCGTGCTCATCACGAGGCCCGCACCGTTGCCGATCACGCCGACCGAGCCGTCCAGCTTGACGTAGTTGAGGTCGTTCTCCTTGGCCTTCGCCTCGAGCGGGTCGGCCGCGGCCTTGTCCTCCAGCTCGGCGTGGTCGGCGTGGCGGAAGTCAGCGTTCGCGTCGAGCGACACCTTGCCGTCCAGCGCGACGATGCGGCCGTCACCGGTCTTGACCAGCGGGTTCACCTCGACGAGGGTCGCGTCCTCGGCCTGGTAGACGCCCCAGAGCTTCTGCAGCACGTCGGCGACCTGGTCCGCGACGTCCGCGTCGAACCCCGCGGTCGCGACGATCTCCGCTGCCTTCGCCGCGTCGATGCCCACGGTCGGGTCGACCGGGACGCGCGCCAGCGCCTCGGGACGTTCGACGGCGAGCTGCTCGATCTCCATGCCGCCCTCCTTGCTGGCCATCGCCAGGTAAGAGCGGTTCGCGCGGTCCAGCAGGACCGAGAAGTAGTACTCCTCGGCGATGTCGGCGCCCTGCGCGATCATCACGCGGTGCACGGTGTGTCCCTTGATGTCCATGCCGAGGATCTCCGCGGCGCGGTCCGCGGCCTCCTGCGGCGAGCGTGCGAGCTTGACGCCGCCCGCCTTGCCGCGGCCGCCGGTCTTCACCTGCGCCTTCACGACGACGACGGCGGAGCCCAGCTTCTCCGCTGCGGCGCGCGCCTCCTCGGGCGTGGTGGCGACGATGCCGCCGAGCACGGGCACACCGTGCTTCTCGAACATGTCTCGCGCCTGGTACTCGAACAGGTCCACCGGGTTCCTTCCGTCGGGCGAACAACTCCGTCCGTCGAGGTCTCTCGACGTCAAGAGATTCCGCGTCCCAGCCTATCCCCTCGCCTGAGCCCGCCCCAGCCCGCGTCGATCCAGGGGGTGTGCCGTCCGCCACGTCGCGCCTACGGTGGTGGCACGCCGTGCGTGACCGAGCAACGACCCGAGCTGCGAGCGAGAGGGAGCGAGCATGTCCGAGAGCACACCCGAGGGCACCCACCAGCAGGCCGAGCCTTCGGTGTGGTGGGAGCTGCCCACCACGAACCTCGCCGAGTCCGCCGCGTTCTACGACGCCGTCTTCGGGTGGCGCACCGAGCCCTTCGGTGAGGGCTACCTGGTCCTCTACCTCGGCGAGCGGATGATCGGCGGGCTGTTCGAGGTCGCCGAGGGATCGATCGGGGACGGTGCGCGGGTCACCTTCGACGTCGTCGACCTCGAGGCCACGCTCGCCCGCGTCCAGGGCGAGGGCGGCACGGTCGTGACCGAGCGCGCCGAGATCGGCGGCGACATGGGCTGGTGGGCGACGTTCCGCGACCCCGTCGGCCTGCTTGTCGGCGTCTCGACGTCGAACCCTGCCTGACCCGCCCCCGCCCCGCGCCCCACCCCGCGCCTCACCGTTCGGGGTGGAACGCCGCTCGAGGGCGAGGGGTTACCCTCGCCCAGCACCGGGCGAACCCTGCCCGATCACCCGACCCCTCACGAAGGAGCCGTTCATGTCCATCATCGGTTCGATCATCGCCGGCATCATCGTCGGCGGTCTCGCCCGGCTCGTGATGCCCGGCAAGCAGAACATCTCCGTGCTCGTGACCATCCTGCTCGGCATCGTCGGCGCTCTGCTCGGCTGGCTCATCGCCGGCTGGCTCGGGGTGCAGCAGACCGACGGGCTCGACTGGATCCGCTGGATCATCTCCATCGTCGTGGCCGCGATCGCGATCAGCGTCTACCTCGGGATCCGGGGCCGCAGCAGCACCACCCGCTGAGCCACCTCGACGAGAAGGGGCCCCGTCCGGCGCGGACGGGGCCCCTTCTCGTTCGCGGACGACGCCTGCCGCCGCGAGGCGCGACCGTAGGACATAGGTCCCTGGTGGCGCCTGTGACAGGGATCACAGGCTGGACGGGAGGGCGCCGCTCGGCGCCCTCCCGGTCGCTGCGGACTGCCACGATCAAAGGAGATCTCATGGCCACGTCGTCGCG
>NZ_VENP01000071.1 GCF_006351005.1 Miniimonas arenae | reverse complement strand
GGGCCCGACCTGGTGTGGCGCGGCGAGGCCCGGGGTGGCGCCGGCGGGTGGGTCGCGCAGCGCGAGGGGTCGAAGGACCCGGCGTTCCGGTCGCGGACCGCGGTCGGCGGTGAGGAGTTCGACCGCCTCGTGCGGCACGTGTACAAGGTGCTGCTGACCCGCGGGCTGAAGGGCACGGTGCTGTACTCCACCGACGCCGAGACGAGGGCGATGCTGCGGGGGCTCGTCGGGCCGCGGTGAAAGGGTACGCGCCGACCGGAGATCGATGCATGCACAATGCATGCATCGGACGTACGATGTGGTCGTGTCAGTCAACGTGACGATCCGCGACGTCCCGAACGACGTGCGCGATGTGCTGGCGGCGCGCGCCGCGCGATCCGGGCGGTCGCTGCAGGAGTACCTCAAGCTGCAGCTGGTCGACCTGGCCTACCGGCCGCTCGCCGTCGAGGTCATCGCGGACCTGCGTCGCCACGCGGCGTCATTGCCGCCTCTGGACCCCCAGGCGCTCATCGACGACATCGCCGCTGACCGTCAGTGAGACGCAGCACCGACCCGCCAGGGACTTCCACCGATGGTCCAGCCAGCACCGCGAGTCGGCTCGTCGTCGATGCGTCCGCCATGCTGTCGATCGCGCTGGTTCCGGGTCCGCGCGCAGACGAACTCGCATCCTCTCTGAGCGAGTCCGAGCTGCACGCGCCCGCGATCCTGCCGTTCGAGATTGCGAACGTGCTGCGCCGAAGACGCCTCGCCGGGCTGCTGTCGGCCGACGCGGCGCGCAGCGTCGACGCCGGCCTGTCCAGACTTCCCGTCGAGCTGTGGCCGTTCGACCTGGTTCGCGATCGTGTGTGGCACCTCGCTGAGGTGATGAGCGCCTACGACGCTAGCTATGTGGCGCTCGCGGAACGCCTCGGAGCCCGACTCATCTCGATGGACCGCCGCCTCGCGCGAGCTCCTGGAGTGCGGTGCGACGTGCTTGTTCCGACGGACAGGCCCGACGTGAGCTGAACCGCGAGACGGTGCGGGTCATGCCTTCGCGTCGCGCGGCTCGGCGCGGCGCGGCGCGGGTGCGGGTCGGTGCGAACTGTCCTGTCGCTCGGGACGAAGATCACCTCGCGAAAGGACGGAAATCCTCTCGCGAAAGGTCGGGGATCACCTCGCGAACGGGGAGGTCGCGGTGCCGGCGGGGAGTGCGACCACGAACCCGCTCGTCCCCGTCTCCCGCCCCTCGCCGCCGGGCGCGAGCACGCGGACGGTGACGTCGCGGTCAGCGGTGAGCGTCGCCGTCGTGAGCGCGCCGTCGATCCACGCGAGGTCGACGGTGATCCCGCCGCGGGCGCGCAGACCGCGCACCGATCCGCTCGGCCACGGGCAGGCCGGCAGCAGACGCAGGAGTCGCACGCCGTCCTCGGCCACCTCGTGCGACTGCAGCAACGCCTCCACGACTCCGGCCGTGAAGCCGAAGTTGCCGTCGATCTGGAACGGCGGGTGCGCGCACAGCAGGCTGCGATAGACCCCGCCGTCGAGCACCGTGTACGCCGCGGCGTCGTCCGCGGGGTTGAGGAACCGGCGCACCGTCGCCGCCACCTGGTCGGCGTCGAGCAGCCGCGCCCACAGCGACAGCCGCCACGCCAGCGACCAGCCCGTCGACTCCGGCCCGCGCGCCTCGAGCGTGCGCCGTGCCGCGGCCATCAGCTCGGGCGTCGACGGCGTGATCTCGCGCCCCGGGAACAGCCCGATGAGGTGGGACTGGTGGCGGTGGTGCGGGTCCTGCTCGCGCGGGTCGTCCGACCACTCCGCGATCCGGCCGTCCGCCGTGACGCGTGTCGCGGGGAGGCGGTCGAGGGCGTCGCGGACGCGCGCGAGGAACCCGGGATCGGCGCCCTCGCTCTCGCCGTCGCCCGCAGCGAGCAGCGGCCCGACGGCGAGCACGCCGTCGAACAGGTCGCGTACCAGCGCGAGGTCGCTCGTCGTGCTGGTCGAGAGCGCCCAGGGCGCGCCGCCGGCGTCGAGGAACAGGTTCTCCGGACTCGTCGACGGACTCGTTCCGAGCGTGCCGTCGGCCTGCGGCTGCAGCCACGCGAGCGCGAACTCGACCGCGCCCGCGACCACCGGCCACGCGCGGCGCAGCGTCGCGACGTCGCCCGTGAACTCGGCGTCCGTGAGCAGGTGCCGCGCCAGCCACACGCCGCCCATCGGCCAGAACGACCACGACGGGTCGTCGACCCCCGCCCCGACCGGTCCCGCGAAGCCCCACCGGTCCACGTTGTGGTGCGCCACCCAGCCCGGCGCGTCGTACAGCGTCCGCGCCCAGCCCGCCCCGCTCACCGCGACGCGCTCCAGCCACGGCAGCAGCGGCTCGGCGCACTCGGCCAGGTTGGCGGTGTGCGCGGGCCAGTAGTTCATCTCGGTGTTGATGTTGACCGTGTAGTCGCAGCTCCACGGCGGCGTCACCGACTCGTTCCACAGCCCCTGCAGCGTGAGCGGCTCCGAGCCCGGGCGCGACCCCGAGACGAGAAGGTAGCGCCCGAGCTGGAACGCGAGCGCCGTGAGCGCGGGATCCTCGACGCCCTCGGAGTGCGCGCGCAGGCGCGCCTCGGTCGTCGCCTCGGGGTCCGGTGCGGGACCGAGGTCGAGCGCGACGCGGTCGAACAGCGCCGCGTGGTCCGCCTCGTGCGCCGCGCGCAGGGTCGCCGGGTCGGCATCGGCTGCGGCCTCGGCCCTCTCGCTCGCCCTGGTCAGCAGGTCGGCGGCGTCGCCGCCCGGCACGACGGCGTCACTCGCCGTCGCGAGGAACACGCGCACCCAGGTGGCGCCCCGGACGCGCAGCGCCTGACCATCTGGACCGACCGTGCCACCTGCAGCGACCGTGCCGTCGGCTTCCACAGAGCCGTCGGTGCGCAGCGCGACGGCGACCGCGGCCGACGTCGACTCGCCGTCGTACCGCACGATGTCCGGGCCGTACTCGATGTGCCCGGGCGTGCCCCATCGGTTCGGGCGCACCTCGGACGGCATCGCGGTCGTCAGCGTGAGAGCGGCCGCATGCTCGCCGGTGGCCGTCGCCTCGGGCGCGGCGACGGGGTGCTCGCTCGTCAGCCGGATCGTGAGGTCGGTCAGCCGATCGAAGGCTCGGGTGGTGACGAGCACCTGCGCTGGCGCGCTGACGAACGTCTCGACGACACACGCGCCGTCCGCGGTGGACCAGCCGTGGCGCACGACGGCGTGCCCCAGGTCCAGCTCGCGGCGGTAGTCGGGCGGGCGTGCTTCGGCGGCAGGGGTGGATGCGGAGTCGTCGGACGAGTCGGCGGCATTCCCTCGGCGCGACGTGCCCAGCGCCTCGCCGTCGGGCCCGCCGCCGACCTCCAGCCACAGGTCCACGAGCGGCTGGTACGCCTGCGCGAACCCGGACTGCAGCGCGCGTACCGCCGCGTCGGCCGCGGGCAGGTCGCCGCGCTCGAGCGCCTCGCGCGCCGACTCGAGCAGCTGCGGGCCGTGGGCCGGCGGCGAGCCGGCCGCCGTGGCGGGCGAGCCCGACCAGAGCGTGCCGTCGTTGACTTGGAGCCGGTCGCGGGCGACGCCGCCGAACACCATCGCGCCGATCCGCCCGTTGCCCACGGGGTAGGCGTCGGTCCAGGCCTCGGCTGGGCGGTCGGCGAGGAGGCGGAGGGCGGGGGAGGAGCTGGCGGCGAGCCCGACGTCGCGGGCTGCGGCCGTGGTGTCGGAAGCGGCGGCGCTGGTCTCGGAGGCGGAGGCAGCGGCGAGAGACACGTCGTCGGTCACAGACTCGACGCTAGCAGTCATCAGATGATTTGCCAGGGGCTCGCTAGGATCCCGACATGACGGGCCCCAGCACGCAACCGACCGCGCACCCCACCGCTCCGACTACCACTCCGCCCGCCACTCCGACCACCACTCCGCCCGCCACTCAGACCACCACTCCGCCCTTCATCCAGACCACCACTCAACCCACCGCGCGCCCGGGCACCCAGACCGACGCGGTGATCGAGGGCGTCCGTGCCATGATCCGCGACGGTCGCCTCGTGGCCGGCGCCCGGCTCCCGGTCGAGAAGGACCTCGCCGCCTCGCTCGCCGTCTCCCGCGGTTCGCTGCGCGAGGGCGTGCGGGCGCTCGTCGCGCTCGGGATCCTGGAGACCCGGCAGGGCGACGGCACCTACGTCACGTCCCTCGAGCCGCACCGCGTGCTCGGCTCGGTCAACGTGCTCGCCGACCTGCCCGCCTCCGCTCACGACGTGCACCTCGCGGCGGTCCGACGTGCGCTCGAGGTGGAGGCCGTCGGGCTGGCGGCCGCGCGGGCGAGCGAAGCCCAGCTCGAGCGCATGGCGCACGTGCTCACCGAGGTCGAGGCCGTGCTCGCGCGGGACTCGTCGCCGTCCGAAGGCGACGGCGGTGTCGATGGCGATGGCGATGGCGATGGCATCGCCGAGAGGCGAGTCAAGGCCGCCGTGGCCGCCGACTCGGAGTTCCACCGGCTCGTCGCCGAGGCGAGCGGCAACGCTCCGCTCGCCGCACTCATCGACCACCTGGTGGGCCAGACGTTCCGCGCGCGCGTGTGGCGCGGCCTGAACGAAGCTGGCGCCACGGGGTTGGCCCATGCTGAGCACCGCGCGATCCTCGCGGCGCTGGTGGCCCACAATCCGGAGCGTGCCCGGCTGCGGATGGGCGGCCATCTCGCCGGGGTGGAGGAGTACCTCGAGCAGCACCCGGGCCACTAAGGGGGCCGGTGTCCCGGCCACTCGCCGGGGTGAAGGAGTACCTCGAGCAGCACCCAAGCAGGCACGGGTCCGATGGCGAGCCTCGTCGCGCATACGGCCTGGGTTGCCGCCCGCGGTGCGGCGCTGGCGGCCGGACCATCGAACGCGATGACAGCCCTGTGGCTGCGGTCGCGGTGCACGGTGCGTGCGAAGGCAGCGGCGATCCGCACCACTTCGCCACTTCTCACGGCTCGGCCGCCACGCACGAAGTGGCAATCCGCGCACTGCACAGCCACAGCGCTGTGGCTGTGCAGTGCGCGGGGACCTCGGTAGCAAGGCCATGAGATCGCGCGAGAGTGGCGGGATATCGCCGCTCGTGGACGTTCGTCCACCGATGCGGGGACAGACCGGCAGTCGCAGTGCTGTCACAACGCGCTGCGAGCTCATGGCCGGGGGTGGCGGCGCGCGCCCGGCGTGCGCTCTCCCGGAGCTGTGGCGGGTGACCTGGCCTGTTGTCACCCGGAGCTGTGGCGGTGACCTGGCCTGCGCTTACGCGGAGCGAGAGCTGGGTGACCCCCGCGGGCGGGCGCGCGACCACACCGGTCACCTACAGCGTGGCGCTCGACGGGGGTGACCCCCGCGGGCGGGCGCGCGACGCCGTGGAGCCGGCATAGACGCAGCTGGAGCTGTTGCAGGCATTGGAGCCGCTGAGCCGGCTGAAGCCGCTGAGCCGCTGGAGCCGCGAGTTTCGGCGGACGCACTGGTGGTCGAGCGCGCCCTCTCACCAGACGTGGGCGTGCGCGTCGATCAGCTTCGCCACTCAGCGCCGTCGGGGTAGGAAAAGGCGGCTACCGAGTCCGGGTGCATCCGGGCGGAGTAGCCGGGCGCCGTCGGGAGCGTGTAGTGCCCGTCGACGACGACGCACGGGTCTGTGAAGTGCTCGTGCAGGTGGTCGACGAACTCGGTGACGCGGTTCTCCAGCGAGGTCGAGATCGCGATGTAGTCGAGGATCGACAGGTGCTGGACGAGCTCGCACAGCCCCACGCCGCCCGCGTGCGGGCAGACCGGCACGCCGAACTTCGCGGCCATGAGGTAGACGGCGAGGATCTCGTTGACCGACGCGAGGCGCGCGGAGTCGAGCTGGCAGAAGTCGAGCGCCTGCGCCTGGAACATCTGCTTGAAGAGCACGCGGTTCATGCCGTGCTCGCCCGACGCGACGCCCACGGGCGCGACGGCGCGGCGGATCGCGGCGTGGCCGAGCACGTCGTCGGGGCTGGTGGGCTCTTCGATCCAGAGCGGCCGGAATGGCGCGAGGTGCTCCATCCACATGATCGCCTGCGGCACGTCCCAGACCTGGTTCGCGTCGATCATGAGCGCGGCGTCCCAGCCGATCACCTCGCGCGCGATCGTGAGCCGGCGGACGTCCTCGGCGAGGTCCGCGCCGACCTTGAGCTTGACGTGCCGGTAGCCCTCGTCGATCGCCTCGGCGAGGAGGCGGCGGAGCTTGTCGTCGGAGTAGCCGAGCCAGCCCGCGCTCGTGGTGTAGCAGGGATAGCCGCCACGCGCCTCGAGGTCGGCGATCCGCATCGCCCGGGTCGGCTCAGCGGCGCGCAGGATCGCCAGCGCCTCCTCGCGGGTGAGGGCGTCGGAGAGGTAGCGCAGGTCAGCGACATCGACGAGCTGCTCCGGCGTCATGTCCACGAGCATGCGCCACAGCGGTTTGCCGGCCCGACGCGCGGCCATGTCCCACAGCGCGTTCATCACGGCGGCCATCGCCAGGTGGACCACGCCCTTCTCGGGCCCGAGCCAGCGCAGCTGCGAATCGGCAGCGAGCTCGCGGTACACGGCGCCTAGGTCGTCGAGCGCCTCATCGACGTCGCGCCCGACGAGCGGGAGTGCGCGCTGCCGCGCTGCCTCGACACACAGGTCGTTGCCCCGACCGATCGTGAAGGTGAACCCGTAGCCGGTCAGGGGCTCGCCGTCGGGCCCGGCGGCGTCCGTACCGAGGACGACGTACGCGGCCGAGTAGTCGCCGTCCTTGTTCATGGCGTCGGAGCCGTCGAGCGTGCGCGAGGTGGGGAAGCGCACGTCGTGCACGCGGACGCGGGTGATGGTGCTCATGCGGGGGTCCCTCCGGTGGGTGGGGCGTCGAGGAGGCCGGCGGCCACGAGGTCCGCCCACAGCTGCGGCGGTGCGGCGGCGTCGTGGTTCGCGACGGCGGCCGCGACGTGCTCGGCCGTGCGCGTGCCGAGCACCACGGAGGCCACGACGTCGAACGCGAGCGCGTACTGGACCGCCACCTGGGGCAGGGTCAGGTCGTGCCGGGCGGCGACGGCGGCGATCGCCCGGGCGCGCTCCAGCAGCTCCGGCGGCGCGTCGTGGTAGTCGAACGACGCACGCTCGGGCACCACGGGCCGCGCGAGGATGCCGGAGTTGTAGACGCCGGCGGCGACGATCGCGACGCCGGCCGCGCGCGCCGCGGGGACGAGGTCGAGGAGCGCGCCGTGGTCGAGCACCGTGAGGCGCCCGGCGAGCATCACGGCGTCGATGAGCCCCTGCTCCACGAACCGGGTCGGCATCGCGGACTGGTTCATCCCGACGCCGATCGCGCGCACCACGCCCTGGTCACGCAGCTCGGCGAGCGTCTCGACGCCCGTGGTCGACGCGGACGCCTCGTGGTCGTCGGGGTCGTGGAGGTAGACGACGTCCACGCGGTCGGTGCCGAGGCGGGTCAGGCTCTCCTCGAGCGAGCGCAGCACGCCATCACGGCTGAAGTCCCAGCGCCGGCGGGTGGTGGCCGGGACCACGAAGCCCTGGTCGTCCGTGGCGTCGGCCGTCCCGGGCTGGGTTCGAGCAGTCGTCCGACCTTTGTCGAGAGCACGACGGTGTCGCGTGGGTACGCGGCGAGGGCGCGACCCAGGCGTCGCTCGGACAGGCCGAGGCCGTAGTGGGGCGCGGTGTCGAAGTAGCGGATCCCAGCATGCCACGCGGCATCAACGGCGGCAGTGGAGTCCTCGTCCGTGGTGGCGCGGTTGAGGTTGCCGAGCTGGGCGGCTCCGAAGCCGATCTCGGTGAGGTCCACGGCGGTGCGGGGCAGCAGGCGAGTGCGCACGATCCCTCCCAAAGGTTGGATCAATGGTGGCACAGTGCGGCTCGATGACGAAGCGCTCACCCAGGGTGGACGCCGTCATGCGGGATCGGCGGCACGCTCCCGCGGCACGGGATCGTCGGTGCGCATGGTGCTGGGCGGGGGTGCCACGCGCAGCCCGCGCACCATGAGGAGCACCGCCAGCCACACCTCGAACGCGAACACCGGGGCGGCGCACGCCCCGGCGACCGCACCGTTGAGCGGGATGGCGCCGAACAGCTGCGCGAGGTTGCTCGTGAGCACGAGGCCTCCGCCGGCGAGGCCGAGCAGCGCGAGCGCCCGGGGGACGGCGCGCGAGTCCAGCAGTAGCCAGCCGAGGACGATCGTGTTGACGCTGATCACCAGCCCCTGGCCGACAAGGAACGACGCCGTGTGCACACGGTCGAGGGCGTCGCCGATGACGGCGGTCAGGTCGGCCGTCGCACCGTCGCTGGCAGTCGTGCGGCCGTCCGGCGCGCTGCCGACGCTCGCGTCGTGAAGCCACGCCGTCGCGAGCATCGGCAGCGTCCCCGCGAGGATCACGGCGGCCTCGACGGTGCGCAGGAGCGCGAAGGTGGCGGCCCGCGCCGGCCCCGTCCCACGCAGGAGCAGCCAGAGCAGGACGCCCGTGCCCACGCATCCGACGGCGAGCCCGAGCTCCAGCAGTACCCCCCACGCGAGCAGCCCGGAACCGTAGGCGGCAACCGCGAGCACCGAGGTCACGTGGGTCGTGAGGTAGAGGACGCCGGCCGCTGCTGCGTGGGTCCGAGGGGTGTGTGCCATGCCGTCCTCCGTGAGGTGTACGCAGTAAACTCCCGACTCGGCGAGCGTAGGTTTACGCTGTACACATGTCAACGCCCGGACGTCGACCGCTCGATCGCGACCGCATCGTCGACGCCGCCGTCGCCCTCGCCGACCGTGACGGTCTCGACGCCGTCACGATGCGACGGCTCGGCGACAGACTCGACGTCACGCCCATGGCGGTCTACAAGCACGTGACCGGCCGGGAAGAGCTGATCGATGCGATGCTCGACCGCGTCGTCGCGTCGATCCCCCCGGCCCGGTCCGGAGCGTCCTGGCGCGACGGGACCCGCGACCGCGTCCTCACCGCCCGCGCCGCGCTGCGCTCACACCCCTGGGCGCGGGACGCGATCGAGACGCGGCGGCTCGCGAGCCCCACGGTGCTCGCCTACCTGGACTCGCTCATGGCGACGATGTTCGACGGCGGGCTGTCGGCCGATCTCGTCCACCACGCGATGCACGCCCTCTCCACCAGGATGTGGGGTTTCACCCGAGACGTGCTGCCCACGCCGGCGGTTCCCGCCGATCCGACCGAGCGCGCGCGCGCGATGGCAACCTTCGCAGTGACCTACCCCGCGATCGTGCGGATGGCGACAGCTGCACAGCACGCCGGCGCGGGCTGTGACGAGGACGCCGAGTTCGCCTTCGCGCTCGACCTCCTGCTCGACGGCGTGCAGCGCCGCCACGACGACGGGTGGTCGCCCGCCGTGGCCGCCGCCAGGCGGTAGCGGCTGCGTCAGCCGAGGCGCTCGCCGCTGATCCACCCGGCGCGGGCGAACCAGCGCTCGCACAGGCCGGTCCACTCCACGGCGTCGTCGGTCGGCACGACGGCCGGGTCCGCCGGCGAGGGGTCGACGCCCGGCCGCGCCAGGCCGATGCCGTGCCGCCCGTGCGCGAACACGTGCAGGTCGACCGGGACGTCCGCGTCGGCCAGCGCGGCGGTGTAGCGCAGGGAGTGCGAGAGCGGCACCGCGCCGTCGTCCGCGGTGTGCCAGACGAAGGTCGGCGGGTGCGCTGACGTGACCAGGCGGTCGGGGGAGTGGCGCAGGCGCTCGGCGACGCTCGCGTCGGGCCCCAGCAGGTTCCGTGCCGAGCCCTCGTGCGTCTCGTGCGCGAGCGAGATCACGGGGTAGCCGAGCACGAGGCGGGCGGGCCCCACGCCGTCGCGCACCGCGTCGGTGGTGAGGTGCGCCGCGAGGTGGCCGCCCGCGGAGAACCCGATCACCGCGACACGTGAGGCGTCGACGGCGAGGCCGTGCTCGCCGTCGCGCACCCACGCCAGCGCGGCGCGGGCGGCGTTCAGCGGCGCGGGGTGCGGGGTGAGCACGGGGTAGCGCAGGACGAACGCGTGCATCCCGAGGCCGGCCAGCCAGCGGGCGACCGGCTCGGCCTCGTGCTCGCCGTAATGGCCGTAGCCACCGCCCGGGAGCACGAGGACGGCGGGGCGCGGGGCGTCGGCGGCGGAGGCGGTGGTGGTGACAACGACGGTGGTGGTGACGGCGGAGGACGCTGGGTCGGACTGGAGCGCGGGGTACACCGTGACGCCCGCGGGCGCGCTGGTGGGGTCGGCGGGCGCGGCGAAGTCGGTCGTGCTCATGGTCTCGGCGCCCTCAGACCGCGAGCGTGTCGCCGTAGGTGGCGAACGGCCGGTCGCTCGGCACGATCTGCTTGCCCAGCGGTGTGAGCGTGATCGGGATGAGCTTGATCTCGGCGATCGCGAGCGGGATGCCGATGATCGTCACGGCCAGCGCGAGCGCCGAGGCGATGTGGCCGATCACCAGCCAGATGCCCGCGACGACGATCCAGATGACGTTGCCGACCGCGGAGGCGACGCCCGCCGTCGGGCGGTCCACGGCGGTGCGGCCGAAGGGCCAGAGCACGAAGCTCGCGATCCGGAACGAGGCGATGCCCCAGGGGATCGTGATGACGAGGATGAAGCAGATCACGCCGGCGAGGGCGTACCCGAGCGCCATCGGCAGCCCGGCCAGCACGAGCCAGATCACGTTGAGGACGAGCCGCAGCACCTGCTTCATGGGTCCATTGTGGTGGGCGAGTCGGCCGCTCACGACGTGTGCCGAACCGCGCGCTGATGCGTCGCCGTCGGGGGAAAGGCCGATCCGGGATCGACGCGGGTGGGAGGGCGTGCACGCGGCGACTCGTCCGTTGCACATTTGTTTGGCCGCCCTGGCGGTTCCTTGACCCGCATGCCTCGGGTCGGAGCGTCCCCGACGACCCGCCGCGGCTCCAGCCGCGGCTTCCCGTCGTCGCGCGGACGACACGCCTGCGGTGACCCCGCGGATCGTGGGCGACCTCAACGAGGAGCGGCTCGCGCAGGCGCGCTCGTTCGGCTGCGAGACGATCGACGTGAGCAAGGGCGACCCGGGTGAGCAGATCGAGCAGATCCTCGGTGTGCCCGAGGTCGACGCCGGCGTCGACGCCGTCGGGTTCGAGGCGCGCGGACACGGGTCGGACGCGAGCCACGAGGCGCCCGCCACGGTGCTCAACTCGCTCATGACGATCACGGCCGCCGGTGGCGCGCTCGGCATCCCCGGGCTCTACGTGACGGGCGATCCGGGCGGGATCGACGAGGCCGCCAAGACCGGCTCGCTGTCGCTGCGGCTCGGGCTCGGCTGGGCTAAGTCGCTGTCCTTCACCACGGGCCAGTGCCCGGTGATGAAGTACAACCGGCAGCTGATGACGGCGATCCTGCACGACAAGGTGCAGATCGCGAAGGCCGTCAACGCCACCCCGATCACGCTCGAGGACGCCCCGCAGGGCTACGCCGACTTCGACGCCGGCGCGGCGAAGAAGTACGTGCTCAACCCGAACGGGTACATCTCCAACTGACGCAGGTCAGGAGGCGACCGTCGGTCGCATCGACCCCGGGGGCGGTGGCGCGTGGCGCCGCCGCCCCGGGCGTGCTCGAGGGGATCGGCGCGGCCCGCGCGGCGGGGCCGCCGCGCGGGCCGCTGGCCCCGGGGGGTGGGCACGGCGTGCGACGCCGGGTCTCGCGGACGGCGGACGGGTGCACAGCTGCGGACGCCTGGTGCACAACTGCGGACGCCTGGTACACACCTGCGGATGAGTGCTGGCGGCGGCTGCAGGCGTAGCGCCCTGACCTGCGATGACGCGCACGAGGCGGTCGCGCCCGACTGCCCGCGAGGGAGGTCGTCCGCAGGTGTGACGGGGGTGCCGCAGGAGTGAACGGCGGCGTGCGGAGGAGCGATGGCCGCCCACGCCGAGGGCCGGCTCGGGCTCAGTCCCCGCCGAGGGCCGGCTCGGGCTCAGTCCCCGCCGAGGGCCGGCTCGGGCTCAGACCACGCCGTAGAGCCGGTCTCCCGCGTCGCCGAGTCCCGGCACGATGTAGCCCTTGTCGTTGAGCCGCTCGTCGACGGCGGCCGTCACGATCGTGACGTCGGCGTGGTGGCCGACGGCGGCCTCGACCGTGGCCAGGCCCTCCGGCGCGCACAGCAGCGTGATGCACGTGACGTGCCGCGCGCCGCGCTCGATGAGGTACTGGATCGCCGCGACGAGCGTGCCGCCGGTGGCGAGCATCGGGTCGAGCACGTAGCACTGCCGGCCGGCGAGGTCGTCGGGCAGGCGGTTGGCGTACGTGATCGCCTCGAGCGTCTCCTCGTTGCGCTGCAGCCCGAGGAAGCCGACCTCCGCCGTCGGGAGCAGGCGCGTCATCCCCTCGAGCATGCCGAGCCCGGCGCGCAGGATCGGCACCACCATCGGGCGCGGGTGGGTGAGGTGAGTGCCCAGGGTGCGCGCCACGGGCGTGTCGATCTCGACGCGCTCGACCGCGATCTCGCGCGTCGCCTCGTACGCGAGCAGCGTCACGAGCTCCTCCGTCAGCTGACGGAACACCGGGGACGGTGTCGACGTCTGCCGCAGCACGGTGAGCTTGTGGGCGACGAGCGGGTGGTCGGCGACGTGGACGCGCATGGCGTCAGGCTATCGGTCCCAGCGGGCGCCGATCCGTCGATCGGACGCTCGTGCGACCCGGCACCCGATCGGTCCCGCTGTCAGGCGCGAGTCGCCGCCACCACAGGGCCGATGCCCTCGTTCTCCTCCACGGCGATCGCCGCCAGGGCGGGGATCGCGGCGTCGCGCTCGGCGTCGACCGGCGCGAGGGCGCCGTCGGCGAGGCCGTCGGCCGGCCCGGCGAGAGCGACGCCGTCGACTCGCTCCGCGAGCTCGCGGACCTGGCGTCGCCAGGCGATGCCCAGCGGCACGGCCGCCCCGATCCAGGC
>NZ_VENP01000070.1 GCF_006351005.1 Miniimonas arenae | reverse complement strand
CCCCCCGTCCGCGAGGTGATCTTGGTCCTTTCGCGAGGTGATCTTGGTCCTTTCGCGAGGTGATCTCGGACGCCGGCGAGGTGCTCCGGACGACGAACATCACCTCGCGAAAGGACGGAAAGTACCTCGCGAACGGGGGGGCGGGGTCAGGCGGGGCGGAGGTCGCCGTCGAGCCCGCTGATGCGGCCCGAGTCGTCGAAGGTGACGGCGATGTCGCCGTCAGGCATCCGGAGCGTCGTGCCGTCCCAGGCGACGCCGCGCAGCGTCGCGTAGCTCGCGACCGCGCGGCGCTGGTCGGCGATGGACGTGGTGGTGAGCGCCTCGCTGAGCACGCGCACCGTCCGAAGCGCGCTGGGCGCCGGCAGCCGCAGCCCGTCCAGCAGCATCCAGACGCGCGTGCCGCCGCCGACCTCACCGCTGTAGGCGAACCAGCGCCCCGACGCGACGCGCGCGGCCAACGACAGGTCGTAGGCGAGCGCCATGCCGGGCCCCTGGCCGTAGTCCTCGTCGCCGAACGGCAGCTCCGCGCTCGTCAGCTCGGGGATGCGGTACTGCTCGCCGAGCGCACGCGTCCGGTTCGCGGAGTCCAGGACGGCGTCGGAGAACCCGGTCGGGTTCGCCCACCCCCACAGCCAGGACTGCGGCCCGGGTGCGGCGCTGCCGAGGAGCTGGACCCCGAACGTCGCCGGCTGCTCGCCGGCGAACGTGAACGTCCCGGCGACCAGGTCGACGTTCCAGCCCTCGTGCTCGCCGTAGGTCTCCAGCAGGTGGGTCTGCGCCTCGTGGGCGAGGAACGCCGCGTCGGCGATGAGGGCGGACAGTCCGGGCGAGCGCATGGGAACTCCTCGGGTCGGGGACGTGCCGGTGAGACTACGCCGATCGACCCCCAGGGCCGTCAGTTCGAGCGGTTCCAGCCGGACAGGCTCTCGGGGTTGATCGGCGTCCCGTTCTTCCACACCTCGATGTGCACGTGGCACCCGGTCACGGCGCCGGTCATGCCGGTGTAGCCGATCACCTGACCCTGCGACACCTGCTGCCCGACGCTCACGGCGAACCGGGACAGATGGTTGTACACCGTGACCCAGGACGCGCCGTCGACGACGCCGTGGTCGATGAGGACCTGGTTGCCGTGCGTGCCGTTGCCGGCCGCGTTGCGCACCCCGACCACGGTGCCGCCCCCGGAGGCGTACTGGGGGTTGCCGCACGCGGACCGGATGTCGGTGCCGTTGTGCATGTACCGGCCGCCGGTGATCGGGTAGATGCGCATGCCGAACGGCGACGTCACGTAGAACGGCGCCGCGACCGGCGGCGTGAGGAACCCGGTCGACGCGGGCGCGGAGCCGGAGCTCGACCCGCCCGAGGACCCGCCGGACGACCCACCGCCGGACGACCCTCCCCCGGACTGCGCCTGCTGCTGGGCCTGCGCCTGCCGCGCTGCCTCGTCCGCCTGCCGCTGCCGCTCGGCCTCCTCGGCCTGGCGCTGCCGCTCGGCAGCCTGCTGGTTGGCGATGCCCTGGATCTGGTTGGCCAGGTCGGCGTCGTCGGCGGCGATCTCGGACTGCTGGGACTCGATCTGCGCCTTGTAGCCCTCGAGCTCGGTGGCTTTGGTCGCGCGCTCGGCGCGCATGTCCTCGAGCTCGTCGCGGCGGTCCTGCGCGGTCTGACGTGCCGCGTCCGCCGTCACCACCGCCGCGTCGGCCTCCACCTTGAGCTCGGCGATCCGGTCGTTCACGGCGTCGAGCCGCGCCTGCTGGTTGCGCTGGCTCGCCGCGTTCGTCTCGAGGTCGTCCAGCACCTGGCCCTGCGTCCGCATCGCCGAGCTCATCGCGGACGCGCGCTCGGTGAACTCCTCGGGCGTGCTCGCGTCAACCACGACGGCGAGCGTCGACAAGCCTTCCGACCCGCGGTAGGTGGAGCGCGCCAGCTCGCCGATGTCGTCCTGGGTCTTCGCGATCTCCTCGTCGGAGGCGGCGAGGTCGGCCGTGAGCGTGTCGGCCTCGCTCTGCGCGACGGCGAGCCGGTCGTTCACCGACTCCTGCTCGCGCTCGGCGGCGGCGAGATCCTCCTCGGCCTGCGCGAGCTCGGCCTCCGCGATCGGGATCTCGCCGTCGAGCCGCGCGATGTCGAGGTAGACGTTCTGCAGGTCCGCGCTCGTGCCCTCGAGCGCGGAGGACAGCTGCTCCTGCTGCGCCGCGTTGTCCTGGCGCTGCTGCTCGAGCTGCTGGCGCTGGTTCTCCAGGTCGGCGAGCTGGTCACCGCGGGCCGCGCCGCCGACGGCGAGCATCGCCAGCAGCGTCGCGACCGCCGCCACGCGGCGGCGCACGGTCGCCCGCCGACGCCGGCGGCGCAGCGCAGCCGCTGCCGCCAACTGCGCACCCGCCGCCTCAGCCGCACCGGCCCCGGCCCCGGCCCCGGCCGCCACTCTCCTCGAATGCTCTCGCACGTTCACCGCTCCTAGACCTTGGTGTACCGGGACAGGCTCACGAGCGAGCTCACGGCGGCGATCCCGATGCCGATCGCCGCGAGCACGGGCGCGATGAGCCACACGTCCGCCGTCGTGATGTAGTCGTTGATGAAGCCGACCTCCGAGGCCAGCCAGTCCTCCACCCCGTACCGCACGGCGGCCCACAGCGCGCCGGTCGCCAGGCCCGCGCCGAGCAGCGCGGCGAGCGCGCCCTCGAGCATGAACGGCAGCTGGATGAAGAAGTTGGACGCGCCCACCAGGCGCATGATCTCGGTCTCCCGGCGTCTGCTCATGGCCGAGAGCCGGATCGTGGTGGTGATGAGCAGCACGGCCGTCACCGTCATCACCACGGCGAGCCCCGCCGACAGCACGGTCGCCCGGTTCATCACCATGAAGATCGGCTCGAGGATCTTGCGCTGGTCCTGGACGTACTCCACCCCGGTGCGACCGGACACCTCATCACTCACGATGTCGATCTGGGTGGGGTCGGTGAGCTTGACGCGGAAGGAGACCTGCAGCTGGTCGACGTCGAGGCGCTGGAACCAGTCCTGGTCGGCGAACTGCTCCTTCATCGCGTCGTAGGCCTCCTGCTTGGTCTCGAAGAAGACCTCCTGGACGTACGGCTCCATCGACGGGGACTCCAGCAGCGCGCGGATCGCGTCGATCTGCTCCTGGGTCGCCTCGCCGCCCGCGCACGTGTCCACGGTGGGCCGGCCGTTCGGGCACATGAAGATCGACAGCTCGACGCGGTCGTACCACTCGCCCTTCATCTTGCCGATCTGCATCTGCAGCAGCGACGCGGAGCCGACGAACGTGAGCGACACGAACGTCACGAGCACCACCGACACGGCCATCGAGAGGTTGCGCCGCAGGCCCTGGCCGATCTCGCCCAGGACGAACCGCAGCCGGCTCACGAGGCGGCCTCCGCCGTCGGGCCGTGCTCGCCGTCGCCGTCGGACCCGGCGCGCACGCGGTCGGGGTCCTCGCCCTCGGCGATGTGCACCTTCTCGTAGGCACCCGAGGCCTCGTCGCGCACGACCTCGCCGTCCACGAGCTGCACCACGCGCTTGCGCATCTGGTTGACGATGACCTCGTCGTGCGTGGCCATCACCACGGTGGTCCCGGTGCGGTTGATGCGCTCCAGAAGCGTCATGATTCCGGCGGACGTGGTCGGGTCGAGGTTGCCGGTGGGCTCGTCCGCGAGGAGGATCGCCGGCCGGTTGACGATGGCGCGCGCGATCGCGACGCGCTGCTGCTCACCGCCGGACAGCTCGTGCGGCATCCGCCGCTCCTTGCCCGCGAGCTTGACGAGCTCGAGCACCTCGGGCACGTCGCGCGCGATCGCGTGCTGCGGCTTGCCGATCACCTGCTGCGCGAACGCGACGTTGTCGAACACCGTCTTGTTCGGCAGCAGGCGGAAGTCCTGGAACACCACGCCGATCTGCCGACGCAGCGAGGGCACCTTCCACTGCGAGAGCGCGGTGATCTCGCGGCCGGCCACGTACACGCGGCCGGACGTCGCGGACTCCTCGCGCAGCACGAGGCGCAGGAAGGTCGACTTGCCGGAGCCGGAGGCGCCGACGAGGAAGAGGAACTCGCCGCGCTCCACCTCGAGGGACACGCGGTCCAGCGCCGGCCGGGCGCCTCGGGTGTACACCTTCGAGACTCGGTCGAGGCGGATCATGCGTCACTCACGATCGGTCACTCACTCACGTACTCGCTCACTCACCAGGGGTCGGGGTCGCTGGGGTGCGTGGCCCGTGCGCGCCTGGGGGCGGCGCGGCGGGCAGTCCTGGCCTTCGCCACCATAGGCACGCTCACCTGCCCGTCAGGGGCGCGCCACGCCGTTAGCCTCGTGATTTCATCGGGGTAGGGCGTGGGAGACAGTGAAAGTGCTCCTGACCTGGGATGATGGGTGTTGCGAGGCAACCATCTGAACCAGTTCGAGGAGCACCTTCAGGGTGAACGGTACCTGCCCCTATCCGAGTGTTCGAGTCGGTGTCGCGCCCGTAGCTGCGGTCGGGTCTGCTGGTGGTGTCCTGTTGACGGAGGTCGTGGCGCTCAGCGGTCTGACTTCAGCGCTCTCGCGGGGACTGGAGCGGTGGCGCAAGCCGACCGCTCGACACGATCCGGCGAAGGTGTTGACCGACCTCGCGTTGACCCTGGCCCTGGGTGGGGACTGCCTGGCCGATGCGGCCCTGCTGCGCAGCGAACCCGAGGTGTTCGGATCTGTGGGTTCGGAGGCGACGGTCTCGCGCACCATCACCGCCCTGGCCGCTGACGCCAGCCGGGTCCTGTCCGTGATCGCGAGGGTACGCAGAGACGTTCGTTCCCGGGTCTGGGGGCTCGCGGGTAAGGCATCCCCACTGGCCGGGGCGAGCGAGGACATGCCGTTGGTGATCGACATGGACGCCACGATCGTCATCGCCCACAGCGAGAAGGAAGCCGCGGCGCCCACGTTCAAGAAGACCTTCGGCCACCATCCGTTGCTGGCGTTCCTCGACCACGGCCCCGGCGGGGGTGGGGAGCTCCTCGCAGGGCTGCTGCGGCCAGGCAACGCGGGCTCGAACACCGCCGCCGATCACATCGAGGTCACCCGCCAGGCCCTCGCGGGGATTCTGGGCATCAACCCCTCTCGGCCGGGCAGGAAGATCCTGATCCGCACCGACGGGGCCGGCGCGAGCCGGGAGTTCTTGACGTTCCTGACCAGGCGGGGTCTGGCCTACTCGATCGGATGGACTCTCCCATGGGCGCAGATGAGCGAGATCTACCAGGCCGTCACCACCGCTGATGGGTGGACACCCGCTCTCACCGCTGCGGGCGAGGTCAACGAGCACGCCGACATCGCCGACATCACCGACCTGCTGACCCAGTGCGGGCACCTGCAGGGCTGGCCAGCCGGGATGCGAATCATCGTGCGCCGGGAGCGGCCCCACCCCGGCGCCCGCGTCGCCCAGGACCGCCTCGACGACGCCGACGGCTACCGCCTCACCGCGTTCGCGACCAACGCCCGCCGCGGGCAGCTCCAAACGTTGGAGCTGCGCCACCGCCAGCGAGCCCGCTGCGAGGACCGCATCCGGTGCGCCAAGGACACCGGCCTACGCAACCTCCCCTTGAAGACCCTCGCCCAGAACCAGATCTGGCTCCAGGTCGTTGCTCTCGCGGGTGACCTCCTGGCGTGGCTCGGCCTCCTCGGACTCAGGGACGACGCCAGCCGGCGATGGGAACCGAAACGGCTACGGCTGCGCTTGTTCAGCGCTCCCGCCGTGATCGCCCGTCACGCCCGCCGGGTACTCCTGCACGTCAAGGAGACCTACCACTGGGCCACCCTCGTGCTCGCCGCGCACCAACGCCTCAGAGCCCTGACCACCGCCCCGACCTGAACCCAGGCACCCTGACCACCCACGACCCAAGGAACGACCCGGCCGGAACCGGCGCCCACCGCAGCGACACGCGGCCCACTGTCACACCCACACGCCAGAATCGCGCCCACAAACCGCCAACGACGCCGACGACCTCGACAACCCGGCCCGATGAAAGATCGAGGTTAGGTACCGGTCTCACAGGTCGGGACGCACGACGGCGAGCCAACCTCGCGAGGGCACGCTCGCCGTCGCGCACGGTCGCGCACGCACGAGGTCCGCACCCCCGCGGACGGGGGTGCGGACCTCACGACTCGGGCGGGATAGCGCTCAGCGCGAGTCGCTGTGCCCCACGGCGGAGATCGCGGCGCGGCCCGCCTCGAGCCGCGCGACCGGGACCCGGAACGGCGAGCAGGAGACGTAGTCGAGGCCGACGGAGTGGAAGAAGTGGATCGACTCCGGGTCGCCGCCGTGCTCACCGCACACGCCGATCGGCAGGTCCGGCTTCACGGCGCGCGCGTCGGTCACCGCGATGTCGACGAGCCGCCCGACCCCGCGCAGGTCCAGCGACTCGAACGGCGAGACCGTGAGGACACCGTTGGCGGTGTACTGCGCGAAGAACGCGCCCTCGACGTCGTCGCGGGAGAAGCCCCACGTGGTCTGCGTGAGGTCGTTGGTGCCGAAGGAGAAGAAGTCCGCCGCCTCGGCGATCCGCTCCGCGGTGAGGGCGGCGCGGGGCAGCTCGATCATCACGCCGACCGGGATCTCGCAGGCCGCGCCGCGCTCGGCGGAGACCTCGGCCATGATCGCGGTGGCGACGTCGCGCACGAGGTGCAGCTCCATCACGGACGCCACGAGCGGCACCATGATCTCCGGCCGCGGATCCTTGCCCTTCGCCCGCAGGTCCGCCCACGCCTCGCAGACCGCGCGGATCTGCAGCCCGAACAGGCCCGGCACCACGAGCCCGAGGCGCACGCCGCGCAGGCCGAGCATCGGGTTGGCCTCGTGCATGCGCCGCACCGCGGCGAGCACCTCGAGGTCGTGGGAGTGCTCGGGGCTGCTCTCCCCGCGCTCCTCCGCGAGCGCCACCCGCACCGACAGCTCGGTGAGGTCGGGCAGGAACTCGTGCAGCGGCGGGTCGATGAGCCGGATGGTGGACGTGAGGCCGTCCATCTCCTGCAACAGCTCGGTGAAGTCCTGGCGCTGCAGCGGCAGGAGCTCGGCCAGGGCGGCGTCGCGCTCGGCGTCGTCGCGGGCGAGGATGATCCGCTCCACCAGCACGCGGCGCTCGCCGAGGAACATGTGCTCGGTGCGCGCCAGGCCGATGCCCTCGGCGCCGAGCGCGCGGGCGCGGTGGGCGTCCTCGCCGGTGTCGGCGTTGGCCTTGACCCGCAGGCGGCGCGCCTCGTCGGCGTGCCGGAGCAGGCGGTCGACGGCGAGCACCAGCGCCTGCAGCGACTCCGCGGCGTCCCCCTCGCCGGCGTCCGCGAGCGCCGCGTCGACGCCGTCGGTGAGGTAGGTCGTCACGGGCGAGGGGACCACCGGGACCGCGCCGAGGAAGACCTCGCCGGTCGCGCCGTCGATCGCGACGACGTCGCCCTCGACGACCTCGACCACGCCCGACGCGGTGTCGACCGTCATCCGCCGGGCCGCCGGGTCGACGTCGAGCGCCTCGGCGCCGACGACGCAGGTCAGGCCCATGCCGCGGGCCACCACGGCCGCGTGCGAGGTCTTCCCGCCGCGCGCCGTGAGCACGCCGACGGCCGCGATCATGCCCTGCAGGTCGTCGGGGTTGGTCTCGCGGCGCACGAGGATGACGTCCTCGCCGCGCTCGGCCCAGTCGTGCGCGGTCTGGGAGTCGAACACGCAGCGTCCGACGGCGGCACCCGGCGACGCGGCCATCGCGCGCGTGAGCAGGGTCGCCTTGGCCGCGGCCTTGCGGTCGAACTGGGGGAACATGAGCTGGCTGAGCTGGTCGCCCGAGACGCGCATGAGCGCCTCGTCCAGGGTGATGAGGTGCTCGGCCTCGAGCTCGGCGGCGATCCGGAACGCGGCGGGCGCCGTGCGCTTGCCGACGCGCGTCTGGAGCATCCAGAGCTTGCCCTCCTCGACCGTGAACTCGACGTCGCACAGGTCGCGGTAGTGCATCTCCAGGCGCCGCATCACGCCGCGCAGCTCGTTGTAGACGTCGGGGTCGACCTCCTCCAGCGCCGCGAGAGGCAGCGTGTTGCGGATGCCCGCGACGACGTCCTCGCCCTGGGCGTTGCGCAGGTAGTCCCCGTAGTCGCCGGGCTGGCCGGTCGCAGGGTCGCGGGTGAACGCCACACCCGTGCCCGAGCGGTCGCCGAGGTTGCCGAACACCATGGTGCAGACGTTGACGGCGGTGCCGATGTCGTGCGGGATGCGCTCGCGCCGACGGTAGAGGCGTGCGCGCTCGGTGTTCCACGACTCCAGCACGGCAACGATCGCGAGGTCGAGCTGCTCGCGCGGGTGCTGCGGGAAGTCGCGCCCGGTCTGCTCGCGGACGATCTCCTTGAACCGCACGGTGAGCGCACGCAACGCGTCGGCGTCGAGGTCGGTGTCCGACGCCGCGCCAGCGGCGGCCTTGGCCGCGTCCAGCTCCTCGGCGAAGACGTCGCCCTCGATGCCGAGGACGGTCTTGCCGAACATCTGCACGAGGCGGCGGTAGGAGTCCCACGCGAAGCGCTCGTCGCCGGCCTGCTCGGCCAACCCCTGCACCGAGGCGTCGTTGAGGCCGATGTTGAGGACGGTCTCCATCATCCCCGGCATCGAGAACTTCGCCCCTGAGCGCACCGAGACGAGCAGCGGCTCGTGGAAGTCCCCGAGCCGCCGGTTCATGGTGTCCTCGAGGCGACGGATCGCCTGGGTCACCTCCACGCGTAGGTCGGTGGGCACCTTGCCGGTGCGCAGGTAGTACCGACACGCGTCGGTGGTGATCGTGAAGCCCGGCGGCACGGGCAGCCCGAGTCTCGTCATCTCGGCGAGATTCGCGCCCTTCCCGCCGAGAAGGTCCTTCTGGGCCATGGACCCGTCCGCGAAGTCCTGCACGTACGTCGACACGAGCGACCTCCCTGTCACCGACCGACCCGCACCGGAGCGGAGCGCGCCGGCGCAGTACCCGAAGCCACACTGCCCCGAACGGTCCCACACTCCCACCGCGGGCCACAGCCCCCGGGGGACCAACGGCCCAGGTGATCCCGCTCACACCCGCCTAGCGTCGATCCCGGGTGGCGTCGGCGCGGCCCCCGGCCGCGAGCGTCACCTCGGGACGGGCGTACCCGCCCCGACCTGCGACGGTGCGGAGCGCGAAGCGATGGACGGATCCCACGGCGGCGAGGCCAACCTCGTCCTGCCGGACCTCGGCGGAGTCGAGCTGATGGGGGGTGTCCCCGGGCGGCTCGCGCTCGCCGTCGCGCTGGTGCTGTGCCTGGCCGGCCTGGCGTTCGGCGCGGTGGTGCTCGCCCAGCTGCGCCGCCTGCCGGTGCACCGCTCGATGGGCGAGGTCGCCGACCTCATCTACGCCACCTGCCGCACCTACCTGCTGCGCCAGGGCCGGTTCCTCCTGCTGCTGTGGGTCTTCATCGCAACCGTGATCGTGGCCTACTACGGGGCGCTGATGTCGCTCGGCGCGGCGCGGGTGCTCGTCGTCGTCGGGTTCAGCCTGCTCGGCATGGCCGGCTCCTACGCCGTGGCGTGGTTCGGCATCCGCGTCAACACCTACGCCAACGCACGCACCGCGTACGCGGCGCTGGACGGCAAGCCGCTCCCCCTGCACCGCATCCCGCTGCGCGCCGGAATGTCGATCGGCATGGTGCTCATCAGCCTCGAGCTCGCGCTCATGCTCGTCATCCTGCTGTTCCTGCCGCCCGAGGTGGCGGGCGCGTGCTTCATCGGGTTCGCCGTCGGGGAGTCCCTCGGGGCTGCGGCGCTGCGGATCGCGGGCGGCATCTTCACCAAGATCGCCGACATCGGCTCCGACCTCATGAAGATCGTGCTCAAGATCAAGGAGGACGACGCCCGCAACCCGGGCGTCATCGCCGACTGCACGGGAGACAACGCGGGCGACTCCGTGGGCCCGTCCGCGGACGGCTTCGAGACGTACGGCGTGACCGGCGTCGCGCTCATCACCTTCATCCTGCTCGGGGTGCACGAGCCGGCCGTCCAGGCGACGCTGCTCGTCTGGGTGTTCGTGGTGCGCGCCGTCATGCTCGTGGCCTCGGCGGTGAGCTACACCGTCAACGACTGGTGGGTCTCGCGCCGCTACGCGGCGGCCGTGCGGATGGACTTCGAGAAGCCGCTCACCTCGCTCGTGTGGCTCACGTCGGTGGTCTCGATCGTCCTCACGTTCGCCACGAGCTGGGCGTGCCTGGCCTCGCTCGACGGCGCGGCGCCCGGCACCTGGTGGCACCTCGCCACGATCGTCTCGTGCGGCACACTCGCCGGCGCGCTCATCCCCGAGCTGGTCAAGGTCTTCACCTCGACGTCCTCCCGGCACGTGCGCGAGGTGGTCCGCTCCTCCCGCGCCGGCGGCGCGTCCCTCACGATCCTGTCCGGTCAGGTCGCGGGCAGCTTCTCCGCCTACTGGCTCGGCATCGTGATCGTCGCGCTCATGGCGGTCGGGTACGGCGTGTCCACGCTCGGCCTCGACGCGCTCATGGTGGCCCCCGCGGTCTTCGCGTTCGGCCTCGTGGCGTTCGGGTTCCTCGGGATGGGCCCGGTGACGATCGCGGTGGACTCCTACGGGCCCGTCACCGACAACGCGCAGAGCGTGTACGAGCTGTCGCTGATCGAGGAGATCGACGGGATCGAGGACGAGCTGCGGGCCGCGGGCGTCGACGTGCAGTGGGACCGTGCCAAGCAGATGCTCGAGGAGAACGACGGCGCGGGCAACACCTTCAAGGCCACCGCGAAGCCCGTGCTCATCGGCACCGCGGTGGTCGGCGCGACCACGATGATCTTCTCGATCGTCATGGCGCTGACCTCGGGGCTCACGGAGAACATGGCCAACCTCTCGCTGCTGCACCCGCCGTTCCTGCTCGGCCTCATCACCGGCGGCGCGATGATCTTCTGGTTCACGGGCGCCTCGATCCAGGCCGTCACGACGGGTGCGCACCGCGCCGTGGAGTTCATCCGCGACACGATCCGGCTCGACGGGTCCTCGCGTGCCAGCACCGAGGACTCGCGCCGCGTGGTCGACATCTGCACGCAGTACGCACAGCGCGGCATGCTCACGATCTTCCTCGCGGTGTTCTTCGCGACGCTCGGCTTCGCCTTCGTGGAGCCCTACTTCTTCATCGGCTACCTCGTCTCGATCGCGGTGTTCGGCCTGTACCAGGCGATCTCGATGGCCAACGCGGGCGGCGCGTGGGACAACGCGAAGAAGGTCGTCGAGGTCGACCTGCACGCGAAGGGCACCGCGCTGCACGACGCCACGATCATCGGCGACACGGTCGGCGACCCCTACAAGGACACCTCCTCGGTGGCCCTCAACCCCGTCATCAAGTTCACGACGCTGTTCGGGCTGCTCGCCGTCGAGCTCGCGGTCTCGCTCCAGGGCGACGGCCTCGGCGTGCTCGTGCACGTGCTCGCCGCGGTGTTCGTCCTCGCGTCGATGGTGTTCGTGTACCGGTCCTTCTACGCGATGCGGATCGGGACGTCGCTCACCGACGAGGACGACGAGGACGGCGCGGGGGCGTTCGGCGCCCTCGCGGGCGAGACGCGCGACGGCGAGCGCCCGTTCGCGGGCGAGGTCCGCCCGGGCGAGGGGCGCGCGGAGGTGGGCTCGCCGTCGGGCACGGTCTCGACCGGCGACGACGTCACCGGCAGCCTCACGGGGACGATCGAACGGAGCCGGTGATGGACCTGCGGATCGCGGTCAAGTACGACGCGGTGGAGATCGCGGACTCGCGTGTGGCCGGGCACGACTCGGCCGCGACGCTCGTGCGACGGATCCTGCGCGTGTTCCCCGGCTCGGCCGTGATCGGCGCGGGGCCGCGCCGGTGCGACGGGTTCGACCTGCTGCCGCTGGAGTTCTGCGACCCGGCGAGCACGCTGGTGGTGAACATGGACGTGCTCGACTCGCTCGAGGTGTGGCGGACGCTGCGGCGCTCGGCCGGGCCCGACGCGCCGGACCCGCACGTCATGAACTTCCTGTGGTGGCCGCCGAGCACGCTGCAGCATGCGGTGGACCGGGCGGCGCTGGCGCTCTCGTGCGCGCTGGTGCCGACGTTCGCGGACTCCGAGCGCACGGCGCACGAGGTGTCGGAGGTCGTGGCGCGCTGGACGGTGGCGCCGCTCGCCGAGCGCGCGCGGATCGGCTGGGTCAACCTCGGCTTCCGGCTGGACCACGTGCAGCCGCGCGCCGACGCCGGCGGTGCGCCGGTCGTGCTGTACCCGGCTACGTCGCTGTCCGAGCGCAAGCGGCCCGACCTGTTCCTCGACGTCGTCGAGCGCGTGCACGAGCAGGTGCCGATCCGGGTGGAGGCGCGGCTCGTGGAGTCGCACCTCATCCGCGACCTGGCGCTGCGGATGTCGCGGCGCAGCTGGATGTGGGTCGGGCCGCTGACCGCGACGCGCGAGGACTACTGGGGCGCGCTCGCCCGCACGACGGCGTTCCTCGCCACCGCGAGCGAGGAGTCCTACGGGATGGAGTACGTCGAGGCGCTGGCCGCGGGTGCGGTCGGGGTGTTCCCGGACCTGCCGTGGGTGCACGCGCTGCTGCCGGCCGGGTACCCGCTGCTGTACCGCACGCGCGACGAGGCGGTGGCGCTGCTGCGGCGCGCGGTGACCGAGGCGGACGTCTGCCGGCGCGAGGTGGATCTCGCGGTCGGCGGGTCGCTGTCGGCGGTGCTGCGGACCGAGCACAGCGACGCGGTGTTCGACCGGGCGCTGCGGGCGCGGGTCACGGAGTGGTTCGGGTCGCCGGCGCGCGTCTGACGCGCTCCGCCCCGTCCCGCCCCGTTCGCGAGAGGATCTCCGCCCCGTTCGCGAGAGGATCTCCGTCCTTTCGCGAGAGGAAGTCCGTCCTTTCGCGAGAGGAAGTCCGTCCTTTCGCGAGAGGAAGTCCGTCCTTTCGCGAGAGG
>NZ_VENP01000007.1 GCF_006351005.1 Miniimonas arenae | reverse complement strand
CCCGTCGACGAGGGTCGCGATCCTCGGCGCGGACACCACGGCCGGATCGACCCGCAGCCTCTTGAGCACGAGCGGGATCACCCACGCGATGAGCGCCGCCCCGACCACGATCACGGCGAGCGAGATCGAGACCGTGAGCATCACCTGCGCGCCCACGCCCAGCGTCCACGCCCGAAGGAGTCCGGCCGCGGCCATCGCGAGCGCCACCAGGAGCCCGGTGGCGTCGGGCCGTCCGATCGACAGGCCGACGCTGTCGCCCGGGGGTCAGGCGGTCGACGCGCGCGCGGCGATCGACGCCGGCGCGACCAGGTGCTGCGGCGGCTCGGTCGATCCCGCGATACGGCTCAGCAGCAGGTCCGTCGCGCGCTCGACGATCCACCCGTTGTGCGGGTCGACGCTGCTGAGGCCAGGCGGGACGTGCTGGACCAGGCCGAGGTCGTCGAACCCGATGAGCCGCACGTCCTGCGGGACCCGGAGCCCGGCGTCGTGCAGCGCGGCCCGCACGCCGAGCGACACCTGGTCGGTCACCGCGAACACCGCGTCCGGCAGCGCGCCGCGCTCCCGCGCCCGAGCGAGCGCCTCGGCGACGACACGGTGCGCCGTCGCCGCCTCGAGGTCCGGCATCGGGACGAGCAGGTCCTCGGGGGGCTCGAGACCGGCGTCCCGGTGCGCCGCGCGCCACCCCTCGCTGCGCAGCTCCGACGCCCCCGTCGACGGACCCGACGGCGTGCCGCCCGCCATCGCGACCCGTCGGGACCCGCGCTCGAGGAGGTGGGCGGTCGCGAGGCGCGCGCCCTCGACGTTGGCCATCATGACGTGGTCGAACCGCTCGGGGACGACCTGCTCGCCCAGCAGCACGATCGGGAGGTCGGTGCGCAGGCGGTCGACGTCGTCGTAGTGCAGGCCGACCACGCTGAGGATCACGCCGTCGTACATGTGCAGGCGGGCGTGCGAGACGGCGGACAGCTCGCCCTCGCGGCTCGCGCCGCTCTGCTCGACCGCGAGGTGCAGCCCCTTCTCGCCCAGCAGGGTGGCGAACCGCCCGGCGAGCTCGCCGAAGTACGGGTGGTCGAACCGGGGGACGACGAGCGCGACGGTCCCGGTGCGACCCGCACGCAGGCGCTTGGCCGTGAGGTTGACCTCGTAGCCGAGGTCCGCGACGACCTCGAGCACGCGCAGGCGCGTCTCCGCGCTGACCCGTGGCCGGCCGTTCACCACGTTGGAGACGGTCATGACCGAGACGCCGGCCACGCGCGCGACGTCGCTCATCGTCACCGGTGCCATGCGTCGTCACCCCCGCCCGTCAGCTCGCCCGCTCGCCGGCCGCGCCGCAGCGAGGATCGTTGCTTGATCGTTAACATCTGCGCCGCCCTGCGGGTTGACGTCCGCGGGCGGCGGCTGTCACAGTACCCGTCAGCACCCAGGTATATCGATAAAGCCTTCGCCCGCGAACGTTCCCGGGCGAGTGTCGGACCCCTGATCAACCACTGACCGAGTGGGGGCCGACGACGTCCTCGAGCATGCCGACGAGTGCCGATGAGTGCCTCTGATGAACGGACACGAAGGAGTTCCGATGAGCAAGCGCCCCCTCCTGGCCGGCGCCGCCCTGGCCGCGGCCCTGGCGATGACCCTCTCCGCCTGCGGCGGTTCCGACGGCGGCGGCGACGCCGACGGCACCACGACGATCACGTTCCTCTCCTGGACGGGGGAGGAGCAGATGACCCCCGTCCTCGACGCCTTCGGCGAGGCACACCCGGAGGTCAAGGTCGAGGTCTCCTACTCCCCGCCGGTCGCGGAGTACATCCAGACCCTCCAGACGCAGGTGCTCTCCGGCACCGCACCGGACGTCTTCCTCATCGCGGCCGAGAACAAGACGAACCTCATCGACGGCGAGCACGTCGTCGACCTGTCGGGCGAGGACTTCGTCAAGAACGTCGAGCCGTTCAACCTCGAGACCTACGGCCGCGACGGCGCGTACTACGGCCTCTCGCTGTCCTCCTGGGCCGCGGGCTACGCCTACAACATGGACCTGCTCGCGGAGGTCGGCTACGACTCGGTCCCGGAGACCTGGGACGAGTTCCTCGAGATGTGCCAGAAGCTCAAGGACGCCGGCATCACGCCGTTCCTCGAGAGCGTCGACCAGATGCCGACCACCGTCTCGGCCATGATCGGCGCCAAGTCCTCGGAGATGGACCCGAGCCTGGACGACCTCATCTTCTCGGGCGAGTCGACGTTCGAGGAGCAGTGGACGCCGGTCCTCGAGGAGTACAACCGCCTCTACACCGAGGGCCTCGTCTCCTCCGACGTCGTGGGCCTGGACGGCGACATGGTGCGCGACGAGTTCGCCGCCGGGCGCGTGGCGATGTTCAACGCGGGACCGTGGAACATCGCCGCGATCGAGGAGGCCGCACCGGACCTCAACTGGACCTACGCCATGATCCCCGGGCTCGAGGACGGCAAGCCGTTCGTCGCCGGCGCCGCGTCGCCGGGCTACGCGATCAACTCCGCCTCGGACGAGGCGCACCAGGCCGCGGCGAAGGTGTTCCTCGGCTGGCTCGCCTCCCCGGAGGGCGTCGAGATCGCGCAGAAGCAGACGAACGACGTGACGGTCACGAGCGACTTCGACCCGCCGGTGGACCCGATCTTCGAGCCGATGGTCGAGTCCATCCGGTCCGGTCAGCTGTACCTGCCGATGATCTCCTGGCAGCGCTCGGAGGACGTGCTCAACGTCGAGGCCGTGGCGCAGATCCAGCGGATGATCCAGGGACAGATCACTCCCGAGCAGGTCGCGCAGGCGCTGGACACCAAGCTCGCCGCGTCCTGATCGTCCCGACCCCCCGCCCGGCGCCGCGCCCGACCGCAGCGCCGGGCGGGGCCCCGAGAGGTGAGTGATCCATGAGTGCAGTCGCAGTGCGCCCGCCCCGGGCGCTGAGCAAGAGGGGCTCCCTGCGCGGCGGGGCGTCCGGGGGGTGGAAGCAGATCGCCGTCAACCAGGCGTTCCTGCTGCCCGCCCTCTTCGTCTTCGTCTTCCTCTTCGTCGTCCCGCTGGTGCAGACGTTCTACTGGAGCCTGACCGACTTCACCGGCTACAGCCCCGAGGCGAACTTCGTCGGCCTCGAGAACTACACGAAGATCCTTCAGGACCCGTCGATGCTTGCCGGCCTCGGGTTCACCCTGCTGTTCGCCGTCGGCACGACCGTGCTCATCACGGTGCTGGCGATCCCGCTCACGGTGCAGCTGAACAAGGTGTTCTTCGGGCGCAACTTCGTCCGGTCCGTGTGGTTCTTCCCCGCCATCCCGTCGATGGCCATCCTCGGGCTGGTGTGGCGCTACGTGCTCTCGCCGCTGGAGTCCGGCGTCCTCAACTCGGTGCTGGCCCGGTTCGGCGTCGAACCGATCGGCTGGCTCTCGGTCGACTCCCTCGCCCGGCTGTCCGTCATCGTCGTCGGCGTCTGGGCGGCGACCGGCTGGCACGCCGTCCTCTACACCGCCTACCTGCAGTCGATCCCCGGTGAGTACTACGAGGTCGCGAAGATCGACGGCGCGTCCCCGCGGCAGCAGTTCTTCGGCATCACGCTCCCGCTGCTCACCCCCGCCGTCGTGATCAGCACGTTCCTGCTCATGACCGGCGGCCTCAAGGTGTTCGACCTGCCCTACACGCTGACGAACGGCGGGCCGGGGTTCGCCACGTACACGATCACGCAGTCGATCATCGTGTCCGGCGTCGGACAGGGCCGCTACGGCCTGGCCTCCGCGCTCGCCGTGATGTTCACGGTCGCGGTCGGCATCCTCTCCTTCAGCCAGCTCGCGCTCACGCGCTACATCGAGCGGAGGTTCGTGTGGCCAGGCCGCTGTGGCGCCGCATCCTGCTGAGCGCCGTCATGATCCTGCTGGCGTGCTTCATCGGGATCCCGCTGTACTACATCGTCGTCAACACCTTCAAGACGCAGGGTCAGATGGTGACCTCGCCGCTGGCGCCGCCCACCGAGCTGTTCCTCGGCAACTTCCAGGAGGTCCTCACCGACCCGCGGATGTACCGCTCGTTCGCGAACACGCTCTACGTGACCGCGCTGTCGGTGGTGCTCCAGCTCGTCGTCGGGGCGCTCGCGGCGTTCGCGATGATCATGCGGACGAGCCGGCTCAACCTCCTCATCGGCAACATCCTGCTCATCGGGTTCATCGTCCCGGGCCAGTCCACCCTCATCCCGCTGTACCGCACGCTCGTGGGCTTCAAGCTCGTGAACGACCTCAACGGCCTCGTCGTGATGTACATGGGCGGCGCGATCTTCTGCTACTTCCTCATCCAGGGGTACATGCGGACGCTCCCGTTCGAGGTGATCGAGGCGGCCCGGCTCGACGGCGCCGGCCCGTTCCGGATCTTCTGGCACATCGCGCTGCCGCTCATCAAGCCGATCCTCGTGACGGTGGGCGTGTTCCAGACGATGTGGGTGTGGAACGACTTCCTCATCCCGACCGTGTTCATCTCCAGCCCGGACAAGCGCACCGTGGTGCTGCAGGTCTACAACGCGGTCTCGGAGTTCACCACGGACTGGCCGATGTTCATGACCGTCTCGGTGGTCGCGCTCATCCCGATGGTGATCTTCTTCGTGTTCACGCAGCGCCACATCGTCTCCGGGCTGCTCGCCGGCAGCGTGAAGGGCTGAGCCGTGACCGACCTCGATCCCTACGGGTATGTCCTCGTGCACTTCGTCGAGGACCACGTGGGCCACGGCGAGCGGCTCTACCTCTCGCTCTCGGTGGGCGACGACCCCCTGCGGTGGCGTCGCCTCAACGGTGGTGAGCCGGTCGCCGAGTCGACCCGCGGGGCGAGGGGCATCCGTGACCCGCACCTCGTGCGCCGGCACGACGGCGAGGGGTTCCACGTCGTCGCGACCGACCTTCGCGTGTGGACCGGACAGCCGACGATCGACTGGGACCACCTGCACCGGCACGGCAGTCGCGACCTCGTGGTGTGGGACTCGCCCGACCTCGTGACGTGGTCGGCGCCGCGGTACGTCACCGTGGCGCCGGCCGAGGCCGGCATGGCGTGGGCGCCCGAGGCGCACTACGACGAGGCCTCGGGGGAGTACCTCGTCTACTGGTCCTCCACGCTCTACGCGCCCGACGACGTCGAGCACGCCGGGGAGTCCTACAGCCGCATCCTCGTGGCCCGCACGCGGGACTTCGCGACGTTCGGTCCGGCGCAGGTGTACCTCGACCAGGGCGAGGAGGTCATCGACCTCACCGTGTACGTCGAGAGCCCGACGCGCGACGGCGAGCACACCCGGGTGCACCGGTTCGCCAAGGACAACGGCGGGGACCGCGGGGTCTTCCAGGAGACCGGCTCGGCGTTCCTCGCCGACGACTTCGTGGCCACCGCGGACGGGCTGGGCCGCGAGCTCGCCGTCGGGGTCGAGGCGCCCCTGGTGTTCCGCCACCACCACGAGCGCCGGTGGTACCTGTGGGTGGACAGCTACGAGCTGGACCCGCAGGGTTACCGTGCTCTGACCACGACCGACCTCGCGTCCGGCCAGTGGGACCTGGTCGAGGGGTTCGAGCTGCCGGCGAACACCAAGCACGGCACGGTGCTGCCCCTCATGCGTGCCGAGTGGGAGCGCCTGGACCGCGCGCTCTGAGCGCGCACGCGTCCCTCCCGACCAGACCCCTACCAGGCCCCGACCAGACCCCGACCGTCCCACCCGACCCACACTCGAGGGAACACCCATGTCCGACTCGCTCGTCGCCGTCGTCGATCTCGACCTGCCCGGTCCCACGATCTCCCGGCACGTGTACGGCCACTTCGCCGAGCACCTCGGCCGCTGCATCTACGGCGGGTTCTACGTGGGCGAGGACTCCGACCTGCCGCACGAGGGTGGGATCCGGCTCGACGTCGTGGAGGCGCTGCGCGCCGTCGCGATCCCGAACCTGCGCTGGCCGGGCGGCTGCTTCGCCGACGACTACCACTGGCGCGACGGCATCGGCCCGCGCGAGGACCGCCCGCGGATGGTCAACTCGCACTGGGGCGACGTCGTGGAGGACAACTCCTTCGGCACGCACGAGTTCATGCACCTGTGCGAGCTGCTCGGGGCCGACCCGTACGTCTCGGGGAACATCGGCTCCGGAACCGTGCGCGAGATGAGCGAGTGGGTGGAGTACCTGACCCGCGGCGACGACTCCCCGATGGCGTCCCTGCGGCGCAGCAACGGCCGGGACAACCCGTGGCGCGTGCCGTTCTGGGGCCTGGGCAACGAGGCGTGGGGCTGCGGCGGGAGCATGCGCGCGGAGCACTTCGCCGACCTCGCGCGGCAGTACGCCACCTACGTGCGCAACCACGGCGACAACACGGTCTACAAGATCGCCGCCGGCGCCAACGGGGACGACTACGCGTGGACCGAGACGCTCATGAAGTCGCTCTCCTGCCTGGGCTGCTCGCGCGAGCCGCAGAGCTACTTCCAGGGCCTGTCGATCCACTACTACACGATGACCGGGACCTGGGGGGTGTCGAAGGGTTCGGCCACGGAGTTCGACGTCGAGGAGTACTACGTCGCGATGCGCCGCGCGCACCGGATGCGCGAGATCGTCGCCGGGCACGCGGCCGTCATGGACTGCTACGACCCCAAGCGGCGCGTCGGCCTCGTCGTCGACGAGTGGGGGACCTGGTGGGACGTCGAACCCGGCACCAACCCCGGCTTCCTGTACCAGCAGAACACCCTGCGCGACGCGCTCGTGGCCAGCGTGCACTTCGACGCCTTCCACGACCACGCCGACCGGGTGGTGATGGCGAACATCGCGCAGACCGTCAACGTGCTGCAGGCGATGATCCTCACCGACCCGGACTCCGGGGCGCTCGTCCTCACGCCGACCTACCACGTGTTCGAGATGAACGTCGGGCACCACGACGCCGCCTCGCTCGCGGTGCGGGTCAAGGGCGACGTGCCGACGCGTGAGGTCGAGGGAGCGCAGCTGCCGTTGCTGTCGGCGTCGGCGTCCACCAAGGACGACACCGCGCTGATCTCGGTGTCCAACCTCGACGCGGAGGAGCCGCGCACCGTGGTGCTCGACCTGCGCGGGCGCGACGTGACCGCCTCGAGCGCGCGGGTCCTCACCGCCGCGACGCTGCAGACGCACAACACGCCGGAGGCGCCCGACGCCGTCGCACCGGTCGCGCACGACGGCCTACGTCCGCACGCCCTGGGTCTCGAGCTGGACCTGCCCGCCCACTCGTACGTGACGGTGTCGCTCGAGCTGGGCTGACGTCAGCGCGGGCACAGCCACAGCGGTTGGGTGTGTACGCGCCGCGCATGCGGCGTTGCCGGACCGCCGGGGCCGGACGAGCCGCTCGTTCTTGCGGATCTCGGCCTACGCCGGGCATCGCGAGCCGCACGCGCGAGGGCGCGTGGAGCCACAGCGCTTGCACGCATGGGCGGGGCCCGGTCGACGCCGGGTCCCGCCCTCGTGCGGGATGCGGGATGTGGGATGCGTGGTGTGGAGACTGGTCAGGCCGATGCCGGCGTCGCACTGGCGCGTGACGCGTGGCGCTGGGGTCAGCGTCCGCCGGTCTCGCCCCGGGTGAAGAGGAGCAGCTCCGGCAGCGACGTCGCGAAGTAGTCCGTGACGCCGGAGGCGTGCCGGGCCACCGGCGGCACGAACTCCGGGAGAGCCTCGCCGAGGTTCGCCGGCGGATCGGCGAGCGGGAGCCCGAGCGCGTCGCGCGCCGCGTCCCAGGCGGCCAGGGTGCGGCCCTCCCCGCCCTCCCACGGGTGGAAGCGCCGCGTGGTGAGCACGTCGAGCGCCTCCTGCGCCCGGCCGCAGGCGGTGAGCAGCCCCACGTACTCGATCGTGAGGTCGTCGCGCGTGAGCACGAGGTGACGCACGGGCTCCAGATGCGCGAGCCGCTCGGGGTTCGTGTGTCCCAGCCGCGCGGCGAGCTGGTCCTGCTCGTAGCGCAGCCGGGCGTCGTCGGGGGCGAGCGCGACCGCCTGCTCGTACCGCCGCCAGGCGAGCGCGTCGTCGTGGGTCACGTTGTAGGCGGCGAGGCCCGCGTTGCGCAGGAGCACCGGGTCCTCGGCGCCCGCGGAGACGGCGGTCTCCCACCGCTCGGCGGCCTCGGGTCGCCGGTCGTGCGCGTACAGCAGCATGCCGAGCAGCGCCGCGGCGCGCGCGTCACCGGGATCGGCGTCCAGTGCCGCCACGAGCACGTCGTGCTGGTCCAGCCCGTTCGGGAACGCCCAGGTGGCGTCGCTGGCGCGTGCTGCCGCCCGGTGCTCGGCCGCCTCGTCCGCCTGCCCGAGGTCCGCGAGGATCGCGGCGGCCGTGTAGTGCGCGATCGGAGCCCAGCTTCCGGCCGGCGTGCTCGGCGCCGCGGCGACCTCGGCCAGGTGCGCGAGAGCCTGCTCCACCTCGCCCGCACCCCACAGGTCGAGGGCGACGTCGTAGCGGATCCCCGCGTCGGTCGGAGCCGGCCGATCGGCGAGCACGCGGAGCGTCGCGTCGAGCGGGTCGGCGCCGAGCGCGGCCGCCAGGACCCGGTCGGCGTCGTCGGGGCGGCCGAGCCGGCGCAGCAGTACGGCACGCAGAGCCGGACGTCGGGCGTCGTGGCCCACCACGCCGTCGAGCGTGTCGAGGACGCGCAGCGCCGCCCGGTTGCGCCCGCGTGCCGCGAGCGAGCGCGCGAGCTCCAGGCCGGCCGCGGGCGCCCAGGTGCCGTCCCACCCCGCCTTGCCGAACGCCGACTCGGCCTCGGCGGTCCGGCCCAGCCGAGCGAGCGCGAGCCCGGCGAGGTAGAAGGCCTCGGCGTCCTGCGGGTTGGCGTTGCGTCGCGTGAGTCGCGCGAGGGCGGTCTCGGCGTGCTCGAGCGCGGCGGAGTACCGCGCGGCGCGGTAGTCCCGATCGGCGAGCGCGAGGTGGGTGCCGACGTGTCCGGGGTCGCGGCGCAGGGCCTCGGACCAGTAGGGCAGCGGGGAGCGGGTGGGGTGGCGGTACTGGGCGAGGTGCACGCCGATGAGGCAGAGCTCCTCCACGGAGTCGATCTCCTCGGGCGCCGCCGGCTCCGAGGCGACCCACGGCTCGCCGTCGGCGACCTCGGTGGGCGCCCAGGCCACGAGCAGGCGACCGGCGGCGTCGCGCAGCTCGACGCTGACGCCGTCGGGCTCACCGTCGGCGTGCAGCGAGACCGGGACGCCGGGCACGGCGTCGACGGTGGCGCTCGCGAGCGTGACGTCCCCCCGGCGGATCAGCAGGCGCGCGCCCGGGCGCGGCGAGGTGACGGCGAACGAGGCCGTGATCCCGTCCTCGCGGTCGACGCTGACGGCGGCGTCCGGTGTCGCCTGATGGGCCGGCCCGATGGCGGGGATCGGGTACCAGTACTGCGTGAAGAGCTTGGTCTCGCCGGGCAGGAGCCACGTGAAGTCGGGCTGGTTGTCCGTGTAGACGCCGGCCATGAGCTCGACGTAGGGCCCGTCGTCGTCGGTGAGCTGCGCGTCCCACGCGTGGCCGAAGGGCGCGTCGCCCCACGTCCACTGCTTCTTTCCGGGGGAGATCCGGCGCTCGGCCCAGTGGACGAACCCGGCGCCTGCGCCGTGGTCGTAGCCGCCGAAGAAGTCCTGCTGGGAGTCCACCACCATGTACGACGTCGGCACCGGGATGTTGCGGTACCAGTCGATCCGGTCCGCGCCCGGCGTGACCTCGGCGCGTGCCGGGTAGTCCACGCCGTAGTAGGGCCGGTCGGCGTGCGGGAAGGCGGTGAGCGCGCGCCGCGCGTGATCGGCCACGTAGCGCACGTCCTCGGGGAAGAACGACTGGTAGTCGTCGTTGACCGCGGCGGCGACGTTCGCCCACCACAGGAACGTCTGACGCTCGCTCGTGCGGTTGTGCAGCCTGACCACGAGCTCGAGGACCGAGCTGTGCGCGCGCAGGCGCACGCCGTGCTGGGCGGACATCCGGTCGAACGGGTCGTGGTCGTGGCACCACACGGTGACGGTGCCGTCGTCGTCGTGCTCGATGGTCGTCTCGACCGGCAGGTAGGTCGCGGGGCGGTGGTGCTGCGGCCAGTTGAGCTCGACCCCGCCGCTGATCCACGGCCCGCCGAGCCCCACCAGCGCGGGCTTGATGACGTTGTTGCGGTAGAAGAAGTCGTACCCGGTGCTCTTGTCGTAGCCGATGTGGATCCGTCCGCCCAGCTCCGGCAGCACCACGAGCCGGACGTAGGAGTTCTCGAGGTGGACCGCCTGCCAGTCCCGCGCGACGCCGTCGTCCGCGACGCTCTCCACGAAGGGGAGCGGATAGACGCGCCCGCTGGAACCCTGGTAGACGCGCTGGTCCAGGTACATCGGGTAGGCGCTGGGCGTTCCCGCCTCGTAGGTGGTGATCGTGAGGGGCTCGCTCCACGCGACCGCCGCGCCGGACGTCAGGCGCGCCGCCACGTTCGCGGAGGCCTCGGGTAGGAGGATCCGCGCCCGCTCGCGCGGCGTGGCTCCGGTCGCGAGCGGGAGCGGCCGGTGCCGTCGGGTGGCATCGGCGGTTCGCTCGGTGGTGGACATCGCGGGACCTCTCTCGGGGCGTCGGAGCTCGGCTCGTCGTTCTCGGCTCGCCGCGCTCAGTGCCTCGGTGCGGGCTGCCTCGGTGCGGGCGGACCTGGACGGGTCGCCGTCGGTGCTCACGACACTAGGAAGGTGCCGCGCGGGTGGGCATGGCGGGACCCGCTGGTTCCATGGACGAAATCGCGGCCGGGGCTACGCCGTCGTGGTACCGCCCGGCCTCGTCGCGGATCAGGCCTGGCGCTCGCGGTAGGCGGTCGGCGGCACGCCGTGCGTCTTCGTGAACTGCCGGGAGAAGTACAGGGGATCGTCGTACCCGCACGCACTCGCGACGGCGGCCACGGGCATCGTGCTGCTGTCCAGCAGCTCCCGCGCCCGGGCCATCCGCAGGTCGTTCTGGTAGCGCAGGGGCGGCACCCCGACCTGCTGCCGGAAGAGCGCCCCGAACTGGGACGTGCTGAGGCCGACCATCGTGGCGAGCTCCTCGACGGCGGTCCGGCGCGGCGCCGTGGCGCGCAGGTGCTCGACCGCCCGCTCGATCGGGCCCAGGGTCGACCCGCGGGTACGTCGTCCGGTCGCGATCACCTCGGTGAGGGCGTTCCACGCGGCACCGGAGGCGCGGACGAGGCCGCCGGCGGTCGCTGCGTCGAGGCCGTCGACGACCCGCGCGAGCAGAGCGGTGACGGTCCCGGCGTCGCGCAGGTGGGAGAGCACACCGCCGGTCGCCGCGTGGGCGGCGTGGACCAGCTCGGCGGCGTCCGCCCCGGTGACGTGCATCCACCACAGCGTCCAGGGGTCCCGTTCGGACGCGACGTACTCGTGGGAGACCCCCGCGGGCAGCAGCAGCGCATCGCCGCGCTGCACGTCGAATCGTCCATCGGGGGTCCGGCACCAGCCGGCGCCGCCCGAGCAGACCATGAGGATGTGCTCCCGGGAGCCGGCCGGACGGGTGCGGCCGTGCCGCGCGGCGTGCGGGAAGAAGCCTGCGTCGGTGACGAGGAGTCGCCTGGTCACCGGCCGGGTGAGCGCCGCGCTCACCACCGGTCGCGCGACCACCACCATGCGCTGTCCCGCGAACCCCTCGCGCAGGTACTCGGGCGTGGCGCGCGGGGATTCATCCATGGTCCACATCGAATCGGCCATCCCCGCGAGGGTCAACGCTCGCCTACCGTGGAACGCTGTCGCGGGCCGCCCGCGCCCGTCACGCCTCGCAGGAGAGACATGAGCACCACGAGTCCCACGCCGTCACCGGTCGAGCCCGGGCGGACCACACCGGCTGCACCGAGCGGGCCGGCTGCACCGGCTGCACCGGCCGGGCCGGCTGCACCGGCTGCCAGGCACCTGCGCGTGGGCCGCCCGAAGGAGCCGCGGCGCGGGCACCTCGCGCTCGGCGAGCCGGAGGGCACGCCCGACCGGATCGACGTGACCAGCCGCTCTCTCGAGCGCGGCGGCCGGCCGTGGTTCCCCGTCACGGGTGAGATCCACTACTCCCGGATCGACCGCGAGCGCTGGGACGAGGTGCTGGGCCTCGCGCGCGCCGGCGGCCTCGACACCGTCGCCACCTACGTGTTCTGGCAGGCGCACGAGCCGCGCCCGGGTGAGTTCGACTGGTCCGGCAACCTGGACCTGCGGGCGTTCATCCAGCTCGCGGCCGAGCACGGGCTCGACGTCGTCGTCCGGATGGGCCCGTGGGCCCACGGTGAGGCGCGCTACGGAGGCTTCCCCGACTGGCTCGAGGAGCTCGGCCTCGCCACCCGCACGAACGACCCGGAGTACCTGACGCTCGTCCGACGGCTGTTCGCCGAGCAGGCGGCGCAGCTCGTGGGACTCACGCACGCGGAGGACGGGCCCGTCGTCGGGCTCCAGATGGACAACGAGCTCTACGACCAGCCGCAGCACCTCGCCACCTTGCGGACGATCGCGGAGGAGCTGGGTCTGCGGGTGCCGATCTGGACCGCCACCGGCTGGGGCGGGGCCCAGGTTCCGGAGACGCTCCTGCCCGTCTACTCGGCCTACGGCGACGGCTTCTGGGAGGAGACCACCACCGAGTGGCCGGAGTTCGCCGCGTTCCACTACCGCTACTCGCCCGTGCGCGACGACCTGAGCGTGGGCAAGGACCTGCGCGAGAGCCTCGACGGCGTCCTGCTCGACCCCGACGCGGTCCCGCTGAAGGACGACGAGCAGCTTCCCTACGCCACGTGCGAGCTCGGCGGCGGGATGCACGTCGCGTACCACCGGCGCCCGCTGATGACCGCGGCGGACGTCACCGCGCTCTCGCTGGCCAAGCTCGGCAGCGGGTCGGTCTGGCAGGGCTACTACATGTACGCGGGCGGGACGATCCGGCGCGGACCCTGGGGAACCTCGCAGGAGTCGCACGCGACCGGCTACCCGAACGACGTCCCGACCCTGACGTACGACTTCTACGCGCCGATCGGCGAGTTCGGTCAGCTGCGTCCGCACTTTCATGCCCTGCGCCTGCAGAACCTGTGGCTCGCGCTCGACGGCGAGGCGCTCGCGGCCATGACCGCGAGCGTCGGGGGCGGCAGCGAGGACCCCGCCGAGCTGCGCTGGGCCGTGCGCTCCGACGGCGAGCGCGGCTACGTCTTCCTCACCACCTACCAGCCGGCTCGGCGCCCGGTCGACGGCCAGGAGTCCGTCCAGGTCACGGTGGAGCTTGAGGGCGGTCCGGTCACCGTGCCGTCCCGGCCCGTGGACCTGCCGGCGGGCGTCAGCGTGGCGTGGCCGATCCGCTACCGCCTTACCGACGCGGTGACGCTGCTGAGCGCGACCGCCGCCCTCGTGACCCGGGTCGGTGCGCCCGGCGCGAGCGACGTCGTCGTGCTCGCCGCCACCGACGGCGTGCCCGCCGAGGTCGTGCTCGAGGGCGACGTGGCGGTCGCGGGCGCGGGGCGGGTTACCCGCGAGGACGGGCGCACGATCGTGGCGATCGACGAGCCCGGCGCGGACTGCGTCGTCGAGCTCCCGGGCGTTCGCCTCCTCGTGCTCGACGAGCGCACCGCCGACGCGCTGTCCGTCCTGGACCTCGGCGGCGCACCCCGGCTCGTCCTGACCGAGGCCGGCGCGTACGCGCGGGACGGCCGGCTCGTGCTCCTGTCGGAGCGGGCCACCGCCCGAGTCTCGCTGTTCCCCGCGGCGCCCGGCCTCGTCCGGGCCGTCGCGGGTGAGGCGCGGGACGAACCACCGCGCTCGATCTGGACCACGCTGCGCGTCACTTTCCCCGGCGCGGGGACGACCCGCCTCGCCGAGGGGCTGTCCCTCGAGGCGCCCCGCCCCCCGGCGCCGACCAGGGGAGGGCCGCTGCACCGGCTCTCGGCCCCGACGGACTTCACCGGCGCCGCCCGGCTGCCGATCGACCTCCCGGTCGAGCTCGTCGACGGCGCCGACCGCAGCCTGCTCCGCGTCACCTGGACCGGTGACGTCGGCCGCGCGGTGATCGGCGAGACGGTCGTGAGCGACACGTTCTGGCACGGGCGCGTCTGGGACGTCGACCTGACCCGGGAGCGGGACGCCCTCGCCCGAGCGAAGCTCGTCCTGGAGCTCCTGCCGTGGCGCGCCGAGACGGGCGTGTGGGTCGACCCCAGCGTGCGGGACGTGCCGGACGGGATCCACGTGGACGCCGTCGACGTCGTGCGGGTGGGTCGCGCGGTCCTCGAGGTCGCCCCGGCCGACTGACGCGAGGGCGGGGCCCGGCCGGTGCCGGACCCCGCCCTCGCGTGGTCGTGCTGGTGGTGCTGGTCGTGCCGACCGAGCTCGTCGGATCAGTTGAAGAGTGCGTTCACCTGGTCGTTGGCCGAGGTGAGCGAGTCCGGCTCGGCGTCGCCCGTGAACACCGCGTCCACGGCCGGCTGCATGATGCCGGTGATCTCCGCGGCGTGGTCGGTGATCGGGAACAGGAACGTCGTGCCGTCCTCGACGTGCTGGAGGAACGGCGTGACGTCGATGCCCTTGGCCTCGAACGCGGCCTTGGCGGCGTCGGTCCCGCTCGGGATGGCCGGGAAGACCACGCCGCTCGCGCCGACCACGTCCTGGCAGGCAGCCGAGCCGAGGTACTCCACCCACTTCACCGCGGCGGCCTTGTTGTCCGAGCCGGCCCACACGGAGTCGGCGAGGCCGTTGTACATGCTGGCGCGCTTGCCGTCGGGGCCGACCGGGGTCGGCGCGAGGCCCGTCTCCACGCCGTCGTAGCCGAACATCTGGTTGATCATCCAGGAGCCGTTGGTGATCATCGCGTACTTGCCGGCGCCGAAGATGTCGGCCGAGCTCTGCCCGGTCACGGCCTCGAGGCTCGGCATGTAGCCCTTCTCGATGAGGCTGCGCATCCAGGCGATGGTGCTCTGGAACTCCGGCTTGTCGTAGTTGTAGTGCGTGCCCCACGGGTTCTTGTCGGTCACGGTCCAGCCGGTGGTGCCGGAGTACATGCTCCACTGGGTCTGGCCGTTGCCGGCGCCCGAGCCGCCGTCGAGGCCGAGGCCGTAGACCGCGACGTCGTCCTTGTCGAACCCGGGCTCGTCGCCGCGCACGCCCTTGCCGTCCACCGTGAGGTGGGCGATGAGCTTCTCGTACGTGCCGCCGTCGTCGGGGTTCCACTCGAGGTTCTGCAGCTCGGCCGGGTCGACGCCCGCGTCGGCCAGCAGCGCGCTGTTGTAGAAGATCGCCACGGTGTCGAAGTCCTTCGGCAGCCCGTAGCGCAGGCCGTCCTGGCCCACCCACAGGTCGGCGAGGCCCTCCTGGAACGAGCCGGTGTCCACGCCGTCGGCCTCGAGCGTCGCGTCGAGCGGGAGCAGCTGGCCCTGCGAGACGAACTCGGGGTACTTCGACAGGTGGTCGGTGAAGACGTCCGGCGCCGTGCCGGCGACGAAGCCGTTGGTGACGTTGGTCCAGTAGTCGTCCCAGCTGTACTGGGTGATGTTCACCGTGACGTCGGGGTTCGCGGCGTGGAAGTCGTCGGCGCACTGCTGGTAGGCGGGCAGCTGGTTGCTGTCCCAGAGCCAGTAGTCGATGTCGCCGGACGCGGTCGAGGTGTCGATCGCGTCGCCGGCGTCGCCTCCGCCGGAGGAGTCGCCGGACCCGCCGGAGCTCCCGCCGGAGCAGGCGGTGAGGACGAGGGTGAGGCTGGCGGCGACGGCGAGCGCGCCGCCGACGGAGCGGGTACGGGTGCGGGTGCTGGACATGGTTTTCCTCTCGGGTGACCGGCGTCAGAGCGCGCGGGGCTCAGGGGTGGTGGGTGAGGGGTCGAGCGAGCGCTGCGGGCGAGTGCCCCAGCGGGTGGTGCGGCGAGCGGGAGGCGAGCCGACGCGGCGACGGGAGCGTCGCCGTCGGGCACGCCTACTTGCTGCCCGAGTAGCCGATCGAGTCGATGATGCGGCGGGCGAAGGAGAAGAAGAGCAGGAGCATCGGGGCCGCGGCGACGAGCGTCGCGGCCATCAGGCCGGCCCAGTCGGGCGAACCCGCCGGGGTCTGGCTGCGGAACACCCCGAGCGCCACGGTGAGCACGCGGGTGTTCTCGGTGTTGCCCACGATCAGGGGCCAGAAGTAGTCGTTCCAGGTCGCGATGAACGTGAGGATGCCGAGCGTGGTGACCGGTGCGACGCTCATCGGCAGGATGATCCGGAAGAACGTGCGCCACTGGCCGGCGCCGTCGATCCGGGCCGCCTCCTCGATCTCGCGGTTGATGCCGAGGAAGAACTGCCGCAGGAAGAAGACCGCGAACGGCGTCATGAGCAGCGTCGGCAGGATCATGCCGGGCAGCGTGTTGAGCAGGCCGAGGTTCTTGATGAGGATGAAGTTCGGCAGGCTCGTGAAGATCGGCGGCACCAGCAGGGCGCCGAGGAAGATGCCGAACACGAGGTTGCGACCGGGCCAGCGCAGCCGGGCGAACGCGTAGGCCGCCATCGAGCAGAAGAACACCTGGCCCAGCGTCACGGCCGTGGAGTACACGAACGAGTTGCGCAGGTAGAGCCAGAAGTTCACCGCCGCACCCGAGCCGCCCTCGGCGACCGCCTCGTCGAAGCTCGCGAGACCGAGGACCCGCTTGAACGCGCCCCAGGTGAAGTCGACCGGGAGGAGCGAGGAGGGGTCGGTGGGCAGCGCGCGGGTCGTGGAGAACGCGGTGCGCAGCATCCACAGGAACGGGAAGATCGTGAGGGCGAGGAACGCGATCATCACGATCCACGCGGCGATCCGGCCGGGCGTGAAGCGGCGACGGCGAGCGCGGGACCGCGCGTCGGCGCGCGCCTTCGCCTGGGCGTCGGCGTCGTGGGCGCCGCCTGCGTCGTTCGGACGAGCGTCGGAGACAGTCGTGGTCATGGCGGGCGCTCCTAGGCCAGGTCCGAGTCGCCGGCGCGGAGCAGCCTCAGCTGCAGCGTGGCGAGGATCGCGAGGATGATGAACAGGACGACGGCGATCGCGCTGCCGTAGCCGAACTGCCCCTCCCCGAAGGCCTTCTGGTAGATGTAGTACTGGATGACGCGGGTGACGTTGACGGGGCCGCCTCGCGTCGTGACCGCCACCGTGTCGAACACCTGGAACGAGCCCGTCACGGTGATGACGAGGACCATCGCGAGGACCGGGCGCAGCAGCGGGAGCGTGATGCGGCGGAACGCGGTCACCTCGGACGCGCCGTCCAGGGACGCCGCCTCGTAGACGTAGTTCGGGATCGTCTGCAGGCCGGCGAACACCAGCAGCGCGGTGTAGCCCATGTGCCGCCAGACGTTGACGAAGGCGATCGTCGGGATCGCCCACACCTCGTCGCCGAAGAAGGCGATCCGGTGGATGCCGACCCAGTCCAGGAACTGGTTCACCAGGCCGATCTGGTAGTCCAGCAGCCAGAACCACAGCATCGCGGCGATGACGTTGGAGATCAGCCAGGGGATGAGCAGCGCGCCGCGCAGGGCCGTGGACCTCGTCAGCCGCTGCATGAGGACCGCGAGGAGGACCGCGATCGTCGTCTGGAAGGTGATGTTGAGGACGACGTACCAGATCGTCACCTTCAGCGCGTTCCAGAACAGCGGGTCGTGGACGAGCTTGACGTAGTTGTCCATCCCGACCCAGGTGGGCGAGCCCAGCAGGTTGTACTCGGTCAGGCTGTAGTAGATGCCGCGCAGGGTGGGCACCAGGTAGAAGGTCGTGAACCCGATCAGTGCCGGGAGGATGAAGACCAGCGCCGTGGCGAGCTCGGCTCGCCGGCCGGTCGGCAGGCGGAGCGACCTTCGGGCTCTGCCGCGTGTGCTCACGTCCGCGTCTGCGACTGTGCTCGCACTCACCTCAAGTTCCCTTCGTTGGGATGCCCACGGGAGTCGTGGGCCTGTCGAACGGGTGGGACGCTACACGTGTAGATCCGAAGCGCGCAAGAGGGAAGTTCGGAGCGGAGAACCGCGGTAGAGCGGCGATGCCGGTTGGCGACCCGCCCTGTACGCCGCAGGTCTACAGGTGTAGATTGCCGTCGTGATCTACTGCTGTAGATTGGCAAGCGCCAGCAACGAAGGAGGGCACGATGTCCGGTGGCGTCCCCGGCTCCGGCGAGCCGAGCACGCGGCGCTCGCGCCGCTCCGATCCCGAACCGGCGCCGCGCGCCCTGGCGACCCGCGCCGACGTGGCCCGCCTCGCCGGGGTGAGCTCCGCCGTCGTGAGCTACGTGGTGAACGACGGACCGCGGCCCGTCGCGGCCGAGACGCGCGCCCGGGTGCTGCAGGCCATGGACCAGCTGGGCTACGTGCCGAACGCGAGCGCACGCAACCTGCGCCGGGGGAGCACGCAGACGCTGGGGCTCGTCGTCGCCGACAGCCAGAACCCCTTCTTCGGCCAGTACACGTTCGAGCTGGTCAAGGCCGCCGAGCGACAGGGCAAGCAGCTCCTCATCGCGGACTCGCGCGAGGACGCCGCGCGCGAGGCGGACATCGTGGACAACCTCGTCGCGCAGCAGGTGGACGGGCTCCTGTTCACCTCCGCGTTCGCCCGCGTGGACCGCAGCCGCAGCCTCCGGCTCGCCGGCATCCCGACCGTGCTCATCGACTGCCCGGGCCCCGTGGTGGGGCGCCGCACCGTCGGGTCGGACGCGGGTGGCGCGGCCGAGATGCTCGTGCGGCACCTCGTCGAGCACGGGCGCACCCGGATCGGTCTCGTGATCGGGCACCGCGGGTTCGGCGATCCCGACCCCCGCGAGCACGGCTGGCGCCTCGCGCTGCGCTCCGCCGGCCTGCCGGACGGGCCGATCGTGCGCGTCCCGTTCACGCGCGAGGGTGGCTTCGCCGGGGCGCAGGCGCTGCTCGAGAGCGCCGACGTCGACGCGATCTTCGCCAGCAACGACATCCAGGGCGTCGGCGCGCTCCTCGCGCTGCAGCAGCGGGGCGTCCGCGTGCCCGACGACGTCGCGGTCGTCTCCTTCGACGGCACCGAGGAGTCCCGGTTCTGCTGGCCGCCGCTGACCGCCGCGCGTCAGCGCATCCCCGATCTCGCGGCCACGGCGCTGGAGCTGCTCGGTACGCCCGACACCGAGGCCGGCACCCACGTCAGCCTCCCGACCGACCTCGTCCGGCGACGATCCTGCGGCTGCGGGGTGGCCGAGCCCGATCCGGGTGTGGCCGCGGAGCTGCAGCTGCCCGACGGCGAGGACGCGGGCGACGGCGGATCGGCGTCGGCGGCCGTGGCGACCTGAGCGTCACGACCTTCCCGCCCCGACCGAGCCCGCGCGCTGCGCCCGTCCCCACCAGCCCTGATCGCACGCCCCAGCACCCAGCACCCACCACCCAGCCCCCAGCACCCGACCGCCGCCGTCCGGCACGCCTGGACGCGCGGTGCCCCGACCATGCCCAGCCGAGCCGAAGGACCTCACCGATGAGCAAGCCCGTCAACGCCTATCTCCACCTGCACGCCGAGGGTGTCGGCGTCGTGATCGACCTCGCCGAGGGTCGCCTGCCCGCGGTGCTGCACTGGGGCGCCGACCTGGGTGCGCTGACGGTGGCCGACGCGCAGACCCTCGCCCTCACCGGGGTGCACGTCATCGCGCCGAACATCGTCGACGAGCCGGTGCGCGTCGCGCTGCTGCCCGAGGCGCGCACCGGCTGGCTCGGCCGCCCCGGGATCAGCGGCTCGCGCGGCGGCCGGGACTGGTCACCCGCGTTCACCACCACCGCGCTGGTGATCGACGGCGTGGACCAGGACGCCAACGGCGAGACTCCCGTGCTCCTGGAGCGCGGGACCGCGGAGGCGACCGTGCTCGCCGTCGACGACGTCGCGGGTCTCGCGCTCGAGCTGCGGATCGGCCTGACGCCGGGCGGTCTGCTGCGTACCCGCGCGCTGCTGCGCAACACCGGTGCCGACGCGTACCAGCTCGACGACCTCGTGCTGGCCTACCCGGTGCCGCCGGTCGCGCGCGAGCTGCTCGACCTCGCGGGTCAGTGGGGTCGCGAGCGCTCGCCGCAGCGGCGCGCCCTCACGGTCGGCACGCACCTGCGCGAGGGTCGCCGCGGCCGCACCGGCGCGGACGCGGCCACCGTGCTGCACGCCGGCACGCCGTCGTTCTCGTTCGGCTCCGGGGAGGTCTGGGGCGTGCACATCGCCTGGAGCGGCAACCACACCCACCTCGCGGAGCGGCTGTCCACCGGCGAGCAGGTGCTGGGCGGCGGCGAGCTCCTGCTCCCCGGCGAGGTCGTCCTCGCCCCGGGCGAGCACTACTCCTCGCCGTGGCTCTACGGCTCCTACGGCGAGGGGCTCGACGGCGTGGCGCACCGCTTCCACCGCTACCTCCGGTCGCGCCCGCAGCACCCCGACGTCGAGCGACCGGTCACGATCAACGTGTGGGAGGCGGTCTACTTCGACCACCGCCTGCCGCCGCTGCTCGAGCTCGCCGAGATCGCGGCGTCGCTCGGCGTCGAGCGGTTCGTGCTCGACGACGGCTGGTTCGGCTCCCGGCGCGACGACTACTCCGGCCTCGGCGACTGGACCGTGTCGGCCGACGTGTGGCCGGACGGGCTGCACCCGCTCGTCGACCGGGTGAAGGACCTCGGCATGCAGTTCGGCCTGTGGTTCGAGCCCGAGATGGTGAACCTCGACTCCGACGTCGCCCGCGCGCACCCGGACTGGGTGCTCGCGACCGGCGGCCGGATGCCGGTGCCCTCGCGCCACCAGCAGGTGCTCGACCTCGGCAACCCCGACGCCTACGCCTACATCCGCGACGCGATCGTGGCGATGCTCGCGGAGTACCGGATCGACTACATCAAGTGGGACCACAACCGCGACCTCGTCGACGCCGGCAGCGGACCCGCGGGCCGGCCGGGCGTGCACGCGCAGACCCTCGCGGTCTACCGGCTGATGGACGAGATCCGGGCCGCCCACCCGGGGCTGGAGATCGAGGCGTGCGCCTCGGGTGGTGCGCGCGTGGACCTCGGCATCCTCGAGCGGACCGACCGCGTGTGGGTGTCGGACTGCATCGACCCGCTCGAGCGGCAGCAGATGCTGCGCTGGAGCGGTCAGCTGCTCCCGCCGGAGCTGCTCGGCTCGCACATCGCCTCGGGCGTCTCGCACACCACGGGCCGGTCCCACGACCTCGACTTCCGCGCCGCGACCGCCCTGTTCGGCCACCTCGGCATCGAGTGGGACCTGCGCCGGGCGAGCGAGCGCGAGCGCGCCGAGCTCGCCGAGTGGATCGCGTTCTACAAGCGTGAGCGCGGCCTCCTGCTGCGCGGCGACCTCGTCCGCGTCGACTTCCCGAACGCCTCGCTCACGGCGTCGGGCGTCGTGAGCCCGGACCGCTCCCGAGCGATCTACTCCTTCGCCTCGGTCGCGACGCACGAGACGGCGCTGCTGGGCCGGCTCCGGTTCCCGGGGCTCGACCCGGACCGGCGCTACCGGGTGGCGCCCGTCCTGGTGGGGAGCGCGCCGTCGGGCCTGCTCCCGCCGCAGTGGTGGGGTGTCGAGCGCGACCACTCCGCCTACCTCGCCGACCTGCACGAGGGGCACGCGCCCCGGCTGCGGCAGGTGGGGGAGCACCTCGGGGTCGAGCTGCCGGGCTCGGTGCTCGTGCACACGGGACTCGTCGACGCACGCGTCAATCCCGACCACGTGCTGCTCTACAGCGCGGAGGCCGTCGACTGACGGCGGAGGTCGGGCCGGGCGCGACCCCGCGCCGACGCTCGTGGGAGCGGCGGCGCGGGGTCGCGCGGTTCGGCGGCGCGCCTCAGCGCGTCTCGGCGGCTTCGGCGCCCTCCTCGTGCCCGACGGCGTCGCGCAGCGCCGCGTAGACGGCGTCCGGCACGCTCGGCGGGACGGAGCACGACGGCGCGAGCAGGAACGCGCGCCCCGCACCCTCGAGCGCGGCGCGGGCCTGGTCGCGGACGGTGGCGACCTCGCCGTCGCCCGCCGCGAGGTGCGCGACGCCGCCGACGCCGGTCGCGCGCAGCGTGCGGCCGGCCTCGGCGAGCGTCGGGTTGCCCGGCGCCGTCTGGTCCCAGTGCACGGCGTGCACGCCGGGACGGTCCAGCCACTCCGGGTGCGCCCACGGGCCGCACGTGTGCACCACGCGCCAGCCCTGGACCGAGGCGAGCACCTCGTCGTCGTACGGCGTGGACAGCTCGGAGAACTGCTGCGGCGACGCGACGTCGCGGTGGGCCGTCCCCGTCACGGCGAAGAACACCCCGTCCGCGCCGGCCTCGCGCGTGCGCCCGAGATAGGTGACCAGGGTGTCGGTGATCGCGCGCAGGGCGGCGTGGACCGCCGTCGGGCGCTCGGCGAGGAGGCCGGCGAGCACCTCGGTGGGCCGGGCGTCGCCCGGCTGGAGCGCCGAGACGTACGACGGCGTGCCGGTCAGCTCGAGCAGCACCGACAGCGGCGAGAACACGGTGGGCAGGAGCGGGAGGTCGCCGACGCGTTCGCGCAGCAGCGCGACGAGGCGCACGTGGTCGGCGAGCACCGCTGCGTCGGCGGCGTCGGTCACGAGGTCGAGGTCGGCGGGGGTGCGCACGAGGGTGCGGGTGCGCGCCGGGAGGACGCCGGTGTAGCGGGCGAGGTCGTAGGTGTTGCCGAACGCCTCGGGCAGGTAGGTCGCGCGCGGGTTGATCTTGATCCAGTCCCAGCCGAAGCGCGCGGTGTCGGCGGCCACCCGGTCGGCGAGGGCCTCGACGTCGGACTCCGCGGGGATGTGGTGCTGCCACGCGGTGACGGGGACGCGGTCGGGCGTGCCGCCCGTGAGCGTGGCCTCGAACCGGCGGCGCTGCGGGGACGGGGTCGGGGTGGGAGCGGGGGTGGGAGTGGTGGACTCGGCCGGCGGGACGAGCGTGGTCGTGTCAGTGGTCATGGCGGGCTCCTCGGGGGTGCGGTGCCGAGTCGGTCGCCGGTGCGACGGCCGCTCGGTCGGGCGGGTGCTCCCACGGTCGGGGCCGACGCGCTCGCGCGAGGGCAACGCGGCAGGCGTCCCGGATGCCGGAACGATTTCGTGGGACTTCAGTCCCGTTCGGGCGCGGGAGGGGGCCATGGCGCGCCGTCATGCCGGGCTGACGCGGTGCGCGCTCCTACGCTGGCGCGATGCGCGCGCATCCCCACGCCCTCGACGAGGTGCCCTGCCACGACCCGTACGTCCTCGCCGTCGAGGACGGGTACCTCCTGTACACCTCGTTCGACTCCCGGCGGTGGGCGCACCACATCCCCGACGGCAGCGACTACGCCGCACCGGTCGGCACCGGCGTGCTGGCCTGGTGGAGTCCCGACCTGCGCACGTGGGGGTCGCCGGAGGTGGTGTTCACGGTGCCGGACGGCGCCTGGGCGAGCCCGGACGCGGCGCCGTGGGCACCCGAGGTGCACGCGTGGGGCGACCGCTTCGTGCTCGCGACGACGCTGCACGCGCCGCAGGACCCGCTGCCCCCGACGCGTCAGCGCGGGACGGTCGTGGACCTGATCGGTGCGGCGGGGGAGCACACGCTGCGGCCGATCCGCCGAGGCACGGTGCTCGCCGTCGCCGACGACCCCCGCGGGCCGTTCGAGCTCCTGGACCCCTCGGCGCCCCACACCCCGGGGGACTTCATGGCGCTGGACGGCACGCTCGTGCGGGACGAGCACGGCGCGCCGTGGCTCGTGTACGCGCACGAGTGGGTGCAGGTGCTCGACGGGACGATGGAGGCGGTACCGCTGACGGAGGAGCTCGCCGTCGCCGGAGCGCCGGTGCACCTCTTCCGGGCGTCCGAGGCGCCGTGGTTCACCGCGATCACCCCTTCGACGCAGGCCCTCGCGCCCTACGTCACCGACGGCCCGCAGCCGTACCGGCTGCCGGGTGGTGCGCTCGCGATGCTCTGGGCGTCCTACCGGCCGGGGAGCGACGTCGTGACCGGCGAGTACGTCGAGACGCAGGCGATCTCACCGTCCGGCTCGCTCCTCGGGCCGTGGCAGCAGGGCGAGGTCCTCGTGGCGGGGAACGCGGGTCACGGGATGCTCCTGACCACGCACGACGGCGAGCTCGTGCTCGTCCTGCACCGCGGCATGAACACCCCGCGGGTGCGAGCGGAGGTGCACGACGTCGTCGCGACGCCCACGGGCCTGCGCGTCGTCGGACGCCGCGTGCCGGCGATGTGATCGTTATCAAACAGTGACCCGACCCACTGGTCAGGAGTTGTTCTAAGGGTTAATGTAACGGCCACGACAACGACCGAGGGCCGGTGCGCTGAGGCGCCGGGCCGACGTCGGACCCACCGCAGAGAGGCGGAGAACCTGGGATGAGTGCCACACGACGACGCCCGAGGCGACCGTGACGGCCGCTACGGCCGTGCTCACGGAGCTCGAGCCGCCACCGACCCGGAAGCAGACGACGATGCGCCGGCTCAAGCAGTCGCGCGTCCTCATCGTCATGTGCCTGCCTGCGCTCATCTACTTCCTCGTGTTCGCCTACGGGCCGATGCCGGGCAGCTGGATCGCGTTCACGAACTACAACTACCGGGACGGGATCTTCGGCAGCCCGTTCGTCGGGATGAAGAACTTCGAGTTCCTCATCCAGTCCGGCCAGCTGTGGCTGCTCACGCGCAACACGATCCTGTACAACCTGGCCTTCATCGTGCTCGGCAACATCTCGCAGATCGCGCTCGCGATCATGCTGAACGAGATGCGCATGAAGTACTTCAAGAAGATCAGCCAGACGATCATGTTCCTGCCGTACTTCATCTCGGTGGTCCTGATCGGCGTGATCGCGTTCAACCTCCTGAACTACGACACCGGCGCCGTCAACGCGCTGATCGAGCAGTTCGGCGGCGACCCCGTGAAGATCTACAGTGCCGCCGGGATCTGGCCGCTCATCATCATCCTGTTCTTCCTCTGGCAGAGCACGGGATACGGATCGATCGTGTACTTCGCGGCGATCATGGGCATCGACTCGACCATGTTCGAGGCCGCGGCCATCGACGGCGCCTCGGCGTGGCAGCGGATCCGCTACATCATCCTGCCGAGCCTGAAGCCGACCTTCATCATCCTGCTGCTCTTCTCGCTCGGCGGGATCATGCGCGGAAACTTCGGGCTGTTCTGGAACCTCATCGGCAACAACGCCGTGCTCTTCGAGACGACCGACATCATCGAGACCTCCGTCTACCGCATGATCGTCTCCCAGAACAACTTCACCTCGTCCACGGCCGTCGGCCTGTACCAGTCGCTGTTCGGCTTCGCCCTGGTGATGCTGTGCAACTGGATCGTGCGACGGATGAATCCCGACTACGCGCTGTTCTGACCGGGAGCCACCATGACCACCACAGCTGCAGCCCTGCCGGCGACGAAGGCGGGCACCACCAAGGTCAAGCTCGGCGCGAGCGACTACGCGCTGCGCGGGGTCTCCTACGTCGTCGTGACACTCTTCACGATCTTCTGCGCGCTGCCGTTCATCCTCATCATCTCGGCCTCCTTCTCGAGCGAGGCCTCGATCATGCGAGACGGCTTCGGGCTCTTCCCGCGGGAGTTCTCCACCGAGGCGTACGAGTTCATCTTCCGCTTCCCACGCGCGATCGCCGGCTCCTACGTCGTGACGATCGTCATGACCGTGCTCGGGACGGCCATCGGGCTCTTCGTCATCGCGATGACGGGCTTCGCGCTCCAGCGCCGCGACTTCGCCTACCGCAACTATCTCTCGTTCTTCATCTACTTCACGACGCTGTTCTCCGCGGGCCTCGCTCCCACCTACCTGTGGGTGACGCAGGTGCTGGGCCTCAAGGGCTCGTACCTGGCGGTGTTCCTGCAGCTGCTCATGACGCCGTGGCTGATCATCCTCATGAAGAACTTCTGCCGCTCGATCCCGTGGGAGGTCGTGGAGTCCGGGAAGATCGACGGCGCGGGCGACTTGCGCATCTTCCTCCAGCTCGTCCTTCCGATGCTCAAGCCGGCGCTGGCCACCGTCGGGCTCTTCCTCGCACTGGGCTACTGGAACGAGTGGTACCTCTCCTCGCTCTACCTCGGCAGCGCCGTCGAGTTCAAGCCGCTGCAGTACTACCTCTACAACGTGGTCAACACGGCGAACGCGCTGAAGAACTCGGTCGCCGGAGCGAACGTCAGCGTGGCGCAGCTGCCGTCGAACACGCTCAAGATGGCGACCGCCGTGATCGCGACCGGGCCCGTGGTCCTCATGTACCCGTTCGTCCAGAAGTACTTCGTCACCGGCCTCACGGTCGGCGCCGTCAAGGGCTGACCCCCGGACCCGCCGGCTCTGCGGGGCGGCTGGTTCGCGCCGTCCCGACCCGCAGCGTCGCGCGGCACCCGCAGGACTCACCAGACAGCACCACCAGCACCACCGGATCCACCACCACGACCAGCACCAGAACCAGAACCAGCACCACCGGATCCACCACCACGACCAGCACCACCCGGAATCACCTACAAGGGAGCAGAGGATTCTCCGATGAAGCGCAGAACGATCACCAAGGCGGGGGCGGTCGCCGCCACCCTCGCGCTGTCCAGCGTGGCTCTCGCCGCCTGCGGCAGCGGCGGCGACAGCGACGGCGGCAACGCCGACGGCGGCGCGTCGGGCGACATCACCCCGATCACGATGCTCGTGCTCGGTGACAAGCCGACCAACGGCCGGCTCGAGGCGATGCTGGACGAGCTCAACGCGAACCTGCGCGAGCAGGCGGGCGCCGAGCTCTCGCTGTACTACGTGGAGTGGGCCGACTGGCAGACCCAGTACAACGTGCAGCTGCTCGCCAACGACGGTTCGGTCGACCTCGTCACCACCGCGACCGACTGGCTGTTCGCCTGGGAGAACGCCGAGAAGGGCGCGTTCCTGCCCCTGTCGGAGGACATGCTCAAGGAGAACGCCCCGAAGACCTGGGAGCAGGTCTCGGCCTCCGGCGACTGGGACCTCACCAAGCTCGACGGCGAGATCTACTTCATCCCGGAGGACAACTACACGCAGTACACCAACCACGGGTTCTTCTACCGCGGCGACTGGGCCAAGGAGGCCGGCTTCGCGAACGGCGAGATCACGAAGTTCGAGGACTTCACCCAGTACTTCCAGTGGGTCAAGGACAACCAGCCCGAGGCCTACCCCTGGGACGTGGCGGGCGCGAACATGGCCGCGCTCACCGGCTACCTGCAGGGGCACACGGACGCGATCACGCTCCAGGGTGTCGCGACCGGCAACTACTCGATCTTCGAGACCACGAAGTCGGACCCGTACACGATCAGCTCCAACTTCATGGAGGGTGACGCGCTGCTCGAGGCCGCCGAGCTCGCCAAGGAGTGGAACGACATGGGCGTGTGGCGGGAGGACGCGATCAACTACACGGGCGACACCCGTGAGGAGTTCTACGCGGGCCTGTCCGGCGCGGACCAGCACCACACCCAGACCTTCCTCACCCAGATCGTCAACAACATGACGACCAAGCAGGAGGGCTCGGGCCCGAAGATGTTCTACTTCGGTCAGGAGAACGGGAACATCTTCAAGGACCTCAAGACGCACGGCGCGATGGCGGTGAGCGCGGCCTCGAAGAACCCCGAGAAGGCGCTGCAGGTCTACGACCTGATCCGCAACGACCAGACGGACTACGACCTGCTGAACTTCGGCATCGAGGGCACCGACTACATCCTCACCGACGACGGCAAGCTGGACTACCCCGAGGGCTACGACTCCTCCACCGACGCGCTCGGCTCGAACTTCTGGGGCGGCCGGATGGACGAGTACGAGTACGACAAGGTGACCGACGCCCCGAACAAGTGGGAGACGTACGAGGCGCTCGACGCCGTCGCGGAGGACTACCCGTACGAGACCCTCGTCTTCAACAAGGACTCGATCGACTCCTCGCTGGCCACGATCGGCGGCGTGCTCTCGACCTACCTGCCCCAGCTCATGTACGGGAAGTTCGACGACCCGGCTGCGGCCATCGAGGACATGCGGGCCGAGCTGGCGGCCGCCGGCTACGACGAGGTGCGGGAGTCCCTCCAGGCGGACATGGACGCCTGGGCCTCGGAGCAGGGCCTGAAGTAGTCCGTTTCCCCCTGCACGATCCCGCACGACACCCAGCACGATCCGGGTGGGGCCGGACGTCGATCGGACGTCCGGCTCCACCCGCCCACCACGACGAGACGAGGACGACGTGAGCACGAGCATCTTCGAGGCGGACTCCGCGCTCCTGCGGTTCCTCAGCAAGGTCGCGGACGTGATGGTGCTGAACCTGGTGTTCGTCCTCACCTCGCTGCCGATCGTGACGATCGGCGCGTCGCTGACCGCGCTGAACTACACCGCGCTGAAGATCGTCGACCGCGAGTGCGAGTCGGTCCTGGACTGCTACCGCCGGTCCTTCCGACAGAACCTGCGGCAGGCGACGGCGCTGTTCGGGATCGTGGTGGGGCTCGCCGTCGTGCTGGTCGCGTGGTTCCTCATCGCCGACGGCCTGGCCATCGCCTCGATCATCCGGTTCGCGCTCTACATCGTGCTGTTCCTCGTCACGTTCCAGGCTGTGATCGGCGCGCTCTTCGTGTTTCCGTACCTCGCGAAGTTCGAGGGGTCCACCAGAGAGGTGCTGGGCAACGCCCGCAAGATGTCGCTGCGCCACCTCTTCGCGTCGCTCGCGATGCTCCTGACGACGGGCCTGCCCGTGGTCATCACGATCTTCTACCCCCACCTCGTGGGCTACGGACTGCTGTGGCTGGCCTTCGGGTTCGCCGCGATCGCCGTCGTCAACGCGTTCCTGTTCAGCGCGATCTTCGCGAAGTACGTCCCGACCGCCCCGGAGGGTGTCGCATGACCGTCGTCGAGCAGCCGGCCCCGGCCGGCGTCCTGCCGGAGCCGAGCGGGGCGGGGCTGCCCGGGCTGGACGAGGTGGTGCTGTGCGCCTCGCTGTTCTACTTCCGGATCCCGCGTGAGCTGTGGTCCGCCCGGCTGGCTCAGGTGCGCTCGTCCGGGTACCAGGCGATCGACGTCTACCTGCCGTGGAACTTCCACGAGCTCGCCCCCGGCGAGTGGGACTTCACGGGTCGGCGCGACGTCGCCGCGTTCCTCGACCTCGCCCACGAGGCCGGGCTCCGTGTGATCGCCCGCCCCGGGCCCTACATCTGCTCCGAGTGGGACGGCGGAGCGCTGCCGGCCTGGCTCGGCCTCGCCGGGACCGACGGCCTTCGGCAGGCCGAGCCCCGCTACCTCGACGCGGTGCGTGCCTGGTTCGACCGCGCGCTGCCGATCCTCGCCGAGCGCCAGCTCGGCCGCGGCGGCAGCGTCGTCGCCGTCCAGCTGGAGAACGAGCTGGACTTCTTCGACACCCGCGACCGCACCGCGTACGTCGGCGCGCTCGCCGAGATGGCCCGCGCGCACGGCATCGAGGTGCCGCTGATCGCGTGCGCCGGGCAGGGTGATCTCGCCGGCGCCACCGGGGACGTGCCGGGTGTCGTGCCCGCCTGCAACTTCTACCCCGACGACCGCTCCCCGTTTGTCGAGCCCGAGGTCCGCCGGTACCGTCACCTGCTCGCCGAGCGCGGCCTGCCGCTCCTGGTGACCGAGACCAACCGTGCGCACGCCACCCTGCGCCGGCTCGTGGCCAGCGGCGCGGGTCTGGTCGCGCCCTACCTGCAGGCGTCGGGGTACAACGTCGGCTTCACGCCCTCGGTCGGCAACTGGGGCGACCCCGCCGGCTTCATGGCCCACGACTACGACTTCCACGGCTTCCTCTCCCCGGTCGGGCAGGCGCGTCCGGAGCTCGCCGACGCGCGTGTGCTCGCGGCCCTCGTCCGGCTGCTCGGCGCCGATCTCGCGCGCGGACTGCCCGAGGCGGCGGACGATGCCTACGCGACCGACGCGCCGACCAGCGCCTCGCCCTCGCGCCTGCGGATGCCCAGCGGCGCGACCCTGCTGGCCGTGCCGAACCTCGGCGACGTCGACGCCGAGGTGAGCCTCGCCGTCGGGCCCGATCGGGTGAGCGCGCCGTTGCCAGGGCTGATCTGCCTGCTCGTGCTGGCGGAGCTGCCGCTCGCGCGGTTCGGCCTGCCGGGCACGCTCGAGCTGGCCACCGCGGACCTCGTCGCCGCCGACCCGACGGGCCTCACGCTGGCGGCGACCGGCCGCAGCGCGCTGGTCCTTCGTGCGCCCGACGGCGAGCGAACGGTCCTCGAGGTCGACGCGCCTGCGCCCGGGGCCACCGTGCGCCACCGGGTGGCCGTGGGCGACTCCACCTGGGACGTCGAGGTGGTGCACCCGCGGGACGTGGCGGGCCCAGCCTCTCTCGACGCCGACGCCGACGCCGACGCCGACGCGGACGCCGCGACCCCCGTCTCCGACGAGGCGCAGGAGCTCGGGCCGCTGCGCGCGCTGCGGGCGGCGGAGCTGCCCGCACCGCAGCGGCACGCCGTCGCGCCCTGGTCGGAGGAGGTGGGGGTGTGGCGTGGCCGCACCCACTACCGCGCCTCCGTGGCCGACGTGCGCGAGCTGCTGCTCGAGGGCGCGGGCGACATCCTGGACGTCGCGCTGCTCACGGGCGACGGGGACGCGTCGATCGCCCACCGCACGCTCACGCCGTTCGGGGCGACCACCCTGCTCGACGTCGCGGACGCGACCGAGGTCGCCGTCACGGCCGAGACGTGGGGGCACGCCAACTTCGACGACGCGCGGCTGCCGGGCCTGCGGCTCGGCTCGCTGCGCGGGCTCGGCCGGGTGTGGGCCGTGACCGGGCGCGACGACGTCGGCGCGCTCTGGCGGGTCGAAGGACAGTGGAGCGGCCGGCCCGCGCCGCTGCGCACGCTCGGCGGCTGGAGCAGCACCCGCGTCGGGCTTCCGATCACCTACCGCCGCACGCTCCCGATCGACGGTGAGCACCACTACGCGCTGCACCTGTCCGGGGTGCCCGGCGCGGTCGAGGTGACGCTCGACGGCGAGCCTCGCCTCGTCAGCGCGCACGAGCCCTGGCTGCACCTCGAGCCGGGCCGCGGGCGCGACGTCACCGTGACCCTGCCGCACCTGCCGGGATCGCTGGGCGCCGCCCGGCTGCTGCGCCTGAGCGAGGTCCGGGACTGGAGCGTGCAGCCCGAGCCGGACGACGTCTACCTGGCGCGGGTCGCGGACGCGGCCGAGACGGCCGACGCGATCGAGCTCCCCCTGGCCCTCGAGCCGGGCGAGGAGCGCGTCCTGGCGCTGCGCGTGCCCGCGGGCGGGCTGTCGCTGCGGTTCGCCGGTCAGCAGGTGCGCGTCTCGGTGGTGGCCGGCCGGGAGCTGCTCGGCCGGGTCTGGCTCGACGACCCGGCACGTCCGAGGTTCACCGGAGGTGACGCGCACCGGACCTGGCTGCCGGCGGCGTGGAACACCGGCGCCGTGCGGCTGCTCGTCCGCGGCATGGCGGGCCCCGGCGTCCCGGAGCTGCGCAGGGCGTGGGCGGAGCCGACGCCGCAGTGACGGCGCCACGCCGCCGGACGACGTGTCGGGCGGCCCTGTCCGACGGCGCGAGACGTGTGCTCACCGAGGCTCAGCGGTGCGCAGAGCTGCTCGTGGTTACCATGACCGGAACCAGGTGGGGGTGAGCGTGGCGGTCCAGCGACTGACGTCGCGCGACATCAGGAGCGAGTCGAGACTCGACGTGATGAAGGCGCTGCTCGTGGCGGGGGAGGCGTCCCGCAACGAGCTCGTGCGCGAGACCGGGCTGAGCCCGGCGACGGTGGCGACCGTGGTGGGCGAGCTGATCACCGCGGGCATCGTCACCGAGGGCCGGACCACCTCCGGCGGGATCGGGCGCCCGACCCGCGTGCTCCACATCAACGCCGCACGAGGTCTCGTGGTCGGCGTCGACGTGGCGGAGACGTACGTGCGTGCCACGGTCTTCAACACCTCCCTCGACGAGGTCGAGTCCGCCGTCGTGCACCGGGACGAGCACGAGCACACGGTCGAGTACGTCGTGGACGGCATCGAGCGCGCGGTGGACACCGCGCTCGCGAGCGCGGGCGCCGAGCGGGAGGCGGTGCTCGCCGTCGGCGTCTCGCTGCCCGGTCTCGTGGTGCGGGGCGGGAGCACGTCCGTCGTGGTGCCCGAGCTGACGTGGCACGAGACCGGCGTGGACCGGATCCGGGAGCGGCTCGCCCTGCCGGTCGTGGTCGACAACCCGCTCAAGGCGGTCGCGGCTGCCGAGCTCTGGTTCGGGGAGGGGCGCGACTGCGACTCGATGATCACGATCAACCTCGGCACCGGCGTGGGCGCCGGGATCGTGATCGGCGGGGAGATCCTGCGCGGCGCGACGAGCTCGGCCGGCGAGTGGGGTCACTCCCTCCTCGTGCTGGACGGCCGCGCCTGCCGGTGCGGGCGGCGCGGGTGCGTCGAGGCCTACGTCGGCGCGCCGGGCATCCTGGAGACGCTGCGCGAGATCGACCCCGACAACCCGCTCGTGCGGGTCGGCGCTCAGCGCGACGTCATCGAGGCGCTCGCGGGCGAGCTCGCCGCGCCGGAGCCCGACCCGGCCGCTCTGGAGACCATCGCGCGCACCGCGCGCTACCTCGGGTCGGCGATCGCCGACCTGGTGGCGATCCTCAACCCCGAGGCCGTCGCCCTGACGGGCTGGACGGCGTGGGCGCTCGGCGAGCACCTGCTGCCGCTGACTCGCTCGACCCTGGTCGCGCAGGCGCCGGGGGAGTCGGCCGTCGACATGACGCTCCGCATCTCCACCGTGCGCGGCAACTCCGTGGCCACCGGAATGGCGGTCTCGGCGCTGACCTGGTTCCTGGCCGACGTCGGGCTCGTCACGCGGGTGCCCGTCGGGCTCTGAGGCGCCGACGGCGGGGCGGGGGTCGGCGCGGCACGGTCAGTGCCGCGGGCGGCCGCCCTCGTCGAGCACCACCTCGAGCGCCCCGCGGGGCAGGCCTCGGTCGGTCGCCCAGCTCGGCAGCCAGCCCCGCCGGGACGCGTACCAGACCAGCGCCGCGATCGCGAGCCCGAGCAGCACGGGCCAGGAGGCAGCGGCCACCGTGACGGCGTCGAGCCTCGGGACCGAGACGATCGGGACCCACTGCCCGGCGAGGTACCAGGTGGCCGCGGTGCCGCCGAGCACGAGCGCCGCCCACGCCACGAACCACCCGTCGGCGCGTTGCCTGGCCGGCGCGATGTGGCTGCGCAGCGTGAACGCCGCACGCGCGAGGATCAGCGTGGTGGCGGTCGCGACGAAGGGGAGCAGCGCGGTGACGTCGAGCAGGAACGGCGCCGCAGCCACGGCGCTCTTGGCGGCGTACTTCGCCACGGCGCCGCTGCCGAGCGGCGCCCCGGCGACGGCGAGCGCGAGCACCACGCCACCCGCCACGACCCAGCGCCGCTGGGGTCCGCCGCCGTAGCGCGCCCACACGGCGACCGTGAGGATGAGCCCGCCCTTCGCCATGCCGTGGTGCACCGCGTACACGACGGCGGACAGCACGCACGCCGTCGCGAGCTCCGGCGCACTCAGCGCGACGCCCACGATGACGCCGAGGAAGCCCATCTGGGAGACCGAGCTGAACGCGAGGGACGCGTCCGGGTCGTTGCTGCGCACGCCGGGCAGCAGCGCGACACCGGCACCCAGCAGCGCGAGCACGACGAGGCCACCGCCCCACACCGGCAGCGCGGCCTCGCCGAGCGGCAGGAACCGCAGCCACCCGACGAGGCCGATCTTGATGACGCAGCCGCTCAGCACCGCGCCGACCGGGATCGAGACGCCGGACTCCACGAGCGGCAGCCAGCCGTGCAGCGGGAACGTGCACGCCCACTCGCCGAACCCCAGCAGCAGCAGCGCCACGATGAGCGGCGCGAGGGGCGACGCCGCGACGGCCGCCGGGGCGTCGGCCACCCGCCACCCGCCCGCGGCGACCACGAGCACGAGCGCCGCGAGCACGAACGCGTCGCCGACGAGGCCGAACGCGAGGTAGGTCCGCGCGGCCCTGCGCGCGAGCGGTGACTCCTGTCCGAGGATCATCGCGTAGACCATCGACGTCACGATCGCGCAGCCGACGGCGAACGTCGCCACGTCGACGGCGGACAGGACGAGGGCGTTCCCGGTGAAGCACACGAGCAGCCTGCTGGTCAGCCGCGACGCCGCGGCCGACCCGGACCGGGCGGAGAGCACGAGCGCCCCGGCGTAGAGCGTCACCGTGACGAGCAGCAGCGGACGGCTCACGACGTCGAGCCGGCCCACGCCCCACGCGGCCGGTTCGCTCGCCCCGAGCACGTCGAGGACCGCGACCGGCACCAGCGCGAGCGGCGCGAGATGCGCGACCCGGCCCGCGGCCCCAGGCCCCGACGACGACGGCGTGACCCCCGTCGGTCCAAGGGTGGCACCCGCGTCGGAGCCGCGCCGCGCGAGCACCCACAGCAGTCCGGCCGTCAGGGCCGGCAGGAGGTGGGCGAGGAGCTGCAGCGCGAGCATGCGTTCCGTTCGGACGTCAGGCGCGCGGCGCTCGAGCGACGCGCGCCGCCGAGTCTCTCACCTCCTCGCGCGGCTCGTCGAGCGTCGGGACAGGGCGCGTCACCCTGCGGTGTGTCGCAGCAGCACGACGTCGTGCGGCGCGATGTGGACCTGCAGCGCCACGCTGCCCGGGGCGACCCCGCGCGCCGCGTCGCTCTGCTCGGTCACCGCGGTGCGGGGCACGACGGCGTCGCTCCAGAGCTCGCGCACCTCTCCTTCCAGGGTCACGGGCAGGTCGACGTTGCCGGCGTCGAGCGCGACGGCGAGCGGCGCCTCGCCGGTGTTGAAGGCCGCGACGTACGCGGCGCCGTCGTGCCCCTGTGCCGACCACAGCACGAGGGGAGGTTCGCGGAAGACCTCGCGCGACGCCGTCGTGCGCAGGAGGGCGAGCACGCCGGGGTTGGTGAGCAGGGCGATCGTCTCCGGGGAGGACGTGGGCAGGTCTCCGCCCACCATGAGGGGCGAGCGCGCTACGCACCACAGCGTCATGAGGGTGCGGCGCTCGGCCGGCGTGAGGAGGCTGTCGCGCGGCTCGCCGCGCTCGGCCCGCAGGCCGATGCGGCCGAGGGGGAGCATGTCGCCGTCGGGCCAGCCGTGGGAGCCGGCGTGCGGCGCCCAGCGCGCGAACCGGGCGAAGTTGGCCTCGACGTCCTCCCACCGGTCCCACAGGTCGTCGCAGATCCGCCACATCGTGGCGTGCTCGCGCAGGTGGTCCAGCCGGGTGAGCGAGAGGTCACGCCCGGGGGAGAGGCTGAGCTCGATCGTCCTGCCCGAGCGCTCGATCGCGAGCGCGTAGGCCTCGATGTCGCGCGCCTGGTAGGGCCAGAGCATGTCGTCGCACTTGATGAAGTCCACGCCCCAGGAGGCGTAGAGCGCGAGCGTGGAGTCGTAGTACGCCTGCGCGGCGGGGTGGTCGTGGTTCAGGCCGAGCATGTCGGGGTTCCACTCGCACACGTTGGTGGCGTCCGCGACGTCGGCTGCGGTGCCAGCGGTGCCGAGGATCGGCGTGGCCTGCGCGACCGCGCGGCGCGGGATGCCGCGCATCGTGTGGATGCCGAAGCGCAGTCCGAGCGCGTGCACCGCGTCGGCCAGCGGGCCGAAGCCGGCGCCGTCGACCGAGCTCGGGAACCGAGCGACGTCGGGCTGAAGGCGACCCCAGGCGTCCATCGCGAGCGGCGCGTCGGCGTTGTACCCGTGGGAGCGCGCGGTGGGGTCGGACCAGTCGATGTCCACGACCACCGTGTCCCAGCCGTGGGGCAGGAGGTGCTCGGCCATGAAGCGGGCGTTGGCGAGCACCTCGGCCTCGGTGACGGTGGTGCCGTAGGAGTCCCAGCTGTTCCAGCCCATCGGGGGCGTGGGGGTGGGCGTCGTCGCCATGTGCGTCTCCCTCGACGGGCGAAGTCCGAAATGACAACGATGAACCTACCGCACCGCGCGGCGCTCCCCTGCGTCTACCCTGTGGCCCATGGCCGCCACGATGCGCGACGTCGCCGCGCTGGCGGGCGTCTCCCTGAAGACGGTGTCGCGTGTGGTCAACCTCGAGCCCCACATCCGCCCCGAGGTGATCCGACGCGTTCGCGCGGCGATCGCAGAGCTCGGCTGGGTGCCCAACGGCAGTGCGCGCGCCCTGCGGACCGGCCGCACCAACGTCGTCGCCGTCGCGGTGCCGCACCTGCAACGGCCCTACCACGCGCTGCTCGCCGAGGCCCTCGTGGTCGAGTCGAACCGACGCGGCATGCAGGCCGCCGTCGAGCCGACCCACCGCGATCCCGCACGCGTGGAGGCGGTGCTCTCGTCGGTCGGGCGCTCCTTCGACGGGGCGCTGGTCATGGGACGGCTACCTGACGGGCTCGATCCCGAGCTGCTGCGCACGAGGCCCGTCGTGCTCGTCCAGGCCGAGCCGGTCGACGGGGTCGACGCGGTCAGCGTGGACCTGGTGGAGGCGGCGTCGTTGCTGGCCAGGCACCTCGTCGTGATGGGGCGGCGGCGGCCCGCGCTCATCGGCTGGGACAGGTTCACCAGCGGGGAGGCCGTGATCGCGGCCGCGCTGTCGCCCGACTCCCCGGACACGCTGCCGCGGGTCTCCGGGGTCACCACGCGCGCCGACGGAGCGGCGGCGGCCGAGTCCCTCCTGGCGTCGTCGCCCGACGTCGACGCCGTCGTCTGCGCCAGCGACGAGATCGCCACCGGCGTCCTGCACGTCCTCGCCGAACGGGGCATCGAGGTGCCGCGCGCGGTGGCGGTCACAGGGTTCGACGGGATCGACGAGGGACTGTTCGCCACGCCGTCGCTCACGACGATCGACCCGGGTCCGGCCGCACTCGCGCGGCACGCGCTCGACCTCCTGCTGGACGGGCTGTCCTCCACGCCGCCCCAGGCGGGTCGACACGTGCTCGCGCCCGTGAGCCTCGTGCGCCGCGAGACCACCCTCGGCCAGGGGGTCGCATGACGACGACGATGGCGCACGTCGCCTCCGCCGCCGGCGTCTCGACCAAGACGGTCTCCAACGTCCTGCTCGGGCGTCCGGGGGTCTCGCCGGCGACACGCGAGCGGGTGCTGCGGCTGGTGGAGGAGCTCGGCTACCAGCCGAACCTCGCCGGCCGGGGCCTGTCGTCCGGACGGACGGGACGGGTGGCGGTCGTGGTGCCGATGCTCTACCAGCCGTACTTCGCCGAGGTGGCCGAGGGTCTCATCCTGGCGCTCGCAGATCGGGGCTACGCCACCACCCTGCGGATCGCCCCCGACGGCGCAGCCGAGCGCGACGCGGTGATCGGAACCACGACCCCGGACGTCGACGGCGTGATCCTGTGTCCGCACGCCTTCGTCGAGGAGATGGTGGACGGGGTCGAGCACCGACCCCTCGTGACGCTCGGGGGTCCGCCGATGCAGAGCGTGGACTGCGTGGTGATGGGTGAGCACGAGGGTGCGCGAGCCGCGACTCGGCACCTGCTGTCCACCGGGCGCAGCCGCATCGCGCTGCTCTGGAACGACCTGGGCTCCAGCACTCCGCACGGCGACCGGTACCAGGGGTACGTGGACGGGCTCGCCGAGGCGGGACTCGAGCCCGATCCCGCACTGTTCGCCTTCGGCTCGGACTGGGACCGCCGGATGTCCGGGTACGAGGCCATGGTGGCGCTCCTGCTCTCGGGGCGGTCCTTCGACGCGGTGCTGTGCATCAACGACGCCCTGGCGATCGGGGCGACTCGCGCGCTGCGCAGCCACGGTCGGCGCATCCCGGACGACGTCGCGGTCACCGGGTTCGACGACACGGCGGAGGGGGAGTTCATGACCCCGACCCTCACGACGGTCAACCCGCGCAAGGCGGAGATGGTCGAGCACGCCGTCGCGATGCTCGTCGAACGGCTCGACGGGTACGACGGCGAGCCTCGCCAGATCCGCACCGGAGCGGACCTCGTGGTGCGGGAGTCGAGCCGCTCGCGCGCGGACGGCAAGGCCTGACCGCACGCAGACCTGCCCGCTGACTCGCGCCGTCTGACGAGCAGGCGACCCGCGGAGCCCCGGCGGGGCCCTCGGGTCGCCTCGGCGGCCGCTGGACTCGAGAATGCGTGTCGAACGTTCACATCGGCCCACCGCTTGGAAAGTGTCACGGTCGAGTAACGATTGACAACGATGATGGCTCGCTGTTGACAACGCTGAACTCGACGGGACAGACTCGCCCCCAGCCACCCGGTCGAAGGAGACCCACGATGACCGCCAGCACCACCAGCAGCACGGCCGTGAGCCGCGTCGACGACGCCCGTGACGTCGCCGCGCCCGCTCTGCCGAGCGCGGCGCACGCCGTCCACACCCCGCTCGGTGTGCGCGAGGTGCGCCTCACCGACGGTCCGCTCGCCAGCTGGCAGTCGCTCAACGCGAGCGCGACGCTCCCGCACTGCATCGAGCAGATCGAGGAGTGGGGGATCCTGGACAACCTGCGGCGGGTGATCGGGGAGTCCGGCGCCGAGTTCCGCGGCTTCTGGTTCGCCGACTCCGACCTGTACAAGGTGATCGAGGCGGTCGCGTGGGAGATCGCGCGCACCGGCACCACCGAGTTCGACGCCTGGCTCGACGACGTGATCGGCCTGGTCGCCCGCGTCCAGGAGCCGAGCGGCTACGTGCACTCGTGGATCCAGGGCGTCCACCCGGAGCTCAAGTTCGTCCAGCTCGAGCTCACGCACGAGATGTACGTGCTGGGCCACATGATCCAGGCGGCCGTCGCGCTGGACCGCGCCAACGGGCGCGACGACCTGCTCGTGCTGGCCCGCCGGTTCGCCGACCTCCTGGACCGCCGGTTCGGACCGGGGCGCGAGCAGGGCATCTGCGGTCACCCCGAGATCGAGACGGCGCTCGTCGAGCTGTACCGGCACACGGGTGAGGAGCGCTACCTCGCGCTCGCGGCGCACATGGTGGAGCTGCGCGGACAGGGCCTGCTCAAGGTCGGCGGCCTCGGGGCGCGGTACTTCCAGGACCACGCCCCCGTGCGCGAGGCGCGCGACGCCGTCGGGCACGCCGTGCGCCAGCTGTACCTCAACGCGGGGGTGACCGACGTCTACCTCGAGCAGGGCGATGCCACGCTCCTGGCGGCGATGGACGCGCAGTGGTCCAGCGCGCACGAGCGGAAGATGTACCTCTCGGGCGCGTTCGGCTCGCGACACCGTGACGAGGCGTTCGGCGACGACTACGAGCTGCCCAGCGAGCGGGCCTACGCCGAGACCTGCGCCACGATCGCGGACATCCACTGGACCTGGCGCATGCTCCTGGCCGGCGGGGCGGCGGGCGCCGCGACGTACGCCGAGACCATCGAGCGCGAGATCCACAACGCGCTCGCGGCCTCGATCGACGGAGGCGGCACCCGGTTCTTCTACTCCAACCCGCTCCAGCAGCGTCCGGACCGCTACTCCGAGGAGAACGCGCCGCGCGAGCGCACGCCCTGGTACGTGTGCGCGTGCTGCCCCCCGAACATCGGACGCACCGTCGCGCAGCTGGGTGCCTACGTCGCCTCGACCACCGCCGACGCGCTGTGGCTGCACCAGCTGGCCGCCGCCGAGATCGACCTGCCGGCCGACCTCGGCGAGGCGGTCGTCCGCGTCACCACGGCCTACCCCGCCGACGGGCGCGTCGAGGTGAGCGTGCACGGGCACGTGCGCGACGGCGTCCGGCTCGCCGTACGTGTCCCGAGCTGGTCGCCCGACGCCGAGCTCACCTCACGGGCAGACGGGGGCTCGGGCGCCGCCCGCGCCGATGCGGACGGCTACGCGCGCCTGCCGCTCGTCGACGGCGCGCGCTACACGCTCTCCCTCGACCTCACGCCCCGTCTGACCCGCGCCCACCACCGGGTCGACGCCGTGCGTGGGTGCCTCGCCGTCGAGCGCGGTCCCGTCGTGCACTGCGTGGAGCAGGCCGACCTGCCCGACGGCGTCGCCGTCGACGACCTCGTCCTCCTGCCCGAGCAGGGGATCGACGTGGCCGACGACGGCACGCTCACCGTCCACTGCGCGCTCGTGGACCGCCCGGACACCCTCTACTCCGGCGCTGCTGCGCCGGTCGCGACCGAGGGCTCGCCGAGCCTGGACGTCGCCGCCATCCCGTTCGCGACCTGGGGCAACCGTTCTCCGGGCGCGATGCGGGTGTGGCTCCCGGTCGACCGCTGACCCGACCGCTGCCCATCCCCACCCTGTCCATCACCTCTCGTCCGACCCACCCAGCACCCACGCGGACGAGCCGTCTCGAGGAGGAGACATGACCGCTGCCCCACCCACCCGGCGCCGGTACACCCGGACCGCCGCAGCCGCGTCCTTCGCGGCCGTCCTGAGCCTCGTGCTCGCCGCGTGCGGCGGCGGTGGCTCGGACACCGACCCCGACGCCTCGGGCGGTGCCGGTGACGGCGAGACCCCGAACGTCTCGATCATGGTGATCAAGCACCCCCTCACGAAGCCGATGGCCGACATGGCCTGGGTCAAGCAGCTCGAGGAGGAGGCCGGCGTGACGATCACGTGGGAGGAGGTGTCGGCCGACTGGGACCAGAAGAAGAACCCGATGCTCGCCGCGGGCGACGTTCCCGACCTCATCATCGGCAACAACGCGATCACCGATGCGGACCTGGCCACCTTCGGCTCGCTGTTCGAGGACCTCTCCGACGACATGGACGCCCTGCCGAACGTCCAGGCGATGTTCGACGAGGTCGACGGCGCCCAGGCGATGGCCACGTTCAACGACGCCGAGAAGTCGGTGCCGTCGTACAAGAAGTTCTGGCCCACCGCCATCACGCACCAGTACATCAACCAGCAGTGGCTCGACGCGCTCGGCCTCGACATGCCGACCACGTGGGACGAGCTGTTCGACGTGCTCGTCGCGTTCAAGGAGCTGGACCCGAACGGCAACGGCCAGGCCGACGAGATCCCGTTCGACTTCGCGCCGGTCGGCACGACCGGGTTCGGCTACTTCCAGCCGTCCGCACTGCTGGGCTTGACCGGGATGCAGATCGTCGGCGGCGGTGGTGGCGGGTACTTCCTCGAGGACGGGGAGGTGAAGAACTTCTTCGTCGACGAGCGCTACCGCGACGTCGTCGAGTTCCTCAACCGCTGCTGGCAGGCCGGCCTGATCAGCGCGGACGCCTTCACCCAGGACTACTCCACGTACCAGTCGGTGGCCCGCGGCACGGGCGACACCGCCCGCGTCGGCTTCTCGTGGGGCTGGTCCGGCTCCGACCGCTTCGGTCCGGGCGTCTACGAGCAGTACACCGCGATGGCGCCGCTCCTGCAGGAGGAGGGTCAGTCCGCCCCGGTGCGCTGGTCCTACGACTTCGAGAACCTCACCCGCAACCACGTCACGATGTCCGCCGACCCGTCGGACAAGGACGCGGTGCTGCGCGTCATCAACGCGTTCTACTCCCCGGACATCTCGATCCAGGTGCTCTTCGGTGACATCGGCCCGAACGTCGAGAAGGTCAGCGACACCGAGTACAAGGTGCTGCCGCCCGCGGATGCGAACCTCGACCCGTCGACGTGGAAGTGGACCTCCAGCCTCGCGGACAACGGCCCGATCTTCATCCGGGAGTCGATGGAGGTCGAGCCGCCGACCGACCTCGCCGAGGCGGTGGAGAACGCGGTTCCCCTGGCGCCCGCCTTCGAGGACCTGGACATCGACAAGGACGTGTTCCCGAGCCTGTTCCTCAAGCTCAGCGCAGCGGACCAGTCCACCTCGGCCGTGAACCAGACGGCTATCGACGGCATCACGATGCCGGCTTTCGCGCAGTGGGTCACGTCCGGCGGTGCCACCGACGGGTGGAACTCCTACGTCTCCCAGGTCGAGGGCGCCGGGATCCAGGCCAACCTCGACATCCTGCAGACGTACTACGACGACTACATCGCGTCGAAGTCCTGATCACCCCGCGCCCGGGCCGCTCCGCGTGACCGGCCCGGGCGCAGCCCGGAGAGGCAGGTAGCCATGGCCGTGGCCCTGGAGACGAAGGTGGCGACGACGCCGCCCGCGCGCACGAGATCGCCGTGGCCCCAGCGGCTGCGGCAGCACCTGAGCCGGCGCTGGCAGCTGTGGGTCATGCTCGCGCCGGCCATCGTCGCGACGGCGGTCTTCGCCTACGCGCCGATGTACGGCATCCAGCTCGCGTTCCGCGAGTTCGACTTCGAGGCCGGCCTCACCGGCGGCGACTGGGTCGGACTGAAGTACTTCCGGCAGTTCTTCGACTCGCCGCAGTTCTGGCAGCTGATGCGCAACACCGTCCTCATCAGTGTCACGACGCTGGTGGTCGGCTTCTTCGCCCCGATCGGCCTCGCGCTGCTCGTCAACCAGGTCGTCGGACCGCGCCGCAAGCGGTTCAGCCAGACCGCGACGTATCTGCCGCACTTCATCTCGATCGTCGTGATCGTGGGCATGCTGCAGGTGTTCCTCTCCCCGAGCACGGGTCTCATCACCCGGGTGATGGAGTGGTTCGGCGTGAGCGGGATCAACTTCCTCGGTGATCCCAAAGCCTTCATCCCCGTCTACGTGATCTCCGAGGTGTGGCAGCACTGCGGGTGGAACAGCATCATCTACCTCGCGGCGCTGTCCAACGTCGACACCCAGCTCTACGAGGCCGCGAAGATCGACGGCGCAAGCCGGTTCCAGATCATTCGCAACGTCGACCTGCCCTCGCTCGTACCGACCATGGTGATCCTCTTCATCCTCACGATGGGCGGGGTGCTCAACACGGGCTTCGAGAAGATCTTCCTCATGCAGAACACGCTGAACCTGCCCATCTCCGAGGTCATCTCGACCTACGTGTACAAGATCGGCATCATCGGCAACCAGTTCAGCTACTCGACGGCGATCGGCCTGTTCAACACGCTCATCAACTTCGCGTTCCTCGTGGGCGCGAACCAGCTCGCCAAGCGTCTCGCCAACACGAGCCTGTGGTGAGGGGAGAGACGCCATGACGACCAAGGTCCGCTACCACCGCCCCGGCGACATCGTCTTCGCCGCCCTCGTCGCGGTCAGCATCGTGCTGATCGTCTTCGTCACCCTGTACCCGATCTTCTTCGTGGCGATCGCCTCGATCTCCCAGCCTCAGCTGGTGCAGGGTGGCCAGGTCTGGTTCTTCCCGCGCGGCATCAACTGGTTCGGGTACGAGCAGATCCTCGGCGACCAGCGCATCTGGACCGGGTACCGCAACACGATCGTCTACACCGTGCTCGGCACGGCCGTGAACATGCTCGTGACGATCCCGGCGGCGTACGCGCTGTCGCGCCGTGAGTTCGCCGCCCGCCGGCCGCTCATGTTCTTCTTCGCGTTCACGATGTTCTTCAACGGCGGGCTGATCCCCACCTACCTGCTGTACCGCGACCTCAATCTGCTCGACAACATGTGGGTGTTCATCCTGCCGAGCGCGCTCAACGTCTACAACCTCATCATCGCGCGCGCGTTCTACGAGAACTCGATTCCCGAGGAGCTGCACGAGGCCGCGACGCTCGACGGGTCCGACGAGTTCCGGTTCTTCTTCACGATCGCCATCCCGCTGTCCAAGGCGATCCTGTCGGTGATCATGCTGTACTACCTCGTCCAGCACTGGAACGACTTCTTCACGGGTCTCGTGTTCATCCGTGACTACGCGAAGCAGCCGCTGCAGATCGTGCTCCGGGACATCCTCATCTCCAACACCGCCTTCGCCGGCGGGGCGGGCGGCGCAGGCGGGACCGGTGGCGGTTACGGGCAGCAGTACGCCGACCAGATCAAGTACGGGGTCATCATCGTGTCCTCGCTGCCCGTCATCATGCTCTACCCCTTCCTGCAGAAGTACTTCGAGAAGGGCGTCATGATCGGGAGCGTGAAGGGATGAGGAACGTCCTGGACTGGCACGTGCGGATCGCCGACCTGGGTCGCCGCCTGCTGTGGCTGCAGCTGCTGTGGGTCGCGCACACGCTGCTCGGCGCCGTCGTGCTGGGGATCGCCCCCGCCACGGCCGCCGTGCACGCGGTGCTCAGGCGCGACCATATGGCGGGAGAGGGCTGGCCGGGCACCGCCGAGCGCGAGCGACTGCCGCGCGAGTTCCACCGGGCATGGCGCCGTGAGCTCGTCCCGGCCAACGCCGTCGGACTCCCGCTCGTGGCGGGATGGGCGTTCGTCCTTCTGGACCACCGCCTGCTGGGCACGACCGAGGTGGCCGGCGCGGGCGCGCTGCAGGTGCTGCTCTGGGTCGTCACACTCGTGCTGATGTGCATGTCCGCGACGGTGTGGGTGCTTCAGGCGCACTTCGCCGAGGGGCCGCTGCGCGTGCTGCGGCGGGCCGCCGTGCTCGTCGTCGCGCGCCCGCTGATCTCGCTCGGCGGAGCCGCTGTGCTGGCGGCGACGGCCTGCCTCTACTACGTCGTTCCCGGCCTCGCGGTCGTGCTCGGGATCATGGCACCCGCCTGGGTGACCACCGCCCTGGTGTGGCGCAGCGGGATCCTGCCGCGGCCCGCCGACACGTCCGACGGCGAGCCCACGGCCGCGTCCGACGGCGCCCCGACGCCGGCGCTCGCGCCCTCGCGCTGACCGAGCACCACCCCACCCAGCACCACGACCCGCACGGACAACGAACCACGACCAACCACAACGAACCACGACGAACCGCGACGTCGCCGTCGCCGTCGCAAGCAGGAGGAGCACGCGTGAGCAGCCACGTCCAGGTGTCCGGACCCGCCCTCGAGTGGACCGGCGACGGCGAGACCGTCCGGGTCGAGTCCTGGGGCCGGAGCGCCGTCCGCGTGCGGGCGACCCTGAGCGGGGAGCTGCGCGACCACGACTGGGCGCTCCTGCCGCCCGACCCCGCGATCACCGACGTGGGCGGCGACGCCGGCCCGAAGCTCACCGTCACGGAGACCGCGGACGGCGCCGTCGGGACGCTCGTGCAGGGCGACCTCCGGGTCGTCCTGACCGCGCGACAGGGGATGGACGGTCAGGCGGGGTACCTGCGCTCGAGCTGCCACCTCGCGTTCTACCGCGGGGACCGGCTCGTGCTCGAGGAGGAGCACGAGGGCGGCGCACTCAAGCGCCGCGCGCGCCAGTACGACCCGCGCGGCGCCGGGCACCGTCTCACGGTGTCGCTGGTCGGACCGCGCGAGGAGCGCCTGGTCGGGATGGGTCAGTACCAGCAGGACCTGCTGGACCTCAAGGGCTCGACCCTCGAGCTCGCGCACCGCAACTCCCAGGCGAGCGTGCCGTTCGTGGTCTCGAGCGCCGGCTACGGCTTCCTCTGGCACAACCCCGCCGTCGGTCGTGCCACGTTCGCGAGCAACCGCACCGAGTGGGTCGCCGAGCTCACCGACCAGGTGGACTACTGGCTCACGGTGGGGGACACGCCGTCGGACATCGCGCGCGCGTACGCGGACGCGACCGGTCACGCCCCGATGATGCCCGAGCTCGGGCTGGGCTTCTGGCAGTGCAAGCTGCGCTACACCACGCAGGCCGAGCTGCTCGAGGTGGCCCGCGAGCACACCGGGCGGGGCCTGCCGCTCGACGTCATCGTGGCGGACTTCTTCCACTGGCCGCACATGGGCGACTACCGGTGGGAGGAGGAGTTCTGGCCCGATCCCGCGGCGATGGTCGCCGAGCTGGCCGAGCTCGGCGTCGCGCTCATGGTGTCCGTCTGGCCGCAGGTCTCCTACGAGTCGGAGAACTACGCGGAGCTCGCGCGACGCGGGTACCTCGTGCGGTCCGACCGCGGCGTGGACGCGCAGATGTCCTTCCAGGGGCCCTCGCGGTTCCTCGACGTCACCCACCCCGGTGCGCGGGCGTGGCTCTGGGAGACGCTGCGGCGGAACTACCCGGGGGTGTCGCTGTTCTGGCTGGACGAGGCCGAGCCCGAGTTCGTCTTCTACGAGTACGAGGCCTACCGCTACCACGCCGGCCCGGCGATCCAGGTCGGCAACGTCTACCCGCAGCTGTTCTCGCGCGCGGTGGCGGAGGGCCAGGTCGCGGACCGGCAGGCGGGCGGTGCCGCTCGTGACGCGTCCGGCCCGGTCAACCTCGTGCGCTGCGCGTGGGCCGGCTCCCAGCGCTACGGCGCGCTCGTCTGGTCCGGCGACATCCACTCCTCGTTCGAGTCGATGCGGCGCCAGGTCACGGCCGGGATCCACATGGGCGCCGCAGGGATCCCGTGGTTCACCACGGACATCGGCGGCTTCTACGGCGGTCACGTCGACGACCCCGCCTTCCACGAGCTCCTGGTGCGCTGGTTCCAGATGGCGACGTTCATGCCGGTGATGCGGCTGCACGGGGACCGGTCGCCGCAGCGCGGCGTGACGGCCGCCGACGGCTCGGCGCGCTGCCACTCCGGCGCCGGCAACGAGCTGTGGAGCTACGGCGAGGCGGTCTACGAGGTGCTCGCACGGCACGTGCACCTGCGTGAGGCGCTGCGCGACTACACGCGCGAGGCCATGCGCGCCGCGCACGAGGACGGTCAGCCGGTGATGCGCGGACTCTTCCACGGGTTCCCCGACGACGCCGAGGCCTGGCGCATCGGCGACCAGTTCCTCTTCGGCTGTGACGTCCTCGTGGCGCCCGTCCTCGAGGCCGGAGCTCGCCGTCGCCGGGCGTACCTGCCGGCCGGAGCCACGTGGACGGACCTCGCCACGGGCGAGGTGCACGACGGCGGAGCCTGGGTCGACCTCGACGCTCCCCTCGAGCGCACGCCCGTCCTCGTGCGCGACGGCGCGCTCGCCGGGCTCGTCGGGGTCGCCTACCGCGGCGCTGCTGTCGGCGCCGCAGACGCGGGGTGACCCGCTCGACGCGTGAACCCGCCGGCCACGCCCCCGCCGGCCGGCGGGCCGCCTAGGATCGACAGCACCACACGGACGAAGGAGACCGCGATGACCACGCCGTACACCGGGAACTCGCCCTACCCCGCGATGGGCTTTCCCGCCGCCCTGAACGCCGAGACCGAGGCCGAGAAGGTCGAGGAGCTCGAGACCCCCGACGTGCCCGAGGAGGAGCTCGAGGAGGACGAGTCCGAGGGCGCCGCGGTGCTCGGTGCGCTCGCCGACCCGGCCAACGCCGAGGCGATCGAGCGTCTGCGCCCCAAGCACGAGGGCTGAGGAGCGCCGCGCCCGGCGGACGGGCCGGCCCGTGGGGGTGCTCGCGCCCCTAGCATGCCCGCGGGAGGTCCGATGACGACGGGTGCGAAGGGCCCGCGCGAGGTGCGCGCGCGCGGCGGGGTCACGATGCACGACGTCGCAGCGCTCGCGGGCGTGTCCTTCAAGACCGTCTCGAACGTCCTCAACGACTACCCGCACATCCGGCCCACCACCCGCGCCCGCGTCGAGGCCGCGATCGCCGAGCTCGGCTACCAGGTCAACGCTTCGGCGCGGAACCTGCGGCGCGGTCGCACGGGCGTGATCGGCCTGGCACTGCCCGGGCTCGCGGAGCCCTACTTCGGCGAGCTCGCCGACACCGTGGTGCGCGTGGCCGAGACCCGCGGGGTCACGGTGCTCGTCGAGCACACCGCCGGCGAGCGCGCCAAGGAGCTCGACGTGCTCACGAGCGCGCGCCGCTCGCTCACCGACGGACTGCTGCTGTCCCCGCTCGCGGTCACGGCCGAGGACCTGCGCGAGCTGCGACCGACCTCTCCGCTCGTCCTGCTCGGTGAGCGGGTGTTCGGCGTAGGGCTGGACCACGTGACGATGGCCAACGTCGAGGGCGCTCGGCTCGCGACCCGACTCCTGCTGGACCGCGGCGCGCACCGGATCGCGGTGGTCGGCGCCCCCGGTGCGCCCGGCGAGCCCGAACCGCTCGGCCCGCTCACGGAGCTCACCGGGCTCGCCGAGCTCGCCGCGCTCGCCCGCGGCGCCGGGGTGCCCGACGGCGAGCTCGGCTCCGCGCGTCCGCTCACCACCACCACGGCGCGCCTGCGCCTGGCCGGGTACCTGCACGCGCTCGTCGAGGCCGGCCTCGAGCCCGACCCCGCCCTGCTGCTGCCGACCGGCGACTGGCACCGCACCTCCGGTGCGGCGGCGATGGACCGGGCGCTCGCCGTCGGGCTCGAGGTGGACGCCGTGCTGGGACTGAACGACTCCGTCGCGCTCGGCGCGCTGCACGCGCTGCAGCTGGCGGGCGTCGACGTGCCCGGGCGGGTGCAGGTCGTGGGGTTCGACGACACGATCGACGGCGCGTTCGCGACACCGGCGCTCACGTCGGTGTCGCCGGGGCGCGAGGTGATCGCGAGCTCCGCCGTCGACCTGCTGCTGCGACGGATCGAGGGCGTCGAGCAGGCGCCGCGGCTCGTCGTCGCGCCGGTTCGGGTGGAGGAGCGCGGGAGCACCCGCCGGGCGTGACTCGAGTGACCCGAGCAGCGCGCATGAAAGCCGCGCACCACACCCGTCGACAGCCGCACCGCCACCCGCTAAAATCCCGATCTACAACGTTGTAGAACTCGTGCGAGGAGCACCCATGGCCCAGGCCACACTCACCATCGATCCCGCCTTCACGATCGGACCCGTGCGCCGCCGCACGTTCGGCTCGTTCGTCGAGCACCTCGGCCGCTGCGTCTACGAGGGCATCTACGAGCCCGGCCACCCGACGGCCGACGAGGACGGCTTCCGCGGCGACGTCATCGAGCTCGTCAAGGAGCTCGGCATCTCCACGGTGCGCTACCCGGGCGGCAACTTCGTCTCCGGCTACCGCTGGGAGGACGGCGTGGGCCCGGTCGAGGACCGGCCCAAGCGCCTCGACCTCGCGTGGCACTCCACCGAGCCGAACACCGTGGGCCTGGACGAGTTCATGGCGTGGGCGCGCAAAGCCGACGTCGAGCCGATGATGGCGGTCAACCTCGGCACCCGCGGGGTCGCGGAGGCGCTCGAGGTGCTCGAGTACGCGAACATCGCCGGCGGCACCGCGCGATCGGACCAGCGGCGCGCGAACGGCGCCGAGGAGCCCTACGGCATCCGCATGTGGTGCCTGGGCAACGAGATGGACGGCCCGTGGCAGACCGGCCACAAGACGGCTGCCGAGTACGGCCGACTCGCCGCCGAGACGGCGCGCGCGATGCGGCAGATCCAGCCCGACCTCGAGCTCGTGGCCTGCGGCTCCTCCAGCGCGTTCATGCCGACCTTCGGCTCGTGGGAGCACACCGTGCTCACGGAGACCTACGAGCTCGTCGACTACGTCTCGGCGCACGTCTACTACTGCGAGGGCGACAACGACCTCGGGTCCTTCCTCGCCTCCGCGGTGAACATGGACCACTTCATCGAGTCGGTCGTCGCGACGGCGGACGCGGTGCGCGCCGCGGGCAAGCACACCAAGCGGATCCACATCTCGTTCGACGAGTGGAACGTGTGGGACCAGAAGCGGGTGGAGTCCTACATCCCCTCCCCGACGGGCGACGACTGGCCGATCGCGCCGCCGCTGCTCGAGGACCACTACACGGTCGCGGACGCCGTCGTCGTGGGGAACCTGCTCATCTCGCTGCTGCGGCACACCGACCGCGTGCACTCGGCGTCGCAGGCGCAGCTCGTCAACGTCATCGCGCCGATCATGACGCAGCAGGGCGGCGGCATCTGGAAGCAGACGATCTTCCACCCGTTCGCCCAGGCCTCCTCCCTCGCCAAGGGCGCCGTGCTGCGCACCCTCGTCGACACGCCGACGTACGAGACCGCCGTGCACGGCACCGCGGGCCTCGTCGACGCGGTCGCGACGTGGGACTCCGAGAGCGGCGAGCTCGTCGTGTTCGCCGTCAACCGCGCCCAGGACGAGGCGACCGAGCTCGCGGTCGACGTCCGGATGGCCGGCCTCGAGCTCGTCGAGGCGACGAGCTACTCCCACAGCGACCACACGTGGCAGGCCTCGCCCGAGGACGACACCACGGTCCTGCCGGTCGCCAACGAGAGCGCACGCACGACGGCGGACGGCCGCGTCACCCTCAGCCTCCCCGCGATCTCGTGGAACGTCGTGCGGCTGCGCCGTGCGTGAGACCCGCCCGTCGCGGGCGGTGCCGGCGAGCAGGCTCGCCGGCACCGCCCTCGCGGTCGTCGCGGTCGCCCTCTCGGGGGTGCTCGCGGCGTGCGCGGGCGCGGCCCCGACGGCGACGGCGATCGCGGCCGAGGGGGACACCGCGACCCACGACCCCGCGCTCGTGATCACCGACGACGCCTGGTACGTCTTCTCCACGGGCGACCTCTCGATCGGCAGCGGCGCGCCGCAGATCCGCCGGTCCACCGACGAGGGCGTCACGTGGGAGCGCATCGGGACCGTCTGGGACTCGGCCACCCGGCCCGAGTGGGCCTACGCGGCGGTGCCGGGCGTCACGAACTTCTGGGCGCCCGAGGTGATCGAGCACGACGGCACCTACTACCTCTACTACTCGGCCTCGACCTTCGGGAAGAACGCCTCGGCGATCGGGCTCACCACCAGCGCGTCCCTCGACCCCAACGACCCGGACTACGGGTGGACGGACCAGGGTGTGGTGTGGCAGTCGGCTCCGGGCGTGAACTACAACGCCATCGACCCCGGCGTCATCACTGCGCAGGACGGCACGCCGTGGATGGCGTTCGGGTCGTTCTGGGGAGGCATCCAGCTCGTGGAGCTGGCGTGGCCCGACGGCAAGCCCGTGGCCGACGCCGAGCCCACCCTGCTGGCGGCCCGCGGCTTCTCGCCCAACCCGATCGAGGCGCCGTACCTCGTGTGGCACGACGACTGGTACTACCTGTTCGTCTCGCGCGACTTCTGCTGCCGGGGCACCGACTCCACGTACAACATCGCGGTCGGCCGCGCGCGCGACGTCACGGGCCCCTACCTCGGCCCCGACGATGCGCCGATGACCTCGGGCGGGGGACTGTCGCTGCTCAGCACGGACGGCGACATGGTCGGGCCGGGCGGGCAGTCGGTGTCCGACGGCGTGCTCGCGTTCCACTACTACGACGCCGCCGCGGCGGGGGCGTTCCGCCTCGGGCTGCGGGAGCTCGCCTGGACCGAGGACGGCTGGCCGGTGGCGCGCACGGCGCAGGAGCGGCGCGCCTTCGAGGACGCCTCGGCGTCGTCCTGATGGCGCGCGCGTCGCGGGTGAGGGTCGGCGCGCCGCCCCCGGGTGGTGACCTGGCTCACTTCCGGCCAGGATTGCCCTGCCCGGGACACGTGCAGGGCAGACGGGCGCCGCAGGGGAGCGGCCCCCGCGATCGCACCTCGGCCCCCCGTCGGACCGATGTCCGACGCACGCCCGACCCACGCCCGACCCACGCCCGACTCACGCAGCAGGAGACACCATGACCCAGGTCCGGACCCGACCCACCACCCGCCGCCGCTCGCTCGCGACGGTCTCGCTCGCCGTCGTGCTCGGCGCCTCGGCGCTCAGCGCGTGCGCCTCCGGCGGCTCCGGCTCCGGCGGCGCGACCGCCGAGGCGCTCTCGCTGGAGGGCTCCTGGACGCTCGTCTCGGGCAGCGGCCCCGACGGCGAGATCACGCCGGTGGACGGGGCCCCGATCACGCTCATGGTCGACGGCGAGGGTGCGGTGAGCGGCAAGGACGGCTGCAACAACATCGTCTCGACCGTGACCGTCGACGGCGACACGGTCACGTTCGCGCCGATCGCCTCGACGATGATGGCGTGCGAGCAGCCGATCATGGACGTCGCGACCGCGTACGGCTCGGCGCTCGGCGCCGTGACGACCGGTGACCTCGACGGCGAGCAGCTCGTGCTCACCGGGCCGGACATCGAGCTCACCTACGACCAGGCCTGAGCCACCGGCGGCATCCCTGCCGCCGGCGGACGAGTGCGGGCGCGGACCTCGGTCCGCGCCGGCGCTCGTCGCGCGAGACCCGCGGGTCAGGGCACCTTGAGCATGAGGGAGTGGTCGTCCGGGGGGAGGAAGGGCTCCGCCGTCGCGAGCACCTTCATCCGGTCCAGCGTGAGCCGGGCGCCGTAGTTGGACAGGAACGCGGTGTCCGAGGCGTCCCGGCCGGTCGCGACGCGCACGAGGGTGTGCCGCGGTGCGAGCCGCGTCGCGTCGACGACGTGCCACGCGCCATCGACCCACGCCTCGGCGACCGCGTGGAAGTCCATCGGGAACAGCCCCGGCGCGTACACGGCCGCGAGCCGGGCGGGCACGTCGAGCGCCCGCAGCATCGCGATGACGACGTGCGCGTAGTCGCGGCAGACGCCGCGCCGCGCGAGCAGGGTCTCCACCGCGCCGTCGGTGGGCCGGGAGATCCCCGGGGTGTAGCGCGTCTGGCGGTGCACCCAGTCGCCGACGGCGAGCACCAGCTCGCGCCCCTTGAGCCCGCCGAACTCCGCGTAGGCCGTGCCGAGCAGACGGTCGGACTCGACGTACCGGGACGGACGCAGGTACGTCAGCAGGTCCACGGGGCCGCCCGCGTCGCCGACGATCTCCTCACCCTCGGCGTCGTCGTGCGAGGAGTCGACCTCGTCCCAGTTCGTGTCGACGTTCGCGTGGTAGCTGAGCACGAGGGGCGTGCCGGACACGCCCGGGTCCACCTGGAGGTTGTGGATCACGCCGTGGTGGGGCGCGGGGATCTCGGTGGGGACGAGTTCGGTCTCGCCGAGATGGATGGTCAGTCGCTCCTCGATGAGCAGCCCGGGAACCCGCGCGACGGCGACCATGAAAGCCAGATCGGCGGGACCCTCGCTGAGCGTGAGCTCGAGGGTGGCGGAGACGTTGCGACGCACCTCTGAAGGATCCCATGACGCGGGGGCTCGCCCGGCCGCGCGCGGGTCCGCACCCGGCCGTTCGGCCGGGCCTGACCGGCCGAGCGTGCGCGAGCCACCCGTACGTCGGGACCGGTGGCATCCGACGCTTTGACTGGTGGCTCCGTCACATTGACTGGTCAGATTGCAGATCGCCGGAACTCAGACCGGACCCGCCGCTGTGACCTGCTACGATGCTCCCGGGTGCGGTCGCCGCTGGGTCCGACCAGTCAATGTGTCGGAGCCACCAGTCAATGTGTCACGAAAGGCGGCCCGCATGGGCCTCCCAGTCGCCCGCACGGGCCCGCAGTCGCCCACCCGGGCCCCGCACCCGGCTGCCGGCGCCGCGGGGGTGACAATGGGGCGCATGACCGAACGCCCGCACCGCCCGCGCCGGCCCGCCTCGCTCGACCCCGCCCAGGCCGACCGGATCGCCGGGGGAGCCGATCCCGCACTGCGCCTGCGCGCCGCGCACGCCACGGCGCAGGCCGTGCTGCGGCGCGGGCACGAGTCCGACGTCGACGTCGAGACCGTCGACCGGCTCGTCCGCCTCGTGGAGACCGAGGGGCTCGAGGTCGTCGCCTCGCTCTGGGCCGACAGTGACGCCGCCTCCCTCCCCGGCGCCCTGTGGCGGCTGTACGTGCTGCGCGAGTGGATCCGCCGCACGCCGGTCGAGGTCACGGCGCGGTACGCGCTCGGGGCGCAGCGCGCGGAGGTGGACGACGCCGTCGCCGGCGTGCCCGCGCCGCCCACGCCGCAGGAGGTCGCGGCGCTCGCGGACGCCGTGCTCGCCGGCGCCGTCACCGCGGACCTCGACGTCGCGCTCGACCGCGCCGCCGCCTTCTACCGCGTCGTCGGGACCGGGACGGCGCTCGACGCCGACCTGCACGACGCCCCGCACGGCCCCGAGGCCGCGCACGCCACGCGCAGCGCCGCCAACCTCGTGCGCACCGGGGAGGAGCTGCGGGACGCCGCGCGCCGGGCGCGGGCCGGGACGCTGGAGTGACCACGGTTCCCGGGCGGCCACCGTCTCCCGCCGACCGCATCGAGTCGGGCGACGCCGTCGCCCCCGGTCCATTGCATGAGGTGGACCGTCGCGCCGTGCTCGCGCTGGCCGCCCGCGCGCAGGCGCACGACGGCGTCGCCCCCCTCTCCGAGGAGCACCTCCTCGCGCTGCGCACGCCCGAGGCCCACGTGCTCGTGCACCGCGAGGCGGGCGCGATCGTCGCGGCGGCGTCGCGGTCGGGCTCCGCGGCCGAGGTCGTGGTCGACCCGGCGCGCCGCCGCCGCGGGCACGGCGCGGCGCTCGTCGCCGGCGTCCTCGCGCAGGACCCGAACGTCGGGTTCTGGGCGCACGGCGACCTGCCCGGCGCGCGCGCCCTCGCGGCCTCGGCCGGGCTCGAGGCGGCGCGGTCGCTCCTCGTGCTCGAACGCCCGGTCGGCCCGGCCGACCTCGATCCCGACGTGGCGGGTGCGCTCGCCGCCGCCGGGCTGACCGTGACCACCCACGCCGACGCAGTGGCGACCGACGCGGGCGCCGGAGTCCCTCGCCCGAGCCAGGGGCGAGGAGCGGCCGACGCCCTGCTGTCGGCGTGGCTGGAGCTGAACGCCCTCGCGTTCGCCGACCACCCCGAGCAGGGCCGCTGGACCCGGGCCGACCTCGACGCTCGGCTCGCCGAGCCCTGGTACGACCCGGCGCTCCTGGCGGTGGCGACCCGCGCGGGCGCCGTCGTCGGCAGCGTGTGGGTGAAGCCGGTCGGTCCCGAGCGCGCGGAGATCTACGTGCTCGCCGCGCACCCGGCGTCGGGCGGCGGCGTCGGCCGGGCACTGCTGCGGTGGGCGACGGCGCAGGTCGCCGCGCGCGGCGCGACGAGTCTCGAGCTCTACGTAGACGGCGCAAACACGCGCGCCCGGGCCCTGTACGAACGCACGGGCTACGCGGAGCGAACCCGGGATGTCCAGTATCTGACCCTTTCGCGACCCCCCCGCGGTGGTGTCACGATAGGGGCATGACCGACCAGGCGTTCGCCGCCGCCCCCGACACCCTCTCCGACGAGCTCCCGGACGTGGCGAGCCAGGCGGAGGCCGACGAGGTCCAGCTGCCCGAGGGTCGGTTCGCCGACCGCGAGCTGTCCTGGCTCGCCTTCAACGAGCGCGTCCTCGAGCTCGCCGAGGACCCGGGGCTGGCGCTGCTGGAGCGGTGCCGGTTCGCGGCGATCTTCGCCTCGAACCTCGACGAGTTCTTCATGGTCCGGGTCGCCGGACTCAAGCGGCGCATCGCGACGGGGATCGCCGTCACGGCCGCATCGGGGCTGACGCCGCGTCAGGTGCTCGAGGCGATCTCGGTCCGGGCCCACGAGCTCACGGCGCGGCACGCCGAGCTCTTCCGGTCCGAGCTCGTGCCCGCCCTGGAGGGCGAGGGCATCACGTTCGTGCACTGGGAGGACCTCGCGGACGAGGAGCAGGACCGCCTGCACCGGTTCTTCCGCAAGCAGATCTTCCCCGTGCTCACGCCGCTGGCGGTGGACCCGGCGCACCCCTTCCCGTACATCTCGGGGCTCTCGCTCAACCTCGCGGTGGTGGTGCGCAACCCGGCCACGGAGAAGGAGCACTTCGCCCGGGTCAAGGTGCCGCAGTCGCTCCCGCGCTTCGTCAAGGTGGAGGAGGCGCTGACCGGCGAGGCCGACGAGCGCGGGGCCAACCGGCTCATCGCGCTCGAGGAGCTCATCGCGGCGCACCTGCACTACCTCTTCCCGGGCATGGACGTGGTGGAGCACCACTCGTTCCGCGTCACGCGCAACGAGGACCTCGAGGTCGAGGAGGACGACGCCGAGAACCTCCTCAAGGCGCTCGAGAAGGAGCTGCTGCGGCGCCGGTTCGGCCCGCCCGTGCGGCTCGAGCTCGCCCCGGACATCTCGCCGCAGATCCGCCGCCTGCTCGTGCGCGAGCTCGGCGTGGTCGAGCACGAGGTCTACGAGCTGCCGGCCCCGCTCGACCTCACGGGCCTCAACGTCGTGGCGGACCTGGACCGCCCCGACCTGCAGTACCCGCGGTTCGCCGGTCGCACCCCGCGTGCGCTCGCCGAGGTCGAGAGCGCGAGCCCCACGGACTTCTTCGCCACGATCCGCGAGCGGGACATCCTGCTCCACCACCCGTACGACTCCTTCTCCACGAGCGTGCAGCAGTTCCTCGCGCAGGCGGCGGCCGACCCCGCCGTCCTCGCGATCAAGCAGACGCTCTACCGCACGTCGGGCAACTCCCCGATCGTGGACTCGCTCATCGACGCCGCCGAGGCGGGCAAGCAGGTGCTCGCGATCGTGGAGATCAAGGCCCGGTTCGACGAGCAGGCGAACATCTCCTGGGCCCGCAAGCTCGAGCAGGCCGGCGTCCACGTCGTGTACGGCATCGTGGGCCTCAAGACGCACTGCAAGCTCTCGCTCGTGGTGCGCCAGGAGTCCGACGGCCTGCGCCGCTACTGCCACATCGGTACGGGCAACTACAACCCCAAGACCGCGCGGCTGTACGAGGACCTCGGGCTGCTCACGTGCGACGGCGAGGTCGGCCAGGATCTCACCCGGCTCTTCAACCAGCTCTCGGGCTACGCGCCCAAGAGCCGGTTCCACCGGCTGCTCGTCGCGCCCCGCTCGATCCGCGCGGGCCTGATCGAGCGGATCGAGCGGGAGATCGTCAACCGCCGCGAGGGCAAGGACGCCTGGATCCGGATCAAGGTCAACTCGATCGTCGACGAGGCCACGATCGACGCGCTGTACCGCGCGTCCCAGGCCGGCGTGCCCGTCGAGATCGTGGTGCGCGGCATCTGCGCGATCAAGGCAGGTGTGCCGGGGTTGAGCGAGAACATCACGGTGCGCTCGATCCTCGGGCGGTTCCTCGAGCACTCGCGGATCTACGCGTTCGCCAACGATGGTGAGCCCGAGTACTTCATCGGCTCGGCCGACCTCATGCACCGCAACCTCGACCGCCGGGTCGAGGTGCTCGTGCGGCTCACCGATCCCGACCACCTCGCGCAGCTCGCGAACCTCTTCGCGCTGTCGGTCGCCGACACCACCTCGTCCTGGCACCAGGTGCACGTCGACGGTGAGCAGCAGTGGGTGCGTCACCACCTGGGCCCCGACGGCGAGCCCCTCCTCGACCTGCAGAGCGCGCTGATCTCGCGGCCGCGCGGCCGGGTGAGCGTGCGGTAGTGCCGGCCGCAGTCCTGAGGGCACCCCGCGCCTCCCGCAGTGCACCCGTGACCACCCCACCGCTCCCCGCGCCGACGATCCACGCCGGCGGCGCAGTCGTCTGGCGCGTGGACCGCGGACACCTCCAGGTCCTGCTCGTGCACAGGCCCCGGTACGACGACTGGTCCTGGCCGAAGGGCAAGGTCGAGCCGGGGGAGAGCCTGCCGGTCTGCGCGGTCCGTGAGGTCGGCGAGGAGACCGGGCTGCCCGTGGTGCTCGGGCAGCCGCTGCCCGGCGTGCGCTACCGGCTCTCCGACGGCCGCCTCAAGCAGTGCCACTACTGGGCCGCCCGCGTGCTGGACTCCGGGTCACCCGCGCTCGCGGCGCGCGGTGTCGTGCCGCGGTGCTCGCCCGAGGAGATCGACGAGGCCCGCTGGGTGACGGTGCCCGAGGCGCGCCGTGTCCTCACCCGCGCGGCCGACCGACTCCCGCTCGACGCGCTCGTGGACCTGTGGGACGACGGCCACCTCGACACCCGCGCGCTAGTGGTGCTGCGGCACGGCCGGGCCAAGAAGCGAAGCGCGTGGAAGGGCGGCGAGGACGACCGGCCGCTCACCGCCGTCGGACTGCACCAGGCCGTCGCGGCGGTCGGGATGCTCGCCGCGTACGGGGTGTCCGAGGTCTACACGAGTCCGTGGGAGCGGTGTGCCGCGTCGGTCCGGCCGTACGCGCTCGCGTCGGGGCTCACGTCCGTCGCGGTGCCCGAGCTGACGGAGGCCGCCGCGAAGCGTCGGCCCGGCGCGGCCCGCAGCGCGGTGACGCGCCTCGTCGGGGAGTTCCGGCACCGGCGCGGGGTCGATGTGCCCGAGGGTGCCGTGCTCTGTACCCACCGGCCCGTGCTCCCGCTTGTTCTCGAGGCGCTCGCCAGCCGTGCGTCCTCGCGCGTGCGCGCCACGCTGCCGCGGGAGAACCCGTACCTGCGCACCGGCGAGCTGCTCGTCGTGCACGTGCTCCCGCGCCACCGCCGGGGTGTGCGGATCGTCGCCGCCGAGCGGAGCAGGCCGCCCGTCTGACGCGGCCCACCGGACGATCACCGGGCGCACGCCCGTGCGCGCACGTGCCCCGTGCCGCCCGCCCCTTGGCCGGCCCTTGGCGAGATTGTTGCGTCCAGCTGGCCGACGCGGCGCTCCCGGTCCGGCATGATCGCCCCCATGTCGCAGACCTTCGCCCGGCCCGTGCGACGCACCGCTCGGGGCTTGCGGAACGCGCGAGGCGCCGCGGGCGTCGCGGCCACCGTGCTGGCCGCGCTCGCCCTCGTCGGGTGCTCCTCGCCGTCGTCCGCTCCGTCCCCCAGCCCGAGCACGGCCCCGTCGACGACCGCCCCGACGCCCAGCCCGGCGCCCAGTCCGACGCCGAGCCCCACCCCCAGCCCGACGCCCGACCCGGTGCAGTCCCTCACCCTCGAGCAGCGGGTGGGCCAGCTCTTCGTCGTGGGCTCGAGCGCGTCCAGCGCCGACGCCGTGACCCTGGACGCCGTGAGCAGGCTCGCCGTCGGCGGCGTGTTCCTGCACGGCCGCTCGAGCGCCGGCGTCGACGCGACCAGCGCCGTGGTCACGACGCTGACCTCCGCCTCGACGTCGCCCGTGCCGGTGCTCGTGGCCACCGACCAGGAGGGCGGTCAGGTGCAGGTGCTCAGCGGTCCGGGGTTCTCCACGATGCCGTCCGCGCTCCAGCAGGGCCAGCTGGCCACGAGCGACCTGGAGTCCTCGGCCGCGACGTGGGGCGGGGAGCTCCACGCCGCCGGAGTCACGCTCAACCTCGCGCCCGTGCTGGACGTGCCGGCGAGCGCCGAGGCCGCGGCGGGCAACGCGCCCATCGGCGCGTTCGACCGGGAGTTCGGGTACGACGCGCAGGCGGTGGCGACGGCGGGCCGCGCCTTCGCGGACGGCATGGCGACGGCGAGCGTCGGCACGGTCTTCAAGCACTTCCCCGGTCTGGGCCTCGTCACGCAGAACACGGACACCACCGCGAACGTCACCGACACGCAGACGACGGCGAGCTCGCCCAGCGTGCAGGCGTTCGCCACGGTCATCGGGCAGGGGGCGCCGTGGGTGATGGTCTCCTCGGCGATCTACACCCAGCTCGACCCGGCCGACCCCGCGCTGTTCTCCTCGTCGATCGTGACCGACCTGCTGCGGGGCACTCTCGGCTTCACGGGCGCGGTGATGACCGACGACGTGTCGGCGGCCGAGGCCGTCGCCGCGTGGTCGCCGGGCGACCGCGCGGTCAACGCGATCGCGGCGGGCTGCGACGTCATCCTCGTCTCGGCCGACCCGACGGTGGCCGCGGAGATGGTGGCCGCCGTGCTCGCGAAGGCGCAGTCCGACGCCACGTTCGCGGCCCGGGTCGACGAGGCCGCGGCCCACGTGCTGGCGGCCAAGAGCTGACACGGCTGAGTCACGGAGGACGCCGTTCGGTGTGATCGTTCCCACGATCGGGCAAGGTGTCGCCGCTCGTTCACCTCGCATTCACCCTGCGCCGGGCGGCGCGTCACCCGCCCTTCCTACCTTCTCGTCATGGCGGACACACGCGTGCCCGCAGACCCGACGAATGGGGAACGAAGTGAAGCAGTCGATCCGTCGTGGCACGTACGCGATCCTCGCCGCGAGCACGGCACTCGTGCTTGCGGCCTGTGGGTCGTCGGCGTCGTCCGGTGACTCCGGTGGCAGCGACTCGACCGCCGGTGGTGGCGAGTCCGCGGCGTCCGGCGACCTGTCCGGCAACCTGGCCGGCGCGGGGGCGTCGTCCCAGGCCAAGGCCCAGGAGGGCTGGGTCGCCGGCTTCACCGAGGCGAACCCCGACGTCACCGTGACGTACGACCCGGTCGGCTCGGGCGGTGGCCGCGAGCAGTTCCTCGCCGGCGGCACGCTCTTCGCCGGCACGGACTCCAACTTCAACGACGACGAGCTCGCCTCGGGCACCGAGCGCTGCGCGGGCGGCGAGGTCGTGGAGCTCCCGGTCTACATCTCCCCGATCGCCGTGGTGTACAACCTCCCCGACGCGGGTGTGGAGCACATCCAGCTCGACGCCGACACCCTCGCGAAGGTGTTCTCCGGTGCGATCACCACCTGGGACGACGCGGCCATCGCGGCGCTGAACCCGGACGCCACCCTGCCGGCCACCAAGATCACGGTGGTGAACCGCTCGGACGACTCGGGCACGACGAAGAACTTCACCGACTACCTCGGTCAGACCGCGCCCGACGTGTGGACCTACGAGGCCGACGACGCGTGGCCGATCGCGTCGGTGCAGTCCGGTGACGGCACGTCCGGCATGATCGCGACGGTCGGCGCCGCCGTGGGTGCGATCGGCTACGCCGACGCGTCCCAGGCCGGCGACCTCGGTACCGTCGCGGTGCAGGTCGGCGAGGACTTCGTCGGCCCCGACGCGGACGCCGCCGCCAAGGGCCTGGACGCCTCGCCGCTCACGGACGACGCGACCGACCTGCGCATCACCTACAAGATCGACCGCACCACGACCGAGGCCGGTGCCTACCCGCTGATCCTCGTGTCGTACCTCGCGGGCTGCAGCACGTACGACTCCGCGTCGGACGCCGCGAACGTCGCCGCGTACTTCACGTACGTGACGAGCGAGGAGGGTCAGGCGCGCGCCGCCGAGCCGAGCGTCGCGGGCTCCGCGCCGATCTCGGACGACCTGCGCACCAAGATCGACGCCGCGATCGCGCAGATCAAGGGCGCCTGATCACCCTGCGACCGCTCCGGGGCGGCGCCCGCGGGTCCTCATCGAGGACCCGCGGCGCCGCCCCAGCCGAGTGATCAGCGGCGGCGCCCCAAGTCCGCTCCGAACCGGGGCGCCGCCGCGAACCCTCGACCTTCCCCCGCCACCGTGCAGAAAGGCGCAGCGTGAGCACCGACGTGAGGCCGGACCCCGTGGACGCGGTGGCTCCCGAGCCGCTCAGCGACCACACCAAGCACCCGGGCCGCTTCGGCAACCGGCTGTTCTCGGGCATCTCGCTCGCTTCCGGCATCCTCATCCTCGCGACCCTCGTGGCCGTCGCCGCGTTCCTCCTGCGGGAGGCGCTGCCGGCGATCACGTCGTCGACGCAGGACATCGCCGACTTCACCCGCGGCCTCAGCCTCGGGCAGTACATCGCCCCGCTCGTCTTCGGCACCGTGCTCGCCGCGATCATCGCGCTCGTCATCGCGGTCCCGCTGTCGATCGCGATCGCGCTGTTCATCGCGCACTACGCGCCGAAGCGCCTGGCCGGGCCGGTCGCCTACGCCATCGACCTGCTCGCCGCGATCCCGTCGGTCGTCTACGGCCTCTGGGGCTTCTACTGGCTCGTGCCGCTCGTCGGCCCGTTCTTCGACTGGGTCTCGACGACGTTCAGCTTCATCCCGCTGCTCGCGGACTACGCCCCGCCGGCGAAGAACATCACCTCGGCCGCGGTCGTGCTGGCCGTCATGGTGCTGCCCATCGTGACCGCGGTGTCGCGCGAGGTCTTCCTGCAGACCCCCCGCCTGCACATCGAGGCCTCGCTCGCGCTCGGTGCGACGCGCTGGGAGGTCGCCCGGATGGCCATCCTGCCGTTCGGCCGGTCCGGCGTGATCTCCGCGTCGATGCTCGGGCTGGGCCGCGCGCTCGGCGAGACGATGGCCGTGCTGATGATCCTGGCGCCGTTCGCCAAGGGCTCGTCGTTCTTCAGCTGGCACATCCTGCAGAGCGCGCAGCACCAGACGATCGCCGCGAACATCGCCCAGCAGATCCGCGAGGCGCACGGGCTCAGCGTGAGCGTGCTCATCGCCTCGGGTCTCGCGCTGTTCGCCATCACCCTCGTCGTCAACATGATCGCGCGCTGGATCGTCTCGCGCCGCGCCGCCTTCTCGGGAGCCAACTGATGGCCGTCCAGACCCAGTCACCGACCGGCCCGACGCCCACGCCGACCGACGCCGCGCCGTCGTTCGCCACGACGGCGAGCGGCCGGCGCCGCAAGCGGACCAACACGATCATGGCCGTCGTCGTCACCGTCGCATTCCTCATCGCGCTCATCCCGCTGATCTCGCTGCTGGTCGAGGTGGTGGTCCGCGGCGGCAAGATGATCAGCTGGGACTTCCTCACCACCGACATGGCGGGCGTCTTCGGCGACATGACGACGGGCGGCGTCGAGCACGCGATCCTCGGCACGCTCCAGATCACGGCGCTCGCGACGCTGATCTCGGCGCCGATCGGCCTGCTCGCGGCGATCTACCTCGTGGAGTACGGCACCGGCCGGCTGGCGAAGACGCTCACGTTCTTCGTCGACGTGATGACCGGCATCCCGTCGATCGTGGCGGGCCTGTTCGCCGTCGCGCTCTTCGCGCTCCTCGTGGGTCCCGCGTACCGCTCGGGGCTGATGGCCGCCGTCGCGCTCTCGGTGCTGATGATCCCCGTGGTGGTGCGCAGCTGCGAGGAGATGCTCCGGCTCGTGCCGAACGAGCTGCGCGAGGCCGCGTACGCGCTCGGCGTGCCGAAGTGGCTCACGATCATCAAGGTCGTGCTGCGCACCTCGCTCGCCGGCATCGTGACCTCGATCGTGCTCGCGATCGCCCGCGTCATCGGCGAGACCGCTCCGCTCCTGCTCACCGTGGGCATCGTCACGACCGTGAACACCAACATGCTGGACGGTCGCGTCGCGACGCTGCCGGTGTTCGCCTACAGCCAGTACGCGCAGGACTCCCAGGGGGTGGGCGCCGACCGCGCCTGGGGCGCCGCGCTCGTCCTCATCGTCATGATCATGCTGCTCAACCTCGTCGCGCGGTTCATCAGCCGCCGGTTCTCGATCGCCGAGAAGTAGCGCGCTCGGACCAGCAGCCGCCACCGCACAAGGAGACCCAGAACCCATGTCCAAGCGCATCGACGTCAGCGACCTCGACATCTACTACGGCGACTTCCTGGCCGTGAAGGGCGTGAACATGGCCATCGAGCCGCGTTCCGTCACCGCCCTCATCGGCCCGTCCGGGTGCGGGAAGTCCACCTTCCTGCGCACGCTCAACCGGATGCACGAGGTGATCCCGAAGGCCCGCGTGGAGGGCAAGGCCGTCATGGACGGCGTGGACATCTACGGCCGCGACGTCGACCCGGTCGAGGTCCGCCGCCAGATCGGCATGGTGTTCCAGCGGCCGAACCCGTTCCCCACGATGTCCATCAAGGAGAACGTGCTGGCCGGGGTGAAGCTCAACAACAAGCGCCTCTCGCGCTCCGACGCCGACGCCCTCGTCGAGCGCTCCCTGCGCGGCGCGAACCTGTGGAACGAGGTCAAGGACCGCCTTGACAAGCCCGGCTCGGGCCTGTCCGGCGGCCAGCAGCAGCGCCTGTGCATCGCCCGCGCGATCGCGGTGTCGCCGCAGGTGCTCCTCATGGACGAGCCGTGCTCGGCGCTCGACCCGATCTCCACGCTCGCGATCGAGGACCTCATCGCGGAGCTCAAGGCCGACTACACGATCGTCATCGTCACGCACAACATGCAGCAGGCCTCGCGCGTCTCCGACCGCACGGGCTTCTTCAACCTCGAAGCCACGGGCAAGCCCGGCCAGCTCGTCGAGATGGACGACACCACCACGATGTTCTCCGCGCCCTCGCAGAAGCAGACCGAGGACTACATCTCCGGCCGCTTCGGGTGAGCCGCGGCGGTGCGCCCCGGCGCACCGCTTCGCACCACGCGCACGCACGCACGACGGCGAAGGCCGGCTCCCGAACGGGAGCCGGCCTTTCGCGTCAGAGCAGCACGGCGGCGAGCACGGCGTAGCTCCCGGCGGAGACCAGCGCCGCAGCGGGGATCGTGAGCAGCCACGCCACGCCGATGTTGCCCGCGACGCCCCAGCGCACGGCGGACAGTCGTCGGGTGGCGCCGACACCCATGATCGCCGACGTGATCGTCTGGGTGGTCGAGACCGGGGCGTGCAGCCCCATCGCCATGACGTAGAGCACGAATGCGGAGACCGACTCGGCGACGAACCCGCGCGGGGGGTCCAGGTCGATCAGTCGCCGCCCCAGCGTCCGCATGATCCGCCACCCGCCCGACCACGTGCCGAGCGAGATCGCCAGCGCCGCGAGGAGCTTCACCCACAGGGGGATCGCGTCGTCGGCGCGCACCCAGCCTGCGGACAGCAGCGCGAGGAAGATGACGCCCATCGTCTTCTGGGCGTCCTGCAGGCCGTGGCCGAGCGCCATCGCCGCCGCCGAGACGGTCTGGGCGAGGCGGAACCCGCGCGTGGTGGGTCCCGGCCGTGCGTTCCGGAACCGCCACAGCACCCCGATCATGAGCGCGAACGCGAGCGTGAAACCGATCACGGGGGACAGCACCATGGGGATGACGACCTTGTCCAGGACCTCGCCCCACTGGACTACGAACGAGCCCGCAAGGCCCGCGCCGACGAGCCCGCCGATGAGGGCGTGCGAGGAGGACGACGGCAGGCCGCGCCACCAGGTCAGCAGGTTCCAGCCGATCGCGCCGACGAGCGCCGCGAGCACGACGACGAGCGCGGCGTTCGCGTGCGAGCCCTCGCGGAGGTCGAGCGTGACGATGCTCGTGGCGATCGTCTCGGCGACCGAGGTGCCGAGCAGCGCGCCCACGAAGTTCATCACCGCGGCCATCACCACGGCGACCCGCGGGGTGAGGGCGCGCGTGGAGACCGAGGTGGCGACCGCGTTCGAGGCGTCGTGGAACCCGTTGGTGTAGTCGAAGCCCAGGGCGAGCGCGACGACGAGGAGGACGAGGGCGACCTCCACCGATCAGGCTTCCTTGATCGCGATGGTCTCGATCACGGCCGCGACGCGCTCGAAGGCGTTCACGGCGCGCTCGAGGCCGTCAGTGATCTCCTTCAGCTTGAGCACCTCCACGGCGTCGCGGCCGGCGGGGGAGGTGCCGTCGAAGATCGTCGAGAGCACCGCGCGGTGCATGATGCCCGCCGCGTTCTCGATGCTGTTCAGCTCGACCCAGTACTCGCGCAGGTTCGCCATGGTGCGCAGCCGGGGCACGGCGTCGGACGTCAGCTCGGCGCACCGCTGGATCGCGTCGACCTGCGCGACCACCCCCGCGGGCAGCTCGCCCACCCGGAACGACACGACGCGGTCGCCGACCTCCTCGAGGAGGTCGACGCAGTCGTCGAGGGACGCGGTGAGCCGCGCGATGTCCTCACGGTCCAGCGGCGTCACGAACGTCTCGGCCAGGCGGTGGAGCACCGCGTGCGCGCTCTCGTCGGCAGCCTGCTCCGCGGCGCCGAGTCGGGCGGCGAGCTCGGCGCGCGCGGCAGTCGGGGCGGCCACCAGCTGGGCGAGCAGGTCCGCGGTCGACGGGAGGTGCTGGGCGAGGGCGGTCAGGAGGTGGAGGATCGAGGAGTCGCGGGGCTTGAGGCGCAGGCGCACGAGCTCTCCCGAAGTCGAAGGGGGTAGTGGACACCGGACCGGGAAGCGCCTCTCGGCGCGTGGCCGCTCGAAGCGGCTGTGATTGGAGCCCGGGGCTTGCCCGGCCCGGCGTCCGCGGACACTCTACCTGCCGAAGGTGACGGGGTGTCCGGCGGGTGAACGTCAGGAGCGGGCGCCCGCCCGGGTGCTGGGACGCGCGGGGGCGACGCGCCCGGGGACGGGCGACGCCGCGCCGTCGGGGGCGTTCGTGCCGGTGGGCGCGACGACGGGCGCGACGATCGGGGCCTGCGCGAGATCGGGCCGCGGCGGCTCGAACCGGTAGCCGACGTTGCGCACCGTGCCGATGAGCGACTCGTGCTCGATCCCGAGCTTCGCGCGCAGCCGGCGGACGTGCACGTCCACGGTGCGCGTGCCCCCGTAGTAGTCGTACCCCCAGACCTCCTGCAGCAGCTGGGCACGCGTGAAGACGCGGCCGGGGTGCTGGACGAGGTACTTGAGGAGCTCGAACTCCTTGTACGTGAGGTCGAGCGCCCGACCGCGCAGCCGCACGGTGTAGCCGCTCGGGTCGATCGCGAGGTCGCCGGCCTCGATCTCGGCGTCCTCGTCGGCGAGGCGCTGCGAGCGGTCGGACTCCCCGAGCAGGCGAAGGCGGGTGGACAGCTCGGCCGGTCCTGCGGTGTCCAGGACGATGTCGTCGGTGCCCCAGTCGGCGTTCACGACCGTCAGCCCGCCCTCGGTGAGCACGAGGAGCAGCGGCACGGTCAGGCCCGTGGAACGGATGAGGCGGCAGGTGGTGCGCGCGGTCGCAAGGTCGCGCCGACCGTCCAGGATGACGACGTCCGCGTCGGGTGCCTCCAGCAGGGCCGACGGCTCCACGGGCAGCACGCGCACGCGATGACTGAGGAGGCCGAGAGCGGGCAGCACCTGGGACGAGCCACCGGGTTCCGACGTCAGCAGGAGCAGATCGGCCACGCCGTTCCTTCCTCGGGTCGGACAGGGGGAGTGGTTGGAGTGTATTGCAGTACCGTGGACGGGCCCCGTCGGGGCGCCCGGAGCTGCCGGGAGAGTCGTCGGCCAGAGCGCGTTCGCGCCGGGGGAGAGTCATGGCAGAGGTGCGCACGCTCGGCGCCTCGACGCGCGCCGTCGTGAGCGCCGCCGCGGCGGCCCTCGTGGCGATCGCCTCCTACGCGGGCACGACGGCGGTGCTCGCCGTGGTCGCCGTCCTCCTCCTCGCGTTCGCCTGGGGATGGCCGCGGCTGGTCGGCCTCCCCGTCGCCGGTCGACGCGCCGTGCTGCTCGCCGTCGTCGCCGTCCTCTCGCTCTCCGCGGTGCTGCTGACGGGCGATCTGGAGTACCTCGCGGTGGTCGCCGCCGCCGGCGTGATCGGCGCCTTCGTGCTCGAGCTGACCCGCGACGACGGGCGACCACGCCTCGTGGACTCGCTCTCGGCGTCGTGCGCCGGGGTCGTGGTGGTGGTGTCCGGCGCCGGCTGGGTCGGCATGGGGCGCACGCCGCTCGAGGTCGCCGTCGTGTTCACCGCCGCGGGCACGCTCGCCGCCGGCGCGGCGTGCGCCGCGATCCACCTGCCGCCGTGGGTGCACGCCGGGGTCACGATCGTCGGGGCGACCGTGGTCGGCGCCGTCGCCGGGCTCGTGCTGCCCGAGCTCGGCTACGTCGGCGCCATCATCGGCTTCGCGTCCGGCCTGCTCAGCGCCGCGCTGCACCAGCTGCTCGGGCGCTACCCCGCGGCGAACCGGCTCGTGCCGGCGCTCGCGGCCGCGGTGCTGCCGGTGGTCGTGGTGGGCGTGCCGGTCTACGTGATCGCGCGGTTCTACCTCGTCTGAGTCGTCTGGGCCGGCTGGGCCGGCGGCTGAGCCAGCCGCGAGAGGTGCTCGGCGGCGCGCTCCCCGATGCGCCGCTGCGCGGGCGGGTCGGGGTGCAGCAGGTCGGCCATCGGGAGCTCGACGCCGTCCTGCTCGCCGTACAGCGCGAGGCCGTCGAGGTGGTGCAGCGCGGTGTCGCCGGCCGCGCGGCGGGCGGCCACGACGTCGGCCACGAGTACCCGCATGTCCCGCAGCGTGAGGCGGCCCTCGGCCACCTGCTCCGGCTTGCCGAGCGAGACGAACTCGACGTGGTCGGTCACGGTCGGGTCGATCACGGTCGGCCCGGGGGTGTCCTCCGCGATGGGGCAGAACAGCGGGGAGATCACGAGGAACGGCGTGTCGGGGTGGCCCTCGCGCACGGTGTCGAGGAACCCGTGCAGCAGCGGCGCGAACATCCGCCGGCCGTACGCGTTGGCGTTGAGGACGTTGATCCCGATCTTGAGCGAGAGAAGGTCCGCCGGCGCGTCGCGCATCGTGCGGGCCACGAACGGGTCGAGCATCGCCGCGCCGGACAGCCCGAGGTTGACGAGGTCCAGGCCGGCCGTTCGCGCCGCGACGGCGGGCCACGTGCCGGTCGGCGACGCCGCCTCCGCGCCGTGGCTGATCGAGGAGCCGTGGTGCACCCACCGCGGTTGGTCGACGGCGGGCGGGGCCGCGACGTCGTCGGCCTCGAGCGCGACCAGCCGCACCCGGTCGCGGTAGGGCAGCCAGAGCTCGACGGTGCGCGGGCGGCCGTCGCCGGGCGGGAGGTCCACCGCGAGGGCCTCGGGCGCCCCGAGGTCCTCGTGCTGCGTGATCGCTGCGAGGTCGAGCGTGACGAGCCCGGTGCCGATGGGCTCGATGGCGCAGTGGAGCTCGCCGTCGAGCACGACGTCGATCGGGCCGGGCGGGCGCGGCGGTGTCTCGACGGCGGGCGGGACCGGGCGAACGAGGGTGCGGCTGACGCGCGCGTGCAGCACGCAGGCGTCCGAGGTGGTGCGGAACCGCACGCGGACGCCCGAGGGGTGCGCGACGTTGACCGCGTACAGCGGGTCGGGGTACTGCGCGCGGGTCCACGCCGGGAGGCGCTGCGGGAGCAGGCCGGCGTCGGTCGGCTCGAGCCAGGCCGCGCCGCGGACGTCGAGCCGGGCGTCGGGGAACGGGATGCGCACGGGGACTACTCGGCGGTGTCGGCGGAGCCGCCGGCGCCCGACGCGCCCGTGCTCGCCGTCGTGCTCGCGTCGCTCTCGGAGACGGTCTCGGCGGTCCGGGCGGTCTCCGCCTCGGCGGCGCGGGTCGCCTCGCCCGCCGTGAGGAGCCCGGCGAGGAACGTGAGCCCGAGGCCCTGGCCCCAGCCCTGCGTCCACTTGCGGGAGATCGAGCGGTAGCCCTCGCGGTCGCGCATGACGGCGGTGCCGGCCGAGGTGTTGAGGAGCCGGCCGTCGGGGGAGACGTTGGCGAGGACGCCCTCCTGCGCGGCGGCCACGGCGCGGGTGTGCAGCGGGTTGCCGCCCGCGAGCATCGCCGCGGCGATCCCGGCCGAGGCCGAGAGCTCCTCGTAGCTCTCCTCGTCGTCGAGCACGGTGCGCCACAGGCCGTCGGGGGTCTGCAGCGCCCGCACGCCTGCGAGCTGGTCGCGCAGCGAGCTGTCGACGTCCATGAACTGCGGGTAGAGGTAGGGCTGCGGGATCGTGCGGCCGACCTGGCTCATCGTGTAGGCGGCCCAGGCGTTGGCGCGGGCCCAGAAGAAGCCCGACATGTGGTCGCCGCGGACGTTGTCGTAGCCGTGGTAGAAGAGGCCGGTCGCGGGGTCCTGCAGGTACTCGATGTGCCAGAAGTACTGGTTGAGCGCGTCGTCGACGAGCGCGCGGTCCTCGTCGCGTGCGCCGACCCGCAGCATGAGGAACGCCGCCATGAACAGGGTGTCGGCCCACGCCTGCTCGGGGAAGTCGTTGTTGGCGGACACGGTGTGCTGGAGCACGCCGTCGCCGAAGCGCAGCGCGCGGTGGCGCAGGTAGTCCATCTTCTGCTCGAGGATGTCGCCGTAGCGCTGCTCGCCGGTGACCTTCTGGAGCGTGAGCAGGCTGTGGCCCATCGCGCACGTGTTGACCGTCCAGCCCGGCAGGCCGACGTCGATGAGCTCGTCCACCCGCGCCTGCAGCAGCTCGAGGTAGGCGTCCTCGCCCGTCGCCTCGTACGCCTGCGCGACGCCGTAGTACGCGACGCCGCACGGCCAGTCCCACGTGAGGTCCATCGCCATCGTGCGGCGGACCATGGCGTCCAGGGCGGTGCGCAGGCGTGCGTCGTCCGTGCTGACGCGGATCATCTCGGGGTGTCCTCTCGGTGGGAGCTGGGGGGCGGTGCTGTCGGTGTCGTGTTGCTGCTGTGGTGCCGGGGCGTGGTGCTGTCGGTGGTCGGAGCTAACGCGCGCTGCGGGTCGTGCCACGCGGGATCACGGTGAAGTCGGCCAGGCGTGAGTCGACCGCACCGGGGTCGTCCTCGTCGTCGTGCTCGAGCAGGTGCGCGAGGACCTCCAGAGCGAGGCCGGCGGCGTGCCGCTTGCCCGGCTCGACCGTGGACAGGGCGGGCAGGGCGAAGGCGGACTCCTCCAGGTCGTCGAACCCGGCCACCTGCACCTGGCCGGGCACGTCGAGACCGGCGCGCACCAGCGTGCTGAGCGCGCCGAGCGCGAGCATGTCGTTGAAGCCGAACACAGCGTCGACCTCGACCCCGTCGGCGAGCAGCTCGGCGACGGCCTGCGCCCCGGAGGTGCGGTGCCACGCCGTCGTCGGCCGGATGAGGGCGTCGTCGCGGGGGATGCCGGCGGCGTCGAGCGCGGCGAGGTAGCCCTCGAGGCGCGGCGTGGCCGACCCCGCGCGCTCGTGCGGCCCGATCGCCGCGATCCGCCGCGCTCCGCCCGCGAGGAGCAGCTCGGTGACGGCGCGGCTCGCCTCGACGTTCCGGTAGCCGACCTGCGGGCAGTGCGAGTCCGCCCCGCGCTCCCCGAGCAGGACCACGGGGACGCGATGGGCGCGGCGGGTCTCGAGCACGTCGTCGATCTCCGTGCCGAGCAGCTTCTGCGGCACGTAGACGAGGCCGTCCACGAACGCCGTCATGCTGCCGGTCAGGACCGAGACCTCGTGCGCGCGGTCGCCGGCGAGCACCTCCACCGCGACGCGCAGCCCGTACCGCGATGCCGCCCCGATGACCTCGCTGGCGAGCTCGGCGAAGTAGGCGTTGCGCAGGTCCGGCACGACGAGCGCGATGGTGCCCGAGCGGCCCGAGCGCAGCGACCGCGCCAGCGCGTTCGGCTCGTAGCCCAGCTCGTCGGCGGCGGCCCGCACCCTGGCGCGGGTGGCGTCGGAGACCCGAGGGTGGTCGCGCAGCACGTTGGAGACGGTGGCGGGGGACACGCCCGCGAGGCGCGCGACGTCCCGGATCGTCGCGGGTGACGGGGCGGTGCTCACGGCCACTCCTGCAAAATCGATTCAATCCCCGGCTGCGTTGCCACCGACCGAAGTCGGGTGGGATGGCGTCACCCTACCGCACAGCCGGTTCACGGGCGGCCTTCCCGGCGGCGCGGATCCAGCGATCTGTGCCTTGTCGGGAGGCTGACCCAGCGATCTGTCGCGGGTCGGGGCTCGGAACTGGCACAGATCGCTGGCTTCGCGAGTGTGAGCGGCACGGATCGCTGGCTCCGTGTTGAGCAGCGGCACGTATCGCCGGCATCGCGTCCGCGGGAGCCGCGTCGGCCCGCGCAGCAGGCGAGCCCGCCCGGACCGACCCCGGACCGCGCGCGAGGCAGTAGGTAGCATCGGCCCATGTCGATCCACCTGATCTTCACCGCACTCATCGGCGTCGTGGTCGTCGCCGTCGGATGGTTCGCGGCCTACGTCGTCTACCGGCTGTACAAGCAGTCGCGCTGATGACGTTCACCATCGCCGACGACGTCGCGCCCGAGCTCTACCCGCTCGCGTGGCTCCTCGGCTCCTGGCGCGGACCCGGCGTCCTCGCCTACCCCGGCATCCCCGAGCGCGGCATCGTCGCCGACATGGTCGTCACGCACGACGGCGGGCCCTACCTCGCGTACACCACCACCCTTCGCCTCGGCGAGCGGGTCGACCACGAGGCGCCTTTCGACCCCGAGGCCCTCGTCGCGGGTGAGATCTGGTCGCGCGAGAGCGGGTTCTGGCGCCCTGCCACCGGGTCCGAGGCCCGCCCGGTCCAGGGCGCCCCCGCCGACGGACCAGCCCCCACCGCGATCGAGGTGCTCGCCACCGACCCCAGCGGCTTCGCGGCCGTGCTGGACGGCAGCGCGCAGGGCCCGCGGATCGACGTCGCGAGCGACTGGGTCGCGAGCACCGCCACGAGCCCCGGCCGCGTCACCGCCATCCGCCGGATGTACGGCTGGGTGCGCGGGGAGATCTTCTGGGCCCACGAGCTCGCGGCGTTCGGCCACGAGCTCGCCAACTACGCGTCCGGGCGGCTGGCCCGCGTGGCGGACTGACGTGCTCCCGATCCACGGCGCCGTCGCGGCGGCCGGCCCCGACGCCGGGGTCGCCGCGCACTACGGCGACCCGATGCGTGAGCAGCGCCTGCTCGAGGCAGGCCGCGGGGTCGTGGAGCTGCCGCTCGCCGTCGTGAGCGTGCGCGGCCGCGACCGCCTCGGCTGGCTCGACACCCTCTCCAGCCAGCGCGTGCGCGGCCTCGCGCCCGGCGAGAGCGCCGAGCTCCTGCTCCTGGACGTGCACGGCCGCGTCGAGCACGCCGCGGCGCTCGTGGACGACGGCACGACGGCGTGGCTCACCACCGAGGCCGGCCGCGCCGACGCGCTGGCCGCCTTCCTCGACTCGATGCGGTTCATGCTCGACGTCGCGGTCGCCCGCGAGGAGGACGTCGCCGTGCTCGGCACGGTCGTGCCCGGGCGCGGGGGCGCCTCCCGCGTGGTGGCCGAGACGCGCGCTGCCCTCGCAGGATCGGACACGTCCGACGCCGCGACGGCGAGCCACGCCTTCGGCCCCGACGCCCTGCGCGCCGTGTGGGTCGACCCGTGGCCCGGCGTCGTCCCGGGCGGCACGCGCTACGCCCTCGCTCAGCCGCACCCCGGTGAGGCGACGACGTTCGTCCTCGTGCTGCTGGCCGCGGACGCGGTCGACGCGGTGGTGACGCACCTGCGCGCGGCGGGGATCGCCGTCGCCGGCGTGCTCGCCTGGGAGGCGCTGCGCATCGCCGCGTGGCGGCCCCGGCTCGCGCGCGACGTCGACGACAAGGCGCTGCCGCACGAGCTGGACTGGCTGCGCACCGCCGTGCACCTGGACAAGGGCTGCTACAAGGGGCAGGAGGGCGTCGCGCGGACGTACAACCTCGGCCGGCCGCCGCGCCGCCTCGTGCTGCTGCACCTCGACGGCTCCGACCACCTGGTGCCCGAGGCCGGCGCGGACGTGGGCTGGGGCGGCCGGGTCGTGGGTCGCGTGACCTCCGTGGCACGCCACCACGACCTCGGTCCCGTGGCGCTCGCGGTGGTCAAGCGAACGCTCGACCCGGACGTGGACGTCGAGGTCGCCGGGCCCGCGGGCCCCGTCGCGGCGTCGCAGGAGGTCATCGTCCCGACCGACGGCTACGGCGAGGGCCGGCCGCAGGCCCGTGGGCCGGTGACGCCCGGCCTGCGTCGGTGAGCACGCCGCCCCCACCCGGGCGGCGGCCCTGGTCCGCCCTCGTGACGCCGGTGCTCGGGCGTCCGCGCGTGCGGGCCGGGCTCGGGCGGGTGCGTGTGGCTGCCCAGCCCGTCGCGTGGGCGAGCCTCGCAGCGGGGGTGGCGTACGCCGTCGCCGGCGCGCTGCTCGGCCACCCCTACCCGTTCTTCGCCTCGGTCGCGGCGTTCTCGGCGCTCGGCTTCTCCCCGGACGTGCAGCCGCGTCGAGTGGGCGAGCTGGCGTTCGGGGTGTCGCTCGGCGTCGCGATGGGCGAGCTCATCCAGCACGAGTTCGGCTCCGGGCCCGTGCAGACGACGGTGGTGGTGTTCCTCGCCGCGCTGATCGGCCGCGCGATCGACCCCTCGCCCGTGGTGACGACCCAGTCCGCCGTGCAGGCGATCGTCGTGCTCGGACTGCCGGCGGCCGCGTCGAGCGGGGGTCCCGTCGGCCGGTGGACCGACGCCCTGCTCGGCGGCCTCGTGGCGCTCGTGTTCTCGCTCTTCGTGCCGAAGGATCCGCGCCGCCGACCCCGGATGCTCGCGCGGACCGTGCTCGCCGAGCTCGGCGACGTCCTGGCGCTCGTGGGGCGCGCGCTCGCGCAGGGCGACACCGTGGCCGCCGCGGAGTCGCTCCGCCGCGGCCGGGCGACGCAGGGTCTGCTCGTCGCGTGGGCCGAGGCGGTCACCGCCTCGGGCTCGACGGCGAGGATCTCGCCCGCGTGGCGGCGCCACGCCCACGAGCTCGTCGTCCTCGACGCCGCGAGCGAGTTCACCGACCGCGCCGTGCGCACCTCGCGCGTGCTCGCGCGGCGCGCGGGCGTCTCGGTGCGCGAGGGCGTGCGCGACCCCTGCCTCGCCGGCCTCGTCGAGGAGGTCGGGCTGGCCGCGCGCCGGCTCGGCGTGGCCCTCGGGGAGGGACGCGAGCCGATCGCGCCGCGGGAGGACCTCGAGGCCGTCGCGGTGCGGCTGGACACGCGCGGGGAGCGCGACCCGGGCCGGCACGTCGTGCTCACGCTGCTGCGCTCGATCACGTTCGACCTGCTCCGGGTGGCGGGCTGCACCGAGGCGCAGGCCACGGCTGCGCTCGGTCGCGCCGGGGTGCCCGGGGCGCCGGACGCCCGGCCTGGCCCGAGCACGCCGCCCGCGCCCGGCGAGGACGGCGCGCCGACCCCGTAGGCTCGCACCCGTGCTCATCGGCCTGATCACGTTCTACGTCTTCCTGGGACTCGCCCTCGTCGGTTTCGCGATCGAGGCGTGGGCCCTGGTCGACGCCGTGCGCCGGCCCGCGCACTCCTTCGTGACCGCGGAGAAGCGGACGAAGGTCTTCTGGGTCTCGCTCACCGCCGTCGGTGCCCTCATCGGGTACCTCGCCATCCCGGGCTTCTCGGTGTTCGGCGTCCGGATCGGGTTCGGGCTGCCGTGGCTGTTCACGCTCCTGGCCGTGCTGCCCGGCGCCATCTACCTCGCGGACGTCAAGCCCGAGGTCATCCGGTACCTGCGCCGACCGGGGCCCTCGACCGGGCGCTGGTGACGGCGTGCGCGCCGTCGTCCAGCGGGTGACCCGCGCCCGCGTCACGGTCGCGGACGACGTCGTCGGCGAGATCGGCCTCGGCCTGCTCGCGCTGGTCGGGGTGACACACGACGACGGCGCCGCGCAGGCCGCCACGATCGCGCGCAAGATCGCCGACCTGCGCATCATGCCGGGGGAGCGGTCCGTGACCGAGACCGCCGGCGGCGTGCTCGTCGTCTCGCAGTTCACGCTGTACGGCGACGCGCGCAAGGGCCGCCGCCCCACGTGGATCGCCGCCGCCCCGGGCGACGTGGCCGAGCCGCTCGTCGACGCCGTCGTCGCCGACCTGCGCGGGCGCGGCCTCACCGTGGCCACGGGCGTGTTCGGGGCCGACATGGCCGTCGAGCTCGTCAACGACGGACCGGTGACGATCCTGCTGGAGGCCTGAGGCCCGCGACGTCCCCGTGCCGCGACGACCCCTCGTCCGCGGGTGCCTACGCTGGGGCCCGTGCCCCGGCTCGCCGTGATCGACGACGTGACCTGGGACGGCGTGCCGGTCACCGGGCCGATCGTGCGCGACCTGCTGCGCGCGCTGGTGGTCGCGGGCCCCGCCGGGAGCTCGGACGGCGCGCTGCTCGAGGCGCTCTGGGCGGACCCGCCCGGCCGCAACGCGCTGCAGACCGTCGTCTCACGCGCCCGCCGCGCGCTGACGGCCGAGGCCGTGGCGCGGACCGCGACGGGCTACCGGCTCGCACTCGACGCCGGCGAGGTCGACGCGTGGGCGCTCACCGAGGCGGCGCACGCCGCCGCCCGTGCGCTCGCGTCCGCCGACCCCGACGGCGTGCTCGCCGCGGCGAGGCACGTCGCCGACATCGGCTCGCGGCACGAGGGCGGGCGCGACGGCGAGGGTGCGCGCGCCGAGCCGGTCGGCCCCGCCGAGCGCTGGACCGAGCGCGGTCCGGCGGAGCGCGAGCTGCACGCCCGCGCGACGGCGGACCGCAGCCGCCTCGACGCGGCGCTCGGCAGCGTCCTGCTCGCGCTCGGCCGGGACGCCGAGGCCCTGGAGGCGCTCGAGCGCGCCCACGCCGCCCGACCCGACGACGAGGACGTCGCCGTTCCCTACCTGCGCGCCCTCGCGGCCGTCCACGGACCGCCGCGCGCCCTCGCGGCGTACGCCGCGCTCGCCGACCGCACCGCAGACCGACTGGGGGTCGACCCGTCGGCGCCGCTCGCCGTCGTGCACGCGGAGCTGCTGGCTGCCGACCGTCCCGTGCGGACCGGTGTGGTGCAGGACCCGACGCCGCTCATCGGCCGGGAGCGCGACCTTGCCGCCGTGCGCACCGCGCTCGAGGAGGCGCGGGTCGTCACGATCCTGGGGTCGGGCGGCCTCGGGAAGACGACCCTCGCGCAGCGCGTCGCGCGGACCGCGCGGCAGCCCGTCGTGCACGTGGTCGCGCTCGCGGCGGTGACGGCACCGGCGGACGTCGCGCCCGCCGTCGCCGCCGCGATCGGGGCGCGCGACGGGGCCGCCGAGCGGCACGACCAGCGGGCGGACGCGGGCGCCGTGCTCGCCCGGATCGCGGCTCACCTCGCCGGACCGCCGGTGCTGCTGGTCCTGGACAACTGCGAGCAGGTGGTCGAGGCCGTGGCCGACCTCGCCGCGTTCCTCGCCGCGGCGGTGCCCGGGCTGCGCGTGCTGACGCCCCGGCAGGCCCTGGAGCCGGCCGAACATCCGCAGGTTCTCCAGGGCCGTGAGGTCCTCGTCCACCGAGGCGTACTGCCCGGTGAGGCCGATGAGCTGACGCACCCGGTGCGGGTGCTTCATGACGTCGACGCCGAAGACCTCGGCGGTCCCGGAGTCGACCGGGAGGAGGGTGGCGAGCATGCGCAGGGTGGTCGTCTTGCCCGCACCGTTGGGGCCGAGGACGCCGACGATCTCGCCGCGCGCCACCTCGAGGTCGACGTGGTCGACCGCGCGGTTGCTCCCGAAGTCCTTGACGAGGCCGCGGGTGCGGACGGCCGGTGTGGCCGTGGGGGTGGTGGGTGTCATGGGACGAGGGTGCGCCCGAGGACTGACAGGTCGCTGACGCTCCGCTGACAGCGTGGCTGACGGTGGCTGACAGCGCGACCGGCGCGACGCCGTCGTGCGTGGACGTGGGCGCGACGCGCCGCATCGCCACCGAACCGTGATCCGCCGGGGGCGAACAGGGGCATGCAATGTCGGACTCGCTCGTTAGCCTGGGTGGACACCGTCAGCGGGCCGTTGTCGCGACCCGTCGTAGCCGGAAGGGAAGGTGCGCGATGTTCGAGAGATTCACCGACCGAGCTCGCCGCGTCGTCGTCCTCGCTCAGGATGAGGCGCGCATGCTCAACCACAACTACATCGGCACCGAGCACATCCTCCTCGGCCTCATCCACGAGGGCGAGGGCGTCGCTGCCAAGGCGCTGGAGTCGCTGGGCATCTCGCTCGACGTCGTGCGGCAGCAGGTCGTGGACATCATCGGCGAGGGCCAGCAGGCTCCCACCGGCCACATCCCGTTCACGCCGCGCGCCAAGAAGGTGCTCGAGCTCTCGCTGCGCGAGGCGCTCCAGCTGGGTCACAACCACATCGGCACCGAGCACATCCTGCTCGGCCTGATCCGCGAGGGCGAGGGCGTCGCCGCCCAGGTGCTCGGCAACCTCGGCGCCGACCTCGGTCGCGTGCGCCAGCAGGTGCTGCAGCTGCTCCAGGGTCAGCCCGGTGGCAAGGAGCCCGTCGCGGCCGGTGGCCCGCAGGAGGGCACGCCGTCCGGCTCGGCCGTCCTGGACCAGTTCGGCCGCAACCTCACCCAGCTCGCCCGCGAGGGCAAGCTCGACCCGGTGATCGGGCGCGAGCGGGAGACCGAGCGCGTGATGCAGGTGCTCTCGCGGCGCACCAAGAACAACCCCGTGCTCGTGGGCGAGCCCGGCGTCGGCAAGACCGCCGTCGTCGAGGGCCTCGCGCAGGACATCGTGCGCGGCACCGTCCCGGAGACGCTCAAGGACAAGCAGCTGTACACGCTCGACCTCGGCGCGCTCGTGGCCGGCTCGCGCTACCGCGGCGACTTCGAGGAGCGCCTCAAGAAGGTGCTCAAGGAGATCCGCACCCGCGGCGACATCATCCTGTTCATCGACGAGATCCACACGCTCGTCGGGGCGGGTGCCGCCGAGGGCGCGATCGACGCCGCCAGCATCCTCAAGCCGATGCTGGCGCGCGGTGAGCTCCAGACCATCGGCGCCACCACGCTGGACGAGTACCGCAAGCACGTCGAGAAGGACCCGGCGCTCGAGCGCCGGTTCCAGCCGATCACGGTCAACGAGCCGACGATCGCGCACGCCATCGAGATCCTCAAGGGCGTGCGGGACCGGTACGAGGCGCACCACCGCGTCACGATCACCGACGGCGCGCTCGTCGCCGCGGTGACGCTCGCGGACCGCTACGTCAACGACCGCCACCTGCCGGACAAGGCCATCGACCTGATCGACGAGGCGGGCGCCCGCCTGCGGATCCGCCGGATGACGGCGCCGCCGGAGCTGCGCGAGCTCGACGAGCAGATCGCCGAGGCGCGCCGCGCCAAGGAGTCCGCGATCGACGACCAGGACTTCGAGCGCGCCGCACGGCTGCGCGACGACGAGAAGAACCTCGCCGCCCGCCGCCTCGAGCGCGAGAAGGCCTGGAAGTCCGGCGACATGGACTCCGTCGCCACGGTGGACGAGGACCTGATCGCCGAGGTGCTCGCCGTCGCGACCGGCATCCCCGTCTTCAAGCTCACCGAGGAGGAGTCCTCGCGGCTGCTGCGGATGGAGGACGTGCTGCACGAGCGGATCGTGGGCCAGAAGGCTGCGGTCACCGCGCTCTCGCAGGCGATCCGCCGGACGCGGGCCGGCCTCAAGGACCCCAAGCGGCCCGGTGGCTCGTTCATCTTCGCCGGCCCCACGGGCGTCGGGAAGACCGAGCTGGCCAAGGCGCTCGCGGAGTTCCTGTTCGGGGACGAGGACGCGCTGATCCAGCTCGACATGTCCGAGTTCTCCGAGAAGCACACCGTCTCGCGGCTGTTCGGCTCCCCGCCGGGATACGTCGGCTACGAGGAGGGCGGCCAGCTCACCGAGAAGGTGCGCCGTCGGCCGTTCTCCGTGGTGCTCTTCGACGAGGTGGAGAAGGCGCACGCCGACATCTTCAACTCGTTGCTGCAGATCCTGGAGGACGGTCGCCTGACCGACTCCCAGGGCCGCGTGGTGGACTTCAAGAACACCGTCATCATCATGACGACGAACCTCGGCACGCGGGACATCGCCAAGGGGGTCCAGACGGGCTTCCAGGCGGGCGGCGACCTGTCGACGTCCTACGAGCGCATGAAGAGCAAGGTCAACGACGAGCTGAAGCAGCACTTCCGCCCGGAGTTCCTCAACCGCGTCGACGACGTGGTGGTCTTCCCGCAGCTCTCGCGGGACGAGATCTTCCAGATCGTGGACCTGATGGTCGCGCGGCTCGGGAAGCGGCTCGCGGACAAGGACATGGCGATCGAGCTGACCGAGGCCGCCAAGGGTCTGCTCGCCGAGCGCGGGTACGACCCGGTGCTCGGGGCTCGGCCGCTGCGTCGCGCGCTGCAGCGGGAGATCGAGGACGCCCTGTCCGAGAAGATCCTGTTCGGCGAGCTCCGCGCGGGTCAGAAGGTGCTCGTGGACGCCACCGGCGAGGGCCTGCTCGGGGAGTTCCTCTTCACCGGCATGGAGAAGTCCGACCCGCGCCTGGAGAGCGAGGCGAGCGACGTCGTCGTGGTGGGCGCCACCGCGATCGACGCGCCCGTCGAGGACGCCTCCACCAGCGAGAGCTGATCTGGGCGTCGCGGCCCACGCCGCCACCCACGAGCCGAAGGGCCGGCGCACCGTCAGGGTGCGCCGGCCCTTCGGCGTCTTGGTGGCTCGGTGGCTCGGCGGCTATGGGCGCGAAGGCGTTCGCTTGGATCGTCGGATGTGACGCTGGGCGCGGTTGGGGGTGGGTGTGCCGCGCGGAGTGTCACGCCCGGTGGGTGTGCCGCGCGGAGTGTCACACCCGGCGGGGGAGCGTCGCGACGCGTTCGCTTGGATCGTCGGATGTGACGCTGGGCGCGGTGGGGGTGGGTGTGCCGCGCGGAGCGTCACACTCGGCGCGAGTGCCGCGCGGAGCGTCACATGGGCGGGTGGGGAACCGGCCGGACGGGCGCCGCCGCCGCTCGCTCGCAACACCGCCCGCCTCGATGGCGGTACGCTCGTGGCGACGTCACCATCTAGTGAGTCCGCGCCGCTGAGGGCAGCCGAGACCGCCTGAGCCAGCACGTGCCGTCAACGAACGCCCGCGCCGACAACCCCGCCCACTCAGCCCGACCCAGTCCGCCGCCCACCACGCCACCGAACATGGAGTCTCCGTCGTGTCTGCCGCCAAGTCGATCGCTCCGCCCTTGCCTGAGCTCGCCGCAGGGACGGGCTCCGCGCACGTCCCTGCCGCACTTGACGGCGTCACCCACGAGACCGTCGCCCCTCCCGTGGGCATCCGCCCCGCGCGCTTCCGCCCACCGACCGGCGCGAGCAGCGCTGAGACGGTGAGCCTCGACGGCGACTGGCGCTTCCGACTCTTTCCCGGGGCCGAGACGGGCGCCGACCCGGCGGACGACGGCAGCAGCAGCAGCAACAGCAGCCCCGCCTCCGACCCCTGGGACATCCTCACCGTCCCCGGCCACTGGCAGCTCGCGGGGGCGCCCGACGCCTGGCCCTACGGCAAGCCCGCCTACACCAACGTCCTCTATCCGATCCCGCTCGACCCCCCGCGCGTGCCCCGCGACAACCCGACCGGGGAGTATCGCCGCACCTTCGACGTGCCGGAGTCATGGCTCGCCGAAGGCCGGGTCGTGCTGCGGTTCGAGGGCGTGGACTCGTGGTTCACGGTCGCCGTCAACGGCACCCCGCTCGCCGTCTCGCACGGCTCGCGCCTGCCCACCGAGATCGACGTCACCGAGCACGTCCGCGCGGGCGCCAACCTGCTCGCGGTCCGCGTCACGCAGTGGTCGGCGTTCACCTACGTCGAGGACCAGGACCAGTGGTGGCTGTCGGGGATCTTCCGCAGCGTGAGCCTCGAGCACCGCCCCGTCGGCGGGATCGAGCACGTCCGCGTCAGCGCCGAGTACGACCACACCAGCGGCGAGGGCACCCTGCGCGTCGACGTCACCGGGCCCGACGGCGAGCCCGCCCCCGGCGCGCGCGTCACCGTTGCCGAGCTCGGGATCGAGGTGGGCGCGGGTGAGGAGGTGACGCTCGCCGTCGACCCCTGGAGCGCGGAGGTGCCGCGCCTGTACGACGCGAGCGTCACGACCGACGCGGAGACGGTCGCCCTGCGGATCGGCTTCCGCACGGTGTCGATCGTGGACGGGGTGTTCCTCGTCAACGGCGCCCCGGTCAAGCTCAAGGGCGTCAACCGGCACGAGTTCGAGCCCACCGCCGGGCGCACCGTGAGCCCCGAGCAGATGCGGCAGGACGTGCTGCTGATGAAGCGGCACCACGTGAACGCGGTCCGGACCAGCCACTACCCCCCGCACCCGCACTTCCTGGACCTGTGCGACGAGTACGGCCTGTACGTCGTCGACGAGAACGACCTCGAGACGCACGGGTTCATCGCCGCGGGCTGGCGCGGCAACCCCACCGACGACCCGGCGTGGACCGACGTGCTCGTGGACCGCGTGACCCGGATGGTGCACCGCGACGCCCACCACGCGAGCATCATCCTGTGGTCGCTGGGCAACGAGGCGGGCGAGGGCCGCAACCTTGCGGCGATGAGCGCGGCGATCCGCGCACTCGACCCGAGCCGTCCGATCCACTACGAGGGCGACTGGTCCAGCGAGCACGTCGACGTCTACTCGCGGATGTACGCGTCCACGCAGGAGGTGGCGCTCATCGGCCGCGGCGAGGAGGACGCCCTGGCCGACGGCGAGCTCGACGCGCGCCGGCGCGGCCTGCCGTTCATGCAGTGCGAGTACGTGCACGCGATGGGCAACGGCCCGGGCGGTTTCACCGACTACGACGACCTGTTCGACGCGCACCCGCGCCTCATGGGCGGGTTCGTCTGGGAGTGGAAGGACCACGGCATCTCGCGTCGCGAGGACCTCGACGCCGGCACGGGTGAGACGTTCTACGGCTACGGCGGCGACTTCGGGGAGACCTTCCACGACGGCACGTTCATCGCCGACGGCCTGCTGCTGCCCGACCGCACGCCGTCGCCCGGCATGGTCGAGATGGCCGCGGTGTACGCGCCGGTGCGCGTCGACCCGCTCGACGTCGACGGCGACGGCGTGAGCGACCACCTGCTCGTCCGCAACCGCTACACGTTCCGCGACACCGCCCACGTGCGGCTCGCGTGGTCGCTGCACCAGGGCCACGAGGTGCTCGCCGCGGGCGAGCTGGACGACGAGGACACGCTGCTCGCCCCGGGCGAGGAGCTCCTGCTCGACGCTCCCGAGGAGGCGGTCGCGCTGGCCGCGCAGGCGCCGGGGCGCGAGCCGGTCTGGTGGACGGTGCGCGCCGTGCAGCGCGCGAACGCCGGCGCCGGACTTGACGCCGCGTGGCTCGACGGTCTCGACGGTCTCGACGGCGAGCACGTGCTCGGCGCCGGACAGCTGCTCCTGCGCGCGCAGCGCGCCCTGCCCGAGGCGGGCGACGGCGCGGCGAGCCAGGGCGCGGACGGCGGGTTCGCCGTCGGGCCCGCGCGGTTCGACCGCGCCGGACGACTCACGGCCCTGGGCGGCGTCGCGGTGCGCACGGCGCGCGTGGACGCGTGGCGCGCCTCGACCGACAACGACCACGCCAAGCAGTGGGAGGCCGCGCGCAGCGACGAGGAGACCTGGTACCTGCAGGGGCTCGCGCTGCTCACCGAGCGCCTCGACACCGCGGAGGTCGTCGACGACGCGGTCGTGGTGAGCGGCCGGGTGGCGGGCCCGGCGACGGAGGTCGGGCTCGCGTTCACCGCGACGTGGCGCGCGGTCGCGGCGGACGCCGTCGACCTCGACCTCACCATCGTGCCGGAGGGGCAGTGGCTCGGCAGCGTGCCGCGGCTCGGCCTGCTGCTCGGGCTGGAGCAGCCCGACCCCGGGGCCGTCGCGGCCGTCGAGGTCGACTGGGCGGGCCTGGGGCCGGAGGAGTCCTACGCCGACTCGACGAAGGCGGCGCTGGGCGGGGCGTGGCGGCACACGGTCGCCGACTGGCAGACGCGCTACACCCACCCGCAGGAGAACGGCGCGCGCCGCGGGGTCACCTCCGCGACGCTCACGCTCGACGGCGGACGCACCCTCGACCTCGAGGCCGCCGACAGCGAGCTCGGCGCGCGCACGCTGCCAGGGCTCGAGCTCACGCTGCGGCCGTGGACGGACCAGGCGCTGCACGCGGCGGCGCACCCGCACGACCTCGTGCCCGACGGCGTGCTCTGGGTCCACCTCGACGTCGCCCAGCACGGTGTCGGGACCGCGGCGTGCGGCCCCGGCGTGCTGGCCAACGCTGCGCTGCGGCCGGCGCCTGCGCGGCTGCGGGTGCGGCTCACGGTCGGCGGCTGAGCGGACTGACGGTCCAGCCCACTCGCTCCGCGCGCCGAGAACGGCCTGCTGCGGCGAGAACGGTCCCCGGCGGGCCGACCCATCGATGTGCTGCGTCGACGGCGTCTACTACCTCCTCACGTCCTCGTTCGGCTACCACCCCGGGCTGCCCGTGCACCGCACACCGACCTGCTGACGTGGGAGCTGATCGGGCACGTGCTGGTCGGGGAGAGCTGGCTGGACCTGCGCGGCCTCGGCGCCTCGTGGGGCGTGTGGGCGCCGACGATCCGGCACCACGCCGGGACGTTCTTCGTCGTCGTGACCGTCGCCGGCCCCACGCCGGTCGCGGGGAACTACCTCACGACGGCGAGCGACCCTGCCGGTCCCTGGTCACCCCCGCGGCGGCTCGCCGCCGAGGGCATCGACCCCGACCTGTTCGTCGATCGCGACGGCCGGGCCTGGGTGTGCGGTGCCCGCGACGCGGCCGAGCCCGACCGGCCCGGCCTCGGGCCGGGCGAGATCTGGCTGCGTGAGCTCGACCTGGACACGCTCGAGCTCGTGGGCCCGACCCACGTGCTGTGGCACGGCGCGATGACGAGCACGTGGGTCGAGGGTCCGCACCTGTACGAGCGGGACGGGCGCTACCTGCTCGTCGGCGCCGAGGGTGGGACCGAGCGCAACCACGCCGTGACGTGCGCCGTCGCCGACGCGGTGACCGGCCCCTTCCGGACCGACCCGCGCAGCCCGCTGCTCACGCACCGCCATCTCGGTGAGTCCCACCCCGTGCAGAACGTGGGCCACGCGGACCTCGTGACGACGCCGGACGGCGGCCTCGTGGCCGTGGTGCTGGGCGTGCGGCCGCTCGCGGCCCACCACGTG
>NZ_VENP01000069.1 GCF_006351005.1 Miniimonas arenae | reverse complement strand
AGGACCTGAGCGACCTGACCGACTTGCTGAAGGTCGGGCCGGTCCGAGACCGCGGCCTGCTGGACGCAGCCGCCGCACGTCCCGGGTCCACCTGGCAGGGCGAGGAGATGTACCCGGACCTTCACACCAAGGCTGCCGTGCTGCTCGAGTCCATCGTGCGCAACCACGCGCTTCTCGACGGCAACAAGCGACTGGGGTGGCTCGCGGTCGTCGTCTTCTACGGCCTCAACGGTTGCACGATCGACGCCCCCGACGACCCCGCCTACGACCTCGTCATCGCCGTGGCGACCGGCGCCATGCCCTACCCCGAGGTCGCCGCGACGCTCGGCGCCTGGGTGCGCCCCTCCGACTGAGCGCGGCGGTCAGCTCCCCGCCGGCTCCGGATCACTTCGCGGGTGTCATGATCGAGTGCGTGACCTTGCCGCCCGCCAGCCAGCCCACCTCGCCCGCACCCCGTTCGGCCAGCACCGCCGTCACCAACACCACCAGCGCCGACGCCACCGGCGACCTCACCCGCGACGAGGCGCGCACCCGGGCCGGCGTCGTGCGCGATGTGCGCTACGCCGTCGAGCTCGATCTCTCGGCCGCGGGCAGCGACCCGACCTTCGCCTCGCGCACCATCGTGCGCTTCGCCGCCACCCCCGGCGCGGCCACGTTCCTCGACCTCATCGCCGCGAGCGTCCACCGCGTCACCCTCAACGGCCACGACATCACGCCCGACGGCGAGCCCACCGCCCGCCTGCACCTCACTGACCTCGCGGCGACCAACGAGGTCGTCGTCGAGGCGACCTGCGACTACGTCCGCACCGGCCAGGGCCTGCACCGCTTCGTCGACCCGGCCGACGGCGAGGTCTACCTCTACTCCCAGCTCGCCGAGATGGACGCGCGCCGCGTGTTCGCGTGCTTCGACCAGCCCGACGTGAAGGCCACGCTCGACCTCACGGTGCTCGCCCCGGACCACTGGGCCGTCATCTCCAACTCCGACGCGCCCGAGCCGACGACCCAGCCCGACGCCCGCACCCGCGAGGTCGCCAGCCGCGCCCACCGCGTCGCCCGCTGGACCTTCGCCACCACCCCGGTGATGTCGACCTACCTCATGGCAGTCGTCGCCGGCCCCTACGTCTGCGACGAGACCACCCTGAGCACCGCGAACGGCACGATCCCCGCCCGGGTCTGGGGCCGCCCCGCTCTGCGCGAGCACCTCGCCGCGCCGGAGGTCTTCCGCGCGACGCAGGCCGGCCTGGACTTCTACGAGCGCGCCTTCGACCTCGCGTTCCCCTACGACTCCTACGACCAGGTCTACGTGCCGGAGTACAACCTCGGCGCGATGGAGAACGTCGGCTGCGTGACGATCTCCGAGGACACGCTGCTGTTCCGCTCGCGGCCCACGCGCGCCGAGGAGGAGTTCCGCACGGTCGTGGTGCTGCACGAGCTCGCGCACATGTGGTTCGGCGACCTCGTGACGATGCGGTGGTGGGACGACCTCTGGCTCAACGAGTCGTTCGCCGAGTTCGCCGGCACGCTCACGGGCGAGCGCGTCACCGAGCACACCGACGCCTGGGTCTCCTTCGGCGTGCGCCGCAAGTCGGTCGCCTACCGCATCGACCAGCTGTCCACGTCCCACCCCGTCATCGGTGACGTGCCGAGCGTCGCCGCCACGACCGGCGCCTTCGACATGATCACCTACGCCAAGGGCGCGTCCGTGCTGCGCCAGCTCGCGCACACGCTCGGCGAGGACGTCTTCTTCCACGGCGTCGGCGCCTACCTGCGCGCGCACCGCGAGGGTAACGCGACGCTCACCGAGCTGCTGGTCGAGCTCGAGCGCGCCTCGGGCCGCGACCTGACGGAGTGGGCGCGCGTGTGGCTCGCCCTGCCCGGCGTCACCACGCTGCGCGCCGAGGTCGAGACCGACGCCGACGGCGTGCTCACCCGTGCGGAGATCGTCGAGGGCCTCCCGCAGATCCCGGGCAGCGACGCCGCCCAGCCACACCGGCAGCATCGGCTCCGCGTCGGCGGGTACGTCCTTCGGACGGACGACGACCAGCCCGCGCCCGACGGCGAGCACACCTCCCCCGCACGGCCCGCCCTGGTCCGTGCCTGGGTCGAGGACGTCGCGGTGCACGGTCCCACGACGCCGCTGCCCGGTCTGGTCGGCCGCGCCGCGCCCGACCTGCTGCTGGTCAACGACGACGACCTGACCTACGCCAAGGTCGTGCTCGACTCCCGCTCGCTCAAGACGGTGCTGCACCACCCCGAGGCCGTCGTCGAACCGATGCTCCAGCACCTCGTCCTCACCTCGCTCTGGCACGCCTGCCGCGACGGGCGCCTGGCCGCCCCCGCCTACGTGCGGGCCGCGCTCGGCGGGCTCGCCGTCGCGACCAGCTCCACCACGATCGCGACGACGTGCGCGAACCTCGTCACGGCCGTGCAGCGGTACGCCGCGCCCGACGGCGCAGCCTCGCTCGGCGTCGACGTCGCCGATGCGCTGTGGCAGCTCGTGCGCGACGCCGAGCCCGGCTCGGATGCTCAGCTCCAGCTCCTGCGGGGCTACCTCGCGATCGCCGGCACCGCCGAGCAGGCCGAGCGGGCGCTCGCCGTCGTGCGCGACGAGGGTCCGGTACGGGGCGTGACGGTCGACGTCGACCTGCGGTGGGCCGTGCTGCGCACCGCGGTCGCGTGCGGCGTGGCGGGCGAGGTGGAGATCGCGGCCGAGCTGGCGCGCGACGACACCGCGGCCGGACGACGCCGTGCCGCCGGCGCGCGGGCGGCCGCACCCACACCCGAGGCGAAGCTCGCGGCCTGGCGCGACATCGCGGCGCCCGACGGCGAGCCGCTCGCCAACGCGACCATGTACGCGGTCGCGGACGGGCTGACCCGCGTGGTCGACCCGGCCGTGCTGGCGCCGCTCGTGCCCGAGTGGTTCGCGACGATCCGCGCCTTCTGGGACTCGACGTCGCCGAACGTGGCCAAGCGCGTGGTCGCGGCGACGTTCCCGGTCGAGGCGGCCGGCCGCGAGCCCGACCTCGTGGAGCAGGCCGAGGCGTGGCTCGCAGCGAACGCCGACGCGCCCCGCGTGCTGCGCTCGACCGTGCAGGAAGGACTGGAGGAGACGCGACGGGCGCTCGTCGCGCAGGGGGTGGCGTGAGTGGGGCGCGGGGGGCTCCCGGCGCACCCGCGCGCCGGCGCGACCGGGCGCGGGGTTGAGCACCGCACCTTGGCCCAGCGTGGCGCACGCGGCGCGGGGACTGGCTGCCTCGCGCCGTCCTGACAGCGCTGTTACTCGCTCGGCGCTCCGCAACGCGGACTGCTCCCGCCGAACCCGCGTGATTCCGCCGATCCTGGCGCCCCGGCTCGCCGGCGTCCGCGTGTTCCCCGCGACTACACAGCCACAGCGCTGTGGCTGTGTACTGCCGCGAACGACCCGATGTTCACGCTCCTCCGCAGCGCGCAAACCGCGGAACGGTGCGGAATGGTGTGCCCCGAAGCGGGCGATCCGAGCCGATCCGCAGTAACAGCGCTGTGGCTTCCGGCACCGCTCGCGCCACCACCCCACACCCGCCACGCATGCGCCGCCACCACCCAGCAGCCGTCATGCACGCGCACGACCACCGCAGCGTCGGCGGCCCAGCCGCCCGGTCCGCCTGCTGACCGGCCTCGGTAGGGTGACCCGACACCCGGCCGACCATCTGGAGAACCCCGTGCGCAACGGCGCCTACCGCCCGAGGGGCGCGCGCAACGGTGCCCACCGCCAGCGGCGTACACGCGGGGGTGCCGACCGCGCGAGGGGCGAGCTCGCCGTCGGGTTCGCGGTGGGTGCGCTGGGAGCGACGGGCGCACTGCTCGCCGGCTGCACCACGGATGACCCCGCGACGTCCGGCGACCCGGTGCCCGCGGCGACGAGCGCCGGAGCCGCCGCGACCGGCGCCCCGACCACGCTGCCGTTCGCGGAGCCGTCCCGCTCGGCGAAGCCCCGGCACACCGAGGACCCGTCCGCCACCGCCTCGGCGACGGTCGAGGTGTTCGAGGACGCGACGCTCAGCCCCCGCGGCTACCTCGAGAAGGACATCGGGCAGATCGCCGGGATCGGGCCCACGGGAGTCGACGAGGTCACGGCGCGGCTGTGGCTGCGCGAGGTCCGTTGGGACCCGACCTGCCAGGCGGGCACGGCCTCGCCGGAGAACGGGCGCTACCTCGGGCTGCGGTTCGACGTCGAGCTCGAGGACACGTGGCCGCAGGACGTCGACGGCGACCTCACGTTCACGCCCGACCAGTTCGAGACTTTCACCGCCGACGGCGGACGCAGCTCGGTCTCGAGCGCCGACACCGGGTGCCTGCCGGCGAGCGAAGGGATCTCGCCGGTGGGAGTCGGCGAGAGCGCGTCCGGCTGGGTGGTGCTCGACGTGTCGGACGACGCCGGCATCGTCGCCTACACCCCGTACCTGCTGTACGGCGGCGGGTGGGAGTGGTCGATCCCGGCGGCGCCGTGAGCGGCGACGTCGCGTCACGTGGCCGGATGAACCGCCGACTCACGATCCCCGCCCTCGCCTGTGCGCTCTTGCTCGTCGCCGCGTGCAGCAACGGCGCCCCGGACGTCGACCTGCGCTGGGACGGGCAGTGCGACGCCGTCGCGATCGAGGGCGTCGACCTCGACGTCGACCTCGAGCGAGCCACGGTCCAGTCCGTCACCGTCCGCGGCGACCGCAACGACGTGGACGCCGCCGACCTGGCGACGCTCGTGATCGAGGGTCAGGAGAACGACGTGCACGCGCAGTCGATCGGCTCGGCCGAGGTGCGGGGGGACCGCAACGAGGTCGACGTCGACGGGCGGCTCGGCGCCGTCGTGGTGCAGGGCAACGACAACGAGATCGAGGCTCGCGAGCTCGGCACGACGGACGACTCCGGGGACCGGAACGTCATCCGCACCGACTGAGCCGCTACCGCCCCACGCGCCGGTCCCGCGGCACCACGAGCGGCCGCCCGTTCTCCGGATCGGCGAGCACCACGGCGTCGAGCCCGAACGCCTCGCCGAGCAGCTCCGGCGTGACGACCTCTCCGGCCGACCCCTGCGCGACGATCCGCCCCTCGCTCATCACCACGATGTGCGAGGCGTAGCGCGCGGCCATGTTGAGGTCGTGCAGCACGGCGACGAGCGTGCGGCCCTGCGCGTGCAGCCGCGAGCACAGGTCGAGCACGTCGATCTGATGCACCACGTCGAGGTAGGTGGTCGGCTCGTCGAGCAGCAGGATCGGCGTCTCCTGCGCGAGCGTCATCGCGATCCACACCCGCTGCCGCTGCCCGCCGGAGAGCTCGTCGACCATCCGGTCGGCCTGATCGAGCATCCCGACCTCGGCGAGCGCGCCCGACACGGCCGCAGCGTCGGCCGGGGACCACTGCCGCAGCAGCCGCTGATGCGGGTAGCGCCCGCGCGAGACGAGGTCGGCCACCGTGATCGCGTCGGGCGTCACGGGCGACTGCGGCAGCAGCCCGACGCGCCGCGCGACCTCCTTCGTCGAGTACCGCGAGATCTCCTGGCCGTCGAGGATCACCTGGCCCTGCGCCGTCGGGAGCATGCGTCCCAGGGCGCGCAGGAGCGTGGACTTGCCGCACGCGTTCGGCCCGACGATCACGGTGAACTCCCCCGCGAGCACGTCGAGCGAGAGGTCGCTGATCACGGTGCGCCCGGGATAGCCGATCTGCACGTCGCGCGCGGCGAGCGTGTGGACGGGTGGGCCGGTCGGCGCGTCGGTCGGTGGTGTTGTCGACAGGGTCATCGAAGTCCTCTCACGGTCCTCACGCCCGCCGGGCGAGCAGCCAGATCAGGTAGAGCCCACCGAGCACCGACGTCACGAGGCCCACGGGGGTGCGGAGCCCGACGTCGAGTCGCTGGCTGAGCAGGTCGCGGCCGCGAGCAGCGTCGCGCCCATGAGGAACGACGGCAGCAGCAGCACCCCGCCACGCCGGGTGAGGCGCGCGACCACCTGCGGCGCCGCGAGCGCGACGAACGCGATCGGTCCGGTCGCGGCCACGGCCACCGCGGTGAGCGCGACGGCGAGCACGAGCGCCGCGAAGCGGTACCGCTCCACGGGGATACCGAGGGCGTGCGCGGCGTCGTCGCCCATCTCGAGGTACGTGACCGCGCGCCGCAGCGCCATGAGCGCGGGCAGCAGGATCGCGACGGCGACGGCGACGCTCACCGCGTGCGGCCAGCCGCGCCCCACGAGCGACCCGGCCTCCCAGCGCTGGACGGACTCGGCGTCGGTGATGTCGGCGCGCACCATGAGGAAAGAGATGAGTGCCGCGAGGATGGCGCCGACCCCGATCCCGACGAGCACGAGCCGCAGCCCGCCGCTGATGCCATCCTTGCGCGCGAGCGCGTAGACGACGAGCGCGGTGAGCACGCCGCCGGCGATCGCGGCGAGCGCCGTCTCCACGACCCCGCCGCCGAACAGCATGATCTGCACGACGGCGCCCGCGGCCGCGCCCGTGGTGAAGCCGATGATGTCGGGCGAGCCGAGCGCGTTGCGCGAGATCGACTGGAACACCGCGCCGGCCACGCCGAGGCTGCCGCCGACGAGCAGCGCGGTGAGCAGCCGCGGCAGCCGGCGGCCCTGCACCGTGCGCACCACCCGCTCCTCGCCCTGCCCGCCGAGCGCCGCCACGACGTCGGCGAACGAGATCTCCAGGGTGCCGGTCAGCAGCGTGACGACCCCGACGGCGAGCGCGACCAGCGCGAGCACCCCGCCCACGGCGAGCACCCGCGGGTCCACCCGCATGGACACCGGCCCGGCCCGCAGGACCCGACCCCGCAGGAGAGGGTCACGGACGAGACCGAACCGGCGCTCGCCGTCGTGCATCTCGGCCGCGCCCCGCGAGGTCACAGCGACGCCATCCGGCGCGAGCGGACGAGCGCGACGAACAGCGGACCGCCCAGGACCGCGGCGGCGATGCCGGTCTGCAGCTCGCCGGGCGCGATGAGCCACCGGCCGAGCACGTCGGCGGTGAGCAGGAACGCGGGCGCGACGACGAGCGTCGCGGGCAGGACGAGGCGCTGGTCGGGGCCGACGACGCCGCGCACGATGTGCGGCGCCGCGAGGCCCACGAAGCCGATCGGGCCGGCGGCCGCGGTGGCCGCGCCGGCGAGCAGCACGACGGCGAGCGCGGACCCGCCGCGCGTGAGGACCGGGTTCACCCCGAGCGAGCGCGAGGCGTCCTCGCCGAGCGCGACGGCGTTGAGCGGCCGCGCGAGCACGAGCGCCAGCACGACGCCGACCAGCACGAAGGGCGCGATCACGGCCACGACGTCGAGCCCGCGGCCCTGCAGCGACCCGACGGCCCAGTAGCGGAACCGGTTGAACGCGCTCTGGTGGCTCATGAGCACGGCGCTGGTCATCGCGCCGATCACGATCGCGACCGCCGCGCCCGCGAGCGCCATCCGCGCGGGGGTCGCCTGGCTGCGGTGCGCCGAGCCGAGCGCGTAGACGCCGACCGCGGCCACGGCCGCGCCGGCGAAGGCGAAGGGGAGGTACCCGCCCACGTCGACCACGCCGAGGTAGGCGATCGCGAGCACGACGGCGAACGCGGCCCCGCGTTCACCCCCAGCAGGCCGGGGTCGGCCAGGGGGTTGCGGGTGACCGCCTGCATCAGGGCACCCGCGAGGCCGAGCGCGGCCCCCACGACGACGCCGAGCACCGCGCGCGGCAGCCGCGAGGCGACGACGAGCAGGTGGTCGTTGTTCGTGGGGTCGTAGTGCAGGAGTGCGTCGAGGACGTCGGCGGGCGGGACGGGGTGCGAGCCGATGCCGAGGCCGAGCACCCCGACCACCGCGAGCACCGCGAGCGCGCCGGTCACGAGCAGCACGAAGCGGCGCCGCGTGGCGGTCCCGGAGTGCAGGCGGGTGCGCACGCCGGACCGGGGCCCGCTCGTGGGAGCGGACCCCGGTCCGGGTGCCTGCGGCGGTGCGGCTGGTCTCACCGAGACGGTCAGCCGCCGTACGTCTGCGCGAGCAGCTCGACCAGGTCGGTCCCGGAGTAGTAGTCGATCCGGAACGAGGTCAGGCCGAGGGCCACCACGTTGCCGGAGGTCACCGACGGCGCGTTGGCGAGCAGCGGGTCGGCCGTGAACGTGGCCACGTCCTCGTCGGTGGCCGACACGAGGAAGGCCACCTGGGAGTCGGCGAGCACGGTCGGGAGGTTCTCGGCGGTGAAGTCGACGACGTCGGAGCGCTCGGCGGACGCGAGCTCGAGCGGCGGCTCGGCCAGCTCGAAGCCCAGGCCGGTCAGGATCCGCGCCTGCGGGCTCGTGGCCGTGAAGACGCGCGCGCCGTCGGGGCCGTTGTAGGACAGCGCCGTCACGGGCTGCTCGGGCAGCGTGATGGCGTCGGCGGTGTCGGCAAGCAGCGCGTCGAACTCCTCCACGACGGCGGTCGCGTCGGCCTCATGACCGGTCGCCTCGCCGAGCGTGGCCGCGAGGTCCTCCCAGCTGGAGGAGCCGTAGTCGAGCAGGATCGTCGGGGCGATCGCGGAGAGCTGGTCGTAGGAGTCGACCGTCGCGTCGGCGCCCACGGTCGAGCCGACGATCAGGTCGGGCTCGAGCGCCTCGATAGCCTCGAGGTCCAGCTCGAGGTCCGGGTAGAGCACCTCGACGCCGCGCTCGGTGGCGACGTCGGCCCACTGGCTGAAGAAGCCCTGGTCGTCGGTGATGTCGCTGACGCTGGTCGCGGCGCTCGCGACCACCGGCGCGTCGATGGCCAGCAGTGTGCCGGTGAGCGTGATCGAGGTGGAGACGATGGTCAGCGGCTCCTCGGGAACCTCGGTGTCGCCGGCCTCGTGCGTGATGGTGCGGGGCCAGGTGCCGGTCTCGGCGTCGTCGGTGGCCGCGGCGTCGGTGGCGTCCGCGGTGGCGGCGGGGTCGCCGCTCGCCGTGGCATCGGCGTCGGCCGGGTCGGAGGAGCAGGCCGTGAGGGCGAGCGCGGCGGCAGCGACACCGGTCAGGGTGACGAGCGCACGACGGCGCAGGGTCGGGGCAGTCACGAAGGGGGAACCTTTCGTCGGGGTCGTCCGGGCGCGGCAGGGCGCCGATGACCAGGCGAGGCTTACCTAAGTAAGGTACACCTGCGCCCCCGGACGCCCGGAGGGGCTCTCGACCCACGCATGCCGTCCCACCTGCGGCGACGTCGCGACTCGCCGTTCGCGGGGGAAACTGCGTGTGACGCACACCACGGATCCGGGCCCTGACGAACGCCGGCCGACGCCGACTTGCGCGAGCGGTCCGCGGAGGCCGGCGGTGAGTGGAGCCGATTGCGGCGCACGCGCGGACGCCCCCACGCACCTGCGGACGACTGCGCCATCAGCGGCTGCCCATCGGGCCCCTCTGCGCATCGCCGCACGTCAGGCGCCCGCGCGTCGCGCCCTGGCCAGCATCGCGCGGCACTCGTCCGCAGATGCGCACTAGTCGTCCGCAGAAGCGCGCGCCGCAAGACGAGCCGCCTGACGCGGGCGCGGAAGTCGGGCGCAGAAGACGTGCGCCCGGCCCGGCCGCGACGCACGCCCGGTAGGCTGACCCGGACGCCGCCAGCGGCGTCGCCACAACCGAACATCGGGCCACATCGCCGCGCGGGAGAGCCCGGTGACGCAGGCGGTCGGGAGCACCCCGGCCGAGCGCCGCCGGCACCGTAGGAGCAAGCTCCCCGCCAACCTCTCAGGTCCCAGCACCGCGCGGCGAGGCCACTGGCGGAAAGCAGCGCCCCGCCGAACCGCGCGAACGGTCGGCGTCGCGCTCGCCCACGGTGAAAGCCGCTCCACCCGACCCGCGGCGAATCTCTCATGCACCCATGGCAGAGGGGGAGTCCCGCCGCCAGGCACCACGAGAGGACTCCGCATGTCGCCCGACCAGTCCGCCGACCAGCCCGACCTCCACCGCACCCCGCTGCACGACGCGCACGTCGCGCTCGGGGCCACCATGGTCGGTTTCGCGGGCTGGTCGATGCCGGTGAAGTACACCTCCGACGTCGCCGAGCACACCGCCGTGCGCACCGCCGTCGGCCTGTTCGACATCTCCCACATGGCGCAGATCACCGTGACCGGCCCCGACGCCGCGGCGTTCCTCGACCACGCGCTCGCCGGCCGGATCAGCACGCTGGCACCGCTGCAGTCGCGCTACACGATGATCCTCGCGGACTCCGGCGGCATCATCGACGACCTCATCGTCACGAACACGCACCTGCCGGCGGACGCCGGGACGCCGCCGAGCGACGCCGCGACCGACCAGGCCGCCGGAGCCGCCGAGCCCGCACCGCCGACCGAGTTCCTCGTCGTCGCCAACGCCGCGAACCGCGAGCCGGTGCTCGCCGCGCTGCAGGAGCGCCTCCTGGCGCGATCCGGAGCGGACGAGTCGGCGCCCGGCGACACCGGCGCCGTCACGATCACAGACACCCACCGCGCCCTCGTCGCCGTCCAGGGCCCGCACGCCGTCGCCGTCCTGCACGACCTCGCGGCCGCCGGCGACCTCGTGGTCAACCCCGGCCACGCCGTCGCCCCCGACGGCACCGAGATCACCCTCGACACGCTGCGCTACTACCGCACCGTGCCCGCCACCTTCCGGGACGCCCCGGTCACGCTGTCGCGCACGGGGTACACGGGCGAGGACGGCTTCGAGCTGTCGATCGCCCCGCTCCAGGCGGGCGACCTGTGGGAGGCGCTGCTCGCCGTCGGGCAGGCGCACGGCATCGTGCCCGCGGGTCTCGCGGCGCGCGACACGCTGCGCCTCGAGGCGGGCATGCCGCTGTACGGGCACGAGCTCACGCTCGACACCCTCCCGGTGCAGGCCGGGCTGGGGCGCGTGGTCGCGACGGCGAAGGACGACTTCGTCGGCAAGGCCGGCGTCGAGGCCGGACCGGCCGCGGACGCGCCCGTCCTCGTCGGCCTCGCGCTGCCGGGTCGCCGCGCCGGCCGCGCCGACTACCGCGTGCTCGACGGCGAGGGCACCGACGTCGGCGTCGTCACCTCGGGCGTCCTCTCCCCCACCCTCGGGCACCCGATCGCGATGGCGTACGTGCGGCCCGACCTGTCCGCCCCCGGCACCGTGCTCGCCGTCGACGTGCGCGGCACCGCGATCCCGGCGACCGTCGTCGAGCTCCCCTTCTACCGTCGCAGCAAGGAGTCCTGAGCGTGACCACCCCCCGCGAGCACACGTTCGTCGACCGCCACGTCGGCACGACCGCCGCCGACCAGGCCCTCATGCTCACGGCGGTCGGCTACCCCAGCCTGGCCGCGCTGATGGACGCGGCGGTGCCGCCCGCCGTCGCCGGCTCGAACGACGGACGCGCGTTCGCGCGAGCGCTGCCGGAGCCCGCGTCCGAGGCCGAGGCGCTGGCCGAGCTGCGCGAGATCGCCGGGCGCAACACCGTGACCCGCTCGCTCATCGGGCTGGGCTACTTCGGTACGCACACGCCGAGCGTGATCCAGCGCAACGTGCTGGAGAACCCGTCCTGGTACACCGCGTACACGCCGTACCAGCCGGAGATCAGCCAGGGTCGACTCGAGGCGCTGCTCAACTTCCAGACGATGGTCGAGGACCTCACCGCACTCGACATCGCGAACTCCTCGATGCTCGACGAGGGCACGGCCGTGGTCGAGGCGATGCTGCTCGCGCGGCGCGCGTCGAAGGTCAGGAACCCCGTGTTCCTCGTGGACCGGGACACCCTCCCGCAGACGAAGCGGCTGCTGGAGCACCGCGCGGAGGCGGTCGGGATCACGCTGCGCTACACGGCGTACGGCACCGACCCCGCCGCTCCCCCGATCGACACCGACCTCGACGTGTTCGGCTGCTTCGTTCAGTACCCGGGCGCCTCCGGGCGCGTCTGGGACCCGAGCGAGGTGATCGCGGCGGTCAAGGCGGCGGGCGGGATCGCCGTCGTGGGTGCCGACCTGCTCGCGCTCACCGTGCTCAAGGCGCCGGGTGAGCTGGGGGCGGACATCGCCGTCGGGACGACGCAGCGGTTCGGCGTGCCGATGGGCTACGGCGGGCCGCACGCCGGGTACCTGGCCGTGCGCCAGGGCCTGGAGCGGCAGCTGCCGGGGCGGCTCGTCGGGGTGTCGAAGGACGCCGACGGCGCGCCCGCCTACCGCCTCGCGCTGCAGACCCGCGAGCAGCACATCCGCCGCGAGAAGGCGACGAGCAACATCTGCACCGCGCAGGTGCTGCTCGCCGTGATGGCCTCGATGTACGCGGTCTACCACGGGCCCGAGGGCCTGCGCGCGATCGCCCTGCGGGTGCACGCGGCGGCAACGACGCTCGCGTCTCAGCTGCGCCGGCACGGGCTCACCGTGCAGCACGAGGCGTTCTTCGACACGGTGCGCGTGACCGGCCTGGACGCCGCGGCCGCGTACGAGCGGCTGCGCGCCGCGGGCTACACCCCGTGGGTGGTCGACGACGAGATGCTGCACCTCGCGGTGGACGAGACGGTCGAGCTGCTCGACGCGGTCGAGATCGCGCTGCTCGTCGCAGGTCAGGACACGCAGGAGTACGGCTTTGACGCAGAGCACCCCCGCCCGCAGGTGAGCGCGTCCTACCCGGGCGACCTGCCGCCGTCGCTCGCGCGCACGACGGCGTACCTCACGCACCCCACGTTCCACGCCTACCGCTCCGAGACGGCGATGATGCGCTACCTCAAGCGCCTCGCCGACGCCGACTACGCGCTGGACCGCGGCATGATCCCGCTCGGCTCGTGCACGATGAAGCTCAACGCGGCCACCGAGATGGCGGCGGTCACGTGGCCCGAGCTCGCGACGCTGCACCCGTTCGCTCCCGAAGAGGACGCCGCCGGGTACCGCACGCTGATCGGCGACGTCGAGGGCTGGCTCGCGGCCGTCACGGGGTACGACGCCGTGTCGCTGCAGCCCAACGCCGGGTCCCAGGGGGAGCTCGCCGGGCTGCTCGCGATCCGCGGGTACCACCGCTCGCGCGGGGACCTGGGCCGCGAGGTGTGCCTCATCCCCGCCTCCGCGCACGGCACCAACGCCGCGTCGGCGGTGCTCGCGGGGATGCGCGTGGTCGTCGTGGCGTGCGACGAGGCGGGCAACGTCGACGTGGCGGACCTGCGCGCGAAGATCGCCGAGCACCGCGACGCGCTGTCGGCGCTCATGATCACGTACCCCTCGACGCACGGGGTCTACGAGCACGAGGTCCGCACGATCACGGACGCGGTGCACGACGCCGGCGGCCAGGTCTACATCGACGGCGCCAACCTCAACGCGCTCGTCGGGTACGGGCGGTTCGGCGACCTCGGCGGTGACGTGTCGCACCTGAACCTGCACAAGACGTTCTGCATCCCGCACGGCGGGGGCGGGCCGGGCGTCGGACCGGTGGCCGCGAAGGCGCACCTGGCGGAGTTCCTGCCGGGTCGCGGCGGCGTGCTCGTGGGCGACGACCCGCTCGCGAACCCGGTGTCGGCCGCGCCGCAGGGCTCGGCGTCGATCCTCCCGATCACGTGGGCGTACGTGCGGATGATGGGCGCCGACGGGCTGACCTCGGCGACGGCCGCCGCCGTGCTCGCGGCGAACTACGTGGCTGCCCGGCTCGAGTCGGCCTACCCCGTGCTGTACGCGGGCGAGGCCGGGCGGGTCGCGCACGAGTGCATCCTCGACCTGCGCCCGCTCAAGGCCGCGACGGGGGTGACGGTCGACGACGTCGCCAAGCGGCTCGTGGACTACGGCTTCCACGCGCCGACGATGTCCTTCCCCGTGGCGGGCACGCTCATGGTGGAGCCGACGGAGTCGGAGGACCTCGCCGAGCTCGAGCGGTTCGTGGACGCGATGCTGGCGATCCGGGCCGAGGCGGACGCCGTGGCGGCCGGGACCTGGCCCGCCGGGGACAACCCGCTGGTCAACGCGCCGCACACGGCCGCGTCCGCGCTCGTGGGCGAGTGGGAACACCCGTACTCGCGCGAGGTGGCGGTGTACCCGGCGGGGACGTCGGGCGAGGCGCTGCGGCGCAAGTACTGGCCGCCGGTGCGCCGGATCGACCAGGCGTACGGCGACCGGAATCTGGTGTGCTCCTGCCCGCCGGTCGAGGCGTTCGCGAGGTAGTTCCCGTCCTTTCGCGAGAGGAAGTCCGTCCTTTCGCGAGAGGAAGTCCGTCCTTTCGCGAGAGGAAGTCCGTCCTTTCGCGAGAGGA
>NZ_VENP01000068.1 GCF_006351005.1 Miniimonas arenae | reverse complement strand
GCTCGGGCGAGGCGCACGGCCTCGGCCTTCTCGTCGATCCCCAGCCTTGGTCGGCGGCTCGGCACGTTGCGGCGACGCAGATGGGAGAACACGGTGGCGCGGTGAATGCCGTACCTCTCAGCGAGCGCCTTGACGCTCATCCCGGCCAGGTAGTCGCCGACGAGGGCGTCCACCTCGGAGTCGGTCAGAAAAGGTTTGAGCCGTCTCGACAGTGCTCGCAACAGGGCCACGATCATCCTTCGGAGCGGTATCCTGGGGACGTTGAGAGACCTCGTAGACCCCACGGTCTAGGCGGTTGACCAGGGTTTTTGTCTTGGGGGCGGAGTTGCCGAACGTACTACTCAGGCACCCGGTGCGAAGGGCCGGATCCGTTCTCGGATCCGGCCCTTCCGCGTTCCAGGGCCGTTGACGCCGCACCCGGTTCGACCCCACCGCACGCGTGCGGCAAGATCGTTCGGGGTCGCCACGACGGCGCACCGAACCGGATGACGCCGGATGACGAGGAGAAAGATGGCCACGCTCGCGGTGGGGGATGTCGCCCCGGACTTCACGCTCCCGACGGCGGGCGGCGGCACGGTCTCGCTCGCGGAGCTTCGCGAGAGCGCGACGAGCGGCGTGATCGTGTACTTCTACCCGGCGGCAGGCACCCCCGGCTGCACGACGCAGGCGTGCGACTTCCGCGACTCCCTCGCGTCGCTGCAGGGGGCGGGCTACGCCGTCGTCGGCATCTCGCCCGACAGCGAGAAGAAGCTCACGAGCTTCGCGGACGCCGAGCACCTGTCCTTCCCCGTCGCTGCGGACCCGGACAAGAAGGTGCTCGAGGCCTACGGCGCGTGGGGCGAGAAGCGGCTCTACGGCAAGACCGTGGTCGGCGTGATCCGCTCGACGTTCGTCGTCGCGCCCGACGGGACGCTCACCCTCGCGCAGTACAACGTCCGGGCCACCGGTCACGTCGCCAAGCTGCGCCGGGACCTCGACCTCGTCTAGCGGCTGGGGGCCGGGCGAGACCAGCACGGCGGTTACGCTGATCCGGCTGTGCCCGGGCCCTGCGCCCGCGCCGGCGCGCGAGTGGCGAAACTGGCAGACGCGCAGGATTTAGGTTCCTGTGTCTTCGGGCGTGCGGGTTCAAGTCCCGCCTCGCGCACCACCGGCCGCACCCTCAGCTCGGCGCGAGCGCTCACCCCGCGAGCGTCGGCGCCGCCGCGATGAGCGCCGCCCGCTTGCGCAGGTCCGCGGAGCTCGGCCCTTCGCCGTCGGGGAACAGCGCGGCGCGGTAGTAGCGCAGCTCGTCGATGCTCTCCCCGATGTCCGCGAGCGCGCGGTGCCCGCCGGCCTTGCGCGGCGAGGCGAAGTACGCCCGGGGGTACCAGCGCCGGGCGAGCTCCTTCACCGAGGACACGTCGATGACGCGGTAGTGCAGGTGCTCCACCAGCGCGGGCATGTCGCGCTCGAGGAACACCTTGTCCGTGCCGACGGAGTTGCCCGCGAGCGGCGCCTTGCGCGGCTCGGGCACGAACCGCGTGACGTACTCCAGGACCAGGTCTGCCGCGTCCGCGAGGGGGAGTCCGCCGTCGAGCTCGGAGAGGAGGCCCGACTTCGTGTGCATCTCGCGCACGACGTCACCCATCTGCTCCACAGCGCCGGCCGGCGGCGCGATGACGAGGTCGATCCCGGGGTCCAGCGGCGTGAGGTCGGAGTCGGTGATGATGACGGCGACCTCGACGAGCGCGTCGTTGCGCGCGTCCAGACCCGTCATCTCGCAGTCGATCCAGACGATGGGGTCCACGGCAGCGCTCACGCGACCACCCTAGCCGCGGCGTTGGGTCAGGCGGTGGTGTCGTTGCGAGGGTCGGGGCCGTAGGCGACCTCGCGCAGGATCGCGCTGGCGAACCTGTCGAGCGAGCCGGGCGCGAGCGACGTGTAGAGCGCGGGCTCGACGAGCTCGAGCTCCATGAGCAGCGGCTGCTGGTCGCCGCGGATCACGAGGTCGACGCGCGCGTAGAGGAGGGGGCGGGACTGCATCGAGCGGCCGGGGACGAGGCGGCGCACCTCGGTGATGATCTCGCTCGCGACGTCGATCTCGACCTGCGACGGCGTCCACGGCTCCATGACCTCGGGGGTGTAGACGTCGCCCTCGCCGTTGTCCTCGCCCATGAGCATGGCGCCCTTGTGCATCGCGTGCGAGTACTCCCCGTGCAGGAAGACGAGCGCACTCTCGCCGAAGGTGTCGATCTCGGGCATGTAGCGCTGGACCATCACGGAGCGGCCGGCCGAGAGCAGGCGCTCGGCGTGCTTGATCGCGAGGCGGCGGGAGTCGGCGTCGGTGGCGGTGTACCGGCCGGTGTCGACCGAGCCGGCGGAGATCGCGGGCTTCACCACGAAGTCCTCGCGGGCCGGGAAGCGGTTGTGCAGGTCGCGCTTGGTGTACTCGCGGTCCGGCTCGAGCCAGAGGGTCTCCACCACGGGCAGGCCGTGCCCGGCGAGTGCGCGGACGTAGTGCTTGTCGCTGTTCCAGCGGACGACGTTCGCCGGGTTGCGCAGGGTGGGCACGCGCGCGGCCCAGTCGAGGAACTCGGCCCGGCGGCTGCTGTAGTCCCAGACGCTGCGCAGCACGACGAGGTCGAACGAGGACCAGTCGACGGCGGGGTCGTCCCAGATCTCGATGCTGACCTGCGCGTCGCGCTCGGTGAGGGCGACGACGAGCGCCCGGTCCTCCGGCTCGCCCTGAGGGTTGTCGGAGCTGGTGACGAGCGCGATGCGTGGCGTGGTGGTCACGGGGACACCGTATCGGCCCGGCTGGGCTCAGCCCGAGCGAGTGACGAACGCCGCACGACGGCGGCCGAGATGGCGGCCATGACGGTGGCCGCGGTGGTGCCTGCGACGGACTAGGGGCGAGTGGTTCAGGATCGGGCCGGTCGGCTCACCCCCCAGCGGTGCGCCGACCCGACCCGATCCTCCCTGCAGCCCCCTGCAGAGCCCCCTGCAACCCCCTGCGTGCCCCGCCACCGACGTCGCGCGGCGGAGCGTCGCGGGTTCTCGGCGCAGGTGCCTCGACCCCGTGACACTGCGAGAGAGGCGGGCGAGGACGCCCTGATACATCGGTCGGGAAACTTCTTCGGAGGAGATTCCTGGGCGCCCGCGGGGGGGCGCTGGCGGGCTGCCGCGACGGCGACGGCGGGCTCTACGAGGGCGCACCGGGCTTGGAACGACGCGAGGGCCCGGCTCCTTGCGGAACCGGGCCCTCGTGGTACACCCCCCGGGACTCGAACCCGGAACCCACTGATTAAGAGTCAGTTGCTCTGCCAATTGAGCTAGAGGTGCATGCCGTGCGGCGGGAACCGACTTTAGCACGGGGGAGGATGACACCGTGAATCGACGACGTGACCTGTACCACCCCGGCAAGCCCGTCATCCTCGCGCACCGCGGCGGCATGGCGGAGTCGCCCGAGAACACGCGCGAGGCGGTGTCGGCGATGCTCGCCGTCGGGGTGCGTGCGATGGAGACGGACGTGCGCCACTCCAGCGACGGCGTCCCGGTCCTCGCGCACGACGTCACCCTCGCGCGTCGGTTCGGGGACCCGCGCGACATCTCGACCGTGCCCTGGCGCGAGCTCGCCGCGCTGCGCGACGTCGACGGCGCCGCACCCCTTCGCCTGGACGAGCTGCTCGCGGAGCACCCCGACGTCGTCGTGAACATCGACGCGAAGACCGACGAGGTCGTCGGCCCCGTGCTGCGCGCGGTGCGGCAGGCACGCGCCACCGAGCGCGTCTGCCTCACGGCCTTCTCCTCGCGTCGGGTTGCCCGGATGGCCCGGATCACCGGCGAGCGCGTCATGCTCGGCGCCGGGATGGCCGACGCGGCGCGGCTCGTCGCCCTCGCGCGGATGCGCGAGCGGGCCGCCGCGTCGCGGCTGGTCGGAGCCGGCCCGGCTCGGGCGATCCAGGTGCCGCTGACGTTCCGGGGCGTCCCGGTCGTGACCCCGCGCTTCGTCGCGGCGGCGCACGCCGCGGGCCACGTGGTGCACGTGTGGACCGTCAACGACCCGGACGAGATGGACCGCCTCCTCGACCTCGGTGTCGACGGCGTGGTCACGGACGTGCCGTCGCTCGCCGTCGAGGTGTTCGCCCGGCGTGGGCTCACGCCCTGGCCGGAGGTGGGCTGAGCCCGACGCGCCCGCCGTGCCACATCGAGACCACCGATGCCGGGGACCAAGGTCCCGATTCTATGGTGACATAGATCACAGCCACCACAACATCTAGTATCGGCGCGTCGTTCGCACCCCAGCATGTTGTGGTCGCCGTAGTGTGGAGGCACAAGCCACCCGCGCCAGAGAAGGGCCTTCCACCATGCCGACCGTCGACGCCGCCGCCACCATCGAGGAGTACCTGGAGCGCAGCGACTGGCGCGTGAACGCCAACGCGAACCAGGGCTACTCGCTCGGGGGGATGGTGCTCAACACCTCCGGCAAGGTGGTCGCGAACTACTGGCTCGACCGCGTGTACGCGCCCGAGGCCGGAGCGGCGCACCGCGAGGGCGCGCTGCACATCCACGACCTCGACATGCTGTCCGGCTACTGCGCCGGCTGGAGCCTGCGGACGCTCGTCGAGGAGGGCTTCGGGGGCGTCCCCGGGGCGATCGCGTCGCGTCCGCCGAAGCACCTGTCCAGCGCGTGCGGCCAGATCGTGAACTTCCTCGGCACGCTGCAGAACGAGTGGGCGGGCGCGCAGGCGTTCAGCTCGTTCGACACCTACCTGGCGCCGTTCGTCCGCCTCGACGCCATGGACTACGACGACGTGTTCCAGTGCCTGCAGGAGATGATCCACAACCTCAACGTGCCGTCGCGGTGGGGCACGCAGACCCCGTTCACGAACCTCACCTTCGACTGGAACCCGCCCGCGGACCTGGCCGAGCAGCACCCGATGATCGGCGGCGAGCCGGTCGACTTCACCTACGGCGAGCTCCAGGCCGAGATGGACCTCATCAACCGCGCCTACATCGACGTCATGACCGCCGGCGACGCGGACGGGCGCGTCTTCACCTTCCCGATCCCCACGTACAACATCACCGCCGACTTCGACTGGGACTGCGACAACGCGTCCCGGCTGTTCGCGATGACGGCCAAGTACGGCCTGCCCTACTTCCAGAACTTCATCAACTCCGAGCTCGACCCGGGCATGATCCGCTCGATGTGCTGCCGCCTGCAGCTCGACCTGCGCGAGCTGCTCAAGCGCGGCAACGGCCTGTTCGGCTCGGCCGAGCAGACCGGGTCCATCGGCGTGGTCACGGTCAACTGCGCGCGCCTGGGCTACCTGCACGCGCACGACGAGGCCGGCCTGCTCGCCGAGCTCGACCGGCTGCTCGAGCTCGGCAAGGACAGCCTCGAGGTCAAGCGCGTGTTCGTGCAGGGGCTCATCGACGGCGGCCTGTACCCCTGGACGCGCCGCTACCTCGGCACGCTGGAGAACCACTTCTCCACGCTCGGCGTGAACGGCATGAACGAGATGGTCCGCAACTTCTTCCTCGACGCCGAGGACCTCACCACGCCGGAGGGGTACGCGCTCGTCGTGCGCGTGCTCGACCATGTGCGTGAGCGCCTCGTGCAGTTCCAGGAGGAGACCGGTCACCTCTACAACCTCGAGGCGACGCCCGCCGAGGGGGCGACCTACCGGTTCGCCAAGGAGGACCGCGCACGCTTCCCCGGCATTCTCCAGGCCGGCACCGACGAGAACCCGTACTACACGAACTCCTCCCAGCTGCCGGTCGCCCACACGACCGACCCCTTCGAGGCCCTCGAGTTGCAGGACGAGCTCCAGCGCAAGTACACCGGCGGCACGGTGCTGCACCTCTACATGGGGGAGCAGATCAGCTCGGCGGACGCCTGCCGGAACATGGTGCGCCGCGCGCTCACCCGGTTCTCGCTGCCCTACCTCACGATCACGCCGACGTTCTCGATCTGCCCCAACCACGGCTACCTCGCGGGGGAGCAGCCCACGTGCCCGCAGTGCGCCGCCGCCGGGCGCGAGGTCGAGTGCGAGGTGTGGACGCGCGTGATGGGTTACCACCGTCCGACGAAGTCCTTCAACATCGGCAAGAAGGGCGAGTTCGCCGAGCGCACGCCGTTCCGCGAGCCCGCCCTGGTCTGATGGCGCCCGACGGCGAGCCCACCTCGGGCGCCGACGCGGCGGCGCTCGCGTCGCTCCAGATCGCGGGGCTCGTGCCGCTGTCCACGGTCGACTGGCCCGGGATGCTCGTCGCGACCGCGTTCCTCCAGGGCTGCCCGTGGCAGTGCGTCTACTGCCACAACCCCGACCTCATGGCGTCGCGCACGCCCGGCACGGTCGCGTGGGACGAGGTCGCGGCGCTGCTGCGGCGTCGTCGCGGGCTGCTCGACGGACTCGTGCTCACCGGCGGTGAGCCGACCCGCCAGCTTGGCGCGCTCGCCGCGGCGAGGTGGGCGCGCGAGGAGGGGTTCGCCGTCGGGCTGCACACCGCGGGCGCCTACCCGGCGCGGCTTGCCGCGCTGCTGCCGCACGTGGACTGGGTGGGCCTCGACGTCAAGGCGACGGCCGCGCGGTACGACACCGTCGCGGGCGCGAGGCACGCCGGCGAGCGCGCGACGGCGTCGCTCGCCCTCGTCCTGCGGGCGGCGGCCGAGCGGGGCACGGGTTACGAGGTGCGCACGACCGTCGCGCCCGGGATGGCGAGCGACACGCTGGTGCTCGCGCGGGACCTGCGCGCGGCGGGCGTGCGGACATACGCGCTGCAGCAGGCGCGCGCCGAGGGCACCCTCAGCCTCGCCGACGCGCACCCGCCCGGGTGGGACGCGGAGTTTGCGGCGCTCGCCGAGGAGGTGCGCGGGCTCGGCTTCGAGACGCTGCACGTGCGCTGACCGCGCGACGGCTGCAGGGACGGGGCCGGTGGGGTCCGTGGGTGACCGGCGGCGCGTGGCTCACGGTCGACGGGATCGGCGCTGCGCGACGCAGTGCTCGCCGGGCTCTGGCAGGTGGACTTCCCGATCGGACGGCCCGGCTCCCGGTCGCTACGGGAGGTTTCGCGGCGCGCGTCGCGGCCGCGATCGGCGCGCTGGGCACGACTCCCACGGACCTGCAGCGCGCGATCGACGCGGTGCGGGCGGCGCCGCGCCCGGACGTCGGCTGAGCCGACCGTCCCACCTGGTGGACTTCTTCGACCGCCTCGTGGTCGGCGGTCGGCCCCGACCTAGGCTGAAGACCCGCCGAGTCCCGCCTCAGGAGGAGGACCCATGCCGGTCGCCGTCGACGACACCGAGCCCAAGTTCGCCGAGTACGCCCACCCGGAGCGTCTCGTGAGCACGTCGTGGCTCGCCGAGCACCTGGGCGAACCCGGCCTGGTGGTCGTGGAGTCGGACGAGGACGTGCTGCTCTACGAGACCGGCCACATCCCGGGCGCCGTGAAGATCGACTGGCACCTCGACCTCAACGACCCGCTCGTGCGCGACTACGTCGACGGCGAGGGCTTCGCCCGCCTGCTCGGCAGCCGCGGCATCTCCCGCGACACGACGATCGTGCTCTACGGGGACCGGTCGAACTGGTGGGCGGCGTACGCCCTGTGGGTGTTCTCGCTCTTCGGGCACCCGGACGTCCGGCTGCTGGACGGCGGCCGCGAGAAGTGGGTCGCGGAGGGCCGCGAGCTCACGATCAGCTCGCCCGACGTCGCACCCGTGCCCTACCCGGTCGTGCCGCGCGAGGACGGCGCCATCCGGGCCTTCAAGGAGGACGTGCTCGAGCACCTGGGCAACCCGCTCGTCGACATCCGCTCGCCCCAGGAGTACACGGGCGAGCGCACGCACATGCCGGACTACCCCGAGGAGGGGGCGCTGCGCGGCGGCCACATCCCGACGGCGCGGAACGTGCCGTGGGCACGCGCCGTCGCGGAGGACGCCAGCTTCCGCCCGCGCGCCGAGCTCGAGGGGATCTACGGCGACGGCGGTGACGGCTCCGGTCTGGGCCTCGGTGCGGACGACTCGATCATCACGTACTGCCGCATCGGCGAGCGCTCGAGCCACACGTGGTTCGTGCTCACCCACCTGCTCGGCATCCCCGACGTGCGCAACTACGACGGCTCGTGGACCGAGTGGGGCAACGCCGTGCGGGTGCCGATCGTCAAGGGCGCCGAGCCGGGGCTCGCGCCGGTGCGCTGAGCCCCGGCCCCCCACTCGGTGCCGGTGGGAGGATGGCGGGGTGACCGACGCCGCCCTGCCCGACGCCCTCGTCGCCATCCGCGAGGACTTCCTCGCGCTCGACGTGCGCGACCGGCTCCAGCTCCTCCTGGAGTTCTCGAACGAGCTGCCGGAGGTCCCCGAGCGCTTCGCGGCGCGGCCGGAGCTGCTCGAGCCGGTTCCGGAGTGCCAGGCACCGATCGCGTTCATCACCGAGATCGAGACGTCCGACGGCGAGCCTCGCGTCCACTTCCACGCCTCGGCCCCGCCCGGGGCGCCGACCTCGCGCGGGTTCGCCTCGATCCTCGCCCAGGGGCTCGACGGGCTGACGCCCGATCAGGTTGTGGCCATCCCCGCCGACTACCCACTCACCCTCGGCCTCGCCGAGGCGGTCTCGCCGCTGCGGCTGCGCGGCATGACGGCGTTGCTCACCCGCGCCAAGCGGCAGGTCGCCGAGCGGCTCGCCTCCTAGCGTCGCCGTGACCGCCGCCCGCAGGCCCGATCGCGACGGCGCGACCGTGCTCACCCTGCGCTCCACGTGGCGGCTGCCCGCGCCGCCGGACCGGACGTGGGACGTGCTCGCCGACCCGACCTCCTGGCCGCTGTGGTGGCCGGGACTGCGGTCCAGGGTCGTGCGGCAGGGCATGCACGACGGCGTGGGCACGCGAGGCTCGCTCGCCTACCTCGCGCCGGGCTACGTCATCCGCGTCGGGCTCGAGGTCGTCGCGGCGCTGCCGCCGGGTGCTGGGCGGGGCGGCTGTGGCGGGGTCGGCGGCTGCGGCGGCGTCGTGCTGCGCGCCGTCGGCGATTTGCGCGGCCGCGCCCTCGCCGTCCTGCGCCCGGACGAAGCCGCCGGCGCCGAGGTCACGACCGCCACCGTGCTCACCATCGACTGGCGGGTCCGACCCGCGGGCGCCCTGCTGCGGCGGGCGGCGCTCCGGGCGCCGCGCGTGCTCGAGGCGAGCCACGCCGTCGTGATGGACCGCGGTGAGCGCGGGCTCCGAGCGCACCTGACGGCCACGCGCTCGTGGGGTTCACTGGGCCGATGAGTGTGCGATGAGTGTGCGCAGGAGGGCGGACGTCCCCGCGAGCGTCCGGCTCGCCGTGTCGGTCGTCGCGGGGGTCGTGGCCGCGTTGCTGCCGACCTGGCAGACGCTGGTCGGCGCGCTCCTGGGCGGGTGGGCCGTGTGCGGCGCGCTGTACTGCGGCTGGACGCTCGCCGTCGTGCTCCCGATGGACGCGGGCGCGACGGCGTCGCACGCCACCCGCGAGGAACCCACCCGGGTGGGCGCGCACCTGGTCGTCGGGGTGGCGTCGCTCGCCAGCGTCGTGGGGGCCGGGGTGCTGCTCGTGGCGCATCAGCGAGCCGGGAGCGTGGTGGCGGCGCTGCTTGCCGTCGTCGTCTCGTGGCTTGCGGTGCACACGTCCGCGGCGCTGCGATACGCGCGCCTGTACTACGTGCCGCCGGTGGGCGGGGTGGACTTCCACCAGAGCGAGCCGCCCCGGTACACCGACTTCGCCTACATGGCGTTCACGGTGGGGATGAGCTTCGCGATCTCGGACACCGACCTGGCGTCCTCGCGGATGCGGCAGCGTGCGCTCCTGCACGCGCTGCAGGCCTACGTGCTGGGCACCGTGATCGTCGCGCTCACCGTCAACCTCGTCGCGGGGCTGGCGGGCTGAGCTCGGCTCAGGTGTGGCCGACGTCCACGATGCCGAGGCGCACGGCGTGGATCAGGACCTGAACGCGGTCGCGCACCTGGAACTTCTGGGCGATGCGGCCCAGGGTGGCCTTGACCGTGGCCTCCGAGACGAAGAGCGTGTCCGCGATCTCGCGGTTGCTGTTGCCCTCCGCGAGGCAGCGGAGCACGTCGAGCTCGCGGGGCGTGAGACCCGGGTCCGCCGGCGGTGGCGACGACTCGGCCGCGCCCGGGCTGGATGACGTCGCGGTACCGCCGGGGTGCTCGTCCTCGGACTTCACGGTGGCGATGAGCTCGCGCGTCACAGCGGGGGAGAGGACCGCCTCGCCGCGGTGGACGGCCTCGATCGCGTCGAGGATCTCGCGTGGGCGGGCGTCCTTGAGGAGGTACCCGGCCGTGCCGGCGCGCAGTGCGGGGATCACGAACTCCTGCGAGGAGAACGCGGTGAGCGTGAGGATCCGCGCCCCGGGATCCTCCTGGAGGAGTTCCCGGGTGGCTGCGATGCCGTCCTTGACGGGCATCTGGATGTCCAGCAGCACGACGTCGGGTCGAGTCTCCCGAAAGAGCGGAAGGGCCTCGCCACCGTGCCGGGCGAGCCCCGCCAGCTCGTAACCGTCGGCGGCGTCGAGGAGCATCTCGAGCGCGTTCCGCACCATCGGGTCGTCCTCGACGACAAGCACGCGAATGACCCCCACGGCTTGATCGTAGTGGGCTGCGGCGGCGCTCCTGGAGACCTGTGACCGCCTCGAGACGCGGCGTGAGGGACGAAACGTGCTTTTATCCCCTTCTTTTTCGTCACACAAGCGACGATTGGCTTGCGAAGATCGCCTCGAGATGGTGCGCTTGTCCCATGACGTCGTCGACCTCCCCCCTGCCCGCGCGCCGCCGCGCCACCCTCGTTCTCCGCCTGTCCGCAGTCCTCTCCGTCGCGGCACTCACCGCCGTCGTCGTGCCCGCCGCGAGCGCGAGCAGCCTCGACACGCCGGCCGCGTCGGTGAGCGCCGAGGCGGCGCCTGTGAGCGCTGCGGCGACGGTGTCCGGGTTCACGGGCGTCCTGGCCGCTGGGCTGGGCGGTTCGAGCAGCGCTGCCCTCGCGCCGCAGGCTCCCAGCACGGGCAACCCGGGCGTGAGCACGCAGTCGATCTTCGGTGACACGGGGCGGTGGGCGTGCAAGCGGCTCGGACTGTTCTGCTGACGCCCGAGGGCGTCGCGCGGACCGACTGAGGAAGGTGCCGTGGGCGTCGCCACGCAGATCCGCCAAACGGTCTCCTCGCCCGAACTGTGGCGGGCGCGTGACCCACGCGTGCTTCGCTGGGTTCTGACGCTCGCCGCTACCGCTTTCCTCGCTGACAGTGGCATCTCCCTCATCGCGAGGCAGGATGCGGGCAAGACCGAGAATCTGATCGCGATGGTGGCGTTCTCGGCTGCCGCACTGCTGTGCTGGATCTCGTTCGACGTGCTCGCGATCGGGTTCGTCGCCGCGATGATCGTGACGGCATGGGTGGACGGCTGGTTCGCCGGGATCGTCTTCGTCCCGGCGATGCTGGGCGTGGTTGCCGCGGCGTCGAGCGGTCCGTTCATCGTCGCGACCTCGCTGGCGGCAACCGCGTGGGCAGTCTCGATCCGCTGGCTCTCGCCGGACGACACCGTCATCATCACGCCGTTGATCCTGGCGCTGCTGGCCGCGGTCGTCATCGGTGCGTCGTTCCGGTTTCGTGCAGTGCGTCACGAGATAGACCGCGGCCGGCTCGATGCCACGCGTGAGGCGCTCGAGGCGCAGCAGTGGCTCGAGCGCGAGGCGGTCGAGGGTGTCCGGCGGTCGGTGGCTCGCGACCTGCACGACGTCGTCGCGCACGGGCTCACCGTCATCGCGATGCAGTCCGACGTCGCGGTCTTCACCCGGGACCTCGACAAGGCGCACGACGCGCTCGGGCGCATCTCCGACGCGTCCCACCAGGCGCTCACCGACCTGCGCATCATGCTCAAGCTGCTGCAGGAACCGACCGACGACGGCGAGACGCCCCTCGGGCCGCCCGACGCCAGCACGCTGCGCCTGGAGATCACCGGTCCGCAGTTCCGCGAGGTTCTCGAGGAGCTCGGTTTTCGCACCACACTGGACATCGGCTCGCGGACGTCGATGCTCACCCGCGGTGCCGAGATCACGCTGCACCGCGTGCTCCAGGAGGCGACGACCAACGTGCTCAAGCACGCTCCCGACGGCTCCTCGTGTGCGATCACGATCGAGGTGACCGGCGAGGCCCCGCAGGGAGTGGCTGCGCTGCGCGTGGTGAGCGAGATGCCGCGGACCTCGCGTCCCGATCGGGCGAGCACCGGCGACCCGCGGCGCGTGCACCTGGGCCTGCTGTCGATGAGGGAGCGGGTCGAGTCGCTCGGCGGCGAGTTCGACGCCGGCCGACGGGGTGACCAGTGGGTCGTCGAGGCGACCATCCCGGTGGCCCTGCGCCCCGATCGATCCGAGCTCGCCGACGAGGACGACGCGCGTCGCCCGCCCCGCAGCGACGCGGGCGAGAGCCCTTCGTCTCACTCGCCCCACGTGTCCGGAGGCGCCGCTTCCGGCCGGAGCTCGGCGTCGCGCGCGCCTCGGCACGGCGCACCCGCCCCGCAGCACCACGTCGAGAGCGACGAGGCCGTCGTCCGGAACGCCGCGCCCGCCGCGCCCGCCGAGGCCGCTCCGTCGTCGTCTCGCTGACACGTCGCCGCGCCCGCTCTGTCATCGTCCAGCCGAGCCGCTCCGTCTTCGGTCGCTGACGCGTCGTCGAGCCTGCTCCGTCGTCGTCTCGCCGACGCGTCGCCGAGCCCCTGAGTGCCAGCGCCCTCGCCACCAGCGCGCCGGCACGACGAAGGCCCTCCGTGCGAGGCACGAAGGGCCAGACGTGAAGGTCCTGAGACAGTCAGCAGCCGCGACGCCGAGGTGGGGGGGTTTCGGCGTCGCGGCTGCTGGGCGCTCCGGTCAGTTGGGGGTTTGACCGGTGCGCGGCCGACCTGGGGCTCCGCGGAGGCTTCCGGGGGTGGGGGCAGGGGGGTTGGTTCCCACCCCCGCCTCGGCGGCCCAGCGGGTCGGCGTACGAGCAGCGCCGGGCAGAGCCCGTGCTGCAGCAGGTGCATCGTGGCTCAGAGAGTCCGCGAAGGTCGAAGTCGACGACGACGTGTGTGTCATGGCTTCATCCCTCCCTCGCGGCTCTCCCCAGAGCTCGACATGAAGAGGAAACCAGAACGGTGACGGGGGGCGGTAGATACTTTCGTCTAGACCTCACGTGCGTCGCGAACCGCACGGTCTCAACGATGTGAACGAGCCCACGTCCGCTCGGGACCTTCGCCCCCTCGTGGTGCCGCAGACCACACGGAAGGCTTGTCCCGTGCTCGATCTTCCCACCACCATCGACGTCCAGCTCGGCCAGGCGCACCACAAGGTCGAGTCCGCCGCGCACCCGTGGCGCTACCTCGTCGCCTCCATGCTCGCGGGCATGTACATCGGCATCGGTGTCGTCCTCATGGTGATGACGGCCGGTCCGCTGGGCAACAGCCCGCTCGTCGCAGGCGCCGTGTTCGGCGTCGCCCTCACGCTCGTGGTGTTCGCCGGGGCTGAGCTCGTCACGAGCGCCATGATGATCCTGCCGCAGGCGGCGATCACGCGGTCGATCGGCTGGGGCCGGGCGATCGGGACGCTGCTGTTCTGCTTCTTCGGCAACCTGGTCGGGTCCGTCGTCTTCGCGTGGATGATCGTGCAGTCCCGCGTCCTGGACGGGAACGCCGGCGGCGAGATGCTCGCCGCGATGATCGAGCACAAGAACGTCGAGGGGTTCGGGGAGATGTTCTTCCGCGGCGTCCTGTGCAACGTGCTCGTCTGCGTGGCGATCTGGGCGGCGAACCGCCTGCAGTCGGAGGCGGGCAAGGCCATCATCATCTTCTGGTGCATCCTGGCGTTCATCGCCTCGGGCTTCGAGCACGTCGTGGCCAACATGACCACGTTCTCGATCGCGCTGTTCCAGGGCGGCATGACCGACCTCGCGCACATGGCCCGCAACCTCGCGGTCGTCGGTCTCGGCAACCTCGTGGGCGGCGCCGTCGTGATCGGCGTCAGCTACCTCGTCGTCTCCGGTCGCCTCGGCACCACGCGCCCGACGGCGAGCACCGCCTCTCCGATCGACGTCGCCCTCGCGCAGGAGCAGGTCGACCGGGTGGGGGTTCCGGTCCGCGTCGGCTGACGGTCCGCCGGGGGCCTTCACCGGCCGCGGCTGACCAGCTCGCGTGCGTCGAGAACGGCCCGTGGCGACGAGAACGGCCCGTGGCGGCCTCCACGGGCCGCGGCTGACCAGCTCGCGTGCG
>NZ_VENP01000067.1 GCF_006351005.1 Miniimonas arenae | reverse complement strand
CCACCGAGGTCCTGCGCGCCCTCGAACGCGTCGCCGCCGTGCTGGAGCAGGGGGACGTCACCGAGCTCGAACAGGTCCTCACCACGCATGCCACCACGTTCGATCCCGACCAGCTGCGCCGGATCGCCACCCACGCCGTGGCCGTGGCCGACCCCGACGGGGCAGCGCCCAGCGAAAGCCTCAAGCACATCCAGCAGGGCGTCCACAACCGCGCCGACAACCCTGCCGACGACGACGTTGCCAACGATCGCGAGGCACGTCCGCTGGACCGGGTCCGAGACGGCTCGCCGACCTTGGCTCAGTGCTCGCGCGCTCCACCGAAACGCTCGGCGAGGGCCGCGAGCCGTTGCGCCTCGCGGCGGGCCTGGGCGCCGTCCGCGGACTGGACGGCCATGACTGCGAGCTGCTCGCCGTCGGCCAGGTCGAGCTGGGCCCAGGCGCGGTCGGAGGAGAACCGCACCGAGACGACCTCGTTCCATGCAACCCGCGTGGTACGCACGAGGTTGCGCACGGTGATGCCGTCACGATCGGGGACAGCCGTGACGGTCCCTTGCCGCCAGAGGATGACGAGCAGCGCCCCAGCGAACACCACCATGAGCAGGTAGTCCGACAGCGTCAGCACCGTCGCGGCGTTCGGTCGGACGAATACGAACAGGGCGATCAGCGAGGCGACGATGACCGGCGCCAGCACGACCGTCACACGCCTGGCCAGGCGCGGACGGAACGGTGCGAGCGCTCCGGCTGGTACGCCGTCGGGCTCGACCGGACCTCGCGGAGCAGTCACAGGCGCGTCGCGTGGATCTTCGTGACGAGGATGCCGCGGGCGCCGATCTCGTAGAGCTCGTCCATGATGCGGTGGCTTGCGGAACGGCGCACCATGACGCGCACGGCGGCCCACCCGCTCTCGCGCAGGGGCGAGACCGTCGGGGACTCCAGGCCGGGTGTGACGTCGACGGCGCGGGCGACCCGCTCCAGCGGAATGTTGTAGTCCATCAGCACGTACTCGCGCGCCGTGAGCACACCCTGGATGCGGCGGTCGAGCACGTCGAAGCCCGGGCGGATCTCACCGACAGGTCGGATGAGCACGGCCTCGGACGTGAGCAGCACGTCCCCGAACACCGAGAGGCCCGCGGCCCGCAGTGTGGAGCCGGTCTCGACGACGTCGGCGACGGCGTCGGCGACCCCGAGCTGCACCGTGGACTCGATCGCGCCGTCGAGCCGGATCACCTCGGCGGCCTCGATGCCGCGCTCGGCGAGGTACTTCTCGACGAGCACCTTGTACGACGTCGCGATCCGCGTGCCGGCGAGGTCCTCCACGCGCGAGATCGACGCGGGCGGCGCGGCGAAGTGGAAGCGCGAACGGGCGAAGCCGAGCGCGCGGTGCTCGATCGCCTCGACCCCGGAGTCGACGAGCAGGTCTCGGCCCGTGATGCCGGCGTCGACCGTGCCGTGGCCCACGTAGACCGCGATGTCGCGCGGGCGGAGGAAGAAGAACTCGACGTCGTTCTCGGCGTCGACGAGGACGAGCTCGCGACCGTCGCGGCGCTGGCGGTAGCCGGCCTCCGCGAGCATCTGGGCGGCGGGCTCGGACAGCGACCCCTTGTTGGGGACGGCGATGCGGAGCATGGGAAACCTTCGGTCAGGCGGATCGTTCGGACGAGGCGCTGGGTGGTACTGAGGCGGCACAGGGTGGCACGGGGCTGGCACCAGGCCGCGACGGGGCCACGTCACAGATGTCGGTACACGTCCTCGAGCGTCAGACCCGTCGCGATCATCATGACCTGCGCGTGGTAGAGCAGCTGGGACAGCTCCTCCGCCGCCCGGTCGGCGCCCTCGTGCTCGGCTGCCATCCAGGACTCGGCGGCCTCCTCGACGAGCTTCTTGCCGATGGTGTGCACGCCGGCGTCGAGCTCCTTCACGGTGCCGGACCCCTCGGGGCGGGACACCGCCTTCTCGGAGAGCTCCGCGAACAGGTCCTCGAACGTCTTCACGGGCCGTGAGTCTAGTGGGCGCCCGTCATCCGGACCCGCGGCGCCCGGCGACTGGTTGCGAAGCATCGCCGGACGGGCGGGACCACCCGCCCCCGCAGCTCCCCGCGCGCCCTCGCAAGACGACCCCCGCCGAGGGCGAGAGTCAGGGGTTGGTGAACCCGCCGTCGGGCACGCTCGTGATCATCCCGGCGGCGAGCATCGCCTGCGCCATCGCGTCCCACTCGTCGGGGTCGGTCTCGCCGGTCGTGGACAGCAGCGGGATCGTGGCCTGCAGGACGGCGAGCGCGTCGGTCTTGGCCTGGCTGGTCATGCCGGGGATGTAGCCGTCCGCGGCGACCTCGACGGCGCCCTCCGGGTCGTCCTCGACGGCGGCGACGCCTTGCAGCGTGGCCGTGACGAACGCCCAGACGGCGTCAGGGTCGGACTCGAGCACGGCATCGGGCACCGCGATCCCGACCCCCACAAGGCGGCCGGGCTCGAGCGTCGTGACGGCCATCCCGCCGGCCTCGATGCGCACCGCGTCGCCGTTGAGGTAGCCCATCACGGCGTCGACCTGCTTGGTGAGAAGCGCCGTCGTCTGCGTGTAGCCGATCGACTGGATCGTGACGTCTGACGGCGTGAGCCCCGCCTCGTCCAGCAGCACCAGCAGGCCGAGGTACGTCGCGCCGTACTCCCCCGGCACGCCGATGGTCTTGCCGCGCAGGTCCGCCGCGGTGGTGATGCCGCCGTCGGCGGGCGCGATGAGAGCGACCGGCGACGTGTCGTACAGGGTCGCGACCTGGGTGAGGGTGCCGCCCGCGGCGCGCTCGGTGAGCACCTCGTCGCCGCTCGCGACGACGACGTCCTCCTGGCCTTGCTCGATCGCGGTGAAGAGTCCCTCGTTCGCGCCGTGGTGGCGCAGCGTGACGTCGAGGCCGGCGTCGCGGTAGTAGCCGAGCGAGTCCGCGAGGTAGAAGGGCGAGAACTGGATGTCGGGGACGTACGTCAGGCCGACGGTGAGGGGCGTGAGCTCGCCGGTGCTCGCCGTCGTGCCCTCGGTGGCGGCATCCGTAGCGGCATCAGCGGAGGCCGACGGCGCGGCGGTCGGTCCGTCCGTGCCACCCGTGCAGGCGGTCAGGATCAGTGCGGCCGCGGCGGCTGCGGTGCTGAGGGCGAGGAGGGGGCGGCGGGTCATGGTCGGCTCCGAGGTGGTCGGGGGTCAGGGGTGGGCTGGTCTGGGGGTCGGGTCAGGAGAGATGACGGAGGATCAGCGCTCGGTCATCGCGAGCGCGCGCTGCTCGAGCAGGCGGACGAGGAGATACGCGGTGGTGGAGACCGCGGCGAGGACCACGAGGGTCGCGAACAGGCCGGCGGTGTCGGCGCGATCGCGCTGGGCGACGAGGAGCTGGCCGAGGCCCGTGCCGCCGATGACGAACTCGCCCACGACGGCGCCGGTCATCGCGAGCGCGACGGCGGCGCGCAGCCCGGCGAGGATCTGCGGCAGCGCGAGTGGCAGCTCGATGTGCCGCAGGAGCCGGACGGTGCCCGCACCGTCGACGCGTGCGGCGGCGAGGACCTCGTGGTCCAGGCCGCGTAGGCCGAGGCTGGAGGCGATCACGAACGGGAAGAAGACGAGCAAGGCGGCGAGCAGCGCCGTCGTGCCCGTGCCGTAGCCGAACCACAGCACCAGCAGCGGCGCTATCGCGATGGCGGGCACCGCCTGCGAGACCACGATCCAGGGCTCGACGGCGGCCGCGGTCCGGCGCGAGTGCACGATCACCCAGGCCAGGGGCAGGCCGACCACGACGGCGAGCACCACACCGCGCGCGGCCGCGCCTCCGGTCGCGGCGATCGCGGGCCACAGGTCGCCCGTGGCGGCCAGCTCGCCGAGTGCGGTCACGACGGCGGACGGGGTGGGCAACAGCGTGGGCCCGAGGGCGGGCGCGGTCAGCGCCCAGGCGACGACGACCGCGACGGCGAGCAGGACCGCTGGCAGGGCAGCGGAGACGACGGCGAGCGCACCGCCGCGCGTGTCGGTCCGTGTCCTGCGGCCTGCCATGGTGGTTCTCCCCGGTGTCGCGTCGTCGCGTTCCGGGGGTGCGCAGAGGCTGCGCCGAGTCGCGACACCTCGGGCGGGTCGACGGCGCGCGTCAGCCCGCGCCGCGGGACGCGACGCGCGTGCTTCCTCCCATCCGGACTTTCACCGTCGGTCCTGGAGTTCCACCAGGTCAACCGCACGCCTGCCCGTTCGGGCAGATCGTGCGGGTCGCGGACTGTCACCGCCGGCTCGGACTTTCACCGACCCCGGAGCACGTTGTTCGGGGTCATCGTAGCCGCGTGCCGCCTGCGACACCTCCTGGGCACGTCCGGTCCGGCACTGGGACAGGCAGGCTCACGGTGCTCGCGCGGCGGTCCCTAGACTCGGGCGCCGTGAGCGATGAGCCCCTCGACGCATCCGCCGACGCACCCCGCATCGCGATCGTCACCACCGACCCGGCCTGGTACTCCCCCGTCGACCCGGACCGCGACACCGCTCCCCTCCTCGACGCGCTGCACCGACGCGGCGCCCGCGCCGAGGCCGTCGTCTGGCACGACGAAGGCGTCGACTGGGCGGCCTTCGACGTCGCCGTCGTCCGCTCGACCTGGGACTATGCCGAACGCCCTGGCGACGTCGAGCCCTGGCTGGACCGAGCCGGCCGCGGTACGCGGCTGCTCAACGAGCCCGAGCTCATCCGCTGGAACCTCGACAAGCGCTACCTGGCGCAGCTCGCGGAGGCGGGGATCGCCGTCGTGCCCACGACCTACCACCTCGACCCCGACCACCTGCCCGACGCCCTCGCGGCCCACGGCGCCTACGCCGCCTGCGACCTCGACGCGCACGTCGTGATCAAGCCCGCCGTCGGCGCCGCCTCGCGCCTGACGGGCCTGTTCCGCGCGGACGACCCGGCCGCCCTCGCGCTCGCCCGCGCCGTGCTGGCCGAGGGCAACACCGTGATGCTGCAGCCCGAGGTGCCCGAGCTGTCGGCCGGCGCCGAGAAGGCGCTCTACCTCGTCGACGGCGAGGTCACCCACGCGATCGCGAAGGGCGCGCTGCTCGCGCGGGGCGGCGGCCTCCTCGGCGGCGTCTACGAGGAACGGCCCGTCGTGGTCGAGGCGAACGACGGCGAGCGCGCCTTCGCGCGCGAGGTGCTGTTCGCCGTCGGGCGCGTCACCGGGGTGGCGACCCCGCTCTACGCGCGGATCGACATGGTGGACTCCGCGGCGCACGGGCTGGTGCTGCTCGAGGCCGAGCTGTTCGAGCCGGCCCTCAACCTGCACCTCGTACCGCACGTCACCGAGCTGGTGGCCGACGCGATCCTGCGGCGGGTCTGAGCGGACGCTGCCCGCCCGGCAGCCGGCGATCAGTGCGCGTGCGCCCCACCGGCGAGCCCGCGCAGCTCCGCGATCGCCGCCGCCGCGTCCTCCGCGCGGTAGACCGCCGACCCGGCGACGAACGTGTCCGCTCCGGCCTCGGCCGCTCGCTCGATGGTCTCGACGTTGACGCCGCCGTCGACCTGAATCCAGACGTCGAGGTCGGCCGCACTCACCGCGGTCCGCGCGGCGCGGATCTTGGGCAGCATCGCGTCGAGGAAGGACTGGCCGCCGAACCCGGGCTCGACCGTCATGACGAGCAGCATGTCGATCTCGGGCAGCAGCTCCACGAGGCCGTCGAGCCCGGTCGCGGGCCGCAGCGCCATCCCTGCGCGCGCCCCGAGGCGACGGATCTCCCGCGCGAGCCGGATCGGAGCCTGCGCCGCCTCGACGTGGAACGTCACGCCCTGCGCCCCCGCCTCGGCGTACTGCGGCGCCCAGCGGTCGGCGTCCTCGATCATGAGGTGAACGTCGAGCGGCACGGGGCTGTGCGGCAGGATTGCCTCGACCACCGGCAGCCCCCACGTGAGGTTGGGGACGAAGTGGTTGTCCATGACGTCGATGTGCGCCCAGTCGGCGCTCGCGATCCGGGCGAGCTCGCCGCGCAGGTCGGAGACGTCGGAGTTGAGGATGCTCGGGGAGATGCGGATGCCCACGAGACCCGAGCCTAGTCAGCCCGCTCGCTCGTCGCCCGAGCCCTCGGAACTGACCCGTCAGGTTCGGCGCAGCAGCGCGAGGAACATCGCGTCCGTGCCGTGCCGGTGCGGCCACAGCTGCGCGTACGGGCCCGCGCCCACGTCGGTGAGCCCGGGCGCGATCTCCGCGAGCACCGCCGCGGCGTCGACCACCTCGACGTCGGACCGCTTGCGCAGCACCGCGTCCACCACGCCCCGGGTCTCCGCAAGGTGCGGCGAGCACGTGACGTACGCGACGACGCCCCCGACGCGCGTCGCGTCGAGCGCCGCGGTCAGCAGGTCGCGCTGCAGCGCCGTCAGCGGCGGGATGTCCGACGGCGAGCGGCGCCATCGCGCCTCGGGTCGCCTCCGCAGGGCGCCCAGTCCGGTGCAGGGCGCGTCCACGAGCACCCGGTCGAACTGCTCGCGGTGCGTCTGCCCGACCTCGCGCCCGTCCCACTCGACGACCTCGACGAGGCCGGGGGCGGCCTGCTCGATCGCCTTGACGCTGCGCCGGAGGAGGCCCACGCGGTGCGGCTGGACCTCACCGGCGACGAGGCGACCCGCACCCTCGGCGCGCTCCGCGAGCACCGCGCCGAGCAGGGCAGCCTTGCCGCCGGGGCCTGCGCAGACGTCGGCCCACTGCTCGTCGCGGCCCGTGAGCGGCGCGGCAGCGAGGGCGAGCGCGACCACCTGGCTGCCGGCGTCCTGCACGCCCATCCGGCCCTGCCGCACCGCGGCGATGCGGTCGGGTGCGCCGCCGAGGAGCCGCCACGCCGTCGGGACCGTGCCCTGGGGCTCGATTGCGCCGTCGTGCTCCTCCTGCGCGAGCTCGTCGGCGCCGACGAGGCCGGGGCGCGCGACGAGGGTGACGGCGGGCGCGGCGTTGTCCGCCGCCAGCAGCTTCTCCAGCTCGGCGGGGCTCGCACCGCCGGCGGTGCTTTCGACGGCGAGCGCCTCGCGGAACGCGCGGGCGATCCAGGCGGGATGCGCGGTGCGCTGGGCGAGCAGCTCCAGGGGGTCGGCGGTGCGCTCGGCCATCCGGCGCTCCCACTCGGCGAGGTCGGCGCGCCCGATCTGGCGCAGCACGGCGTTGGCGAACGACGACGCGCCCTCGCCCGCGACCGCGCGGACGAGGTCGACGGTCTCCCCCACGGCCGCGTGCGGCGGCACCCGCATGCCGAGCAGCTGGTGCGCGCCGAGGCGCAACGCGTCGAGCACGCGGGGGTCGATCTCCTTCAGGGGTCGCGTCGAGGCCATCGTGAGGATGGCGTCGTAGCGGCCGCGCAGGCGCAGCGTGCCGTAGGCGAGCTCGGTCGCGAACGCGGCGTCCCGGCCGGTGAGGCCGCGCTCGGCGAGCATCGGCGGCAGGACGAGGTTGGCGTAGGCGTCGGAGTCGGCGACGGCGCGCAGCACGTCGAAGGCTGCCCGGCGCGCGGGGTCGGTGCGGCCGGGCGGCGCCGTGCGCGGCTCGCTGCGAGCGGGGCGACGCTCCTGCGGCCGACGGCGGTCACCGCCGCCGCGTGCGGTGTCGCCCCAGCCGCCGCCCGTGCCGCGCCGGGCACCGCCGGAGCTCGCCGAACTGCCCGAACCGCGCTGGCCGCTGCCGTTGCCGGTGCCGGTGCCGCCAGGGTTCCGGGGCCCGCCGTGCCCGCGCGAGCCGCCGCCACGCGGTCCGCCGCCGGTGCCGCCAGGGTTCCGGGGCCCGCCGTGCCCGCCCGAGCCGCCGCCGCGCGGTCCGCCGCCGGTGCCGCCGCCACGCCGATCGCCGCTCACGCCTGGAACCTCGCTCCGTCCTCGAGCCGCGCCCCGCGCGCCCATGCGGCGGCGGGCATCCACGCCTTGCCCGCGGGCGCGACGTCGCCGAGCTCGACCACGCCCCCGCCCGTCCCGACCCACACCGCGTCCTTGGCGGCGCGCAGCTCACCCGCGGCGAGTGCGTCGGGGACCTCCGCCGGGATGCGCCGGGGCAGCCACGAGGGGCGGACCGGACCGACCTTGAGCCGCACACCGTCGAGCTCGGTCCAGGCGCCCGGCGCCGGCGTCATCGACCGGACGAAACGGTCCACGGCGAGCGCGGGGTCCGCCCACGGAACCCGGGCGTCGGCGACCTCGATCCGCGGAGCCAGGCTCACGCCGTCGGGCGCCTGGTCCGTCGCGACCGCGGAACCGTCGGCGAGCGCGTCGAGCACCGAGAGCACGAGCGGTGCGCCGGAGACGGCGAGGCGCCCGAGCAGGTCCCCGCTGGTGTCCCGGGGCCGGATCGTCTCGGTCATCGTGCCCAGCACGGGACCCTCGTCGAGCCCGGCGGTGAGGCGGAAGACGGTCGCGCCCGACAGCTCGTCGCCATGCCGGACCGCCCACTGCACGGGCGCGGCGCCTCGCCACGCGGGCAGCAGCGAGAAGTGCAGGTTGACCCAGCCGTGCGTCGGCAGGTCGAGCAGGTTCGGCGGCACGAGGGCGCCGTAGGCGACCACGACGGCGACGTCGAGCCGAAGCGCGCGCAGGTGATCCTCGGCGTCGGGCGTGCGCAGGGTGGGCCACTCGAGGACCTCGACGCCGAGCTCGCGAGCGGCGAGGGCGACCTCGCTCGGCTCGGGCTCGCCGCGGCGCCGGCGGCGGGCCGGTGGGCGGGTCAGCACGGCGACGACGTCGTGCCGCTCGGCCAGCGCCCGCAGCGTCGGCACGGCGACGTCGGGCGTGCCGGCGAACAGGACTCGGAGGCGGGAGGTCACCCGGAGAGTCTAGGAGGGCGACTCCGCGGCGACCGGCGCGACGGGAGCGTCCACGGTCGCGGGGCTGCGCGCCGTGAGCGCGGGCGAGCCGGGCGTCCCGGCCGCAGCACCGACGTCGACGCCGAGCGACCGCAGCCGCTCGCGCAGCCCGTCCGCGCCGGTGAAGACGTGCCCGAGGAAGCCGAGGGCGAGCGCCGCCTCGACGTTGACCTCCTTGTCGTCGACGAAGAGCGTGCGCGTCGGCTCGACGCCGTAGCGCTCGACGAGGACCGCGAAGATCGCCGGGTCGGGCTTGATGAGGCCTACCTCGCCGGACACGACCACGCCGTCGAGCGTCCCGATGACCGGCGCCACGTGCACGCCGTGCGGGAAGGTCTCGGCGGACCAGTTGGTGAGGCCGTAGGTGTGCAGGCCGGCGGCCTGCGCCTGCGCGACGAGCTCGGCGACGCCGTCGACGGGCCCGGTGAGCGTGGCCGGGAAGGCGCCGGGATAGTGCGCGACGACGCCCGCGTGCTCGGGCCAGCACTCGGCGACCTCGCGCTCGAGGTCCGCCCACGTCTCCCCCGCGTCCGCGCGCAGGTTGAGGGTGTGGAAGTCGATCTCCGTCATGACGGCGTCGAACTGCTCGCGGCTCAGGTGCGGGTAGGCGCGGGCGGGCTCCCAGTCGACGACGACCTGCCCGAAGTCCAGCACGAGGGTGTCGATGGCGGGAGACGGCACGTCCCGATCCTCACATGTCGCGTGGGTCGACGACGACGCGCACCGACCCCGCACGCTTGTGTGCGCTGCGTACCCCGAGTCCGGCGCGGACGGCGGCGCTGAGCTGCGGCCCGAGCTGGAGCGGGGCGCGCAGCACGGCCCGCACGGTGTCGACGCCCTCGTCCTCGCCCGCGACGGGCGCGGGGAACGGGCCGAGGAGCTCGGCGCCGTCGGGCAGCTCGATCTCCATGAGGAGGTCGGTCACTGCCCCGAGCTCGCCGGTGAGGGCGACGGCCCGCACGGTGGGCGGGAAGCGCAGCTCCCGCCGCTCGGCGAGGTCGCGCTCGGCGAACGTGACCGGGTCCCAGCGTACGAGGGTCTGGAGCACGCGGGCGTCTCCGCCGCCGGTCAGCACCACGCGCCCGCCGTCGTGCGCCGAGCGGACCAGCGACGCGGCGTGCAGCCAGCGGCGCACCGCCTCCTCCCCGCCCGAGAGGCCGGGCAGCGAGGTGGCGAGGGCGCCGTCCAGGAGGACGGCGGCCGCGTACCCGCTGGCAGCTTCCGGCTCCGACCCCGGGGTTGCGACGACGATCCGCGGCCGCTCGTCGACGTCGGCCACCACCCCGCGCGCGGCCTCGCTCACGACGACGGGCGTCTGCGGGAACGCCCGCCCGAGCTCCTCGGCGGTGCGCTGGGCTCCGACGCGCATCGCGCGCAGCCGGTGGCCGTGGCACTCGGGGCAGGTCCAGCCCTCGGCGACCGTGCCGCACGTGCCGCAGACGGGCGCGGGTGCGGCGTCGGTCGCGGCGAGCGAGCCGCCGCAGGCCGGGCAGCGCGCGATCTCGCGGCACCGCGCGCACACGAGGTGGGGCACGTAGCCGGCGCGCGGCGCCTGGACGAGGACCGGCCCGCGCTCGAGCGCGTCCTTGACGGCCCGCCAGGCGGGGGTCGGGATGCGGGCGGCGCCCCCGGGGCCGGCCCGCTCGAGGTCCTCGGCGTCGGGTGCGGTCACGCGGGGTGCGGTGCGGCGCACGACGGCGCGGTCCCCCCGCAGCGAGACGGCCCACCCGGTCGCGACGAGGTGCTGCGCCCACGTCGAGCGACTCACCGAGCCGAGCAGAAGCGCGGCACGCTCGGGCTCGGCGCGCAGGGCGAGGACCTGGGCGGCGTGCGGGTAGGGCGCGCGCTGCTCCGCGAGCGAGTCGTCGCCGTCGTCCCAGCACACGAGGAGGCCGAGGTCCGGCATCGGCGCCCAGGCGGCGGAGCGGGTTCCGACGACGATCCTCGCCAGCCCGGTCAGCGCCCGCAGGTGCGCGCGGGCACGCACCGAGGGACCGTCCGAGGCGACGAGGCGGACGACTTCCTCCTTCAGGGCCTCCGCGAGAGCGGGGACGACGCGGTCGACGTCGCGGACGTCGGGGACGACTATCAGCACGCTCCGGCCCGCGGCACGCGTGGCGCTCGCGGCGGCGACGAGCATGTCGCGGGCCGCGGCGGGCGTGCCGGTGTGGGTCCACACCGCGCGCGGCGCCTCGCCGTCCGCGAGGCGTCGGAGCAGGGCTTCGCCACCGGTGATGTCCCGCCAGCCTGCGGGATCGAGGTCGGCAGGCGTCGGCGGCTCGCCGGCGTCGTCGGCGGCCGAACGGCGCCCCTCGCTGTCGCTGGTCTTCGCCTCGCGCTCGCCGTCGCGGGTTTCTGCCTCGCCGTCGCCGGTCTCTGCTCCGCTCGCACGCCGCTTCTCCAGAGCCGCCAGCACCCCCGCCTCCGCACGGGCGTGGCGCGGAGGCACGGCGAACCGCACGACGTCGGGGAGCGAACCGGCGTAGCGGTCCGCGACGACTCGCGCCAGGGCGAGCACCGTCGGCGTGAGGGTGGCCACGGGGGACACAAGGCGCCGCAGGGGCGCGAGCCGTCGGGCTGCGTCCTCCTCCGTGGCGTCGCGGACCCTCAGCACCCAGCCGTCTCGGTCGCGTCCCGCGAAGGGCACCTTGACGCGCATGCCCGGGCCCACGGCGTCGGGCGACTCTGCGCCCGGGAGCGTCGTGGGGACCAGGTAGTCGAAGGGGCGATCGAGGTGCGGGAGGGGGACGTCCACCGACACCTCGGCGATTCTCTCGGTCGGCCCTCCCACGGCGCTCATCAGATCACACCCCGTTCCGCGCGGGCGGGCGGGACCGGTGCGAGGCGGGTCACGCGCCCGGCGAGATCGCGGCGCAGACGCTGGCCGAGCGGTGTGGTCCAGACGCTCGCCCCCGACGCGTCGAGGGCGAGGTGGAACCCCGCATGCGTCTTGAGCACGTGGTGGCGGCGGCAGCCGGGGCGGAGGTTCGCTCGGCAGGTGGGTCCGAGCGGGTGGGGAACGACGTGGTCGCAGTCCGTCCGCGTCGACGGAACGCCGCAGATGCCGACGACGCACGTCGGGTGATCGACCTGGACCACGCGGCGCAGCCAGTCCGGGATGTCGTAACCGGGCACGACAGCATTGACGTCTCTGGCTTCAGCGGTTGCCCCCGTGGTGCCAGGCTGACGTGGTCTCGACGATGGTCCGTCGAGGGCGCGTTCGTCCGCCGCGACTCCTTCCGAGACCAGCACGCGCACCCAGGGCGGCGGCGCGGCTGCGACCTCTCGCGCAACCGCCGGCGCGAGCGGTCCGAAGCCGAGCAGCTCGGCAGGAGTGCCTCGGCACGGCGGCGCCTCGAACGGAACAGCCGTAGGTGGGCCGCACGCGTGCGGATGGTCCGGGCTGCTCGGGGAGCCGAGCATCGCCTCGCGATACTCGTCCGCGGGGCTCGGCTCGCCGTCGTGAGCCGGATCGAGCGCCGCTCGTGGGATGACGAGCGGGACCCGGTGCCCGTGCGTGTCGAAGGCCTTCCCGACGACCGCGAGGCCGCTCGGCAGTGTGTCAGCGGGCGCAGAAGCCGGGCCGGGGCGCTGAGATGCCGACCCGGGAGTCGGGATCGAGCCGCCGGTGGGAGGCAGCGACCGCTCGGTCGGCGGCAACACCTCACTGGCCGGCGACGGCGACCCGTCGGGACGCGACGGAGTCGGAGACACCGCGATACGGCCCATCGGGACCACGCCGAAGGCGGCGCCCCGCCCGTCCGCGCCGTCGGTGGGTCGTTCCAGAGCAGGTTTGCCGGACGAGGGCTCGCGCTCGGACACCGGCACGGACGGGGGTGCGGACACCGGTACGGACGAGGCTGCGGTCGAGGGCGCCGCGATCGGCAGCGGCAGCGGCTCGAGGTCCGCACCCACGCGGGGAACGGGCACCTCGCTCGACGAGTACCAGACGAGTCGACCGCGCTCGAGGGCCCTTGCGGCGAGGGTCGTCAGTGCGTCCGCGCGCAGCTGCTCCAGGGTGCGTCCGTCTCCGCTCGCCCGCGCCGCGCGCGCAGCGAGCTCGCACGCGTGCTCGACGCTGGTCACGTCCACGAGAGGCGCGACGAGAGTCACCGATGCCATCCCGTCCGGACGTGTCCGCACCCGCGACAAGTGGCGGGCGGCTCTCGCGCCGCAGTGCCGTTCCGCCGCGGTTCGGGAGTCGGCCGCCACCACGGCCCGCTGCACCCGACGCGCCAGGGTGTGCTGCGACTGGAGCGGGGCATCGGGCAGGACCTCGTCGCACACCGCGAGACGAACGGCGTCCTCCTGGTCGGCCAGTGCGTCGATGAGGACCCGAGCCTTGCCCGAGTCGATCGCTCCGGTCTCGAGCGCCTCGCGCACGGGGAACAACGAGCCCGTGAGTGCCACACCCTCCCCCACAAGCCGTTGAGCCTGTTGCCCAGAGACACCGAGCCTGACGCTCAGCTCCTCCGCGGCGGCGCCGCGCACCAGGACTCGCTCCGGCAGCCATCGGGTCTCGGCATCGCGGCTGCGGCGTTCGAGGGCTGCGGCCGCTACACGCAGGCCTGCCGCCGCCCACGCTTGGACGTGCGCGAACGCAGCGGCGAGCTCGAGGATCTCGATACTCGACAGCTGGCCGCGTCCGATGGCGTCGAGCACCTCGGACTGAGCCAGCTCGCCCAAGGCGGCGAGGGAAGACGGCGTGGGTGCCTCCGCCCCGTCAGGCCCGCGCCGCGACGACGCAGTGGCCACAACCACGCGCTCATCCCAGCCTTCGGTCCACGTGTCCTCGAACATGCGTACATCGTAAGTCGGACCGCCGACATCGAAGCGCGGTTATACGTGACGAGACAACATTTGTGGACAACTGGCCCAAAGGTGACGCCAGGGACTCCTGGGGACAACCGACGGAACAACAGCGTGGGGCGCTGGATGTATGTCACCCCGGTTCCGAGCGTGCGTTCGGCCCGGGGCTCGCCGAGGTCCATCGTCGCCGGTGGCGAGACGATGCGTCCTGCCTGGTGTACCCCGCCCTGTATCCACAGATGGCGGGTTACTCTTCCGCAGCGCCGACGTGGACTTCTAAGGTGCCGTGACGAGCCACCGAGAGGACATGCGGATGCGACGCACGAGGACACCCGTAATGGGGCCCTCCCGATCCGCCACGCGCACTGGCGCTGTAGCCGGGGTTGTCCTGCTGCTGGCTGGCTTGGTCGCGGCGTGCGACCCCGGAGACTCGCCAAACCCGACACCGACGACGGCGCCGCCCGCCTCGAGCGCGACCAGCGAGACGCCGACCCCGACGGCGACGGCGAGCCCGACACCCTCGGCCGAGGATACGCACATTGCCGAGGCAACCCAGGCGGCCGTTGCCTACAAGAACGCGATCAATCGAGTAATGGCGCACGGGTTCCTCAATTGGCGCGAGGAGCTTGCGTCCTTCTGGGGCACCGCCGAGCTT
>NZ_VENP01000066.1 GCF_006351005.1 Miniimonas arenae | reverse complement strand
AGCGGCTGTTCGGCGACCCGGACTACCTGCTCCGGGTGGTCGCGCGCGACCTCACGGACTTCCAGCGCCTGTACGACGAGCAGCTCTCGACGCTGCCCGGTGTGCAACGGCTGACCTCGACGCTGGTGATGAAGTCCGTCGTCGAGGGCCGGCCGCTCCCGCTGTGACCCGGCGAGGCGTCACAGCGTGAGCAGCACCTTGGTCGCGCGGCGCTCGTCCATCGCGCGGTAGCCCTCGGCGGCGTCCTCGATCGGGAGCGTGAGGTCGAAGACCTTGCCCGGGTCGATCTCGCGGTCCCAGATGAGCCGGATGAGCTCGGGCAGGAAGCGCCGCACCGGCGCGGGTCCGCCGTGCAGGTGGACGCCCGAGTAGAACAGCTCGCGCCCGGGCAGCGCGACGTCGTGGGAGACCCCGACGTACCCGACGTGACCGCCCGCGCGGGTGGCGTGGATGGCCTGCATCATCGACTCCTGGGTGCCGACCGCCTCGATGGTCGAGTGCGCCCCGAGCCCGCCGGTCAGCTCCTTGATGCGCTCCACGCCCGCGTCACCGCGCTCCTCGACGATGTCGGTGGCGCCGAAGGAGCGCGCGAGCGCCTGGCGGTCGGCGTGCCGGGACATCGCGATGATGCGCTCGGCGCCGAGCTGCTTGGCGGCGAGCACGCCCATCAGCCCGACGGCGCCGTCACCCACCACCGCGACGGTCCTCCCCGGTCCGGCCTCGGCCGCTACGGCGGCGAACCAGCCGGTACCGAGCACGTCGGAGGCGGCCAGCAGCGAGGGGATCAGTTCCGGGTCGGGCACGCCGGGCGTCGCGACGAGCGTGCCGTCGGCGTTCGGGATCCGGGCGTAGTCGGCCTGGGCGCCGGGGTCGGCGCCGGGCCCGCGGTGGACGCAGTGCGTCTGGTAGCCGGCCTGGCAGATCTCGCAGGTGTTGTCGGAGGAGATGAACGTGCCGACGACGAAGTCGCCGACGGCGAGGGTCGTGACGGCGGAGCCGATCTCCGCCACGACACCCACGTACTCGTGGCCCATCGGCCGGTGGTCGACCGCGTCGGCTCCCCGGTAGGGCCACAGGTCGGACCCGCAGATGCAGGCCGCGGTGATCTTGAGGATCGCGTCGGTCGGCTCGACGATCCTCGGTCGCTCGGTCTCGTCGACCCGGACGTCGCCCGGGGCGACCATGACGACTGCGCGCATGGTGGTGGTGCCTTTCGTTGGGGTACGGCCCTGTCGGGTACGGAACCAGACAACTCCGTCCCGGCGCCGCGTGGGAGGCCCTGTCGTGCGGTGTACTCGCAGTACACCCCACGCGGGGGACTCCCTCGCGGCGTCGGCGCGGCCTACGTTCGGCTGCATGGACAATCGGGCGGACGTACGCGAGTTCCTCATGTCGCGGCGCGCGAAGGTCACCCCCGAGGCGGCGGGCGTCATCGGCGCGGGCGACCCGAGCACGCGCCGCGTCCCGGGCCTGCGGCGCAGCGAGGTGGCCGCGCTCGCCGGGGTGAGCGTGGAGTACTACGCGAAGCTCGAGCGCGGCGCGATCGGCGGGGCGTCCGCGGCGGTGCTGGACGCCGTCGCACAGGCGCTGCAGCTCGACGACACCGAGCGCGCCCACCTGCTCGACCTCGCCCGCGCCGCCGACGGCATCCCGCCGTCGGGCCGCGCGCGTCGCCGCTCGACCCGCCCGGGAGCGCCCCGCTCGAGCCTGCAGTGGGCGCTGGCCGCGATCACCGACGGCGTGGCGTTCGTCCGCGACCAGCGCCAGGACCTGCTCGCGACCAACGCGCTGGGGCGCGCGTTCTACTCCCCCGTGATCGGCGACGGCGGACGCACCCCGAACCTCGCCCGGTTCCAGTTCCTCGACCCGGCCGCGCGCGACTTCTACCCCGACTGGGACCGGTTCGCGCAGATGTGCGTGGCGATCATGCGCGCCGAGGCCGGCCGGGACCCGCACGACAAGGGCCTGCAGGACCTCGTGGGCGAGCTGTCGACGCGCAGCGAGGTCTTCCGCCGCCTGTGGGGCGCGCACGACGTGCGCACCCACGGGTCGGGCACCAAGCGGTTCCACCACCCCGTCGTCGGCGAGCTCACGCTGGCGTACGAGGAGCTCGCGATCACCGCCGAGCCCGGCCAGGTGCTCATGGTCTACACGGCCAAGCCCGGCTCGCCGTCGGCCGAGCGGCTGCGACTGCTGGCGTCCTGGGGCGCCGAGCCGGCGACGTCCGCGAGCGTGGCGCAGGACCGGTGACGGACCTGCAGGAGTTCCTCGACCACGTCGCGCGCGGCGCCGTCATCACCGCCAGGTCCGAGCAGCACGCGTACCTGCACGGCGTGGCTCAGGCCGCGTTCCGGATCACCGCCGAGCTCAACACCGGCTACCACTCCCCCGAGCAGGTGCGCGCGCTGCTGACGCGACTGACCGGCCGCGCCGTCGACGAATCGGTGACGGTCTTCCCGCCGTTCCACTGCGAGTTCGGCCGCAACCTCACCTTCGGCCGGGACGTCTTCGTCAACATGGGCTGCCGGTTCCAGGACGCCGGCGGCATCACGATCGGCGACGGCACCCTGATCGGGCACGGCGCCACGATCGTGACGCTCGACCACGCCGTCGACCCCGCGCGCTGCGGCGACATGATCCCCGCGCCGGTCGTCATCGGCCGCCGGGTCTGGCTCGGCGCCTGCGTGACCGTCGTGCCCGGCGTGACGATCGGCGACGGCGCGATCGTCGGAGCCGGCGCGGTCGTGACGAAGGACGTACCCGCCGACACGATCGTGGCCGGCGTCCCCGCGCGGGTGCTGCGCGAGACCGGGTACCACTCCTGAGGACCGCGGAGGTCAGCGGCGCAGACGCGAGCGCGCCTCGCGGAGCGACGCTCGCCGTCGTGTGCCGTCTACGCCTCGGCGACCCGCACGCCCCCCTGCGCCGCGGCCATCGTCGCGGCCCACGACGCGAGCAGCGCGAGGCCGTCGGCCGACGGGCTCCCGGGCGGGGCCGTGTAGACGTTGAGCTGCAGCCCGGGGTCGGCGGGCAGCACGAGCGCCTCGTAGTCGAGCTCGAGGACGCCCACACCGGGGTGGTGGAACACCTTGGTTCCGGTGCGGTGGTAACGCACGTCGTGCGAGGCCCAGAGCCGGCGAAAGTCCTCGCTGCGCGTGGACAGCTCGCCCACCAGCTCGGTGAGGCGCTTGTCGTAGGGGTTGTGCCCGGCCTCGGCGCGCAGGATCGCGACGGCGTCGGGCGCGACGCGCTCGGACTTGGGTCCCCAGAACTGCCGGGCGCCCACCGGGTCGAGGAAGTGGAAGCGCGCGGTGTTGACGGGCTTGCCCGGCACGTGGACGGGCGAGTCGTACAGCGGCGCGTAGAGCGCGCGGCCGAGCGCGTTGGTGTGCACGACGTCGAGCCGGCCGTTGCGTACGAACGCGGGCGCGTCGATCGCGTCGACGACGCGCGCCACCGCGGGACGCAGCACGGGCGCCGGCGCGCTGTGCGCCCGGGAGCGCGCAGCGCCGGAGGCGTTGGCCAGCCGCGCGAGGTCGAACAGGTGGCCGCGCTCGGCCTCGTCGAGCTGCAGCGCCTCGGCGAGGGACTCCAGGACCGCCTCGGACACCCCGCCGAGGTTCCCGCGCTCCATCCGCGTGTAGTAGTCGACGCTCACGCCCGCGAGCATCGCCACCTCCTCGCGGCGCAGCCCCGGCACGCGGCGGTTGCCGCCGTACGCCGCGAGGTTCGCCCGCTCGGGGGTGAGCCGCGCGCGACGGGTCGTGAGGAACTCGCTGGTCTCGGCTCTCAGGTCCACCCCGCGACGGTACGACGGCGCGGCCGCCCTGGGGAGGTACTGGCGCTACCCCGTGGGCGGGCCGGCACCGGGGCGGGCGTGGGGGGTAGCACCAGGCCCTCCCGCGAGCGGCGCCACGTTCCTACCGTGGACGGCATGACGATCCCCACCCTCACCCTCAACAACGGCGTCACGCTCCCGGCCCTCGGGTACGGCGTGTTCCAGACCCCGCCCGACGAGACGGTCGCCGCGGTCCGCACGGCGCTCGAGGTCGGCTACCGCCACATCGACACCGCCGCCGCGTACGGCAACGAGCGTGAGGTCGGCCGCGCGATCCGCGAGTCCGACGTGCCGCGCGGGGACGTGTTCCTCGAGACCAAGGTCTGGGTGTCGGACTACGGCTACGACCAGACCCTGCACGCGTTCGAGAAGGCGACGGCGAAGCTCGGCGTCGAGCAGCTGGACCTGCTGATCCTGCACCAGCCCGCCCCCGACCGGTTCGACTCGACCGTCGCCGCCTACCGCGCCCTGGAGACGCTGCTCGCCGACGGCCGCGTCCGCGCGATCGGCGTCAGCAACTTCATGCCGCAGCAGCTCGAGGCGCTCCTGGAGCAGGTCGAGGTCGTCCCCGCGGTCAACCAGGTCGAGCTGCACCCCTACTTCACGCAGCCCGCCGTGCAGGCCGCCGACGCGCGCCACGGCGTGCTCACCCAGGCGTGGTCCCCCATCGGCGGGATCACGTCCTATCCCGGGTGGGGCGACGACACGCGGCGCAGCACCCTCGAGGACCCGACCATCGCCGAGATCGCTTCCGCCCACGACCGCACGCCCGCGCAGGTCATGCTGCGCTGGCACCTCCAGCAGGGCCGCTCCGCGATCCCGAAGTCGGTCACGCCGTCGCGCATCGCCGAGAACTTCGACGTCGCCGGCTTCGACCTCACCGACGCCGAGCTCGCCTCCATCGACGCCCTCGACACCGGGGTGCGCGGCGGCCCGGACCCCGAGGTCGCCCGGCCGGAGTTCTTCGCCCGCGCGATCCCCGAGGCGTGACGGTGGCCGAGCCGACGAGCACCTTCAGCCCCGCCGACCTCGCCGCGATCGACGGCGACGGCGAGCTCCACGTCGCCGCCCACCGCGCCGACGGCACCCTGCGCCCAGCCACGATCGTGTGGCACGTCGTCGTCGACGGCGCGCTCTTCGTCCGCTCCGTGCGCGGCGACGACGGCGCGTGGTACGGCGCGGTGCGCCGTGCCGGGACCGGCACCGTCGAGGCCGGCGGGGTGCGCGCCGTCGTGCGCTTCGTGCCCGACGGCGAGTACGAGGACGCGATCGACCTCGCCTATCGCGCTAAGTACGGCGGCGGCTCCGCCGTGCGTGCGATCACGAGCGCGACGGCACGCGGGACGACCCTGCGGGTCGAGCCGCTCAGCCGAGACGCAGCAGCTGCTCGAGGCTGAGCGGCGGGACGCCGGTGAGGCGCTCGACGTCGCCGCTGGGCCGTGCCATGACGTTCGAGGCGATCGCGGTGTAGGTGGAGACCCACGCGTCGACCTGCCAGTCGGGCGCACCGTAGGACGCGCGGGAGGCGTAGGCCTCCTCGATCGTCTCGTCGTGGAACGTCACGCTCGTCCCGCGCACCGCGCGGATGGTGGCGGCGACCTCCACGAGCGTGAGCGGCTCCGGGCCGGTGACGTCGTAGGTCGCACCGGCGTGCGCGGCCGGGTCGAGCAGCACCGCCGTGGCGACGCGGGCGACGTCCGCGCGGGCGACCGCCGCGACCCGTCCGGTGCCTGCGGGACCGCGGATGACGCCGTCGGGCCCGGCGAGCTGCTCCATGAAGTCGAGGTAGAGCGTGTCGCGCAGGAAGGTCCACGCCATCCCCGACGCACGCAGGTGCTCCTCGGTCGCGTGGTGGTCGCGGGCGAGGGTGAACGTGGCGTCGGGGGCAGCCCCGGCGAAGGAGGTGTAGACCACGTGCCGCACGCCCGCCTGCGCGGCGGCGTCGATCACCCGCGCGTGGTCGCGGACGCGAGTCGGGCTCTCGTGCGCGGACACGAGGAGCAGGACGTCGACGCCCGTCAGGGCCGCCCGGGATCGCTCGAGGTCGGCGTAGTCGACGGCGGCGACACCCTCGACGCTCGCCAGCTCGGGCACTCGCGGGCTCGAGGGATCGCGCACGAGCAGCCGCTGCCGGACGCCCGCGGCGTCGAGCCCGCGCGTGACGAGCCCGCCGATGTGGCCGGTCGCGCCGGTGACGCCCGTGACTCCTGGAGAAGCAGTGCTGCTCATGCCGTCATCCTGCCCCCGCCCCTCAGCCAGCGCTCGCGCGGGCCAGCACGAGCATCCGCTCCTCGATCGTCGCCGGCACCCGCTCGATCTCGGCCGTGAGCCCCGCGGCGTCCAGGACCGCCCGGACGGTCTCGGAGTCGGTGTCCGCGACGCGCACGGCGCGACTGTCCAGGATGACCGGCACCCGGGCGGCGTTGAGCGCCGCGAACGTGGCCGCCCAGTCGTCGGTGCGCACCGACAGCGCGCGGGTGTCCCCGATGATGTCGGCCTCGCTGCCCTGCGCCACGAGCTCGCCGTGGGACATCAGCAGGAGCCGGTCGCACTGCTGCGCCTCCTGCATGTAGTGCGTGGTCACGAGCACGCCGACGCTCGCGTCGGACTGCTCCCGGATCGTGTCCCACAGGCGGGCCCTGGCCAGGGCATCGACGCCCGAGGTCGGCTCGTCGAGCAGGAGGAGCTCGGGCCGGTGGCTGAGCTCGGCCAGGAACGCGGCCTGCCGCTGCGCGCCCAGCGGCATCGCCCCGACGAGCGTCGTCGCGTAGCCGGCGAGGTCGCCCGGGAGCACGGGCACCGGAGCGCCGTACGTGCCACTGATGAACTCGAGGTTCTCGGCGAGGGTGAGGTCGCGGTACAGGCCGAGGTTCTGTGGCAGGTACCCGACGCGACGGCGCCGCTCGCGGTTCGGTGGTCCGCCCAGCATCGTGACTCCTCCCTCCGTCGGGGGCAGCAGACCCAGGAGCATCCGCATGAGCGTCGTCTTGCCCGCGCCGTTGGCGCCGAGAAGTCCGACGACCTCGCCGTGGCCGACCTCGATGGAGACCCCCGATACGGCGGTGAACGCGCCGAACCGACGCGTCACCCGGTCGGCGCGCAGCGCGGTGGCGCGCACGGTGTCGGCGCGCAGCGCGTCGCGCCCGTGTCGCCCGGTCAGCGCGTCGCGCCCGTGTCGCCCGGTCATCGAGCCACCCCCGCGAGCCGCCGCTCGAGCGAGAGCGCGATGACGATGTCCTCGAGGTCGGGGGCGACGACGTCGCTCCCGACCGGTGGCTCGCCGTCGGGCCAGAACTCGTGCCGCGCGTGCCCGCGCCGCCAGGACCACTCGGGTCGCACGGGGGTCGCGCCCGCGGTCACGGAGCGGGTGACCGCCCCGGCGAACGAGGCGCGCACGTCGTCGTTGGAGCCCTGGACGAGGACCTCGCCCGCGTCGAGCACCACGAGGTGCCCCGCGCGCTCCGCCTCGTCCAGGTACGTGGTCGACATGACAACCGCGGTACCGCTCGCTGCCTCCTCGGAGATCAGTCGCCACAGGTCGATGCGGCTCACCGGGTCGACGCCGGTGCTCGGCTCGTCGAGCACGACCAGGCGCGGGCGGTGCACGATCGCCATGAGGAAGCCGAGCTTGCGCCGCATGCCGCCGGACAGCTGCGACGCGAGGCGGTCCGACGCCGCCGTGAGGTCCGCGGCGGCGAGGAGCTCGGTGCGTCGCTGTTCGAGCGCAGCACCCGCGAGCCCGTAGGCGCCCGCGGCGAAGTCGAGGTTCTGCGCCACCGTCAGCGCCGCCCAGCTGCCCGAGGACGCGGGCAGGTACCCGAGGTCCGCCTTGCCGGGCGCGTCGACCGTGCCGCTGTCCGGCGCCACCTGGCGCACGAGCGTCCGCAGCAGGGTCGACTTGCCCGCGCCGTCGCCCCCGACGACGGCGATCACCGCTGCGTCCGGAACGTCCACGCTCACGTCACGCAACGCCGTCGTGCCGTCGAACGACACGCTCACGCCGCGCGCGCCGAAGGTCACGACGCCGTCCTCTCCCGGCGCTCGGGCGCGAGGTCGCGGCGGAACCGCAGCGTCGCGGCCGTGAAGATCGCCACCGCCATCACGGTGAGCACCACGAACGGCAGCCACAGCGAGTCGATCCCCGCGCCGCGGAGCATGACGCCCTGCGAGATCTTCGTGAAGTACGTGAGCGGTAGGAGGTAGCCGATCCAGCGCACGCCCGCCGCCATCGCCTCGAGCGGGAAGATCATCCCGGACAGCAGGATCTGCGGCATTAGGACGAAGAACGCGGTCTGGATCGCCTGACCCGCGGTCTGCGAGATCGTCGAGATGAACACCCCGATGCCGAGCACGACGAACAGGAAGATCGCCGCACCCAGGGCGAACGTGAGGACGTTCCCGTTGAACGGGACGTCGAACAGCAGCATGCCGAGCGCCGTGACGATCACCATGTCGATCGCCGCGAGCAGGAAGTACGGCGCGATCTTGCCGAGGATCACCGTGCCCGGCTTGATCGGCATCACGGCGAGCTGCTCGAGCGTGCCCGCCTCGCGCTCGCGGACGAGGCCGATGCTGGTCACGATCGTCCCGATGAACGTGAGGATGAGGCCGATGATCGCCGGAATCATCACCCACGCCGTCGTGAGGTCGGGGTTGTAGAGCACCTCGGGCGTGATCGCGCCTCCCGTCGCGTTGACCGCGGCCAGGATCGACTGCGCCGCGAAGAGGTTGGAGCCGTCGATGAGCGCGGTCGCGGTGCTCGAGGTTCCTCCTGCCGCGTCGCCGCCCGTGACGAGCGCGACGTCGACCACGTCGTCGCGCAGCATGTCCCGCGCGTCCTGCTCGGTCGCGGCGGTGTCGACGGTCTGGACCTCGAAGAGGTCGGGCAGCTGGGCGGCGACCTGCTCGGCCTGCGGCCCGACGACGGCCGCCGAGACGTGGTCGACGTAGAAGTTCGCGGCGTACCCGAACACCACCAGCAGGATCAGGGGCAGCCCGACCAGGAGCCCCACGGTGCGCCGGTCGCGGATGAGCTCCCGGAACTCCTTGACGATCATCGCCTTCACGCCGCGCGCCTCCGGTTCCGCGGTCCTGCGGTCCTGCGGTCCTCGTGGGGCGAGTCTTCCACTGCGCCGAGCGCTACGGTCGCCGTCATGCGAGACACGCACGACGGCGAGCCCACCCGGGCGCGCCGGCGCTGGTTCGCGCTGGGCGCGGTCGGCGCCACCACGGTGGCCGTCGTCTTCGCGACGGTCAGCGACGGCGTGGACGAGACCGCCGACGGCATCCGCGGCGTGCTCCTCGACCACGGCCACACCGCCGTCTGGGTGCTGCTCGCCGTCGCGCTCGCTGCGGCGGCGGCCGCGGGCCACTGGACCCGGGCCGCCGGGGGCGTCGCGACGGCCGCGCTCGTCCTCTACGTCGCGTTCCTGGCGGCGCTGCTCACCGCGGGCTGACGCCGCGCTACGCCCGCGCGGCGACCGCCGCCTGCTCGGCCGGCACCGACTCGTCCGACCCCGGGTCCCCCGTCGGCTGCCCCGTCCGCGAGCGCAGGCCCGAGATCACGAGGAGCACCGCGCCGAGCGCGGCCCAGCCCAGCAGGACGAGGATCGGCTGGGTGGTCGCGGCGCCGTCGAAGAACGCGACGTTGCGCAGCAGCGTCCCGGTGGCGCCGGGCGGCAGCAGCTGACCGATCGCGCCCCACGGCTGCGGCAGCATCTCCGGCGCGCTCGTGAGGCCCGACAGCGGGTTGCCGAGGAACACCACGAGCAGGGCCCCGACGGCGATGCCCGCCTTGCCGAGCAGGCTCTCCAGGCCGAGCACCGTGAGGCCCGTCGCGAGGATCCCGAGCACCGCCGCGGCGGCGGTGGCGGCGAAGTTCCCGCTCAGCGTGCCGAACCAGAGCTCGAGGATCGCGGCCATCGCGACGCCCGCGACCACGGCGAACGTCCCCATCGCGGCGAGCCGGCGGCCGGTCCCGCGCACGAGCAGGGTGGTGGCGACACCGGCCATGAACCCCCCGAGCGCGATCGGCAGGGCGCCGGCGGACAGGCCGATCCCGCGCGGGTCGTCGACCGAGGTCGGCACGACGTCGGTCACGGTGGCCGTGACGCCCTGCTGGGTCGCCGCGGCGGTCCCGACCTGCGTGAGGAGCGTCGCGACGGTGGGGCTCGCCGCCGAGGCGACGTCGACGGTCAGCCCGTCGGCGGTCACGACGAACGCGCCGTAGACCTCACGGTCGCGGATGAGCTGCTGCGCCGCGTCCTGGGACTCGGCGACCGTCACGTCGAACGCGCCGGGCTGGGCCTGCTCGAGGCCGGCGGTGAGCTGCTCGGCCACCGCGGGCGGGGCGACCACCGCGATCGGGAGGTCGCGCGGCGCGGTGTGAAGGGCCGGCAGGCCGAACGCGACGAGCATCGCGCTCACGAGGAGCGCAAGGCCGACGGCGAGGCCGAAGACGGGCCGCCAGCTCTCGTGCGTGGTGGCGTGCGTGGTGGCGGGCTCTGACATGACACTCTCCGAAACCGAGAACTAGATACGGTACGTACCGTATCCTAGGGATCCGATACCGTCGAGACGCCCTCACCGGGCACCGAGCCAGCGGGAGGACGAGTGACCGCGCAACCCGGCCGACGACGGCGAGCGGACGAGCTGCGCGACGCGATCCGCGGCGCGGTGCTCGCCGAGCTCGACGAGCGCGGCTACCAGGGCCTCACGTTCGAGGGCGTGGCCCGGCGCGCGGGCACCAGCAAGCCCGTGCTGTACCGCCGCTACAGCAGCCGCGCCGAGATGACGATCGACGCCTTCCTGCCGTCCCGGATGGGCCGGCCGCCTGCGACGTCCAACGGTCCCCTGCGGTCCGACCTCATCGCGCTGCTCGACGGCCTGCTCGCTCGTGTCGGCCCCGACGGCGTCCGGATCTTCCGGGGGGTGATCGGCGAGGTCGAGGATGCGACCGTCGCCCGAGTGGCCGCGCAGGTCCTCGCGCAGTTCGCGGAGTGGCTCACCGACATCACCGACCGCGCGCGGGCCGCCGGCGAGCTCGGGCCCGGCACGATCCCTCCGCGCGTCAACGAGGCGATCGTCGCCCTGGCGCGCAACGAGATCCTGTTCGTGCTCGGGGCGGGCCGGCCTCACGACAGCGAGGGCCTCGTCGACGACGTGATCCTGCCCCTCCTGCGCACCACGACACGCGCGCCGGAGATCTCCTGAGGCCTACTGTCGCATCCGGCTGTCGGATTCGGGGCAGGCCGTTCGTCGTCCAGGTGAGCGGCCGTCCGAGTCGGCCGCCGGACAAGGAGCGATGCGATGACGCGATACCTGATCTCGTTCGACGACGGGGCGATGGACCACATCCCCGACGGCGACTGGCCCGCCGTCGGCGAGGCGGCGCACGCCGTGACCCGCGAGGCGATCGCCGCGGGCGTCTGGGTGTTCGGCGGCGGCCTCGAGCGGCAGCGGGCGAGCATCGTCGCGACCGACGGCACCGTGACCGACGGGCCGTTCCCCGAGACGAAGGAGGTCGTCGGCGGGTTCTGCGTCGTCGACGTGCCGACCCGTGAGGAGGCCCTCGCCTGGGCGGCCAGGACCGCCGCCGCCTGCCGCTGCGCGCAGCACGTGCGCGAGCTGATGGCCGACCCCGAGACCGACGAGCTGCTGCGTCGCGCAGCGACGAGCACCACGAAGGAGTCCTGACATGCCCCAGTACCTGCTGTCGGTCTACGGACCGGCCGAGCGCACCCCGTACGGCGCGTACGCGACGAAGGAGGCGATGCTCGAGGCGTTCGCCGACACCGGCGCGTTCAACGACCAGCTCGTGGCCGACGGCTACTTCGTCTACGCGAACGGCCTCGCGGAGGCCTCGACGGCGAGCGTCGTGGACGGCCAGGGCGACGAGCCGGTCGTGACCGACGGGCCCTACCTCGAGGCCAAGGAGCACCTCGGCGGCTTCTGGGTCATCGAGGCGCCCGACCTCGACGTCGCCCTCCGGCTCGCAGCCCAGGGCTCGAAGGCGTGCCGGGGCAAGGTCGAGGTCCGTCCGTTCCAGACGGCCGACGGCTTCCAGGAGCACCTCGAGGGCTGAGCCCGACGTGACCCCGACCGCCGTCGACGACGCGCTCACCCGGGCCCTCCGCGAGGAGTGGGCCCGGGTGGTCGCGTCGCTCGCTCGACGGTTCCACGACCTCGACACCGCCGAGGACGCGGCCGCGGAGGCGTTCGCCGTCGCCGTCGAGCGCTGGCCGCACGACGGCGTGCCCGTCAACCCGGGCGCGTGGCTCACGACGACCGCGACCCGGAAGGCGATCGACCGCATCCGCCGGGAGGCCCGGCGGGAGGAGAAGTACGAGGAGGCGATCCGGTTGCGCGACGACGACCCGGCACCGCCGCGTGGCGCCGTCGAGGACGACCGGCTCCGGCTGATCTTCACGTGCTGCCACCCCGCCCTCTCCCCCGAGGCGCGGATCGGGCTCACGCTGCGCCTGGTGGGCGGGCTGACCGTCGCCGAGATCGCCCGCGCGTTCCTGGTCCAGGAGGCGACGATGGGCCAGCGCCTCACCCGCGCGAAGGCGAAGATCAAGGCGGCCGCGATCCCCTATCGCGTCCCTGCCGAGGCGGACCTGCCCGCCCGGATCGACGGCGTGCTCACCGTCCTCTTCCTCGTCTTCAACGAGGGCTACCTCGCGTCGGGCCCAAGCAGCGATCCCGTGCGCGCCGACCTCACGGGCGAGGCGATCCGTCTCGCCCGGCTCGTGCGCGACCTGTGCCCGACCGGCGAGACGACCGGTCTGCTCGCCCTCATGCTGCTCACCGAGGCGCGCCGTCCGGCGCGGGTCTCCGCGACCGGCGAGCTCGTCACCCTCGCCGAGCAGGACCGGGGCGCGTGGGACCGCGACCTGATCGCGGAGGGCCACGCCCTCGTCCGCGGGACGATCGCCGACGTCGCGGCCGGTGGCCCGCCGCCCGGGCGCTACCAGCTGCTCGCGGCGGTCAACGCGGTGCACACGTACGCCCGGGAGGCCGGCGAGACGGACTGGGCGCAGATCGCCACGCTGTACGACCGGCTGGTCCGCGTCGACCCCTCGCCCGTCGTCGCGCTCAACCGGGCCGTTGCCCTGGCCGAGGTCGACGGACCCGAGGTGGCGCTCGCCGTCGTCGATGCGCTGCCGCTCGAGAGCTACCACGCGTTCCACGCGACGCGGGCGGAGCTGCTGCGCCGCCTCGGCCGCGGTGCGCAGGCGCGCGCCGCCTACGACCGCGCGATCGCCCTGTCCGGGAACGCCGCCGAGACCGCCTACCTCGCGCGACGGCGCGTACAGCTGGGTCGTTGACCAGATCGGTCTGGTCGCCGACCGCGCCCGCCTGACGGTCGCGCCCTTGCGTGCACGGAGCGCAGGGGCGAGGCTGACACCCGTCCGTTCGTCACGCCCGAGGAGCACGATGGACCGAGATCTCGAGGACGTCCGGCAACGAGCGGCCACCGGCCCGCTCCCGGCGCACCCCCGGGTCGACGAGCTCGTCGAGCAGGCGTACCGCTGGGCGATGCCGGACACCTCCGGAGCCGTCGCCGACTACATCCCCGCCCTCGCCGACGCCGATCCCGAGCTGTTCGGGCTGTGCGTCGTCGAGGTCGACGGCGCGTCGCACGCCGTGGGCGACGTGGACGTCGCGTTCTCGATCCAGTCGATCTCCAAGGCGTTCGTGTACGCCCTCGTCTGCGAGGAGCTCGGCCACGCGGGGGTGCTCGAGCGGATCGGCGTGGACAACACGGGGCTGGCGTTCAACTCGGTCATGGCGATCGAGCTCAACGACGGACACCCGAGGAACCCCATGGTCAACGCGGGTGCGATCGCGACGACGGCGATGGTGCCGGCCGCCGACCCCGACGCACGTTGGGCGGCCGTGCGTACCGGCCTGTCGCGCTTCGCCGGCCGCGACCTCGCGCTCGACGACGAGGTCTACGCCTCCGAGGCGGCGACGAACCAGCGCAACCGGGCGATCGCTCGCCTGCTGGAGTCCTACGGTCGGCTCGAGGACCCGCTCGAGGCCGTCGACGTCTACACCCGCCAGTGCAGCCTCCTCGTCACGACGCGGGACGTCGCCGTGATGGGCGCGACGCTCGCCGACGGCGGGGTCAACCCCGTGACCGGCGAGCGGGTCGTGTCGCCCGACGTGTGCCGCGACACCCTCGCGGTGCTCGCGTCCACGGGGATGTACGAGCGGTCCGGGACGTGGCTCTTCGAGATCGGGCTGCCCGGCAAGTCGGGGGTGGCGGGCGGCGTCGTCGCCGTCGCCCCCGGCAAGGCCGGAATCGGCGCGTTCTCGCCCCGCCTGGACGCCGCGGGCAACAGCGTGCGAGCGCAGGAGGCGATCGGCTACCTCTCGCGGGCGCTCGGCCTCAACCTGTTCGCCTCCGCGGTGCACGACGGCGGCGCGCACGACGGCGCAGCCTGGGGAGCTCGACCGTGACCGAGCAGGCGCGCGTGCCACCGCACCCCGACAGGTCCCGGTGTCGGTCCTCGCACACGCGTTCGAACCCATGTTCGAATAGGTGTGTGACAGGAGATGGACGGCACCCCGACCGGGTGCCACTGCGGGACGGTGCGAACTCGCTCCCGCTCGCCGCCTACGGCCAGCCCACCACGCGACTGGATACCCCGATCCCCGTGCGGGTGTGGGTGCCGCGCGACCGCCCGCACGGGTGGAAGCAGCTCAACGGTCTCACGACCGCCTACACCGCCGTGGCCGTCGCGGTGGATTACGTCGACGAGCACGGCCGCACCGGTCACGTTTGGGTGTGGGCCGGCGCCGTTACTCGCCTAGCCTCGTGATTTCACGCCGGTAGTGGGTTGGAGACGGCGAAGGTGCCCCTGACCTGGGATGATGTGTCTTGCGACGGACAGAT
>NZ_VENP01000065.1 GCF_006351005.1 Miniimonas arenae | reverse complement strand
CGTGCGCAAGCCGGTCGAGACGTAGGCGAGGTGGACGGGAACGAAGTCCCACGGGTCGGGCCTCGTCGCCTGACCGGTGCTCCGCCCGGAGCCGAGGTAGCCGTTGGGCCCGAACGCGGAGTAGCGGGGGCTGGTTCGCGCGGGGAAGGCCGGATCGCCCTCGGCGGAGTGGTCGTAGATCGAGGCCTCGCCGATCCAGGTGCCCTCGTCCGTGAACGCGAGCCGTGGCCGCGTGAGGACAAGAGCGGGCGTGAGCGTGACCGAGGGGTCGGCGATCGGGACGCCGTCGGGGTAGGTGAGAACCGCGTCGACCGTCGCCTCGCCCTCGTCCACCACCTCGACCGTGATGGTGACGTCGTGGCTGGTCCCGAGAGGCAGGGGCGGCACGGGGCACGTGACCACGCTGCCCGAGACGAAGCAGTCCGACCCGTCAGCGGGCTCGAGCTGCTCGGGCAGGGTGAACGTGACCCGGGTCGCGCCGAGCGGTGCGGTCGTGCCGGGCACGACCGTGGCGGTGAGCGTGACCGTGGTGCCGACGCTCGGCGCCGGCTCGGACGCCGCGACCGTGAGCTCGGGCTCGGGTGCTGGCTGCCACGCCGGGTCGGTCTGCCGGGTCGGGTCGTTCGTGACCCGAATGAGATCGCTGCCGTCCACCGCGATCGTCCAGAGGTCGCGTGCGACCGCCTCGCCGGCGGCGGTGCCCGAGAACGCGATCCGCGTGCCGTCGGGGGACCACGCGGGCTCCGCGGCGGACGCGACCTCGCGCCAGATCCGGTCCACCGCGCCGGCGTCACGCTCGGTCGCCAGCACGGCGGGCCGGGTCAGGAGCACGGGGTTCGACGCGACGGCGGCGGTGCCGTTCGCCCCACCCGCCACGTCCACGACGGCGAGCGCCCCCCGGCCGTCGACGGTCACGGCCGTGCCGCTCACCGTGGGCACGGTGAGGTCGGCGACGACCAGGCGCTCGCCGTCGGGCGACCACGCGGGGTGCCGGCCGAGGACGGAGACCATGAGGTCGCACGTCGGGGTCGGGCACGGCAGGGGGGACTCGGTCAGCAGGGACTGCGCGGTGGCGGCCGCGACGTCGGCGATCTGCAGGCCGAGGTCCGTCGGCGGACCGGCCCACGGCTCGCTCGTGCGGGAGAACGCCACGCGCGTCCCGTCCGGGGACCAGGAGGGGTCGGACTGGCCGATGCCCTCCGGGGTGTCGTCGGTGTCGACGAGCGGCCGCACCACGCCCGAGTCGGTGTCCACGACGTAGATCCGCCCGGGCCGGTACCCCTCGGGCGCGCCCGAGGTCTGCGCAGGATCGCCCTCCTGGCGCTCGACGTAGCGCACGAATGCAATCGACGTGCCGTCCGGGGACCAGACGGGGTCGACGTCGAGATCGCTCGGAGCACGCTCGTAGGGCAGCGGCGAGAGCTCGGCGCCGCTCGCGCTGCCGTCCCACGGCCCGACCGTGATGGCACGCCCCATGACGTAGCTCTCCCCGTCCTCGGTCCAGAGGTTCTGGGAGAACGCGAGGCGCTCACTGTCGGGGGAGTAGGTCGGGGCGCGCTCGTCGGTCGCCAGCTCGTCGAACTGCTCCACGATCGTGCGGCGCTGCGAACCGCCGGAGGCCAGGACGTCCTGGATGTTGCTCGCCCCCACCTCGAGGTTGCTGTCGACACCGCTCGCGGTCGACCACAGGGTGACGCTGTGCGGGTCGTTCTCGCCCTCGCCCACCGGGGACCACTGCGAGGTCCAGCTGGGATGGGTCTCCGCACGCAGCGGCTGCGCGACCGCGCGGTCCTGGTCGAGGTAGCGCGCCTCGTCCGCCCCGACCGACCACTCACCGACCCAGACGTCGCCGTCGGAGTCGCCGGTCGTGCTCGTGAACGCGAGCTCGGCGATCGACCGGGTGGGGTTCGCCGGGTCTCGCGTCGGTTCGGCGTTCGACCAGATCGGCTCGGCGCCCTGCACGTCCGTGCCGGCCGCCGTGTCGACGTACGCCGAGGCCGGCGCGGTGAGGTTCTCGCCGCGGCACGGCTCGAGGTCGGTGCACTGGATGAACGCGATCGACCCGTCGGGCCGGAACTCGTCGGTCCGGAAGGCGATCACGGTGACGGGGGTGGCCTGACCGACGAACACCTGCGTGGCCGCCGGCTGCGTCTCGTCGGCCTGTCCGTCGGTGAGCTCGACGACGCTCGTCGGCTGCTCGAGGGGGTCGGGGAGCATCAGCAGGTCGGACTCGAAGCCTTCCGCGTCGTTGGTGGAGTACACGAGCCCGCCCGACGCGGTCCACGCGGGCCACGTCTGGTCACCCCCGCCGCTCGCCACGACCCGCGCCCCGAGGTCGTCCGTGCACGCGTCCAGCGGGCCGTCGTCGGTGTCGTAGGGGACCGGGACGACGACGACGTCGTAGGTGCCGTCGCGGTTCGTCGCGTACGCCACCCACTGTCCGGTCGGGTCGATCACGGGGTGCTGCTCGGTGGCGGCGTCGCAGGTCACGCGCAGGTACCCGGTGGCCGCGTCCGCGTTCTGTGTCCGCACCCACACGTCCCCGGCGTCGAAGCGGGGGTCGGCGGAGTCGTTCCACCAGTCGTCGCTCACGAACGCGACGAGATCGGTCGTCGGCTCCGGCGCGCTCGCCTGAGCGTTCGACCGGCCGTAGCCCAGGACGTTCTCCCGCCCGTCCCACTCCGTCGCCCGGCCCTGCGTGCGGTCGGGGTACGCGCTGGTCTGGTCGTAGCGCAGGAGCGTGTCCTCCGACACGACCGATCCGTCGTCCGTGAACGCCAGCCGCGGGCGGTCCACCGGCGGACCGGGACTTGCGGTGGGGCTCTCGGTGGGCTCGGGTTCGGTGACGGCGATGCTCGCCGTCGTGACCGTGAGGACGAGCGCGAGGGCGGCCGCGACCGCGGCGACGCCCGCGCCGATCCTCCGCCTCACCTGCCCACCTCCGCCCGCCCGCCTCGTCACGCACGACTGCGCACCCACGCCCTGCCGTGCTCGCGCGCGGCGCCTGCCCAGCGTGGTCGCGCCCCGGGGAGGGAGCGAGTGCGCTCGGTCCACCCGAGCGGGCACCGCCCGCTTCCCGTTGGGGCAGGCGGGCGGACGACGCCGCTAGATCAGGCCCTCGCGCAGCGCGTACGCGACGGCGTGGCTCCGGTTGCGCAGCTGCAGGCGCGTGGTGATGTCGTGCAGCACGTTCTTCACCGTGCGTTCGGAGTAGGACAGCGTGCGCGCGATCTCGGCGGTGTCCATGCCGTCGGCGACGAGCCGCAGCACGTCGATCTCCCGCGTGGCCAGGCCCGTGAACGTGAGCCCCCGGGGGCGCAGCACCTGCCGCTGCAGCGAGCCCACCTGGTCCAGGAGGTGCCCGAGAAGGTCGGGGGGGACCGTGCCCTCGCCGTGCGCCGCGCTGCGGATCACGGCCACCAGTCGGTCCGGCGTCGCCTCGGACCGTCGCACCAGGGCGAGCACGCCGGCCTCGACCGCCGCGACGACGTCGTCGTCGGTGAGGTAGCCGGCCACCAGCACCACCTGCGCGTCACCGGTCCGGCGCGCGTTGCGCACCGCCCGCATGGTCGCCTCGTCCACCCGGTCGGTCACGATGACCGCCACCCGGGCGCCCGCCGCGCCGCCGTCGCCCTCGCGCACGAGGGTCAGCTCCGGCCGCGGCCGCAGCGCGCTCGCGACGCCCGCGAGAGAGATCGGGTCGGTCGCGCCGACCCACACCCGTACCTTGTCGGTGGCCGCACCGGCCACCGTGCCCGTCATCACACTCATCCCCAGCCCCTGTCACCGTGGCGCGTCGACCTAGCCCGCACCGTCCCCGCAGGCACCCGTCCGGCCCGCTCGGGCAGCATGCTCCGGCGTACTGATCAGGCACTCAACGTCGGCTCAACGGGCAGGAGCGCTGCCCGCTCGGACGTCCGCGCCGCTGCTGCCGGGGCGCGGGCGGGCTGCCTACCGTCGAGGCCATGACGACGACGGCCACGCTGGAGACCTCGCACGTCCGGCTGACCCCCGGGGAGGAGGCGGCCGTCGCCGTGCGCATCGCCAACACGGGCACCACCGTGGAGGGGTACCAGATCGAGGTGCTGGGCGTCCCGGCCGCGTGGGCGCAGGTCGAGCCCGCGCAGATCGCGGGCGTCTACCCGAGCGAGGCGACGACGGCGACGATCACCTTCCGTCCGCCGCGCGACGCCGCGGTGCCGGTCGGCTCGCTCGACTTCGGCGTGCGGATCGTGCCGGTGGACCACGCCGAGCAGGTCGTCACCCCCGAGGGGGTCGTGGAGATCCTGCCGTTCCTGGAGTCGGTCGCCGAGCTCGTCCCGCGCACCACGACCGGACGGATGGGTGCCAGGCACCAGGTCGCCGTCGACAACCGGGGCAACGCGCCCGCGACGCTCACGATCAAGGCGACCGACGACGGCAAGCACCTCGGGTTCAAGATCGATCCCGGGCTGCTCGTGGTGGAGCCCGGGACCGCGGCGTTCTCGACCGTGAAGGTGAAGCCCGCGAAACGGATCTGGCGCGGCGCGAGCGTCACGTACCCGTTCGCCGTGACCGTGTCCGCGGAGAACTCCACCCCGGTGGTGCTCGACGGCGTGCACGTCCAGACCGCGACGCTGCCCAAGTGGTTCATGAAGGCGCTGCTCGCACTCCTGGCGCTGCTCGCACTGCTCGCGCTGGCGTGGTTCGTGCTCCTGCGCCCGGTCATCGAGTCCGCGGCACGGGCCGCCGTCGCCGAGGAGACCGAGGCCGCGGTGCAGGCGGCCGAGGACGCCCAGCAGGCCGCGGCCGCCGCGCAGCAGGCGGCGCAGGACTCGGCGAACACCGCCGCGCAGACCGACGCCGCGGCCCAGGACCAGCTGGAGCAGATGGAGACGCTGCGCGAGGGCATCCTGCCGCCCGCCGAGATCTCGGTGCCGTCGGTCAACCGGCTGGAGGTCTCGGCCGGCCCCAACGCGAGCGACGTCGCCGCGTTCACGGTGCCGGACGGCCAGACGCTGCGCCTGTACGACCTGCTCCTCAACAACCCGCAGGGCGACTTCGGCACGGTCTCGGTGGAGACCTCGATCGACGGCCAGAGCCAGGTCCTCATGCAGCTGGGCCTGGAGAACTTCCGCGACTCCGACTTCCACTTCCAGACCCCGGTGGTGGTGCCGGCGGGCGGGGAGGTGCGGTTCTTCCTCTCCTGCCGCCAGCCGGGCGCACCGTTCGGCCTCACGCCGCCGCCCGCCGAGTGCGCGGACGCGCTGACGTTCGGCGGCAACCTCGTCAGCCCGGCGCCGCAACCCACGCCGACCGCGGGAGGCTGAGCGCGTGCCGACCGGTCCGTGGCTGCGCGCCGGCGACGTCGCGCTCTGTCCGCTCACGACCGGGCCGGTCCCGCACGTCGGCGGGCCGATCACGCCGGCCGGGTGCGTCCCCACGGTCCTCGTCATGGGGATGCCGGCGGCCGTCGCCAACGCGATGCCGGGCAGCATCCCGTGCGTGGGGCCGCCGAACGGGATCGCGATGGGCTCGCTCACCGTGCTCGTCGGGGGGTTCCCGGCCGCGCGGCTCGGCGACCAGTCGATGCACGGCACGCCGATCGCACCCGGGCCCGGAGCGGCCACCGTGATCGTGGGCGGCTGAGCCGTCGGTCGGTCGACGGACCGTGACCTGGGACGATGGGGAGGTGACCCGACCCGACCCCGTCCCGCTCGCCGTCGCGCTCGAGGACCCGCGGGTCGCGGAGTACACCCACCTCACGGACGTCGCGCTGCGCACGCGGTACGAGCCGGGCGCGGGCCTGTACATGGCCGAGTCCTCCAACGTCATCCGCCGCGCCGTCGCCGCAGGGCACGTGCCGCGCTCGTTCCTCATGGCGCCGCGCTGGCTCGAGCAGATGGCGGACGTGCTCGCGGCGTTCCCCGACGCGCCCGTGTTCACCGCGCCGGAGCCCGAGCTCGAGGCGCTCACGGGCTTTCACCTGCACCGGGGAGCGCTGGCGGCGATGAACCGGCCCGCGCTGCCCGACGTCGACGAGCTGCTGCGCGACGCGCGCCGGGTCGCCGTGATCGAGGACGTCGTGGACCACACCAACGTCGGCGCGATCTTCCGCTCGGCGGCGGGGCTCGGCGTCGACGCCGTGCTCGCCACGCCGCGCTGCGCCGACCCGCTCTACCGCCGCAGCGTGCGCGTCTCGATGGGCACCGTGTTCCAGGTGCCCTGGACGCGGATCGACCCCTGGCCCGCCGGCGTGGACCGGCTGCGCGCGGCGGGGTTCGCCGTCGCCTCGCTCGCGCTGAGCGACGACGCCGTCACGCTCGACGCGCTCGCGGCCGACCCGCCCGAGCGCCTCGCGCTCGTGCTCGGCGCCGAGGGGCACGGCCTCGCGCCCGCGACGGTGGCGGCGAGCGACGTGGTCGTGCGCATCCCGATGGCGGGCGGGGTCGACTCGCTCAACGTCGCCGCGGCGAGCGCGGTCGCGTTCTGGGCGATGCGCGTGGCGGGCCGCGAGCTCTGACCGGCCGGCGCGTCCTCAGCGCGCGCGGTGGCGCGCCGCGGCCATGCCGCGCAGGTACCCGAGACCGGCGACGACGTGCCCCAGCACGCCCAGCCACAGGACGACCAGCGCGACGACGTGCAGCCACTCCAGCGACGCGGCGGCGGAGGTGATGAGCAGCGGCAGCGCGCCGAGCAGGCACGCGGTGCGCCACTTGCCGATCCGGCTCACCGGGAGGTCGGGGGAGCCGCGGAACCACAGCCCCGCGAGAACGAGGAGCGAGAGGTCGACCGCGAGGATGATCGCCACCGCCGGCCAGGGCACGAGGCCCTCGGCCACGAGCGCGGCGATCACCACGACGATCGCGACGCGGTCGGCCACGGGGTCCAGACGCTGACCCAGCAGCGTGACCTGCCCGAGGCGCCGCGCGAGGTACCCGTCCACCCAGTCCGACGCGCCGAGGGCGATGAGGGCCACGAGCCCCCACCACAGCCGACCGGTCACGAGCAGCCACACCACGAGCGGCAGCAGCACCGCCAGGCGCGCGAAGGAGATGAGGTTCGGGAGCGTCCACACCCGGGTCGACGGCGCGGGGGTGCTCACGAATCGATCCTAGTGCGACCACACTGCGAGACAGCGACGCTCGGGTTGTCACCCGCACCGCGCGGTTGCCACAGTGTCTTCCGCCGGACACCCCCGGCTCAGCGCCCGCGGACCACCGAGCCGCAGCACTCACCGAAAGGTCACCGCATGACTCGCCGACTTCCCGTCCTCGTCACCGCTGCCGTTGCAGCGCTGGCCATGGCCGCGTGCGCCGCCCCCGGGTCCGGCGGTTCCGACTCCGACGCCACCGACGGCGGCACGATCCGGATCGGCGTCATCGGCGCCTCGGACACCCAGTGGGACGTCTTCACGCAGAAGGCCGAGGAGGAGGGGATCGACGTCGAGATCGTGAACTTCACCGACTACCAGATCCCGAACCAGGCCCTCGCGGACGGCGAGCTCGAGCTCAACCAGTTCCAGCACCTGCAGTTCCTCGCGAACTTCAACCTCAAGACGGGCAACGACCTGCAGCCGATCGGTGGGACCGCCGTCTACCCGCTCAACCTCTACTCCACCGAGTACGACGACGTGGCGGACATCCCGGACGGCGCCCAGATCGCCGTGCCGAACGACGCGACGAACCTGGCCCGCGCGCTGCTCAACCTGCAGCAGGCCGGCCTCATCACCCTGCGCGACGGCGGCACCTCCTTCTCCGCCGCGGCGGACGTCATCGCCGACGAGTCCCGCGTCACCGTGACCCCGGTCGACGCCGCCCAGACCGCCGCCGCGCTCACCAGCGGCAGCGTCGCGGCCGCGATCATCAACAACGACTTCGTCGGCAAGGCCGGCCTGACCGACGACGACATCGTCTACGCGGACGACCCGAGCGGGGACGCCGCGAAGCCGTACATCAACGTGTTCGCGGCGCGCGCCGAGGACTCCGGCAACGAGACCTACCTCAAGCTCGTCGAGATCTGGCACGACCCGGAGGTCGAGGCGGCGGCCACGGAGGACTCCGGCGGCCTCGCGATCTTCAAGAACAACGAGGCGGGCGAGCTCCAGGACATCCTCGCGGACATCCAGGCGAACGCCCCGACGAGCTGAGCGTGACCACCGCTGCACCCATCGTCAGCCTCCGCGGCGTCTCGAAGGTCTTCCCGGGACGCCGCGGCGGCACGCCCGTCACCGCCGTCGACGACGTGACGATCGACATCGCCGAGGGCGAGATCTTCGGCGTGATCGGCTACTCGGGCGCGGGCAAGAGCACGCTCGTGCGGCTCATCAACGCGCTCGAGATCGCGACGTCGGGGACCATCACGGTCGCCGGCGCCGAGGTGACGGGCCAGGGCGAGCGCGCCCTGCGCCGCGTCCGTGCGGGGATCGGCATGATCTTCCAGCAGTTCAACCTGATGGGCTCGCGCACGGTCGCCGGCAACGTCGCGTACCCGCTGCGCGTCGCTCGCGTGCCGCGTGCACAGCGCGCCGCGCGCGTCGCCGAGCTGCTGGAGTTCGTCGGCCTGACGGACAAGGCGCGGGCCTACCCGAACCAGCTCTCGGGCGGCCAGAAGCAGCGCGTCGGCATCGCCCGGGCGCTCGCCACGTCGCCCCGGATCCTGCTGGCCGACGAGTCCACGAGCGCGCTCGACCCCGAGACGACGCAGGACGTGCTCACCCTGCTGCGCCGCGTCAACGCCGAGCTCGGCATCACCATCGTCGTCATCACCCACGAGATGGACGTCGTGCGGTCGATCTGCCACCGCATCGCCGTGATGGAGAAGGGCAAGGTCGTCGAGGTGGGGGAGGCGTACGACGTGTTCGCGAACCCGCGCCACCCGGCGACCGCCCGCTTCGTCGCCTCGTCGCTGCACGACGTCCCGAGCCCGGCGGTGCTGCAGCGCCTGCGGAACCGGCACCCCGGCCGGCTCGTGCTGCTGCGGATGAAGTCCGACGGCGCCGCCAGCGGCTACCTCACGCGCACCCTGCGGGAGCACGGGATCGAGGGGACGATCATCTACGGCGGCATCTCCGAGATCGCCGAGCGTCCGTTCGGGTCGCTCACCCTCGAGATCGACGGTGCGGTCGACGACGTCGAGGCGTTCGTGCGCGAGGTCGTTGCCTCCGCGGGGGCGACCGACCTCGGCACGGCGAGCTCGCCGTCGTCCCTTCCCTTGCTCGGCCGCATCAACGGGGAGGAGTCGGCATGAACTGGGAGCGACTGGGGCCCACCTTCACCGAGGCGCTCGCCCAGACGGCCTACATGCTGTTCTGGGCGATGCTCGTGGGCGGCCTGATCGGCCTCGCGATCGGGGTGGGGCTGTACGTCTCGCGCAGCGGCAATCTGCTGAGCAACCGCGTGGTGTTCGCGGTGCTCAACGTGGCCGTCAACATCGTGCGGCCGATCCCCTTCATCATCTTCCTGTTCGCGATCGGGCCCCTCACCAAAGCGGTCGTGGGCACGACGATCGGGACCGAGGCGGCGACCTTCGCCATGGCGCTCATGGCCGGGTTCGCGTTCTCCCGGCTGGTGGAGCAGAACCTCGTCTCGCTGGACCCCGGGGTGATCGAGGCGGCCCGCGCGATGGGCGCATCCCCGCTGCGGATCATCCTCACGGTGCTCATCCCCGAGGCGCTGGCCCCGCTCATCCTCGGGTACACGTTCCTGTTCATCGGCGTGCTCGACATGTCCGCGATGGCCGGCTACATCGGCGGCGGCGGCATCGGCGACTTCGCGATGGTGTACGGCTATCAGCAGTACGACTGGACCGTCACGTACATCGTGGTCGGCGTCATCATCGTGATCGTGCAGCTTGCCCAGCTGCTCGGCAACTACCTGGCGCGCAAGGCGCTGCACCGGTAGCAGCCGGACGCTCGAAGCTGGTGCCCGCTCCCGCCCCGCGCTCGGCACCCGCTAGGGCGCAGTCAGGCGGACGGGTCGACCGGTCCGGTGCTGCGCGTCAGCGCGAGGAGCAGGTCGCGCAGCTCGACGTGCTCGCGCGCGGGCGTGCGGCTCCACATCAGCGACGCGGTGAGCCCGTCGGCGGCCTTCATCACGAGCTCGGCACGCAGCGGCTCCAGGCCGTCGCCGGCCACCCGGCTGCGCCAGCTCTCGTCGTCGGTGCGCAGCACGTGCGAGACGGCCTCGCTCGCGCCGATCATGCCCATCAGGGTGATCTGCTCGCGGGCTCGGTCGCCCTCGGCGAGGTCCGCGAACACCGCGCGCACGTAGGCGCGGGTCAGCCGGCCCGGTGCGTCGGCCTCCGTCGGGTCCTCGGCCTGCGCCCGCTCCAGCTCGCGCTCGACGCTCGTGTCGAACGCGGCGAGCAGGTGGCGCATGAGCGCCTCGAGGAGCGCGTCCCGGCTGGGGAAGTGGTGCAGGAGCCCGCCCTTGGAGACCCCCGCCCGGCGGGCGACCAGGTCGAGGCTGACCTCGGGGCCCTTCTCGCCGATCGCTGCCGCTGCGGCCTCGAGGAGGCGCGCACGGGTGCGCTCGGCGTCGCGCTGCGGTCCGGGCACGGGGCGGGTCAGTACGTAGTCGGAGTCGGAGTCGGAGCTCGGGGCGGGTCAGCGCCCGCGCATGCCCTTGCGGTCCGGGCGGGCGCGCAGGGGGTCGACGCCCTTCGGCACCGGCATCTTGATCTTGCCGAGCGCGGCGAGGCGCTTCGTGACCACGGCGACCTCCGCCGTCGTGATCGCCTTCTTGTGCTTGCGCACGGCCGCGGCGAGCTGTGGCAGCGGGACCTGGCCCTCCTCGCGACCGCACTGGACGAGGTGCACGGGCACGTCCGGGACGAGGCGGGTGGTGCGCTTGCGCTCCTGCTCGAGGAGGCGCTGCTGCGAGCCGCGGCTGCCGCCGTCACCGACGAGGACGACGCCGGGGCGCCCGACGGCCCGGAACACCATGGTCTGGGTGCGCTGGTCGATCGCGACCGGCTGCTCCTCGAGGTTCCAGCCGCGGCGGATGGTGCCGAGGGCGGCCGAGGCGGCGCCGGGCTGCCCCTCGATGCGGGAGTAGGCCGCGCGCTCCGCGCGGCGGGAGAGCAGGAACGTCGCGCCGAGCACGCCGAACGGCACGGCAAGGACGACGAAGTACCAGAGCATCGCGCCGTCGTTGACGAGCAGACCGACGACGACCCCGACCGCGATCGCACCGAGCAGGATCGCGAGCATGAGCCAGGGGACGGACGGGTCCGCCTTCCGGGTCATCTGGAAGACGTCCCAGATCTGGTGGTACCACCGGCGCTTCTTCGGCTTCGGTGCGGGCGCGGGGGTGGATTGGTTCGAGCGTGCCATGGTGGGCACAGCCTACCGGCCGTCGACCGCCCCTCCGGCCTGTGGACAACGTCCACGGCGGGCCCCGAGGCGCTTTGCTGGTCGGGTGAGCACCGTCGTCGTCCCCGGCCCGCCGCACGTGGCGGGCTTCCGCGCGGGCGAGGCGCTCGTGCGTGGCGCGCGGGACGGTCCGGCGGGCTGGGTCTGGTCGGGCGTGGACGAGGCCGGCGACCTCGTGGTGCTCCGAACGATCCCCGCGTCAGGTGAGGATCGGGACCGGCTCCTCGCTCGCCTCGACACGCTCGCCGCCGCCCGGCACCCGCACCTCGCCCGGGTGCGCGCGTCGCGCGTGGACGAGGCGGGCGTGGCCGTGGTGCTCGATCTCGTGCCGGGCGTGGACCTCGCCACGTGGGTGCGGGCGCGCGGGGCGCTCCCGCCGCCCGAGCTCGAGCGCCTCGCCGCCGGCCTCGCGGCGGCGCTGGCCCACCTGCACGGTCTCGGGCTCGCGCACGGCGACCTCTCGCCCCGCAACGTGCTCGTGCGCGACGGCGGGGACGCGGTCCTCGTCGACCTCGCCGACACGGGGCTCGGCACCCCGGGTCACGTCGCCGCCGAGCGGTGCGACGAACGCGGTCTGCCGAACGTCGCACCGGACGAGGTGAGCGACGTCGCCGAGCTCGCGGCACTCCTCGCGTGGGCGGCCGCGGGGGGTGGCGGGCCCAGTGGTGAGGGGGGCGAGCGGGCAGACGCTGACCGCGGTGGTGGTGGTCCAGCCGGCATTCTTATCGCCCGGAGCAGCAGCAGTAGCGGTGGCGGCGGCCACGGGGGTGTGCGGGAGGACCGGGACCACGGCGGCGGGCCAGACGTCGTCGACGACGGGTTGGCGCGCCTGCTCGACCGGGCGTCCGGGCCGCGGGCGGGCCGGCCCGCGGCCGCCGAGCTGGCCGTCGCGGCCGACGAGGCGGTGGCCCGACGGCGAACCCGCCTCGAGCTGCTGGGACGGCGGCCGACGAGTCCGCTCGGCGCCGCGGACCTCGCCGGCGCGGCCATCCGGACCGCGCTGCTCGCGGCGCCCACCTACCGGCCGGGTCGGCGATCGGCGCGTCCCCGTCGGACGCAGCGGCACGCGCGTGGGACGAGTCTGCCGCTGGGGCTGACGGTGGCGGCCGCGGCCGCGTCGGTGCTGTTGCTGGCCGGGGTCGGCGTGCTCGCCGCCCGGTCGAGTGCGTCGTCGGTCGTCGGCGGCCTGCCCGCGACGGCGCGGGCCGAGATCGACGCGGTGCTCGCGCGTCGCGACGCGGCGCTCGAGGCGGGCAACCTCACGGCGCTGGCGCGCGCCGTCGTGCCCGGCTCGCAGGCGTGGCGCCACGACGCCACCCTCGCCCAGGCCCTGGCCGGCGGCGCGGGCGTCGGGCCGGTGGTGGGCCCGGGGTCGGGCTCGGGCACGGGCTCGGGCGCGGTGGGCGTGGTGGCCGAACCCGCCGCACCCGTGCACGTCTCGGGCCTGCACACTCAGGTGCTCGCGGCTGCCCCGGCGTCGGGAGCCGCGGTCCGCGCGGAGCTGCGGCAGGGCGCGCACCACCGGTTCACCGGTGGTCTGTGGCGACCGGTGCCCGCGCAGGCCGGCCGGTGTCTCGTGCTCGAGCTGGCCGACGACGGCCGGATCTCGGGGTGGCGCGCCTGCGCGTGAGCCGACCCCTATGCGACGAGGGCGTCGGCGGCGTCCTCGATGGTGGGGGAGGTGAACTCGAAGCCGTCGGCGAGGAGCGCCTCGGGCAGCACGCGCTGGGACGCGAGCAGGTCGCCCGCGAAGCCGCCCAGCGCGGCGCGCAGGGCGAACGCCGGTACGGGAAGGACGGCGGGGCGGTGCATCGCTGCGGCGAAGGTGCGGATCAGCTCACGGTTGCGGACGGGCTCGGGGGCGGTCAGGTTCACCGGCCCAGTGACGCCGGAGCGGGTGAGGTGCACGAGCGCGCGAACCTCGTCCTCGAGCGTGATCCACGGCCACCACTGGCGGCCCGAGCCCAGCGGGCCGGCGACGCCGAGCCGGATCAGGGGCCGCAGCCGCCCCAGTGCGCCGCCCTCGGGCGCCAGGACGATGCCCGTCCGGGCGTGGGCGACGGACGTGACCTCGCGCGCCGGGTCGGCGGCGCGCTCCCAGGCCTGACACAGGTCGGCGAGGAAGCCCTCCCCGGGTCCGGAGGACTCCGTCAGGACGTCCTCGCCCCGGTCGCCGTAGTAGCCGACCGCGGAGGCGGTGACGAGTCGGGCGCTCGACCCGGCCTGCGCGAGCCGCGCGGCGACGATCGAGACGCTGCTCGTGCGCGAGCGCACGAGCTCGCGGGTGTAGGCGCGGGTCCAGCGGTGGTCCCCGACGCCCGCACCGGACAGGACGACGACGGCGGTCACGTCGTCGAGCGCCGCGGGATCGAGCCGACCCTCGGCCGGTGACCACGCGACCTCCTCGGGGGTGCGCGGTTCCCGCCGGACCAGTCGGCGCACGGTGGCGCCGTCCGCCTGCAGCGCCGACACGAGCCGGGAACCGATCAGCCCGGAGGCGCCGCCCACCAGGACGGTGCCGCCGGGCTGGGCGGGGTGGAGATCAAGGTGCTCGCTCATGCGGGCCAGGCTACGTCGCGCACCGGCCGATCGGTCCGGAGGGAGCCGTCGGACCGGTGCGCGAGGGGCCTGCGTGGGGTCAGATGCCGAGGTCGGCCTCGAACGCGCCCTCCTCGAGGCGCTTGCGCACCGCGGTGAGGTAGCGCCCGGCGTCCGCGCCGTCGACGATCCGGTGGTCGTAGGAGATCGCGAGGTACACCATCGAGCGGATCGCGATCGAGTCGCCCTCCGGACCGGAGACGACCACGGGCCGCTTCACGATCGTCCCGACGCCGAGGATGCCGACGGTCGGCAGCGGCACGATGGGCGTGTCGAACAGAGCGCCCGCGCTGCCGGTGTTGGTGAGCGTGAACGTGCCGCCGCTGAGCTCGTCCGGGGAGACCTTGTTGTCGCGCGTGCGCGCGGCCAGGTCGTTGATCGCCCGGGAGAGGTCCGCGATCGACAGGTCGCCCGCGTTCTTGATGACCGGGGTCAGCAGCCCGCGCGGCGTGTCGACGGCGATCGAGAGGTTCTCGGACTCGGGGTAGACGATCGTGTCGTCCTCGATGCGCGCGTTGAGCTTCGGGTACGCCTGGAGCGCCTCGATGGCGGCCTTCGCGAAGAACGGCAGGTAGGTGAGCTTGAGGCCCGCCTTCTGCTCGAACGGCCCCTTCATCCTCGCGCGCAGGGCGGCGACCTTCGTGACGTCGACCTCGACCACCGTGGTGAGCTGGGCCATCGTCTGCAGCGACTCGACCATGCGCGAGGCGATGATCTTGCGCAGCCGGGTCATCTTCTCGGTGGTGCCGCGCAGCTCCGAGACCGGCAGCCGCGTGCTCGCCGCAGCCGCAGGCGCGGCCGACGCTGCGGCAGCGGCCGGCGCCTGCTCGGGGGCGGGCGCCACTGCAGCGGCCTTCGCCGCCTCGGCCGCCGCCAGGACGTCCTGCTTGCGGATGCGACCGCCGACGCCCGTGCCGGCGAGCGAGGCCAGATCGACCCCGTTCTCGGCGGCGAGCTTGCGCACGAGCGGAGTCACGTAGACCCCGGCCGCCTCGGCGGTGGGCTGCGGCTGCACGGCCTTGGGCTGCTCGGCGGGGGCCTCGGCCTTCGGGGCCTCGGCCTTGGGCTGCTCGGCGGGGGCCTCGGCCTTGGGGGCCTCGGCCTTGGGCTGCTCGGCGGGGGCCTCGGCCTTGGGCTGCTCGGAGGGGGCCTCGGCCTGGGGGGCCTCGGCCTTCGGGGCCTCGTCCTTCGGGGCCTCGGCCTGCTGGGCGGAGGCGTCGCCGACGACGGCGACGACGGCGCCG
>NZ_VENP01000064.1 GCF_006351005.1 Miniimonas arenae | reverse complement strand
CCATCCTCATCTGCCCGATCAGCCGACCCATCTCGAGGTGGCCGAGCGGCACCGTCGACCTTCATGGGACCCCCTGGTAGCCCGCTCCCCCCGCCAGCCCGCAGACATGGTCCGACGGGCCGCCAGCCCCGGGACTACGCTGTCCACCGTGACGACCCCTCGCCTCGCGCAGTGGTGGTGGCCGACCTCGTAGGCGGCCGCCGACAGTCACGTCCCATCGAGCCGCCCTCGGGCGGCTCGAGCCATGTCTGGATGGCCTCGCGCACCTGAGGGCTGAACCCCAGGAGCACCCCATGACCACCCAGCCGGCCCTCTCCCCCTCCCCCACGCCGTCGGGCGTCGACGCTCTCGCGAGCACAGACTCCCCCTCGAGCACAGACGCCCCCTCAAGCACCGACGCAGCCGCCGCCCGCAGCCGCGAGCTCGCCGCGTCGATCGCCCAGGACCCGACCCGCCACCGAATGCTCACCGGCGACCGCCCCACGGGTGACCTGCACATCGGGCACTACCTCAGCAGCCTGCGCAGCCGCGTCGCGCTGCAGGACGCCGGCGTCGACTCGTTCGTCCTCATCGCCGACTACCAGGTGATCACCGACCGCGACTCGGTCGGCCGGCTCCAGGACCACACGTTCTCGCTGCTCGCGGACTACCTCGCGGCGGGCGTCGACCCGCGACGCTCCACGATCTTCACCCATTCCGCGGTGCCCGCCCTCAACCAGCTGATGCTGCCGTTTCTCAGCCTGGTCACGCAGGCCGAGCTGCTGCGCAACCCGACGGTCAAGGACGAGCTCGCCGCGAGCCGCCGTCCCCTCTCCGGCCTGCTGCTCACCTACCCCGTCCACCAGGCTGCCGACATCCTGTTCTGCCAGGCGGACGTCGTGCCCGTCGGGCGCGACCAGCTCCCCCACCTCGAGCAGACCCGCGTCATCGCGCGCCGCTTCAACGCTCGCTACGCGGACGGCGCGGCGCTCTTCCCGGAGCCCTCCGCCCTCCTGAACGACCAGCAGCTCATCCTCGGCACGGACGGCCGGAAGATGTCCAAGACCCGTGGCAACGTGATCCGGCTCGCGGCTACCGAGTACGAGACGGCGGCCCTCCTGCGCAAGGCGCGCACCGACTCCGAGTCGACCATCACCTACGAGCCCGAGCGGCGCCCGGAGGTCGCCAACCTGCTCACGATCGCCGCCGGGTTCACCGGCGAGACCCCCGAGGCGCTCGCTGCGGCGGTGGGCAGCGGCGGTGGAGCGCTCAAGGCGCTCGTCATCGAGGCGGTGAACGAGGGGCTGCGGGCGCACCGCGAGCGACGACGCGAGCTCGTGGCCGACCGCGCGCAGCTCGTCGAGATCCTCCACGAGGGGAACGCCCGGGCCAACGCCGTCGCCGAGGCGACGCTCGCCGAGGTCCGCAGGGCGATGTCGATGGACTACTGACCGAGCCCGCCGTGGAGCTGCCGGAGCCACGCACGCGTCCCGGCGCCCAGCCGGCCGCACCTAGTCTGGCCTCGTGATCATGCTCCCCGACCAGTCCAGCGCGGGCGTCATCTGGAGCGTCCTCGCCGTCCTCGCAGGCGTTCTCTTCCTCGTCGCGTTCGTCGTGTGGGCCCGCAGCAGGGACCGCTCGATCGTCTCGCTCGGCTGGTTCGTCGTCATGGTCGCGATCCCGATCCTGGGCCCGGCGGGGTACCTCGTGGACTCGCGTCGTCGCGCACGTCTCGCCGCTTCTGGCGATGGGGCCGAGGACTCCGACTACGTCGGAAGCGCCGGCACCGCACGAAGCACCACGCACGACGGCGAGCGCCGGTAGCGCTCAGCCCTCGCCGTCGAGCGCCTCGAGGATCGCAAGCACCTCGCGCGCGACCGCGGCGGGCGTGCGCCGGTCCGTCGAGACCCGGTGTGTCGCCACCGCCTCGTAGGTCGGGCGGCGCTCCCCCATCAGCCGCTCCCAGCGCTGCCGTGGCGTCTCACCCTCCCCGTGCAGCAGCGGGCGGTTCGCGTCGACGCCGATCCGCAGCGCCGCGGTGCGCGCGGACACGTCGAGGAACACCACGACGCCGCCGACCGCGCGGTACGCCTCGAGCACCGCCTGCGTGTCGGGGTGCAGCACCGCGCCCCCGCCGAGTGACACCACGCCGTCGTGCTCCACGAGCGCGCGCGCGACGGCCTCGTGCTCCAGGGCGCGGAAGGCGGCCTCGCCGTCGGCCTCGAAGATCTCCGGGATGGACCGTCCCGCCGTCTCCTCGACGTCCGCGTCCGTGTCGCGCACGCCCAGCTCCAGCGCCGTGGCGACCCGCCGGCCGACCGCGCTCTTGCCCGATCCCATCGGCCCGCACAGCACCACGGCCGGCCGCCGCCCGCCGGCGCCGCTCACGCGCGCTCCCCCGGCTGAGCCCCGGCACGCGCCAGCACGTCCTGCACCGCACGCACGTCGGCGACGGCGAGCTGGCCGGGCGCCGACGCCTCGCCGACCATCGCGAACGTGAACGGCGCGCCCCACAGGCCCCCGGCCACGCGCGTCAGCACACCGAGCGCGCCCATCGCGACGGGCACCACGGGTCGCCCGGTCGCCTCGTGCGCGCCGACGGCGGCGTCGAGCAGGCGCACGACGTCGTACGCCGACTCGGGCATCACGGCCACCTTGAGCACGTCCGCACCCCGGCGGGCGAGCTCCCGGAACCGCGACGGCAGGTCGTCCGGCGTGCCGGTGAAGTCGTGGCTGGAGCCGACCACGACGACGCCGGCCGCCCGGGCCGCGGCCACGACCACCGCCGCGTCCTCCTCGGGCCGGGTCAGCTCGACGTCGACGGCGTCCACCCCGGCCGCGACGAGCGCGAGCAGCAGGTCGGTGTACTCGCCGTCGTCCGCCTCCCCCGGACCGCCCTCGAGGCGCGAACGGTAGGTCGCGAGCACCCGAACGCCGCCCAGCTCCGCCCGCAGCGCGGCCACCAGCTCGGCCACGGCCGACGGCGCGAGCGCGTGCGCCGCTCCCCCGCCCCAGGCGTCCAGGCGCCACTCCACGAGGTCGGCGCCGCCGGCGACGGCGGCCGCGGTCCGCTCGAGCAGGTCCTGGCCGTCCCCGCCGGCGACGGGAACGGCGACGGCCGGCGTGGCGGGGGTGAGCGGGAAGGGCGGACGCACGCCCCCATCCCATCACGCTCTCAGGCGACCTTCACGCGACCTCCACACCGGCCCGGGAACATAGGACGGGCCGTCCCACGTTGTACCGATCAGTCCGCAGACTCACCGAGAAGAGGGAGACCCCCCATGGCAGAGCGCACCCTCCGTGGCATGAAGATCGGTGCCAACAGCATGGAGACCGAGGTCGGCGTCGAGCTGGCACCCCGCGTGGAGGCCGTCTACGACTGCCCCGACGGCCGCGTTCTCGTGATCCCGTTCTCCGTCGAGGCCGACATCCCGCCCGTGTGGGAGGCCCCCGGCGGCGGCGAGGCCCTTCTTCGCGACGCCGAGCGTCCCGAGCCGAAGGCCACCAAGCCGCAGCGCACCCACTGGGACATGCTGCTCGAGCGCCGCAGCATCGCCGAGCTCGAGGAGCTCCTCAACGAGCGGCTCGAGCTGCTCCGATCGGGTCAGCTCCGCAAGAGCGCCTGATCCGCTGACACCGCTGACGCCTGGTGCCCCACGGGGCACCGGGCGTCAGTCATGTCCGGGGCCGTTCGCGAGCTCCGGCCGCGCCGCCCGGCCGAGGACACGACGGGCGCCACGTCAGCCACGCGCGTCACGCCCGTCTCGGCGCCGAACGCCCGACGGCGAGCCGGCGCTCGGTCACACCCGTACGTCTCCCTCGGCGCGAGCGCGCACCCGTGCGCCCCGCTCGTTCCGTCCGCCCGTCGTGCGTCCGGAGGTCGTGCGCCCGGAGCTGGTGCGCCCCGACGTCGTGCGGCCCGACGCGGTCCGTGACCGGCGCCGCGGGTGCGTCACGACCCCGATCAGCACGAGGAGCACCGCGCCGCCGTACGCGAGCCAGGTGAGCACCGGTGCGAGCGTCGTGGCCGGGGTGAGGGACGTACGCAGCGGGAGCTCCGCCGTCGTGGCCGCGGCCGTGAACAGCTCCGTCCGCTGCGTCACGACGCCGTTGGGGGTGATGACCCCCGAGACGCCGACGGTCGAGACCTGGACCACCGCGCGGCCGTGCTCGACGGCGCGGAACACCGACATCGCGAGCTGCTGCTCCGACTCCGGCGTCTCCCCGAACGACGCGTTGTTGGTCGGCACGACGAGCACCTCGGCGCCCGCGTCGACCGAGTCGGCGACGATCTGGTCGTAGGCGACCTCGAAGCAGATCGCGATGCCGAACGGCACGGAGCGTCCGTCCACGTCGACCGGCAGGATGCCGACTCCGGTCCCGGGCTTCATGTCGACCGTCACGAGGTCGACGGCGCTGGAGAAGCGGCGCACGACGTCGCGCAGCGGGATGTACTCGGCGAACGGCGCGGGGTGCTGCTTGGCGTACACGGCCACCGGGCCCACGCCCGGATCCCACCGCAGGTAGTCGTTGTACCGGGCGTCGGCCTTGCCGTCCGCCCCGAACGTGTAGCTCTGCGTCCCGAGCAGGATCGGCGCCTGCACGGCCTGCGCGGCGCCGTCGATCTCCGCCGCGGCCTGCGCGTCGGTGCGCGGGTCGTAGTCGGCGGCGTTCTCGGGCCAGAGCACGACGTCGAGCTCGCCGGCGTGGTCCTGCGCGAGCTCCATCGTGCCCGCGACATGGTTGCCGATCACCTCGCGTGCGTTGTCGAAGGCGCCGAGCCCCGGTTCGGACACGTTGCCCTGGACGATGCCGACCGTCGTGGTGCCCTGCTCGGGGCGCGAGTCCAGGGGAACCGCCAGCGAGACCAGCGGCACCGCGACGAGCACCCCCAGCACCACGGCGCCCCGACCCGGCATGCCCCGCCGCAGCGACCACCAGCCGATCGCGAGGGTCAGTCCGAGGGCCGCGACGAGGCCGGAGACCAGCGGCGTCCCGCCGAGCGACGCGAGCCGCAGCAGCGGTCCGGTGGTCTGGGAGAACGCGAGCCGGCCCCACGGGAAGCCGCCGAACGGCCACGCGGAGCGCAGCGCCTCCATGGCGACCCAGGCGATCGCGAAGGCCGGCACCGCGAGCACGGCCCGGTCACGCACGGGCGGCCAGCGCCTGATCCACACCCACGCGGCGCCGAACGCGCCGACCATCATCGCCTCGGCGCTCGACAGCGCGACCCACGGCACCACGCCGACGGCCTCGTTCGCCCACCAGATGTGCACGAGGAAGAACGACAGGCCCCAGACGGTCCCGACGACGAACCCCCACCGGGCGCTCTCGCGGCGCAGGGCGAGCGCCAGCAGGGCGACACCGAGGATCGCGAGCGGCCACACGGATCGCTGCGGGAAGGCGGCGTCGGTGACGAGGCCACCGATGACGGCGAGCAGCAGCGTCAGGAGCCGGGACGGCTCGGACGTGGGGGGCACCCCGCCAGGATAAGCCGGGCCGGGAGGTCCCGCGGCCTGGCCCTGCGGACTTCGGGCCGTCGTGCATCCACGACGTTGTCTAGTGCCCGCAGGGTCAGGCCGCGAACCGCTCCGGTGCGGTTTCGTTCGAGGTGCGCCCCCTCCACCGCGTCGGTGCCAGGACGAGGGAACCGCCACCGTCGGAAGGTGTCAAGTTGGTAACGGTGCAGGTCGCGAGTGTGGCCGCAGGTCAGCGACGGGCAACGGATCGTTGAACGTCTGAGGTCCTCGGCGTGTCGTGCCCGACGGCGTGTCACACCCTCGTGCTATGGCGTCACGGCCCGCGGCGCACCCTTACCGACGACCGGCCGACCACCGGCGGCCGCCCCGTCTCCGGCGACCCGCCGACCGTCCCGGTAGGCCCGGACCAGGCGCGGCGGCACCCAGTCCGCATCGTCGAGCCGGCCGAGCGCGGGCAGCGGAGCAAGGCCCGCACGGGAGTCGGTGGAGAAGCGCGCCCGTGCCTCGTCGGCGACCTGCACCACGAGGTCGGGCGCGTCCCACACCACGAGCGTCGCGGGGGCGCCGACCACGAGCCGCGCGTCGGGACCGCCGCCGGAGGCGCGCCACGCGCCACGGGTGTGCGCCGTGAACGCGGCCCGCGCCGACAGCCCGCACGCCAGGGCGGCCTGCAGGAGCCGCCAGGGCGCCGCCTCCCGGCCCGGCGCGGTACCGAACGCCAGGGGCACCCCCGCGGCCGCTGCGGCCGCCAGCGGGGCACCTGCGGGGTCGAGGTCGCGCGGGTCCAGGCACGCCGCGGTGCCGGGACGGTCCGCGATCAACGCGGTCAGCGCGGCGGAGTCGGAGATCCACGCCGCACCCGACGCACGCGGCGCGACGGCGAGCACGCCCGCCGAGGCGAGCTCCGCCGTCGTGCCTCCGGGCTGACCGGCGTCGACGAAGGCGGGCGCGACCCAGGCGCCCGCGAGGTCGACGACCTCGTCGGCGCCGAGCGCCTGCACGTCCGCACCGCTCTCCTCGCCGAGCCACGCCACGCCGTCGGGCGTGAGCACGATCGCCGTGGCGAAGGGGTCGGCCGCGCTGTAGACGGTGCCCCCGCGCAGCAGCACCGTGCCCGTGGTGGCGACTGCAGCCTCGCTCGTCATCCTCGTCCCGTCACTCGTCGTGCGATCAGTTGCTGCGGCGTCTGCTGGGTCATGTGCCGCGGCGTCAGTCGTGACGCCGTCGCCCGCCGTGCCGCCGTGCCCTCGGCCGACGCGGCCGCGGCCCGGCTCACAGCTCCTGCCCCACGACGCCGCGGCGCACGAGGTCCATCGCCTCGCGCGCGCGGCGTCGCAACGCGGGCGTGGGCGCGGCGACGGAGAGCTGGTCGAGCACGTCGAGCAGCTGCCGGCACCAGCGCACGAGGTCGCCGGCGCCGAGGTCGCTCGCGGCGAGCACGTCGGCGAGCGAGGCGCCCCGAGCCCACGACCACAGGCTGCGGACCAGGCCGAGGTCCACGGCGGGCGACGGCGTGAGGCCGACGTGCCGCTCGAGCTCCTCGATCTCGTGACCGGTGCGCACGACGGCGTCCAGCGCCGTCGAGAGAGCGGGTGACACCCCGCGCACCACGGCGGTCTTGTCGCCGTCGTCGTCGCCCCGCGAGGTGTAGACGATGGCCGTGGCGGCCGCGGCGAGCTCGGCGGCGGACAGGGCGTCCCACGCCCCCGAGCGCAGGCACTGCGCGAGCACGAGGTCGCGCTCGGAGTAGAGCCGGCGCAGCCAGGTGCCCTCGGCGGTGACGACGGTGCCGGTGGTCCCACCGTCGTCGGTCTCGGCGAGGTAGCCGAGGGTCAGCAGCACCTCGCAGACCCGGTCGAAGTCCCGTGCGATCGAGGTGGTGCGCCCGGCGATGCGCTCGGCGAGCCGGTCCCGCTCGCGCTCGAGGCCCTCGGCCCGGCGCGCCCAGCGCACGTGGTCCTCGCGCTCGGGGCAGCCGTGGCACGGATGCGCGCGCAGCGCCTGGCGCAGGCGACGCAGCTCGACGTCCTCGTTCACGCCGTGCCCGCCGCCGTCGCCCCGCGGGTCGGGCGCCCCGACGCCCTCCGCGATCGCGTTGCGCAGGCTGGACGCGAGGTCGCGGCGCTGGCGGGGGTCGCGGGCGTTGAACGAGCGCGGGATCCGGACGCGCCCGGCGACGCGCACGCCCTGCGGTGCCTCGGCCAGCCCGATGGTGCGCACCTGGCGCTCCTCGGTGAGCACCTGCGGCCGCGGCCCGTCGAACCCGGGCAGGCCCGGCTCGACCACCACGGCCCAGCCCGAGCGCCGCCCGCGCGGGATCTCCACGACGTCACCCGGCCGCAGCGCGGCGAGGCTGTCGGCCGCGGCCCGGCGCCGCTCCCCCGCGCGCTCACGCTGCCCGTCCGCCTCCAGCTCGGAGATTCGACGGCGCAGCTCGAGGTACTCGGTGATGTCGCCACGGTCGCACGCCATCGCCTCGCGGTAGCCCGCGAGACCCTCCTCGTGCTTGCGGAGCTGCCGCGCGAGGTGCACCACCGCGCCGTCGGCCTGGAACTGCGCGAAGGACTGCTCGAGCACGCCGCGCACGCGCTCGCGGCTGGAGCCCGAGAGCAGGTTGACGGCCATGTTGTAGGTGGGCCGGAAGCTCGACCGCAGCGGGTAGGTGCGCCGCGAGGCCAGGCCCGCGACGGCGAGCGGGTCCACGCCCGAGGCGTACAGCACGATGGCGTGCCCCTCGATGTCGATCCCGCGGCGCCCGGCGCGGCCCGTGAGCTGGGTGTACTCCCCCGGCGTCACGTCGGCGTGCCCGCGCCCGTCCCACTTCACGAGCCGCTCGAGCACGACCGACCGCGCGGGCATGTTCACCCCGAGCGCAAGGGTCTCGGTGGCGAAGACGACCTTGACGAGGCCGGCGACGAACAGCGTCTCGACGGCCTCCTTGAAGAGCGGCAGCAGCCCGGCGTGGTGCGCCGCGACGCCGCGGCTCGCGGCCGCCGCGAACGCCGAGAACCCGACGGCCTCGAGGTCCTCGCCGGGGATGCGCACCGACAGCTCGTGCAGCACCTCCCCGATCCGGCGCCGCTCCGCCTCGGTCGTCAGCCGCAGGCCCGAGGCGAGGACCTGGTCCACGGCCGCCTCGCAGCCGGCTCGGGAGAACACGAAGACGATGGCGGGCAGGAGCCCGGCGGCGTCGAGGCGCTGCAGCACGACGTCGCGACGCGGCGGACGCACCCCGCCGCGGCCGGCGCCGCCCGAGGTCTTGCCCGGCCGGCCGCGGTGCCGGGCGTTCTGCCCGCGACCGCGCCGGTCCTCGGGTCCCGACGCGCGCTCGGCGCGGCGCACCGCCTCGACGAGCTCGGGGTTGACGGGCGGGTTGGGCCCGGGGTCGGAGGCGTCGACCGCCGCCGTGTAGAGGTCCAGCACCTCGTGCCGCACCATCATGTGCTGCCACAGCGGAACCGGGCGCCGCTCGGACACCACGACCGCGGTCTCGCCCCGGACCTCCGTGAGCCAGCTGCCGAACTCCTCGGCGTTCGACACGGTCGCCGAGAGCGAGACGAGCCGGACGTCGTCGGGCAGCAGGAGGATGACCTCCTCCCACACCCCGCCGCGCGCGGCATCGGCCAGGTAGTGCACCTCGTCCATGACGACGAAGCCGAGGCCGTCCAGCGCGTCGGAGCGCGCGTAGATCATGTTGCGCAGCACCTCGGTGGTCATGACGACGACGTCGGCGCCCGCGTTGATGCTGACGTCGCCCGTGAGGAGCCCGACGCGCTCGGCGCCGTGCGCGCGGACGAGCTCGAGGTACTTCTGGTTCGAGAGCGCCTTGATCGGCGTCGTGTAGAACGCCTTGCGTCCCGCGGCGAGGCCGAGGAAGACGGCGAACTCCCCCACCACGGTCTTGCCGGCGCCCGTCGGCGCGGCCACGAGGACGTCCTCGCCCGCGGCGAGGTGCTGGCACGCGTCGCGCTGGAACTCGTCCATCGGGAACGGCAGCTCGTCGGCGAACCGGCGCAGGTGGTCCGCGGCGCCGCCGGAGGAGGTCTCGAGCGCTCGACGCTGGACGAAGGCCGCGTACCGCTCGGCGGGCGAGGTCATGCTCCCACCCTAAGCGCGCCGTCAGGCGAGCAGCCGCAGCGCCTGCGGCACCACGCGGACACGCAGCGGCAGGTTCCCGACAGGTTCGCCGTCGGCGTGCACGACCGGCGGTGCGGCCCGTCCCGGCCAGTGCGGGACGCGCAGCTCCACCTCTCGCGCCCGGGTCACGTGCACCACCGGGTGGTCCACGTGCGTGCCGCGGTAGACCCGCGGGAACACCGTGAGCAGGGTGCGGCGCGGCACCGTACGGGCGGTCACGACGTCGAGCATCCCGTCGGTCCACGACGCGTCCGGGGCGATGAGCATGCCGCCGCCGATCCGGGCGCCGTTGGCGATCGCGACGAGGGTGCCGCTCTCGGGCAGCGCCACGCCGTCGGCCACGACGGCGACGTCGAACCCTCGGAAGGCGACCAGCTCGCGCGCGAGGGCGACGAGGTAGCGGGCGCTGCCGCGCGGCCAGGCGGTCGCGTTCGCGCGCGCGTTGACCGCGGCGTCGATGCCCGCGCTCGCGACGCCGACGAACCAGCGCCGGCGGGCGGGGTCGGCGTCCAGGGGCGTGATCTCGCCGACGTCGACGACCACGGGATCGCGCCCGAGGGCGCCCAGGAGGTGGGTGACGGCGGCGACGGGGTTGCCGCGCGGCAGGCCCAGCGCGCGGGCGGTGTCGTTACCGGTCCCGGCTGGCACGAGCCCGACCGGCAGGTGCGGGGCGTGCTGCAGCACGCAGTTCGCCGCGAGGTTGAGCACGCCGTCGCCGCCCACCGCCACGAGCGCGTCGGCGTCGGGCTCGACGGCGAACGCCGCCGCCCGAATGCGCGCCGAGGCCGCGTCGGGGGCCGTGAGGTCGACGACCTCGTGGCCGCTCGCGGCCAGCAGGTCGAGGGCCTCGCGGCCGGCCGCGGCCGCGCGGCCGCCCCCGGCGGCCGGGTTGACCAGCACGCCCAGGCGCACGCGGGTCAGGCCTTGCGCGCGTCGGGGTGGGCGGGGTGGGCGGGCTGGGCGGTGGCCGGCATCACCGTGGTCGGCAGCGCGGCCGGCGACGGCGAGGCCGGGTGCGCCGCCGCTGCTGCGGCCGCCGCTCGCGCGTCGGCGCGGGGGCCGCCCGAGATGTCGTCCCACTGGGCGGCGGCGCGCTCGAACCGGAACCGACGCCGCGCCCGACGCGTGGCGCGCACCCCGGCCCGCACCTCGTGCAGGGCGGTGCGCTGCTGCGGGCTCAGCACGATCTGAGGAGCGATGGCCTCGACCTCGCCCGCGAGCTCGTCGAGCTCGCGCACACGCGCCTCGAGGCGCTCGAGCACGACCTCGGCCTTGGCGACCTCCCGCCCCAGCGCCTTCACCGATCGCCACAGCCGCAGGCCGATCCAGGCGAACACGCCCAGCGCCGCGACCACCAGGATCACCCACACGAGCCACCAGGGCATCAGGAACCTCCGCCGTCGGGACGTGCGCCGTACAGCGCGAGGGCCGCCCGCGCCCGCGCCGCCACCCGCGCGGCGTGCTCGGGCGGGTCGAGGGCGAGCACGTCGGGGCCGAGATCGAGCACGAGCCGGTCCAGCCACGCGGGATCGGCGACGGCGAGCATCACCGTGATCCGGCCGTCGCCCTCGGCGACCACCTCCCCGCCGAAGCGCTCGGCGACCCAGCGGCTGCGCGGCGTGAGCTCGAGCCGCACCGAGTGCGGGCGGGCACTGGGCCGCACCGAGTCCGCGGTGCGCGTCCCGGGCCGGTCCGGCGCGACGGGCACGCCCGTCGGCTGCACCGCGACGACCCGGTCGAGGCGGAAGTGACGCACGTCGTCGGCGCGCAGGCACCAGGCGCGCACGTACCAGTGCTCGCCGTCGGAGGAGATCTCCAGCGGGTCGACGTCGCGCTCGGTGGTCTGGTCCGAGGCCCCGGCGTAGGTGAGGTGCAGGCGTGCGCCGTCGCGCAGGGCCTGGCGCACGACGGCGAGCACCCCGCTCACGTGCTCCGCCACCGTCGTGTCGCCGGGCGCCACGCTCACGGCGTCGGCCGCGACGACGGCCTCACCCGCGGCCATGGTGAGCTTCTCCAGCGCCGAGCGCACGACGGTCTGCTCCACCCCGGGCAGGCTCGCGAGGGCGCGCAGCGCCACGATGAGGGCCACCGCCTCGGACGGCTGCAGGCGCAGGGGCCGGTCCATGCCACGCGCGTTCGTCAGGACGATCGTGTTCGCATCGAAGGCGTCGCCGTTGAAGTCGATGAGGTCGTCGGCCTGGTAGCCGGGCGTGCCGGACATCCACAGCGTCTCGACGTCGCGCAGCACCTGCGCCTCGGTCACGCCGAAGTGCCGGGCGACCTCGGCGACCCCGACGGCGTCGCGCTCGGCGAGGTAGCTCACCATCGCGAGCAGCCGGTTCACGCGCTCGATCGTCGTCTCAGCCACGGGTGCCCCCTGCGCCGGGCGCTGCGCTGACCGAGGCCGCGCTGCGCGGGGCGGGCTCGCCGTCGGGCGCGGACGCTGCCGACGCGTCACTCGCGGAAGACGCGCTGCCGGGGGCGGGCTCGCCGTCGAGCATCGCGACGGCGCGCAACCGCGCCACGACCGCCGCGCGGAGGCGCTCGGGCTCGCGCACGAGCACGGCGTCGGTGTGCCCGGCGACGAGACCCGCGAGGTCCTCGAGGTCGCCGACGGGGAGCTGGAGGACGTCCCAGCCCTCGTCGTGGCCCGTTCCGGCCTCGACCGAGCGCGCACGCACGCGCAGGGAAGCGCCGCGACCGGGGCGCACGAGCAGGGTCGCGACGCCCGCCTCGCCTGCCTCGAGCGGCGGCTCGCCGACGTCGTGCCTGGCCGGCTCGTCCGTCACCGTCACCGCGCCGACGACGCGGGAGAGACGGAACTGTCGCTCGGCGTCGCGCGCGGTGTCCCATGCCTGGAGGTACCAGGCGCCCTCGCGCACGAGCAGCCGCCAGGGCTCGACCCGGCGGCGCGACGTGGTGCCCGAGCTCGCGGCGCGGTAGTCGAAGGTGACGAGGCGGCGGCGGTGCACCGCCTCGAGGAGAGCGTCGAAGGACGCCTCGGGGGGCGGGACGCGGAGCACGTGACCGGCGAGGTCGGCCGAGGCGCCGGGCGCGACGGCGTTGAGCTTGACGAGACCGCGGCGGGCGCGCGCGTCGAGGTCGGCGCCCTGCCACACCTGCGCGGCGACGCTGAGGATGCCGATCTCCTCGGGCGTGAGGCCGAGCTCGGGCATGGTGTAGCCGTCGAGGTCGATGCGGTAGCCGATGTCGTCACCGTGCGCGTCGTCGACGACGGTCACGAGCGGGATCCCGGCCTCGCGCAGCGCGGTCTTGTCGCGCTCGAACATCCGCTCGAACGTGCGGTCGTTGGCGGCGCCGTACCCGTTCACGCGCGCGCGGATGTCCGCCTTCGTCATGCGGTGGTTGGTGTGCGTCAGCGCGATGACGAGATCGAGCAGCCGCTCGGCCGCGGGCACCTGTTCGGACATCGGGCCCAGCCTAGTGTGGGGGGATGATCATCTGGCGCGACGCCGTCGTCGAGTCCCTGGGGCCGGCCTGGCCGGGCGTGCAGGAGGTCCGCGCGAGGATCACCGCGGGGTCCTCCGAGCCGTCTTCGTCGGCAGCCGGGGCGTCTGCGCCCGCCGCCGGTGCGTCTGCGCCCGCCGCCGAAACGCCGGCGCTCGCCGCTGGGGCCGAGGTCCGGGCGCTCGCGTACACCGCGCTCGTGGGGACGCCCGCCGTCGGGGACCGGGTCACGCTCACGTGCTCGGCGCTCGCGCGAGGGCTCGGCACGGGCGGCTACGCGCTGGTCGCGGCGCTGCCGGACGCGCTGCCCGCGGATCCGCCGGCCGGGCCGGGCCACCTCGTCAAGGCGCGCTACACCCCGCTGCAGCCGCTCGTGCTCGGCGTGGACGAGCAGGAGTCGCCCGACCACGAGACGCTGCGTGAGGCCGACGACCTCGCCGGGATGCCCGTCGTCGTCGCCGACCTGCACTCCGCGCTGCCCGCGATCGTGGCCGGCCTGCGTTCCGAGGCCGCGGCGCTCGGCCTGCCGGTGCCGCGCGTCGCGTACGTGATGACCGACGGCGGCGCGCTGCCCGCCTGGTTCTCCCGCGCCGCGGCCGGCTTGCGCGAGGCGGGCTGGATCGCCGGGACCGTGACCGTGGGGCAGGCGTTCGGCGGCGACCTCGAGGCGGTCACGCTGCACACCGGGCTCCTCGCGGCGCGGCTCGTGCTCGGGGCGGACGTCGCCGTCGTGACGCAGGGGCCGGGCAACCTCGGCACCGGCACGCGCTGGGGGTTCTCCGGGGTCGCGGCGGGTGAGGCGGTCAACGCGGCGGCCGTGCTCGGGGGGCGTCCCGTCGCCTCCCTGCGGGTCTCCGCGGCCGACGCGCGCGGCCGGCACCGCGGTCTGTCCCACCACTCCACGACGGCGTACGGCCGGGTCGCGCTCGCCGTCGCCGACATCGTGGTGCCGACGGCGGCGGGGCTCGCGGACGAAGGCGCCGGCGGATACGGCGAGGCCGACGGTGAGCGCGGGGGCGAGCACGGCGGCGCTGGCGTTGGCGCCGGCGGCGCTGGCGGCGATCATGGCGTTCGCGGGGCGTACGACGGCGAGCTCGAGCGGGAGGTCACGCTCGCCGCCGGCGACCTGTGCACCCCGATCGGGCGGCACCGCTTCGTCCCTGTGGCGCTCACCGGGCTGCGGGCGGCGCTCGAGGACTCCCCCGTGCGACTGTCGACGATGGGCCGCGGGCTGGGAGAGGACGCCTCGCCGTTCCTCGCGGCCGCTGCGGCGGGCCGGTGGGCGGCGCGAATCCTTGCGCCCGTGCGCGGGACGGTGTGGCACCTCGCCCTCGCGGACGACTGGGCACTCGCGCAACGGCTCGGCGCCTACGCGATGTCGACCCGCGGGGCGCGGCTCGCGGACGTCGGGTTCGTGCACGCGTCGTCGGCGGACCAGGTGGACGGCGTCGCGAACGCGTTCTACGCCGATCTCGCCAGTGAGGGTGCCGTAGCCCTCGAGATCGACGCCGACGTGCTCGCGGGCGAGGGCATCGCGTGCGTACTCGAGCCCGGGGATCCGCGCGACCAGACCTCGCAGCGCTTCCCGCACGTGTACGGGGAGGTGCCGGTGGAGGCGGTGCGACGGGCGCTGCCGTGGCGCGGGACGCTCACGGCGACGCTCGGCGGGTGACGCTCGGCGCGTGACGCTCGGCGGGTGACGCTCGGCGCGTGACGCTCGGCGGCCAACGCTCAAGCAGCCCCGCGTCCGCCGTCGCTCGGAGCGCCGCGCCGGTTGTCCCCAGGTGGCTGCCGTGTCGCGTGTTCGGGTGGGCTTGTGGATATGGTCGTGCAGGTCAGGGCTTGTAGGTCGCACATTCGTATCTTAGACTCGGGGCATGGCCGCACCCGTCCTGATCGACCCCGCGCACCACGCGCAGGCCGACCTGGACGCTGCCCTGACCACCCTCGAAAGCATCGTCGAGCACGAGACCCTCACCGCCTCCACCACCGAACTCACCCTCCACCTCGCCGAGCTCATCGAGACCACCACCCGACGCCTGACCCGCCTGCAGCTCCACCTCGCCGCCGCCCTCGAACACGCCACCACCCCACCCGGCCACGGCGTGCTCGTCGACCACGCCGGCACCCTGCCCCGCCCCACCCTCCTGCCCGACACCAGCAGCAGCAGCATCGGCGCCCGTGGCCGCGACGTTGCCGGAACCGGCGACCCGGCCGGCACAGGTGGGGCGGAAGACGTCGGCACGCGCGGCA